>CAZKWC010000136.1:0-2594 GCA_964556425.1 uncultured Limnohabitans sp. | reverse complement strand
TTTTATATCGGAAACTATATGCCAATTAATGAATCAAGTTATCACTTGTTAGACGCTATGATGGTTTATTTTCAAGGTGAAAAGTTAGAGGCCTTGGTTTTTATACTACCCTTGGGTTTGCTTAGCCTAGTGTTTGGTGGGTGGCTGTATGTGGATGGAGTTACAACATTCAACAAAGGCGTGGCGATTCCATTTTTGTTAATGGGCCTATTAATGACTTCTATTGGTGCTACTGTGGGTTTTCGCACTCCCGCTCAATTACTTCATTTGCAGACTCAAGTACAAACTGCCCCAGAATCTACTCGCATAGCTGAAATTAAAAGAATGGACAAAGTAAATAATGCTTGGAAATTTTATTTAATTATATGGGGCTTGTTTGGAGTAGTAGGACTAATTTTGCGCTTTGTAATACCAACCGATTTTGCACAAGGTTTAGGTATTGCTTTAATATTTTTTAGTGGCGTTGGTCTGTTAGTAGATGGTTTTGCAGAACGCCGTACTCATCCTTATATGAAGGCCTTAACCGAAATAAAATTTCAAACCCAATAAAACCTAAAACAAGTCTATAGATGATTTTTAAAAAAATAATTGGAGAGCTGTTATTAAGTAGTATGGTGCTTTTAATGCTTAACTAACATTTTTAAATTAGGGTAATGCACACAACATAGGTTTTTATTTGACTTTAATTTCATGCAACATATGCTGTTTAAAAGCCTGTGCAACAGGCGATAGTTGTTTAGCACTTAAATGCACTAAATGCCAAGCCGACTTCACAGGAAAACCTTCTACATTCACCACACTCACCCCCTGCTCTTTCAAATGACCATGCAAGGCATGCAAAGAAATAATGCCAATACCCAAGCCACCGGCAACTGCTTCTTTAATGCCTTCATTACTGCCTAATTCAAGTCGAATATTAGGCTTGAATTTTTTTTTGGCAAAAAATTGATCTCCAGCCATTCGAGTACCAGAACCTGGCTCACGCAAAATAAAACGATGATTTTTTAAATCGTTAAGACTGACCATTTTTTGTTTGGCTAAAGTGTTGGTACTTGCTGCAATAAGCCCAATTGGATTGGGCATAAAAATAACATCTTCTAGAGCCACATCTGTGGGCGGCATAGACATAATATAAAGATCGTCTCGGTTGCTTCTAAGTCTTTCTAAAACTCCGTCCCTATTTAAAATTTCTAGCGACACATCAATGGCAGGAAATTTTTTGCAAAATGAAGCAATTAGTTTGGGCATAAAGTATTTGGCAGTGCTTACTACTGCAATACGCAAACGCCCTTTATTGACTCCTTTGCTAGCATGCACGGTTTGCTCAAAAGACTCCCATGCTCTTGAAATATCTTGTGCTGTGGCAGCTAACTCTAAACCTATATCGGTTAAATAGATTTTTTTACCAATCACTTCATACAAAGGCAGGCCAATTGCCAAACTCATTTCTTTAAGCTGCATAGAAGCCGTAGGTTGGGTGACATGCATGACTTTAGCAGCTGCACTAATACTATTGGTTTCGGCTAAAGCCTGCATCATGCGTAATTGTTTGAACGTAATATTCATAGGTTTTTATCTATGTATTTATATGAAAGAATCAATTTTACAAAAGTATGATTGAAAACTAAGATACTGTCAAAGGAAACCAAATGCAAAACCTACTTGACCCAGCTATTCTTTTTTTTATTTTTGGAGTGCTTGCTGGCACTATTAAATCCAACCTAGAAATACCTCCCGCCATTTCTAGATTTTTATCACTTTATTTGTTAATGGCCTTGGGTTTAAAAGGCGGATTTGCCCTCTCAGATTCTGGCTTTAACGTCGAAGTTGGGCTTAGCCTAGCAGCAGCAATTGTTTTAGCAGTTATTGTTCCTTTAATAGGATTTTGGTTATTAAAACGGTTTATCTCTGGTTTTGATGCTGCAGCAATAGCCGCCACCTATGGTTCTGTGAGTGCAGTGACTTTTGTGACAGCTGTTCAATTTTTAGACAGTCATGAGATTGCGTATGGCGGACATATGGCTGCGGCAATGGCTTTAATGGAGTCGCCAGCCATTATTTTGGCAGTTGTTTTTGCCAATATGCTGAGGAAAAAACAGCTTCATGAAAATAATCAAAATGGCAATAGTAGCAAGCCCAATCAAAGCGATTTTTCAATTAAAAAAGTATTACATGAATCATTTACCGATGGTGCCCAACTGCTTTTATTAGGAGCAATGGTGATTGGGCTGATAACTGGTGATGCGGGGAAATCGGCGATGCAGCCTTTTTCTGTAGATTTATTTAAAGGGATGTTGTCATTTTTCTTGCTCGACATGGGCTTAATGGCGGCTAGAAATTTGAGTTCTGTTAAAAAGCAACCCAAGGTTTTAATTGCCTATGCGATTGTAGGCCCTATGGTGCATGCAAGTCTGGCCTTGGCATTGGCGGGCCTGTTGCAATTATCAAGTGGTAACGGTGCACTATTAATGGTTTTGGCTGCTAGTGCGTCCTATATTGCCGTACCAGCAGTATTAAGGTATGCAGTACCAGAGGCCAATCCTAGTTTGTATTTTGGTCTTAGCTTGGGACTTACCTTTCCGTTGAATTTAATT
>CAZKWC010000135.1:0-2646 GCA_964556425.1 uncultured Limnohabitans sp. | reverse complement strand
CTCATGCCTTGTCGCAAAAGCTGTATTTGTTTAGTCAGCAAGAGTGGACTGAGTTAATTGAAAGTTAATGTAGCATTTAATAGTTTTCGGTTATAAATGCCTAGGTAAGCCTTGTTTTATGTTCGTTTACTAAGTGCATCAAGCATGGCTACAGAAATTATTTTTTCGCCTTGATTTGCTAAAGCTTGGGCAGCCCCTATAACATCTTTTGAAATTTCATCTTGGCCTAATTTACTTTTACCAATCAGTTGGCTTACCTCTATCTCTATACCCACAATTCGTTGAAGTAATGCGTCCATATAAACTTTAGGAGCCTCGCCCATTTTCCAGGGTTTTTCTTGTTGGGCTTCTTGCTGTTTGGTTAATTGAGCAAGCATTCCTCTTAAAAATTTTTCATCTGTTTTAAATTTAATTTTGCCGTGCGCATGCACCACAATATAATTCCAAGTAGGTACTTGTTCTTGTGTTTCGTGTTTACTTGGATACCAATTGGGTGAAATATAATGGTCCGCAGCTTTAAACACTACTAACACATCATCTTCATTATTGACATTGCTGTAAATTGGGTTGGCCAGAGCTACGTGAGTTGTTAACACTGTAGTTTTCTCAGGGGTAACCGTTAAATAAAAAGGCAGATGGTTAGCATCTAAGCCATTGTGCCCATTAGTCACTAACATTCCAAATGGATGTTGTTGTATGTGTTGATGCAGCTTAATGAGGTTTTTTTCTGCAAAGTGGTCAGGTAAATACATTAAATTTTTTCAATAAGGTGACTATGTATAAGGGCTTGTGGCATGATATTTTGAATACCTTGGCTTAATTCTTTTGCAGCTTGTTCGAGCGCTTCTAATGGCATTTCACCTAAGCTTTCTAAAATAAACCACATGTCTTTTGCACTTGAGTCAAGTCTAGTTCTTACTCCTTGTCGCCAATTCCAACGACGACACGTAACTCCAATATCGTCTTTCCAAATCACTTCACCAGGCTCAGGTGTTTCATAAAAAATTTGCCCTTCTTTTACGGTGTCAAATTTTTCAGTTCCATCAGATAAAACTAAGTGTGGACTACCAGTATAAGCACCAATATTTTCTCCGCCCACAGGAACGGCGTATTTAATGCTAATTGCATTGTAGAGGTCCACAATCGGGTCAATGCTAGTTAAACTGCCATCTTTAATTACCCTTTTTCTTAAGGCATGCGCTGAGTTGGGGGTTTTCTGAGGTTTAGCACCAAATTTTTTATACATCTCATCCCATGCTTTAATGTGGGCAGCAGCCCAATCAAAGTCTGAGTTTAAAAAATGTTGACAAGCTAATTTTAGTGATTCTGCACCTGCCATTGGATTGATCAATTGATCTGCTTTTACAGAAATACTAATAGCACGGAACTGAGGGGCAAGCTCCCAAATTTGCGGATGAATAATCGCTTGTGTGTTGACCATATAATTCTGGTGTTAAAAATGATTAAATTTTAGTTGAAAACTCATTTTTCTTTAAGGACTTTTTTATTCATTTTTTATGAGTATCAGTTCAATATACTCATCCTTTAAATTTGAATAAAAATAGTTTTAAATTTATCAAAAACTGTTTGAGTTGAAAAGTCAATTTGTAAATTGATATTCTCGTTACTGAAAATGACTAAGGGTTAGTTGCATAATTTATCAACCTAAACACTAAACTGACTTATGCGATTGTGTAGGTCATGAAGCGTTCAAGCTATTCAATGTGTTAATCACAATCTTTAAAATTAGTGTGTAGGCAAATATCAGCAAGTTTCTCTGCTTGCTTGATATCCTCAGGTGGCATCTCTTTTAACAATTGATGTCGTAAGGTATTCATCTCCCCAGGTTTTTGGCTGGCTACTATATTCATCCATTTTAATGCTTCTACATAGTTGTTACTTTTAGCTAGCAAAGCATTCGTATAATGAAAATAAGCTAAGCGACTTTGAGATGAAAAAATGCCTTTTTTAGCTGCAATTTTTGAGTGCTCAATAGATTTTTTGCGATCCCCACCGTAATTGGATAATGCTTTTTTGATATCGCCCTTAATAGTGATAGTTTCGTTATAAATTTCACCCAATAGATCATTGGCTAAAGGGTTGTTCTTTTGTGCAGAGAGCTCTAACAATCTAATTGCTTCTTTTTTATTTTTTGGTTTTTCAATACCTTTTAAATAAATTTTAGCCAAATTAAATTGCGCTAGCTCAGATCCAAGTTCGGCAGCCTGAATCCAATATTTCAAACCCTCTGGTTTGTTGGTCTTCACTCCAAGGCCGTTTCTGTACATTATTGCAATCAAATTCAAAGCATCAATATCAGAGGCTGCAGCGGTAATCTTTAAATATCGTATCGCCTCTTGGTAATCTTGGGGTATTGTTTTGCCTTCAAAATATAAATAACCCATGCCATAATTTGCTTTTATAACGCCTTTATTGATAGCTTGCTGAAACAATTCAATTGTTTTTTGTGTGTCTTGGTTAACGCCCTGACCTAGGTTATACATTATTCCTAATCCGTGTAATGCCAAACCAAAGTCTAGTTGCTTAGACTTGTTAAACCAATTTGACATCCTCCCCGCCATAAACGACGAGGATTCCTACTGCGCTACGCATGGATTTCTCCTTGCTTAGTCACTTCGGCGGGTT
>CAZKWC010000134.1:0-2690 GCA_964556425.1 uncultured Limnohabitans sp. | reverse complement strand
TGGTTACACCGAGCCTTTATTACATGCATGGCGTTTAAAGGTAAAGGCACAATAAACAAAGAATAAATTATTACTATAACAGCCAATAGTTTCATAGATTAATTTCTATACTAATAGCTGTGTTCAATTGAAAAACCTAGCTTTGAATCTAATCAAAGCTAGGTTTTTTTATGGACGATGCAATTAAAAGAATTAAAAGGAAATCGCTTTTTTAGTTTGTAGTGAATTAACCAATTGTTGGGTTCTCCATGTTCTGCCTTTGTCATTAGGATGATGAAGTCCCTCACACATTAGACTAAAGCTAGGAATTTGCGCCTGTACAACAATTCGCTGATTAGATTGTGCATTGCTTTCAAAATTTTCTACGATGGTATTAGCCCATTCACGCGGATAGCGATTCATAAAAATATATTCGCTCGGAATCAAAACGGTTACCTCAGCATTTGGAAATTGCTGGGATAAAAAATTCGCCTTCCTATTTAAAAATTTTGCTACCTCTAGTGCATCTGCCATATCGTAATAATAATGATATTGTTCAGCTGGACATGGTTGATTTGCAAAATTTAAATCACCATTATTATTGACCATATGGTACCAATCAGGTGTTTTTTGTTTGTAATAATGCCTTTCTTTGAGATACTGATAATAAGATGTAAATGGTTTTACACCTACATTATGTACACCCCAAACAGAGGTAGAAATACCGTTGCCGTTGTAGCTTTTAAAAAGTGATTGATGAAAAGGAACAATCGATGAGTAAATAATTTGCTCAATCTTATTCTTATCAAAATAATTATTACTAACTTGTTGTATAAATTTTTCGTGGGTTAAACTATTTCTACCTTCATGCAAAATAGATAAGTTATAGTATTTTAAATTAGTTTTTTCAGTCAGTAGTTTGGCTGATAAACCCCAAAATGAGTTAGACCCTCCTACAATAATTCCAGTGTAGGTTTTGCCATCTTGTTGAATGTTTTTTAAATGAAGCTCATAGGTTTTTCTGTCACCCCAGCTTTTATTTCTTTCGTTATCGTAATAAACATAATAAATATATAAAATTATTACAAAGAAAACTAAAAATTTAATTATTTTATTAGCGTTGGCCATAAACCGCATAATTAGTTCCCATTTCTTTAGATAGCAAGGCTACGGTTACAAAGAGTAAAACAAGTTGAACAATAGGCAATCTAAAGAACTTGTAATTTCGATTTCTAAAATATTTGGTTTTTTGAAATATAAATTCACTCGCCACAAAAATAATAACAAAGCTAATAGCTATTAATACTTCATCTGGGAGGGTGTGTAACTTTTGAAAAACCTCACTATTAGTGTATTGAAATTTAAATTTTTCAATTAATCGGTTGGTGTCAGAATCTGCAAAAATTAAGCGGCCTACAATGCTGCCAAAAAACATTAATAAAATGGGTAAAAAAGGAATTTTACGCTTGAGAATTGCGACAGTGATTAAAAATACAAGGGCATGAAAAACACCCCAAACGACAAAGTTAAAAGTCACACCATGCCATAATGCAGAACTAATATAAACTCCGAAAATAGCAATAGTAGCACCCCATTTTTTCTTAAAGGAGTGTAAAACAAAGTCTTTAAAACCAAGGAAAGCGAAGTGTGCCAGCCTTTCCAAAAGTCAACAATATTAGTAGCTGAAAATGGTTGTCTAAAATTAAGAGGAATCTTCACGCCCATTAATCCCATCAAACCATATATAAGGAGTGACAAGCCGCAAAAATTAGCATATACAAAAAGCTCGAATAAAAGAGCGAATGTAAGTGAGCTAACAACATCAGTGGCACTAATAAGAAAAAAAGTTTTGGTAAGAGGTGTGGCAATAGATTGGTGAAGAAACAATCCTAAAATAATAAAAGGAAAATAATAATTAAATCTATTTTTAAATTTTTTGTAGTTCTGATCTTTTACAAATAAAGCGATAGGACCTGTTACTAACAATAGCGGATTGGTAACGCCCAAAATAGTATGCTTGTGAAACTGTTGTTGATAAATTAAATATGCAATAGTGGCAGTGTAAAACGAAATGCCGGTAAGCAAATAATTAGTCGAGCCAGAGTGTGAGCCTGTAAGTGTTTTAGTAAGCCCCAGTGCAGAAAATACCGAAATAGTAAAAAACAATAAGTAACTAGTAACAGTTTGACCTGCTCTAGGCAAATAATTGATGATGAGTAAAAAGCCACAAAAGAAAGTTGGAAAAAAAGCCTCAAGGCCTATTTGTTGAATTGAATAATTAATATCAATTGCATAACCGTATTTGATAAACTCATTAACCAATAAAGCCAAAAATGACAAGATCCAAACCAATAAAATGGTTTTATTAAAGTTTAATTGATACATTACGATTGGTTTAAAAAGATAATCAAAGCCACCACTACACTTCAGTAAGTTTGAATACGGTAATGTTGGTAGCTGATATTTTGTTGGCCATAGTTGAAGTTAGCACTATCGACCTCTTTAAAAACCTAGCAATAATTTGTTAGATAATAGACCTACTTTTCTAATTCTTACCATGACTCATAATAATTTTACCTCTCCATTTTTGCCTTTTGCCAAACCCGATACAGGCCCTGAAGAATTGCAAGCTGTTAGTCAAGCTATTGCCTCGGGCTGGGTAACTACAGGCCCTGTTACCAAACAATTTGAGGCTAATTTCAATGAGTTTT
>CAZKWC010000133.1:0-2695 GCA_964556425.1 uncultured Limnohabitans sp. | reverse complement strand
ACCCCCCACCAGTGCACAGGTTGCTAGGCAAGCAGGCGTTTCAAGAACCACGGTTTCATTTGTTTTAAATGGTGTAAAAGACCAAGGTATTAGCGATGCCACCAGGGCCAAAGTTTTATTGGTGGCACAAGAGATGGGTTATCAACCCAACGCCGCAGCACGTAGCTTGGCAAGTGGTAATACTCGCACTGTGGCCCTGGTTATTCCTAAAGCATCACATCTCTATGTAGATGCCTTTTTGGCTCAATTGGTGGCCACTTTAAATGAGGAATGCCATCATTATGGGCTTAAATTACTCATAGAAAGCACGGATGATGAAGGTAAAGAGCCCGATAGCTTTGTTAATTTAGTAAGAGGCCGTAGCATTGATGGCTTAATTGTGGCCAATCAGCGCATATCAGAACATCTTCATTTGCAAAAAATACAAGAGGCGCAAATTCCTTTGGTGTTTTTTTCCTCTAAACCCAATCAGCCTCAAGATTTACAGTCGGTGGGTAGCGATACTTCTTTGTCGGCATTAATGGCGGTTAATCATTTAATTGAGTTGGGCCATAAAGAAATTGCCTTTGTGAGTTTTGCCCAGCCCGAATACGATTCGGTTAACGAGCGAGAGGTAGGCTGGCGCCAAGCCTTACGTCAAGCCAATCTACCGGTTAACCCTGCATGGGTAGAATATGCCGATATTAGTGCACAAAGTGGTTATGAAGCCACCCGTCGCTTATTAGCTCGTCAAATCAAATTTACAGCACTTTTTGCTGGTAACGACACGATTGCTTTTGGTGCCATAAGAGCACTTAGCGAAGCTGGATTAAAAATACCCCAAGATGTAGCATTAGTGGGTTTTGATGATATACCTATGGCACCTTTTGCCTCGCCGCCACTTACCACCATGCGTTCTGACCCAGTTGGCCTAGGTAAAGTGGCACTGCAAAAACTCATGGCACAAATGCAAATCAAAAACCAAATTGCCACACAAACAATTAACTATGCATTCGAGCCCAAGCTTATTATTAGAGAGTCTTGTGGCTATAAGCTAAAAGAGCAACGGTAAAAAAGTGGTTTTGGGTTGTGCTAAAAGCTTAAAACAGCTCTTATTGCAAATGTTGATAAAGCCCAAATTAGCTAAAAATGTTGTTTTTTTAAAGTACTAAAAAACCATTAAACAACACCCAAAAATGGTAAAAATGCTACAAAAATAAGAAATTTACCAACTTTTGGGAGTTAAAAATCAATTCAAAAATAGTATTTTGGTGCTAAATATAACTTTAATTAAGCTAAAAAGAGCCTTATGTAAAAAAATGGCTTGCCATAGTTCACATAAAGATAGAAACCAATAAAACACAAAAAATCTACTTTTAAACGTCAAAAGTTGTCGTTAATAAATTTTTGTATGCAATAGCGTATCTCAAAATCAAATATATGTTGTTGTTTTATAATAAGAAATTAGCCCTCAAAAAAATACTTTAGGTAGCTCTAAAAGTAGTGCATTTTTTGTATAAATAAAATATTTGGGGCTAAAAAACACCTAATTAGAGTATTTTGATATTGTTTTTATGCTTTGTGTGTCAGATTTTTAATAACTGTTTCAAACTGCAATATCTAGGGTTTTGGGGTGGTATTTTGGGATTTAAAAATTTATAGTTCAACCACGGTCAGCAAAAAAGCATCAATAAGCACACAGCTGAAGCGAAAAAGAAATTGGGGTAACAAATACTAAAAAAAGTATTTGAGCCAAATTAAAGGTTGAATTAAATAAATTTTATTAGGAGAAAGTTATGAACAAATTATCTAAAATCGCCGCCGCAGTTGCAGTATTAGCCGCATTTGCTTCTACCAACACATTTGCTGAAACAGCAAGCGACACTGTCGATGCTAAAGCTGGTATTCAGCCTGCCATGGAATTGGTCTGTACAGACGTATCTTTTGGTGTATGGCGCATACCTGCACGTACAGGTGCAGCAACTACCATCACTTTAGATAAAGGTACTGGCGACGTAGTAGCCTCTGGCAATACAAGCCGTGTTGCTCAATCTACTGCCAATGCATCATGGTTACACAACCGTGGTACATGTACTTTATCAGGCTCTACCGCTGCTAACGGCGCATCAGTTACTATTACTATGAGTGGTAACACTGCAATGCCTTTTGACGCTGCCAACTCTACTACTACTGGTTTTGCTGGTTTAAATGCACCAACTACAGCAGTGAGCGGTATGCAAGCCACCTTAGATGCACCAGCCACCGTTACTTTAGGTGCTGGCGGTTCTGCAACCTTCTATATTGGTGGTGTATTAACAATTCCAGGTACGATTAGTGCTAACAACTACGGTGGTTATAAAACGACTACTTCTGCAACAGTGACTGCTAACGACGGAGTTTAAACCTCAAAGTAAAACAATTTAAAGCCATTAAAAATAGGGCTACTTAGAATAGGGTGCTTGTATACGCGACATGACAAATGTATTGCACCCCAAATCGTTTTTATAAATACAAAGTGTTTTGATAGTTGATAGTGGAGCTGTGCAAATAGCTCCACTTTTTTTTGTTTGTACGTGCCCTAGTTTGACTGCAGAGCTAGGGCATTTTTTTTGGCAAGTAATAAATAAAAAATATTGATTGGATTAATTGCTTCATTAAAAATGAAAAGGCGTAATTAATTAGGTAAAAATGAAATTGAAGTATTTCTAATAAGAAG
>CAZKWC010000132.1:0-2796 GCA_964556425.1 uncultured Limnohabitans sp. | reverse complement strand
CCATCTACTGCAATAGCTTGGCCTGTAATATGTTTACCTGCATCGCTAGAGAGCAATAAGCACAAACCTTTTAAATCTTCATCATCGCCTAAACGTAATAAAGGTGCGTGAGCAGCCATATTGTCTTCACCAAATTTTTCTAATACCCCTTTGGTCATTTTGCTAGGGAAAAATCCTGGGCAAATGGCGTTGACTCGAATGCCATGTTTACCCCATTCCGCTGCCATGGTGCGAGTAAAATTAACCACTGCACCTTTAGATGTGTTGTAGGCCACCATTTGTAGATCGGGGGGGTTGCCACCTAAACCAGAAATAGAAGCAATATTCACAATATGACCTCCTTTACGAGGAATCATGCTTAATTTACCCACTTGCTGGCAAAGTAAAAAATAGCCTCTAATATTGAGGTTCATGACCTTATCCCAGGCCTCTAGCGGATAGTCTTCAGCTGGGGCACCCCAAGTAGCACCTGCATTATTCACCAAGATGTCAATATGCCCCAAATGAGCAATTGCGCTAGTGGCTAAATGGGCAATATGCTCGGGGTTAGAGCAATCGGCGGCAATTGCAAAAGCGTCAATGCCTTGTGATTTTAAATGGGCTACTGCTTCATCTAAATCGGAAGCTTTACGTGATGAAATCACCAATTTGGCACCTGCTTCACCAAGGGCTTGAGCCATTTGTAAACCAAGGCCTCTAGAGCCACCGGTAATTAAAGCGGTTTTACCAGTTAAATCAAATAATTGTTGAATTGTGCGAGCCATAAAATTCCTTTTTGAATGAAAGTGGTAATGAATACAACAGAGCTTAAAACTGATCAGAAGCCATCAAAGCACAGCAGCTGTCTTTGGTTTTAACTACCTTTAACCAGGCGTGAATTTTGGGTAATTCGTAATTGAAAAAATAAACTGCTGCGGCCATTTTCCCTTGTTGCTGCGCTTTATTTAAGCTGCATTGATCGGGATTTTTATGGATGGCATGCACTAAATCTAGCCATATCCAAGCTAACACCACATGACCAAATGCTTGCATATAAGGCACTGCATTGGCCAGAGCTACCGCTGGCTCTGTGCTGGGATCTTGCCACACTGATTGAGTAGTGAGCAATACCTCCTGCCAATGCTTTTGCAACTCTTCTGACATTGAATTGAGTTGAGCATGAGGCAAGTCTTGGCATTTTTGAATGGTGGCCGCTATTTGCTGGTCTAGCAAAGCGAGTGCCGCCCCTTTTTCCATAAGCACTTTACGACCTAATAAGTCTTGCGCTTGTATGCCATGCGTGCCCTCGTGAATCATGTTTAAACGATTGTCACGCCAATATTGTTCTACTGGAAAATCTCGGGTGTAACCATAACCACCATGAATTTGTATGGCTAAAGAATTAGCTTCTAAACACCATTCGCTAGGCCAACTTTTAGCAATAGGGGTTAAAATTTCTAACAACAGGCGAGACTTGTTTTGTAGTTCTGACGAATCGTTGGTGTGCTGCTCATCAACTAATTTTGCGCAATAAATTTCAAGTGCAAAAGCACCTTCACAATAAGACTTTTGCGCCAGCAACATACGTTTTACATCGGCATGTTCAATAATGGCAATTTGTGGGCTAGATGGGTCTTTACCACCTGCTCCTAAGCTACGTCCTTGGGGTCGATTTTTGGCGTAATCTAAAGAGGCGTAATAACCTGCCAAACCCAACATGGCAGCGGCTGATCCCACCGCAATACGGGCCTCATTCATCATGTGAAACATACACATCAAACCTTGATGCAAATTGCCCACTAAATAGCCTATTGCACCTTCAGATGCAGAGTTGTTGTCACTCGCTACTGGGTATCGCCCTTCACCAAAATTAAGCAAGGTATTGGTAGTGCCGCGCCAGCCTAATTTATGATTAAGACCTGCCAAGGCAACATCATTACGCTGACCTGTTAAGTTGCCATCTGGGCCAACTATGTGTTTGGGCACAATAAATAAAGAAATACCACGCGTGCCAGCAATTAGTTTGCCATCTGGGCCTGGCACTTTGGCTAAAACCAAATGCACAATGTTTTGGGTAAGCTCATGGTCACCCGAAGAAATCCACATCTTATTGCCCTTTAGCCTATATCGTGGGCCTAAGGGGTCAGCGGCAAAATCATCACCATCGGGAGTGGCTTTAGTTTGAATATCGGACAAACTAGAGCCCGCTTGTGGCTCACTTAAACACATGGTGCCTGCCCACAAACCCTTATACAACTGATGAGCAAATACTTGTTTTTGCTTGTCGCTGCCATGCTTCATTAACAAGCCGGCATTGCCTACGGTTAATAAATGGCTACCAATACCTACACTGGCCATAGCAAGAGTGGCGTTTGCAGCAGAGCTCACTGTAAAGGGCAATTGCATGCCGCCAATTTCATAATCTTGATTAGCCGCCAACATGCCCGAATTGACATAGGCATGATGGGCATCGTGGGTGGCCTGTGGCAAATGTACTTTTTCACCATCGAAATGCGGCTCTTGGGTATCGACTAAACGATTAAATGGAGCGTATTTTTCTCGGGCAATACGCTCGCAACTATCTAGTACCGCATCAAAGGTTTCGCGCGAGTGATCTTGATAGCGCTGACGCTGCGTTAACTGCGCTACATCTTGCCAATCGTATAACAAAAAATTTTGCAATGAACGCAACATATTACTTCAACCTTAAAATAAACCATTAAGAATAAAGGCTAACAACAAACAAGTGAATACGAGCAAGTATTTTCTTAACTCCTTCACCCATTCATTGAAAGGCGCTGGTAAACCAAATTTAAA
>CAZKWC010000131.1:0-2805 GCA_964556425.1 uncultured Limnohabitans sp. | reverse complement strand
TCCTAGTTTGTATTTTGGTCTTAGCTTGGGACTTACCTTTCCGTTGAATTTAATTCTTGGAATTCCGGTGTATGTTTATTTTGCACAGCGTTTTTTAAATTGAGCGGCTCCTATTGAGGTATAGGTTTGATCAAAGTTTGCCTAATAATTCATACTTTTCGGGATCAATCAAATTGCCCTAGGAAATTCAAAGTCTAGCGGGATTTGATTTATACAAAAAAGTTGTGCATCTCGCTTGCCACTTCTTTTATTCATATCAGTTGGCTTAATTATTCCTGCATCTAAAACACGCCTTCTAAACGCTTTTTTATCTAGCTCATGTCCTAGTATTATTTCAAAACTATTTTGCAATTCAGTCAAGGTGAAATATTCTGGCATTAAACTTATTGGCAAAGCGGTATAACGAGTTTTACTTCTTAATCTATTGGTTGCAAGATTTAATAATTGTTGATGATCGAAAGCGAGTGATAAATTTTGCGCTTGTTCTAAGCTAAGCCATTGCGCTTGTTCAGTGCTTGGCACAATTCCTTTGCTTGTAATGGTGAAATAATCAATTAAGGCAAAATACAAAATAGTGACTGACCATGCACGGGGGTCTCTTTTGGCTTGGCCAATAGTCTGAACTTGCTCCATATAAGGGGAATGTATTCCGGTTTTTTCCAGTAGTTTTCTGTGAGCAGTATCGTTAATTGTTTTGTCTTTTTTTAGATCAATAAACCCACCTGGTAAAGCCCATTCTCCTTTAAATGGATGGTCATTACGCTGTACCAATAAAACATGCAACTTTTGATCAATTAATGCAAATATCGCCATATCTACAGTGGTTAATGGCACTTCAAAGTCATGAATATTATATTGACTCAGAAATTGTTTTTCGGTGAGATCATTTGTTTTTTTCATCACATTACTCATTCATTTTTTAAGTGGACTCTTCAAATGCATGACGCAATTGATCAATTGCAATTAATGCTTGTTTGACTCTATGTTCTACAGAACCACTTACTTCAATCCATTTAGTTTTTTGTGATTGCAAAGCAAGTTGAAACTCTTGATGCATTTGATGCCTTATATGTTCGCCGTCTCTTAAACCATCTTGCTCAAATGCTACATCAGAAATTGTGGGCAAGATATACAAAGACCTTGCAGGAAGATTTTTAATCCAATCATTAAGTTCTAGGTTATCAAAGCCCATATATCTTTTATGCCAAAAACCAGTAGCAAATGCATCGGTATCAGCAATCAAAATAGGGGAGCCCATTTTGGAGGCTTGATTTTCCCAATTGGTTTGTATTTTGGCAATATGTAAAAATTCTTCGCTCCACCACTGACAATCAAATAAGGTGGGAGTTTTTATGTGCCCACTATCTAAACTTAAATTATTATTTTGTACAGTTGATTCATGATTCAATTTGGCTTGACCTTGCAGTACCCGGAGCTTTAATTGGCTATATTCTCTGCCAAACTCAGGAACAAATTGGGTATTAGCATAGACTCCAGCTCTATTTTGAAGTGCTTTAGACAATGCCTTTGCCAAAGTCGTTTTACCACTCGACTCGCCGCCTACAATCACTACTCTATGACACAAGCCACTTTGAGTTGCTTGAGGTAAAAAGCTCCATTGTTGAATTAAATTTTGACGTACAGAAGTACCAGAGGTAGGAACTAAATTTTTGTCTATATCAACTTGAACAGACACTGCATTAAAATATTTTGCCATTTTAACGCCATAGTTTTCAGAGCTAAAAACAGCATCAATTGGGGGTGCAGCTGAGTAATTTGTATTGGCGATTGCAACTCCTAAATGCATTAAATCAATATGAGCTAGCCATATTTTTTCATCTTCATAATCAATTGCTACATCATCAATTACACCTACCACTCGGATATTTTTTTCATCTCTAAAAGTTGATTTTAACCACTCGACTCGACTCTCTAGTGGTATTAATTCTGCCGTACTTGCCATGACGACAACTGTGACAATTTTCGAAGCAAGAGCTGCATTACGAATTAATAAACAATGCCCTAGGTGGGGGGGATAAAACTTTCCAATTACTAATCCGTGCTGAAAGGTATTGCTTAGGGTTTGATTAATATTCATTTTTTAAGCCCTCAATTCTTTTGCCTTTTTCCAAGTTGTTAAACCCATAATTGCTAAAGCTAAAAACACCACATATAACAATGCAATCAAATACAAACCTTTGTAAAAATAGACGGGTATAGAGATCACATCTACGGCAATCCATATCCACCAATTTTCAAGATATCTTCTATTTAATAAAATTTGAGCTGCAATACTTAATGCTGTAATTAAAGCATCAAAAAATGGTACATCGCCTTTAATATAAATTAACAACTGATACAAGGCAAAAACCACAATTAGCAATATACCAAGTCCAATAACCTGCTGTTGCCTAGTTAAATTTTTCACTTTTAATGCTTGTGTACTTTCTAATTGGCCCTTATGTTTTGCTTGTAACCATTGCCACCAACCCATTAATCCTAAAGTAATAAAAACTATTTGTAGCCCTGCATCTGCAAATAATCTGGAATTAAAAAACAAGATACTTAATAAAGCACTATTTAAAATTCCAATTGGAAAGTTCCAAATATTTTTATAAACAGTAAGCAACACACCGACAATGCCTGTAATAAATCCAAAAACTTCCAAGGTCGTTAAGCTATTACCAAAAACAGTTACAGCCGGTAAGTTGAAGAAATTGAGTACGCTATCCATTTTTTACCTCTGATTAAAGTGATTTGTTTAAATAATGACTATATATTGGCACAATGCCACTATATTTGCAA
>CAZKWC010000130.1:0-3028 GCA_964556425.1 uncultured Limnohabitans sp. | reverse complement strand
GACTAAGCAAGGAGAAATCCATGCGTAGCGCCGTAGGAATGCCCGTCGTTTACGGTGGGGAGGATGTCAAAGCTAGGGAACTTATTCAAAACAATGTTTTCTGGTGCTATAGGCAATGAGGTTTGATTGCTTCCATAGTGAAGCAACAAGCCTGGGTTAATGGCACGATATAGCCAGTCATAGTTGCCTTTTTCATCATTTTTAATGACGGTTGCAGTTAAATCTTTAATAATTACTTGGCTATTTTCGTTGGCAATGGCTTTTGCTTTTGCTTTGCCATCTATTCTTAACAAATCATTATTGCTTACATAAATAAGGTCAGAAGCAGTTAAATTACCTGTTACATATATCGAGTGGTGGCTAATTAAGTGTTTAACTTTTAGGTTACCTAAAATAATTAAATTAGAAGTTTTAGCATCGCTTAAGTTGCCATCAATGGTGATGTCACCTTCAAAAATGGTGGGTAATTCACTTATGTAACTTTGGTTGATAATAAGATTACCCTTGTAATAACTCCAATCTTTATTTTGGGCCAATATTTTGGCTAGCTCTGGATTTTTAGCCATATATTTTTTGGCAATTACAGCTGCATTGTCTGAACTAATAAGTATCATTTGTGATGATTTTTCGGTACTTTTTTTAGCGGAGCTAACATTGCTTTTATTTTTTTGTGCAAGGGCAATATTGGGCAAAGTAGCAGTAAAACATAAACAAGTGCTTAATAAAAAGCCTGCTGCTATTTTTGGAGTTGTTAAATAATTCATAAAATAATAATGTACAAATGAAGGTTAAGATTTATTTATCACACACCAAACCATATTGCTTCATGGTGGCTGCCGCTTGTTGTGCTGGCTCATGGCTAAGAATGGCGCATAGAGTAAAGTTGCCATGCATGCGTTTGGCTTTACCGTCTATGTACATCCAATCAACAATTTCATCTTTGTTAAAGGCATAGTCGTCTCCGGCCTCTACGTTTTCGACTATGCGGGGTTGGTTATTAATGACCCCAGTAAATTTATTATTGGCTTGTTCAAATTCGCCTATCCAGAAATATTCAATGTCTGGACCGTCTGTAACACCCACTTTAATAAAGTAGTTGCCAGTATTAGGGGCAGGATTTTGCGCTTTTTTAAGAAAATCATCTAAGCTGGCCTTGGCTTTAGCAAAAGCGGCCAACATGGCGGGGTCTTCTTTGGCCACGTTGACGATTTGGTCATTTTTGGCTTTTTCGAGGACTGTTTGTGCTTGGCCCAAACTCATGACTGCTACAGAACAGGTTAAACCGATAAAAATATTTTTGAGAATTTTGGATGAGAATAAGCAATTCATTATTTAAACCTTAAAATGACACAAAAAATACAAAAGAGCGTAATTTTTGGTATTTTAGTCAACAAAATAACCCGAAACTAATTTTTTAAAAAATAAATTTTGAGGTAAAAAGTTAATTAGTTAGCAATTGATGTCTTGTAACATTAAGTTGACGACATAATTTGACGTGCTACAGATGCATAATTGTTTTAACTAAAAAAATAGGTGTATGAATGAGTCGAGTGAAGTTTTATTTATTGCTGTGTATTTTGGGAGTTGGTTTTTTTGGCATTAGCCAAGCAGCTAGCTTTGATTGCAAAAAAGCTTCCACCAAAATTGAAAAAACAATATGTCTAGACCGCGAACTCAATAATCTAGACCTTGCCATAGACAACGCCTACAAAAGCTTATTAAAGCAGCACCCAATACCAGAGTATGTAAAAGCGCGCCAAGCCGACTGGCAAGAGTTAAATTTATTGTGTGACGAAGCCAATTTAACAGCCTGCTTGCAAAGTAGTTATAAAACTAGGTTACTTGAATTGAAATGGTCGAGTAACACCCTAGTGTTTAGCAATAACAAACAATTTAATTTTGCGAACGCAGATGCCGTTATAGAGCTAAACCCAAATACTAAACAATTAATTATTTGGGGTGGCTTTATAGAGCACAAAAAAGCCACTGCTGAAAGCGATAAACCTGTGTATGTGGGGTGTCAGTTTGATGGAACCATTGATGCCAACAACCCTAATTTGGCAATAAGTAATTTAGAGGGTGACAACACCCAAGTGGAGTTTAAAACAGTAGGTAAGCAGCTTTTTTTAACCGACCCCAGCGACGATATTTGTGCGCATGCAGCAGTAGTACCAACTGTGTTTTACCAAGCGAAATAAACCCCTACCTTGGTTTTATTAAGCATTTACTAAAAGAAAAAATAAAGAAAAATAATGAATACAATTTTTATAAGAATATTAGCAATACTAGCATTGTTAAATACTAACCCAATAGCAAGTGCAGCTAGTTTTGATTGCAACAAAGCCAGTAACACGATAGAACGAGGTATTTGCAACAGCCGACGCATTAGCTTGCTAGACGACGAGCTGGCGAGTTTGTACAAAGAGCTAATGCAAAAACACCCTTTACCCGACTATGTAAAAGCCAGGCAAAGGGACTGGAACAAAGTAAAAGCATTTTGCAACGAACCCAACCTTGTGGAATGTTTAGAACAAACTTATAGAGTTAGAATTTCTGAGCTATCGCTATTGCCAGACAGCATGGTGTTTAGCAGCAACCCCAATAATGGTTATGTAATGGGCGATGTGGTGTTTGAAATTCATCCCAGCGACAAACGCGTAAGCCTTTGGACTGCCATGCCTTTAATAGGTGCTAATGGCAAAAAAACTTATGTGGTGTGTCAATACGAAGGCCTATTGCAAGGCAATAGACAAAACCAAGCCATAGACGCTTCTGGTGTAACAATTAGCTTTGAAGTAAAAGCCCAGCAAGTGGTGTTAGAGCCAAATTTAGGCGGCAAGATATGCAAAGGCTTGGGGGAGTTGCCTAGGGGGTTGGGTAGGGTGATGTGAAGCATGTTAATTAAAACTCTTGAGCCTGGAACTAAAGATGTATTGGTTCATCATGTGATGAGCCAATATTTTGTAGGTAGAAACTTAGAATTGGCCTATCAAGACCTTAATGAAAACACTCGATTTAGATGTTTATC
>CAZKWC010000129.1:0-3148 GCA_964556425.1 uncultured Limnohabitans sp. | reverse complement strand
CCAATGCCAGCAATGAAGCAAAGCCCAATATTTCAACTGCTAACATTTTGGTACCCGCCTTAGTACCTGATTTTCCAAACAACCAATCCAATCCCATTGAATTAGCCTTGGCAGTTATTCCCACTGATTCCCTCGAAATTACTCCCCAAGATGTCATTGATTTACAGCCTGAAAATCTTATGACAACCGACACTTTATGGCGTAATGAATCGTTGTATATAAAAGATTCTGAAATTGAAGAGTTAGAAAAACTATCGGATTTATGCAATGCAAAAGCAACTTTTTTATTGGCTAATAACTATCAATTAAACGAGTCCACCAATCCTAAAATTGAAAATTATTTTAAAAATATAAAATGCGTGCTAGCTAAGTCCAATCATCCTTTGTTAATGCATAGTTTGGCTTATTTTTATCTGCATGGGCTTGGCACTACCAAAGATGAAAAGTTGGCTTTTGATTGGTACACCAAGGCAAAAGAATTAGGTAATACCAACTCAATGACTGAGTTAGCCAATTTTTATAAAAATGGCCGGGTAGTAGATGTTGATATAGTAAAGGCATACGACTTATCTAAAGGGGCAGCCGATCTAATTAATCCCATAGGAATGACTCAATTAGCACAATTTTATGTGAACGGAATTGTGGTTCAAAAAGATCTGAAAAAAGCCTTTGAATTAGTTAAAAATGCGGCTGTATTAAACAATGCTCATGCAATGTACCAACTAGGCGTTTATTATCGCAAGGGTTTAGGGACTTTTAAAAACGACAAAGAGGCATTCTCCTGGATTAATAAATCGGCAGAAATGGGAAACTCAGACGCCATGATTGAACTGGTTGAAATGTATCAAAAGGGTATTGGCGTTGCACTTGATTTAAAGCAGTCAGAATATTGGTGGGACAAATCCAATAAATTTTCCAAAAATTAAGTGCTTTTTTATTGCATTTCATTGCGATTGCATTTTTAATGGCAATCAATAGTCTTAGTAGTTTCAAACAGTTAAACTCAATTTCATTTCTTTTCTGTTGAGATTTGCCTACCTTGTTACCAAAGCTTAAGCACTTTTACCCGCTTTTACTTAAGCTTGTTCAATCCAATTAAATCAAATAATTTTATTTAGTACTCATAAAAAAGGCGAAAGGGCAGGACCTTTGGAGATTATGTTTTTATTGTTATTAAAAAATATAATTGAAACTACATAAAATTAGTTTTTGGGTGAAAATCGTCTGATGGGTGGAATGAGTTATTGAGATGCGCTCCTAATTATTGAGGGTCTAATTATTATTTCTTTACTTAAAATTAAAATCTATTGCTTTAAGCGTATAAAATTTAGATATAGTTTCATTTGTAAATAATTTTGCATTTCAAACTCTCTTATTTTTAGCCAACCTATAGTGCCTTCATGAGAATTGATGTTTCAATTACCGATATAGCCCACCAAGCAGATATGCAAGCCGTTGTGCATGCAGTGAACCCATTTATGCGGGCGGGTACTGGTATTGGGGCAGGGGTAGCAGGTCCTATTCATGAGGCTGCGGGTCCTCAGCTTCAAGAGTTTTGCGAGCAACATATACCTTTGGCTTATGGTAGTGCGGTGTTAAGCCCTGGTTTTAATTTGGTGAATAACTATATTATTCATGCCGCTATTGCACCTTTTCATATCGAGCCCGATGCAGAGTTAATTTTAGCCAATGCCCTTGAATCTATTATGATGATAGTCAATGATCAGCAAATTGAATCTTTGGCTATACCTGCTATGGCAACAGGTACTCTAGCTTGCCCACCTAATCATTGCGCCAGTTTATTTGCCCAACTATTTGCATATTATAAAAACGAAGGTACATCATTAAAACATGTACGAGTTTGTGTGCAAACTCAAGGTATTCAGAGGGTTTTTTTGCAGGCATTAGCTACCCACCAACTTAATCAAGATGCGTTCATTTAGAATGTGCTAAAACCATTGTAGGCGCAACAGTTTTTTATTAAGCGCTGCACTTAGGCTTTTAATACAGTTACCAGCTTTATTGGATGTAACAAGTTAATTATTGCTTCAATTAAGCAAAAAGCGGGTATTTTATAAATATAAAAATTACTGTAATTTCTCACAAATGAGCGTTTGTTGTAATAATTATTTTATTACATATGGGTAAACTATCCAAATCAAATTTTGTAATTTATCCTTTATACCATGTCAAAAAAATTATCACTTGTTTTGTCATTAACTGGCTTGTTAGCCTGCCCTATCGCACTTGCCCAAACTGCTAATGCTTCGGCTAGTCCTACTCCTCCACAAAGGGCAACTGGTTTATGGAAGGTAACGGGTAGTTTAATTGAAGGTGCTTCACATATATGTATATCACAAGAAAAAGACAATCTCATCAAGCATGAAACATGGCGCAATTTTGACAGCGAATGTGTGATCAATTCTGAAAACAAGCAAACCAAAAAATATACCTTAATCGCGACTTGTCAAGAAGATGTTCAGTTTACTACCGTCTTTGAAGGTGATTTCAAAAAGAAATATACGATTCAAACCAAGCTAAAGTTTTTGTCCGATGAGGCTGCAAAACCAGCCACTATGGTGTTAAAAGGCGAGTGGATTTCTGCTTGCCCGACCGATATTGCACCAGGTGTGCAAAAACATAGTGACGGTAAAAAAACTAAAAGTGTTTATGAAGTAACTGATATACCAAGTATCACTGCAAAAGCCGATTCTGGCGATGCAAAGGCGCAATACGATTTAGCGGTTATCTATGCGACAGGTGATGGCGTTGCAGAAAACAAAGATAAAGCTGCTCACTATTTGCAGCTTGCTGCCAATCAAAATTTTAAAGAAGCTCAAATGGAGTTGTCTGGATTTTATTTGCAAGGCATAGGTGGTCTTCAACAAGATTATGAAATGGCTTTTAAGTGGGCCTTAAAAGCTGCTCAGCAGGGCCACCGTTATGCTTCTGTGGTAATGGCTAACTTTTATGAAAAAGGAATAGGTGTAGCTTCTAACGATGAGCAAGCATTTTATTGGGCTAATAAAATGGCCACGGCAGGTGATATCAACTCGATTAATAATTTGGCAAGGTATTACGAGGAAGGTATTGGTGTAAAAAAAGATTTTAAAACGGCTATTACTTTATACACCAAAGTGGCCAAACA
>CAZKWC010000128.1:0-3294 GCA_964556425.1 uncultured Limnohabitans sp. | reverse complement strand
CATTGGTTTGTGCATCAAACTTCAAAAACTTGTAACCACCTTGCCAATTCCAAAACATGGCGGTCGTATTAAGCGGCGCCGCAGCTAAGGTTGCATCAGCATGATTTTTTGCAAATGGCACACCTAAAGTAAAACGTACAGCCGAATAATTACCAGCTGGTAATTGACCTGCCACCCGCATATTAGTGGCTGTATTGCCATTACGACATGGACCACTGCCATTTTCAAAATCTAATAAGGCTACATTGTCTTGTTGCCATGTTTTATCTTGCTCTAATTGCAAAACAGTCGCTTTACCATTGCTATCTAAAAATTCGACTTCGCTAATAAAAAATCGAAAATCGGTGGGGGTAATTTTGGCCGCCGTTGACCCCATATTGTCATAAGTTTTTCCGCACTCAAAAGCTTGGCCATTGAGTTGAGCAGAAAATTGCAGTTCAACATTTTGTGCGCTCGCTTGAGCCAACACCGAAGTGTTTGCAACAGACGCGACTAAGCCTAAAACTGCAATTGCAGTCTTTGTATAACTATGCTTCATTTTTATACTCCCTGGGGCTTAATGGCTATGCATAGAAGAAGCTTCAGCACCTGCTTTAGGTGTTTCGACCCAAACTTCTACTTCTTTGCTACCTGAGTTTTTAAACTGTAAAGTGAGTTTAAACTTATCACCCACTTTAAGAGGTTTATTAACACCCATTAACATGACATGGTATCCATCCATAGAGCCATGCTTGAATTCAGTCATTTTATTAGCTGGCAATTCAACATTCACTACCTGCTTCATTTTCATGACATCGCCTTCCATACTCATACGGTGCAACTCTGTAGACTTAGCTACCGTAGGAGATACTTTTGCGCTCACTAAATAGTCTGCGGTTTTGCCTTGATTGTGCATGCCCATAAAAAATACACCTCCATTGACTTGTCCCGCTAAAGTAGGACGGGCATAGGGATGTTTGATTTCAATATCCCCCACTTTATCGCCATGAGCAAATGCAGTTAAAGGAGCACTGAGGCTAGCAACTAAAGCCAAAGATAAAGTAGAAAATAAACGACGTGAGGTTAAAAAACTCATAATAAAACTCTTTTAAATTGAAAAATTATTGTGCTTTTTGCAACGATTAAAGCTTTAAACAAAGCATCAATTAAGATGCAAAAAACCAAGCCTAAAGACCATTTTTAGCTTGGTCTAGGCGGTAAAAATAACTAATGAATTTAAAAAAGAGGAGGCGCTTGTGCCAGGGGGTGCTGCCAAGGCAAATGAGGCCTTGGAGTGAACGAATAGGATGAAAAAAATAATTGCTCTGGCTTGACTTGCGCTAAAGCAAATATGGCGTTATTGGATTGAACAATAGCCGCAGAGTGTGATTGACAAATCGGGCAATCAGCCACTTTAAAATCGGCGATTGGGGTGGACTCGTCAGAGTCGTTAATTTTAATTAACTGAATACCCTGCGATGTACAAACCGTGTAGTAACTACTAGAACTATTACCCGCAAGGTCAAAAGCGGCTGCAAACGCAGGAGAAATAGCCGACCATGCAAGCGCTAATATAGCGATTGCACTCCACCAACGATTGGTTTGACGGCTTGGTTTATTCATAATTGATTATTCTATGACAAAACTTGTTGCTTTGTTAATTAGAAAAAATTGAAGTTTAATTTTTGATAACTTGTCCAAAAATGAATTGCGATTTTTTATTTGTTTTTTAGTTTTTTTAGCCAAAATATCACCCAAAAATCATTATTTTGAAAATTTTATTTAAATCCTTGATTGGGTTTTAGAAGTTTGTTCAAGCTACTTCAAAGTGAATTGATTACTTACGACTTAAAAATTGTCTGCAAGAAATCAGTGAAGTAATAATTCAATTGATGATGACATGCGCTAAGTCTATGGTCTGCAGGTATTAAATGTAAATTGGCATTATGTTGTAATGCCCATTCAAATACGCTAGTCACATTTACGATTTCATCTTGCCAGCCCATTACCACCTCAATTAAACACTTATGAGGAATTGGCATAAGTTCGGGGTAATCAGTGATACCTACTGCTGGAGCCATTAAAAAAATACCCGAGGGTTGTAATTGTCTAGAAGCAATAATAGATACATAAGCACCCATACTACTTCCAACTAATATTAATCGCTTATGTGAGGGCAAATTAGTTTGTAGTAATCGATTAATGCAGTTACTCACATTAGGTAAATCTGTGTAGTCAATACTAAGGACTTGTGCTCCAAAATTTTGGCCTATTTCTGACAAGGTTTTTATTTTTTGTCCCGAAGGACCTGACTCTTTACCGTGTGAAAAAATAATTAAGGTCTCAACTTGGTCTTGAATATTTTGTGGATGATTCATGTTGCGATGGTAAAAACTATTCTTCTAAATAGCCTTTTAAAATTTGCTCGTTCTTTACTATACTTGATTGCGGGCTCAAAATCCGCACAAAGGGAATCCAATAACGCACAATAGCCAATAAATGAAATTCATTGGCACTTTGAGCCGTCACAATTAAACTACCATCTTCTAGCTCTTGCTCTATTTGTTGATTAGGTAATAATTTGCGCCTTTTAAAATACGTAGCAATACTTTCTTCAACCCTTAACATTATTTTTAACTGGTGTGAGCCAAAAAAAATACCGTCTGTTTTTTCTAACTCTAGCTCAATATGTGCATCGGGAATAAAGGTTTCTGGCCTTAGGTGTACGGTTACCAACTTAGCTAGACTAAAGGTTTTTATTTTGTCTTGTTCTACAGCAGCCAAGTACCAAATCCCTTTGTGATTAATTAGTCTATAGGGTGACACTAGCCTATAACTTGCGGGCTCTTGATTTTTTTCATACAAAATTTCTACACATTGATTATTTTTAATAGCCAACTCTAAGTCTTGGAACAAAGGCTCTTTGCCCAACAAGCTTTCGTAATCATGCCCCTTAACCATAAAACTGGGTTTGTTATTTCCATCTCCATTAAAAGCATCATTTAAAAATTGATCAGACAAACTGGGAAACAAACCTTTCACACCTGCCATAGTGGCAAATTTTTCAATATCTTTAGTATTGAGTTTACCCAAATAGTTGCCGTCTAAGTGGTATTTTCCGTTTGTCTTCACTAGGGGCAAATAAGTAAATCGTTCGTTCAGATCTCTTTGAATCGTTCTGCGGTTCACACCAAATTCTTGTGCCAAAGATACTGGATCTAACTTTTCGCCTTGATTTAATTTCACAAGCATTTGCGCCAATCTCACCACCAAGGTATCGTGTGTGCTGGCTCTTCTTTTCATATAGGCTTTCAA
>CAZKWC010000127.1:1257-3510 GCA_964556425.1 uncultured Limnohabitans sp. | reverse complement strand
TCATTAAAAAGTAGAGGCAATTAAATAAGGAAGGTAGTTTTAAAGCCTTAAGCTATTTAAAGTTTTCTAACTGCTGAAGAATAAGCAAACTCATACCGAGCAGGCAATTTAGGAACTGCACTTGCATTAAAACTATTATGAATAAAAGACACTACACTAATCGCCTTTTAGGTTTGGTTACAAATTAATCAATCGTCTTGACCGTTACCGTAATAGTCATCAATATTAAGCAACTCGATTGCACTAGGTAATTTATTAAGTGGTTTGTATTTCAAAACATAATCACCAATGAATTTTTCGGGGTTGTTTTAAAACAAAAAGCTAGAAAAATTGTATATTTTTTCTAGCTTTTTTAAACATCAAAGCAGAAATCAATGCTTACTTAAACTTAGCATCTCTAGCTTCTCATTGATTGACTATTTAAACCTCTTGGTTTCTTAAAGCTTGCTTTAATTTTTCACCAATTGCTGGCTTGTGAATAAAAGGGTCGGTTGGATTTTTACCTTGCACCACATCTTCTAGCCTTACTTGCACCAAACCTAATGCCTGTGGGTGGCTGTAAATATAAAACTGTTTGGTTTGGGCGGCATCAAATACTTTTTGTGCTACTTCTGCGGCAGTGACTTTGCCCGATGAAACTGCCTTATCGCTCATGGCTTGGCCAATTAATTGGCTTTGTGTGGGCTTTTGTGAATTGGCTAAATCAGAGGGGCGGTTACGATGGCTTTGTGAAATGCCAGTGGGTACAAAATAAGGGCATAAAACACTGGCACTCACTTGATCAGTTACTAGGGCTAAATCTTGATAGAGGCTTTCAGACAAACTAACGACCGCATGTTTGCTAACATTGTAAATACCCATATTAGGGGCATTTAATAAACCCGCCATACTGGCAGTGTTAATGATTTGAGCTTGGTAATTGGGGTTGTTATTTGCCTCGGCTAACATCATGGGGGTAAAGCTTTTTACGCCATGCACCACACCCATTAAATTAACACCTAATACCCATTGCCAATCGGCTAAAGAGTTTTCCCACACTAGGCCGCCTGCACCAACACCTGCATTGTTAAATACCAAGTGCGGAGCACCAAACAAGGCAAAGGTTTCTTGGGCTAATTGCTCGACTTGTTCGGCTTTAGAAACGTCTAAGGTTTTAGCTAAGACTTTAGCTCCTAGTTGTAAACATTCATTAACGGTGGCTTGTAGGGCATCGGCTTGTACATCAGCCAAGACTAAATTCATGCCTGCTTTGGCACCTATTAAGGCACACTCTTTACCAAAGCCAGAACCAGCGCCAGTTAAGACGGCTGTTTTATTCATCCAAAAACTCATACATACTCCTAGGGTATTTTTAACAATAAAAAATAAATGTTGACTTGAGGAAGCTCTGCAAAACTCTTCAAACGAGTTTTAAATAGCAAATTATTAGATGGCCCTTAACATTTCAGTATGCTCTATTCCATCTTCTAAAAAAGATGCACCCACTGGTACAAAACCATATTTCATATAAAACTTTTCTAAATGCGTTTGTGCTCCTATACGAATGGCTTGAGCACCAAAATTTTCTTGAATGGCAGTGAGAGATTGTTGCAACAATAAATGACCTAACTTTTTGTCTCGGTAATTATGGTGGGTTAACACTCTTCCTATAGCTGCTTCAGTAAACTTAATACCTGCATTAAAAATTCTGGCATATGCCACCAAAACGGGACTATTGTCTTGCATATCGTAGGCACAAATATGGAGTGCTTTTTGGTCGGCACCATCTAAGTCTTGATAAATACAATTTTGTTCGACTACAAAAACTTGGTTTCTAAGGGCCAAGACTTCATAAAGTTGATAAGTAGAAAATTGCTCGAAAGAAAAAGTAAACCACTGTAATTTCATGACTTAATGGGGTAGGGCTCGTTGAATAATGCTATCAAAAGAAGTATGAGCCGATAATGTACCGTAAACCAAGCCCCAATCATTGCCTAAACGTGACTCTATAAAACTACTATAAACCTCGGTGGGCGCTGTTTTTACCAAAAGAGCGGCCTGCATAGCCAAGGCCACATCTTGAGCCAAGCGACGCGCTTGTATGGGCTCTGCAAGGGTTTCTATACGCATAGGAATACTTTGTATAAACCTATCTAGCATAGGGTGTACCCCTTTTACACTGGCAAGCTCGGTGGACAATGCACCTGCGGCATCGGCTTTGCGTAAGGCTCGTAATAAATCAAGAGCCATAATATTGCCAGCCCCCTCCCAAAT
>CAZKWC010000127.1:0-1157 GCA_964556425.1 uncultured Limnohabitans sp. | reverse complement strand
GCTAAAGACAAAGCTTGTCGCATTAAACCGCTAGTGCCCAAAGCACAATCAAGCCGAGTTAACATGCCCATTTGTAAAATTTGTGGAATACCTCTACCCTCTTCTCCAACTAACCAAGCACTTGCCGCTTCAAACTCGACTTCAGAGCTGGCATTGGCTTTGTTGCCCAATTTATCTTTTAAGCGTTGCACCTCTATGGCATTGATTGAACCATCGGGTAAAACTCTAGGTATAAAAAAGCAAGACAGACCAGCAGGGGTTTGCGCCAAAATTAAAAACGCATCACACATTGGGGCCGAAAAAAACCATTTATGGCCGGTGATTTTATATTTTGCACCCCAAGCATCAGAGCCGTCTTGCACAGCGATTGTGGTGTTGGCTCTTACATCAGAACCACCTTGTTTTTCGGTCATGCCCATACCCATTGTCACGCCTGTTTTATTTTTATACACGGCAAAGCGACTGTCATAGGAATGACTGGTTAACAAGGGCAACCATTCTTTTAAAATGGCTGGGTTAGCTTGCAAAGCTGGCGTGACGGCATAGGTCATTGAAATAGGACAAAGAATAGCGGGTTCTAGTTCGGTAAAAAGTGTAAAACCTGCCGCCCTGACTAAATGCGCATGTTGAGTTGTTGGGTTTGAATGATTAGAAGTTTGAGCCCATGCACTTCCGTGTAAACCCGCTGAAACAGCAAGCTTCATTAATTCATGATAACTAGGATGAAACTCGACTTGATCTATTCGCTTGCCACGCATATCGTGGCCATGCAATACAGGCGTATGAATATTGGCAAGCCTTGCATGATGCATCATTTCTGCCGAGCCTAACTGCGCTCCTAGCTGGCTTAATTGCAAACGCTGTTGCCCAGATAAGTCGGGGGCATGTAATTGAAGCGCTGCTTGTAAAGCCTTATTACTTTCAAATAAATTATAGTTTTCTAATGGCTGAACTTGATTCAACACTTCATGTGTAATGGCCATTGTTGACTCCAACTTTATTTAAAAATTATGCAAGATTATTATCCCCCTGCTAAGGGGGAGTTAGAGGGGGTTACCCTGCCCCTGACCTACCTTAACCCGCAACAATACAAGTTACGCCGCCATCTACTGCAATAGCTTGGCCTGTAATATGTTTACCTGCATCGCTAGAGAGCA
>CAZKWC010000126.1:0-3638 GCA_964556425.1 uncultured Limnohabitans sp. | reverse complement strand
TCAGTTTCATAGGCAACATCAATGAATTTAGCGCCCAAAGATTCAACTTGTTCTTTTACGCTAGGCCTAACGTCAGAGGCTTCAATAACTGCACCTAATCTTTTGGCAGTAGCAATGGCTTGTAAACCCGCTACCCCTACGCCCAAGATAACAACTCGAGCGGCTTTGACTGTGCCAGCTGCTGTCATTAACATAGGGAAAAATCGCTGATATAAATCGGCCGCAATCATGACCGCTTTATATCCTGCGATATTAGCTTGGGATGATAAAACGTCCATACTTTGGGCTCTAGTGGTGCGTGGCGCTGCTTCAAGAGCAAAACTAGTAACACCTGCTTTAGCAATATTTTGTAAACCTTCTTGGTCAAATGGATTTAACATTCCAACCAAAGTGGCCTGCGGTTTCATTAAGGCTAATTCTGCACTATTAGGCGCTTTCACCTTTAAAACCAGATCACAAGACAATGCCTGCTCCTGCGACACAATGCTAGCTCCTGCTTGTTGGAACATTTCATCTACCATGCTAGCTGAGGTTCCGGCTCCCGTTGCGACACACACTTGATGGCCTTGGGCAATTATTTTCTTGACCATTTCTGGGCTAAATGCGACTCTTGTCTCTAGTGCCGCAGTCTCTTTTGGCACGCCTATTATGATTCCCATATATGTACTCGGGTTGATTGTTGTATTTAAAGAGTCTGTTGCAAATCTATTGAGAGAACTGATTATTGATTGGTTTGATTGAGGTTATTTTTACAACTCATCTGAAGTGATGATGATTGAGAAATTACCCTATTCTTTAAAACAAACTTAATAATCACTACTCGTTTATAAAAGCGCAACAGCTGACTTAAAATTCTATTCGAATTAGCTAAAATACAAAAGCACAATATTACTACTTGCTTATATATTAATGAAATGTAACTCATTGACCCTTAAGTAAAATTACATCGCTATTATTTTTAAGTCAGCTTTTCTTTTAATTATTAATTGTATTGAGGTCTTCTAAACCTACAATGCCAATTTTCTCAAGGCCTAAACGTTGCGAACTCGCCAAGGCTTTTGCGATAAGGGCATAAGGAGCATTGGTTTGAGCTGTGATATGAATTTCAGGCTGAGGTTGAAGCTGCGCCGTAACGCTTAGTTTTGTCTCTAAATCAGCCTGCCCTTGCAAAACTTGCTCATCCCATAACATTGAGCCTTCATTGAGCACTGTAATTTTCACAATTTTGGGGATTTCTTGTTGTATAGGCGGTGCGCCTGAAGGCATTTCAATGTTAACCGTTTGAAGCGGAATAGGAATGGTAATAATCAGCATAACGAGCAAAACCAACATCACATCAATTAGCGGCGTAGTGTTGATTTCCATCATCATAGAAACATTTTGATCTTGCTTATTTTGAAAACGCAGTGCCATTTTTGAAACTTTCTAAACTTATTGTTTGGCTGGGGTTTCAGTGATAAACCCTACTTTTTCAAGCCCTGCATTTTGTACTTGCAACAAGACCTTACCAACTGATTCAAAATTAGCTTTTGCATCACCTTGAAAGTGCAACTCGGGTTGAGGCGTTTGTTGCGCCAGCTCTTTCAGTTTCACATCAAGCTCGTCACTATTGGCTAACTTTTGGTCCATCCAATAAATTTGCCCAGCAGCATCTACTGACACCACTACGCTCTGAGATTGTGGGTCGCGTGCAATATTGACCTCTTTAGGCAACTTTAATGGAACAGACGAGTTCACTGCCGGTATAGTGATTAAGAAAATAATCATTAATACCAGCATGACATCGACCAAAGGGGTCGTATTAATTTTTGAGATGACCTCTTCCGAGTCAGATCCTTGATTAAATTGAATCGCCATTACACAGTTCCGTTGAATTAAGAATTGGATTTGCGAGCAGCAGTAGCCAACATTTCACTATGCAAACCAGATGCATAATTTTTAATCATGTCTGCATTTTGACGATTACGTCTGACCAACCAGTTATAACAAAGTACTGCAGGTACAGCGACTGCCAAACCTATAGCCGTCATGATTAAAGCTTCACCGACTGGGCCTGCCACCTTATCAAGACTGGCCTGACCGCTTGCACCAATCTTAATTAAGGCATTGTAAATACCCCAAACAGTTCCAAACAATCCAACAAAAGGAGCTGTCGAACCAATTGTTGCTAACTCAGCCAATCCTGATTGTTGGCGGGCAATGACGGTATAAGTTGCATTTTCAATGTGCTGTCCCAACCAATTGTTCAAATCAATTTGTCCATTCAGAGTAGGGTGACGATGTTCTGCTTCAAGGCCTGCAACTGCAATATAACGAAATGGACTATCTTGTTTTAATCGGGTAATACTGGCTCGCAGACTTGAAGCACTATGACTGGCCACCTGTGCCTCCTTGGAGTAATTCATCAGCTGTTTATGGGCTAATAAACGAGTAATTACTACATACCAACTCACCATCGACATAATGAGCAAAATAATAAGTGTAGTTTTAGCGACCCAATCGCCCTGTGCCCACATAGCGGCTAGGCCATAAGGATTCACCAGCTCAGGAGCTATTGCTGTCGCATCTGAGGCCACGCTTGCAGCCGAGGCCGCCAAAGTAGCTTCTTGTGCATAAACTGGCAGCAAGGGTGCTCCCATGAGAACTGCACAAAAACCTGCTTGCAAAATATATTTCGCATCTTGCATCCACTGTGTTGTTGAATTTTTCATAACTTATTCCTTGATCTCTAATATTCAGTAATTCGTTTCAATTGGGTACTTTAAGCACTTTAATACATCATTTTTGCGTTGCTTGTACGAGGTTTTAGATCGACTCATTTGAAGCTGCTGTTTGCACAAAACATCACTGATAGGCATTAAACGCATACTTTTTATTCTTTCTAAAACCTCGATTGCAACTGCTTATTTCAATTAATGCGGCGGTCACTTAAAAGGGGATGTTCTCTATCTACATTTCTGGGTGGCACTATACTCCGTCTCTTTTGGACAATCAGCCGAATAGACCTGCTTTTTAAGGATAGGCTCTGCTATTGGAGTGAGTTTTTCTTTTAAATTCTCTTCGGTTTTCTTTTTCAAGTCACCGGGGCACAAACCTCCTCGACAGCCAGCTCCAGTACTGCCTCCAGTAGCTCGACCCGACCCTGAGGAGTTGATAAAACCAGCCAAACCTCCAGATGATGCAGCCGAGCCTGATCCAGCATTACTAGATCCGCCAGCTGAACTGTTATTGGCGTTAGAACCAGATGACGAAGAGTTGCTTGCGCCTGAATTACCACTAGAGCCTCCTCCAGCAGAAATAGCACTCGCCCTAACACTTGAATTCACACTTGATGTAGCTGCGCCCGCTCCTGAATTGGAGCTACCTTGACCACCACTATTTTGCGAACTATTAGAAACAGTGTTATTGGAAGTATTTGGCGACCCCTGAGTGGATGATTTAGCCGGACTAGGAGCTGGCGAGGGGGCAGGTGTTGGCACTGGACTAGGCACTGGTGCAGGTGTTGGTACTGGCACAGGTACTGGCACAGGAACTGGTGCAGGAACAGGGGCTGGCACAGGCACAGGAACGGGAACTGGTGCAGGCACAGGCACAGGCACAGGCACAGGCACAGGCACAGGCACAGGCACAGGCACAGG
>CAZKWC010000125.1:0-3798 GCA_964556425.1 uncultured Limnohabitans sp. | reverse complement strand
CTGGAAACCCAAATGATTTTGAACCACAAAGATGCAATCGAATATCTTGTACATGACCCTGAGCATGCAAACCTTACCCCAGACACGATTATTGCATTACACGCATTTCTGTCTGATGGCTTGATGGCCGATCCGTCTGCTTGCGGACGTATCCGCAGACGTGCGGTAGAGATAGGGAGTAGCGTGTATTTGCCCATCGCATTACCTCAACGACTTGAAGAGTTATTTGGTATCGTGATCCAAATGGCTGCAGAAATTCAAGATCCATTCGAGCAGGCCTTCTTCCTGATGGTGCATCTGCCCTACCTGCAACCATTTGAAGACGTCAACAAGAGGGTATCTCGACTTGCCGCGAATATCCCTTTCATCCGCCATAATTTATGCCCTCTGTCATTTATTGATGTGCCGCAGCAAGCCTACGTGGATGCAATGATCGGCGTTTATGAATTGAATCGCATTGAACTGCTACGTGATGTTTTCGTTTGGGCCTATGAACGCTCTTGTCAGCAGTATGTCGCCCTCAAACAAAATCTTGTGCCACCAGATATTTTTCGGCTGCGTTATCGTCAGGCATTGACCGAAGTTGTTGTTGCCATAGTTCGCAGTGATGAGGCAGCGACAGATGCGACAGTACGCTCTAGAATACCAAAAGCTGTAACCGATACTGACAAAGATCATTTCATTGGATTGGCTCTAGTAGAATTCCAGACTCTGCACACGGGAAATGTCGTTCGCTATGGTATTAGGCCACTGGAATTTGCTGCATGGCACGAAAAACATGCAAAAAAAAATTGACCTGTATTGACCCAGTTGTGTTGATTCCATCTGCTAAAAAAACCTAATTCTTAAAGAACTCTACAAGGGAACTACCTGAGTACTGTTAATATTGAAACCTTTGTAAAAATCATGCTCTAGATTAATTTTCGCAATAAATCATCCCTTGCGACTCAGGTTTCAATCCATCAGGAAGAACTGTATGGCTATCATATTTTGCACCACTAAAATTGGTTCCCTCTATAGTGGTGAGACCATCATAACTATCTCTCCCCAAGTCAGCGCCTCTTAAATCAGCGTATGAGAAGTCAGCAAAAGCCAAATTTGCCCCTCGTAATATTGACTTTCTAAAATCAGCACTTTGCACATTCGCTCTAAAGAACCTAGCCCAATAAAGATCACAATTTTGAAAATTGGTATTAATTGCAATCACATCATCGAAGCAAGCACCTGAGAGAATTTTTCCAGCAAAACTTAAACCAGAAATATTTTGACTATCAAAATCCATTCCAGATAAGTCATTTGCAAATAAAGCCTTAAGAGCGTCACTCATAGCAAAGTAACCCAAGTTAAAGAATAAACCACAGGTTTAAAAAGTAATTTAAGCGTTTTCATTTGTAGTCTTTACCAAAAAATTCAAATTTAATTAAATCAAAAAACCCTACCCACTAATTGTCCTGAAAATATTTCATCCAAGAAGAAGCTATTCCCAAGGAAACGACTGATCCTAAAATTGTAGAAAATAGCATTCCCGTAAGCATGTAATATCGCATTTCTGGTGCATTGCCTAAAGCAAAATAATCTACACCCAACTGGGAATAAGCTACACAAACTAAAAAAACTCCTATGATATTATCATCTTGAAAAAAGCTTGGATAGATCAAACTTATGAGTAAACCTATAATTGAACAAGCACCTATACCAATGTTTGCAAGTGCTAGGTAGATGAGTTTATTGTCGAAATTTTTATCAACTGCAAAAGGTAAAGCATCAACCCCGACTTTGCAAAGAAAAATTGAAATAGCTAAACCCAATAAAATAATAAGCGTTCTTAAAATTTCTCTATTATTCATCGTTAAAAACCTTCTAGTTTATTGAGCTTATATATGCTCCTAGCATGATCATTTACTAAGCTAGTCCTTACGTAACTACCATCTGAATCTCAGTACATCATTCCGACGCTGTAACTGACGCCTTAGTTATAGTCTCCTTTACGTGTTTGGCTGAACTAGCTTTTACGAACTTTACCTGCTGATTGGTTAAATTGAAAATTTACAAGCTCCAATTTAAAATCACTCATGCCCAAGCTCTTGCCAAAAGGTACTTGAAAAAGAGTCCATGGAACCACTAGTTTTATAACTGAATGCATAATACTGAGCCAAAGCCAATGCAACACACCTTGCTTGCAAACTCGAAAATTTAAGAAATAAATTAAGTAATTCATCAGGTATAGTTTCTAATTCAAAAAGATCCATAAACCAACCTGAATTTAAACCATTCTCACTTCTTTGTTCTGTGCAAGTAGTCTTGTAAAATAAATTCAAATAGTGGGGAAAATAGTACACAATTCCTTGATTTGTAAATAGGGATCTTAGTGGTGTTGTTAATAATAACGGCTCATCTAAATGCGAAAGTTCTGTCCACTTTTTACCCTTCATTTTATTTTTAAAGGCAATACTTGTCTCTTTATCTCGGTATTTGTCAACATAGTTGTCACTTTATTTCTCATTTTCGATATTTTCATTAGTTTAAATTTCATCGTGCAATAATCCACCCTACTCCTAAGTTCGCCCCTGCAACTGGAACCCATGCTGTGGCAGTACGTGCACCAATAATTAAAACACCACCAGCAAACACGTATCCAATTGATGACTGACAATTTTCGCCACAGAACATAAGCTGATATTTTTTGTGGCAAATGGGTTTTGATTTTTAGTCCATTTTCCACCTGAATTTGTTACCGGTGCACTTGGTGGAGGACCACCATAATTGTCACCATTCTTCTTAATGTCAGGTTTTCCAAATAAGAGCCAGTCATTATAATATTCCTGCATTTCCTCTTTACTTGAAACATCTGGATCTCCCTCATCTTTTATACATCGATGAAACCAATTTTGAAAAGTTTTATTATCAAATCCAAACCATTTACCAGTTTTACCGCCAGACCTCGCATAACCAAAAGGGTCACTAAAACTTAAAGGATCCCCCTCCACATAAGCATATACATTCAACCCACCCTCAAGCCTTATCGGGTCTTCACTTATAAACCTCTTCAACACTGGGTCGTAGTACCTAGCCCGGTAATAGTATAGCCCTGCTTCGCCTTCTATGCCAGCTTCTCGGCCTGTGTATTGTTGGTTGTTGCTACTGTTCTCTCCTGTGGCTTGAGTTTGCCCGTAGGGGCTGTAACTGTAGCTGGTGTTAATACTTAGTGTTTGTGCATTAGCAAGCGCAATTACGCTGCCTAGGGCATCGGTTAATTGGGCCTGGCTTTGTGTTTGGCCGTTGGTTGCGATGGCGGTGCGGGCTAGGTGTTCGTCTATGAATAGGCCTGTTAAAAGGCTGTGGCTTAATTGGCCGTTGCGTACTTCGACTACTGCTATCACTCACTTTAGCCACTAGGTGCGGGTGGTGCAACTTGCGTCGCTGGCTGTTCTCTTTTTTAGGTTTCCCGACCTTGTGTGAAATCCCGCGTTTCGCCAGCGTTCAAGCATGCTTGAACATGGCCGATGACCGATTGCATGCCTGCTTCCTGTGTCTCGGGCTTGCTCGGCATCTTCGATTCAAAATAGACCGATGCGGCATGCAGCGTCTTGAAGGCTTATTTGATTCAAGTGCGCCACATCGAAATTGCCTCGCACCGGCTCAAGTTCAAGCTCTACAACCCGTTTAAACGTATGGTCGGCTTCAAGCTGCTGCCGCTGCTCGGCCGTCAACACATTAGCAGTTGTGGGCCTGTTCTGCATCGGGCTTCACTTGGAGGAATTCGGCAAGCAGGATGTCACCCTTGATGAATTGGCGTGC
>CAZKWC010000124.1:0-3817 GCA_964556425.1 uncultured Limnohabitans sp. | reverse complement strand
CAAGATGTAGTAACTTCCCCTTGCCTCTCGATTTGCACCATGGATGAAGAAACCAACTGGTGCAAAGGTTGTTTTAGAACCCTTGATGAAATCATTGCCTGGAGCAAGTCTAGCAATGAACAAAAAAAGCAAAATTGGCAACTCATTCTTAAAAGAGTCGAAGGAGACATCTGGTGAAAACAATTGATTTTTATTTTGACTTTATTTCGCCCTACGCTTATTTAGCGTTTGAACAACTTCCCAAAGCTTTAAGTTCGCACAGCTACACAGTTCGATATATTCCTATTATGTTTGGTGGCTTATTGGTCGAACACGGGCAGTTAGGTCCAGCTGAAATTGCACCTAAACGTGAATGGACTTACCGACAAGTTTTGTGGCAAGCGCATCAAATGGGCATTGATTTTAAAATGCCTCATAGTCACCCATTTAACCCCACCAGTTTGCTGCGATTAAGCTTGGCATGTGCCCCTCAAGGTTTGCCTAATCGTTATGTAGTAGAAACCATTTTTAAACATATTTGGACTAACGGACTTGAAGCAACTGATGCCGGCCGATTAGACCAATTAATTGAACAATTACAACCTGCCGCTGACCTGAATAGTCCAGAAATTAAAAACAGATTAAAAGAGTTAGGACAGACTGCTTTGCAACACCAATTATTTGGTGTGCCAAGTTTTGTCGTAGATGATAAAGTTTTTTGGGGCCTCGATAGCTTACCCATGATAGATGCCTATTTAAAAGGCGATGAATGGTTTGAGCAAGATCATTGGGACAGTGTTAAAAAACCAGTCTATGGAATTGCTAAACGTAGTCCCTCCCTACCCAAAAATTAAACCTTGGCGCCTCATTCATGTTAATTGCCAACTCACAAGCAACTCACTCAAGCTACCCTTCGCACTTACAAGCCATTTTGAGTATTGAGAAAGGCAATATTAGCCGTGAGGCACTCCAATCTTGGTCTCTACTTGATCAAGCCATTACTCCTTTGGTCTCACTCGAAGGTTTGAGCCAAGCGCTTGGACTCCAATCTATTCATATGAAAGATGAGTCAGCACGTTCTAGTCTGGCGAGTTTTAAAGTGTTAGGAGCCCCTATTGCGTTGGTGCAGTTAATCATGCGATTATGGCCAGAACAGCCCTTTAACGCACAAGAATTATTGGCTGGCCAATATAAGCATCTGTTAAAAGATTTTGTGGTCATTAGCGCCACCGATGGTAATCACGGTAGGGCGCTAGCGGCGGCGGCTCAAAGCATAGGTTGTCGATGTGTGATTGTGATTCATGCCCATGTGAGTACCGAACGAGAGCAGGCTATTGCACAATTTGGTGCAGAGATTATTCGAATACAAGGTAACTACGACCAATCCGTCATAGAAGCAGCTCAGCTTGCTGAAAAAAATAAATGGTGGGTGGTTTCTGATACTTCATACACCAATTATGAAGAAGTACCACGTGATGTGATGCAAGGTTATGCCATCATGGCTCAAGAAAGCCTAGAGCAGCATACAGAATATCAATCAGAGTCTATGCCAATATCTTGTCCCTATAGCCATGTTTTTTTACAAGGCGGAGTAGGGGGGTTAGCCGCTGGGGTAATCAGTCATTTTTGGCAAGTATATGGTGCGAATCGGCCTTTTTTTATTAGTGTAGAACCCAAACAAGCCGATTGTATTTTGCAAAGCATTTTGCATCATTTGCCTACTAAAACACAGGGTAGTGGCGACTCTTTAATGGCTGGGTTGGCATGTGGTGAAGTATCGCCATTAGCTTGGCAATTTTTAAAAAACACCATTGACTGGGCTCTTGGTATAGAGGACTCAGCGGCAGAAATAGCCATGCGTCAATTGGCGCAACCTATTGACCACGATAAAGCCATAGTCAGTGGTGAATCTGGGGCTGCAGGTTTAGCTGGCCTATTAGAGATTTTAAAAAATCCAGAGCTAGCCCAATTATTACAACTCAATAGCGGCGCCAAGATATTACTGATTAACAGCGAAGGGGCTACCGCTCCCAGTGTGTACCAGCAAATTGTCGGACTTGATGCAAAATCAGTCCTGAGTAAAAATCAATATTAATCGTCAAATAATAAAAAAAGCGGATGAAAATTTCATCCGCTTTTTTGTTGCTCAAACCAATAAAAATTAAGCAACTACTTTTGCTTCAATTGACTGAACGCTACCGTGTTTTTCACCGCTCATATCAATATCACCGCCCTTGCTCAACATAAACAAAGCCAAAGCAGCAAAAGCGATAAAGCCAACAACAATTTTCCACATAATTAAAACTCCTAATGAACAGTTGAAATAAAAACAAAAGCCCTTTTTACAGGGCCTTTGTTACTTAACAGAAGGTAGCGTCTAGCAAGAGAGATTAATCACCTGCGTAGATATCTACGTCTTTTGTTTCTTTCACAAACAACATACCGATTACGAATGTAATACCAGCGATGATGATTGGATACCATAAACCGTTGTACATATTACCTGTTTGAGCAACGATAGCGAATGCTGTAGTAGGTAACAAGCCACCGAACCAACCGTTACCAATATGGTAAGGTAAGGACATTGATGTGTAACGAATACGGGTTGGGAACATTTCTACCAACATGGCAGCGATAGGACCATAAACCATAGTTACTAAGATAACCAAGTAAGTAAGGATAGCAATAACCATTACTTTATTTACTTTAGCTGGGTCAGCTTTAGCTGGATAGCCTTTTTCTTTCAATGCAGCAGATAAAGCAGCAGCCATTTGACCGTCTTTTACTTTAGCAGCAGCAGCTTTGGCATTTTTATCAAATGCAGCCAAGGCAGCTGTAGCAGCTTTAATGTCGGCTTCTGGTTTGTTAGCAGCTTTAACATCTTCCAACTTTTTAGCAGCGGCAACTTTTGCATCAGCAATTTCGGCTTCTGTTAAATTAGCAGAGTTGTAGCTAGTAACTACCACATCACCAATTTTAATAGTGGCTGGTGTACCTGCAGGAGCGTCAACTGTTTCGTAGCTAACTGATGATGATGCTAATTTTTGTTTAGCAATATCACATGAGCTAGTGAACTTCACTGTACCAGTTGGGTTGAACTGGAATGAACACTCAGCTGGGTCAGCAGTTACCACTACTTTGCTTGCTTGTTGAGCAGCGTGTAAGTCTGGGTTAGCTGCTTTTGTTAAAGCATTGAAAATTGGGAAGTAAGTTAAAACAGCCAATAAACAACCAGCCATAATGATTGGCTTACGACCGATTTTGTCGGACAAAGAACCAAACACGATAAAGAAAGGTGTACCGATAATGAGTGATGCAGCAACAAACAAGTTAGCAGTTGCGCCGTCCACTTTTAACGCTTGTGTTAAGAAGAACAAAGCGTAGAACTGACCTGTGTACCAAACTACTGCTTGACCAGCTGTTAAACCAACCAATGCCAAGATAACAATTTTCAAGTTTTTCCATTGACCGAAAGACTCAGACAAAGGAGCTTTAGAAGTTTTACCTTCTGCTTTCATTTTAGCGAAAGCTGGTGACTCGTTCATTGACAAACGGATCCAAACAGAGATACCCAATAAAACAATGGATACGATGAAAGGAACGCGCCAGCCCCAATCAGCAAATGCTTCTTCGCCGATGGCAACACGTGTACCTAAAATAACCATTAAAGATAAAAACAAACCTAAAGTAGCGGTTGTTTGAATCCATGCTGTGTATGCACCACGACGACCTTGTGGAGAATGCTCAGCCACATAAGTAGCAGCACCACCGTACTCACCACCTAAAGCCAAACCTTGCAACATACGCAAAGCAATTAAGATAACAGGAGCTGCTACAC
>CAZKWC010000123.1:0-4174 GCA_964556425.1 uncultured Limnohabitans sp. | reverse complement strand
TCCAATGAATTTCCTCAATAAAGAACCGAACCCCAAAAGAATTGACTCTAGCACCGAGCGAAAAATTCTCAAAAAAATTCCTTGGCTTTTATTACTTGGAACTGTTGTGCCACTATTAGGTGTTGCCTTAGTTTATTTTTTTGAACAATTTAATCCTGTAAGCCCCTCCTCTACCCTCATGCATGCAACTGATGATTCTTTAGAATTATTTTTTTATATGATGCTAGGTTTAATCACTTTTATTTGGACTATGCTGTTAACGTTGGCCTTGGGCTGTGTGATTATGATTATTATGAAAGGTCCGCGTTATTCGGCTGACTCTTACGAGCTCAGCCACAAAGACAGACCTGATGGTTCTGCTTGATCATCTATTTTTATCCTCTTTTTGCGCTAGTTGCCCCTCAATGAACTCCCCTTTATATTTAGATTTATTTTTGGTCAGCAATAAGGGCATGGTTTTTTGCATCGCTTTATTAATTGCCGCCTTCATTGATTGGTATATGGGTGAACCCAAAAGCCAATTCCACCCTGTGGTTTGGATGGGTCATTATCTTCAATATTGGGGGCAAAAAATTGCCCCCCTCACTCCAGAAAAAACCAAGTTTTGCCAACTAAAAAGTTTTATTTTAGGCGGCTTATTGTGGCTAGTAGGCTTTGTTTTAGTAGGTGCAATTGCTTTTATACTCGAGTGGTATTTATTTCAACTACCTTGGTATTTATCGGCTATTGGAATTGGACTATTACTTAAACCGCTATTTGCCGCCAAAATGTTATTAACCGAGGTGTTAGCAGTAGAAACTGCATTAGCTCAATCACTACAAGCAGGCCAACAAAGATTGTCTTGGTTATGTAGCCGAGATGTGACACAACTTGACGCAGCACAAGTGCGTGAAACAGCCATTGAAACCCTTGCCGAAAATTTAAACGACTCTGTCGTCGCTCCTATTTTTTGGTTTGTTATTTTTGGTTTACCTGGTGCGGCTGTTTACCGTTTTGCCAATACCGCCGATGCGATGTGGGCTTATATGGGTATGCGGTCGGGACGACATTGGACTTGGGCAGGCAAAGTTGCTGCCCATATCGACGATATTTTGTCTTGGATTCCTGCCCGCCTCACTGCGTTTTTAATTGCTGTGTTAGCTGGGGGTGTGGACTTTAAAAAACTATATCAACAAGCCCAAATAACGCCATCACCCAATGGTGGTTGGCCAATGGGTGCCATGGCTTTGGTTTTAAATATTAGCCTAGGTAAACCAGGTGTTTATCGACTCAATCCCAAAGCCTCTGCTCCACTCGCTGAACACCTTCAAAGAGCAGTCCATTTGAGTCAAAAGGTAGTTTTTTTAATGCTACTAGTGGCTAGTGTTTTATTAGTCATTAACGACTATAACTTTCAGACCCTATTCACACGGCTTGGACTAACACCATGAAACGAATTCACGGTGGGCCTAACGAATTGGGCCGAGCAAAATGGGATTTTTCAACCAATAATAATGCCTGTGGCACTTGCCCTATTATTCAAACTCAGCTCACACAATTAGACGCTTCAAGTTACCCAGATTACCACTATACCGATCTTCAATCACAACTGGCACAGTTTCATCAAGTGAGCCCGGAGCGAATTGTTCTGGCCACTAGCGCCAGCGAAATGATAATGCGAATAAGCAGTTATTACGCTTGTTTTCATTCTAGTTCAACAGCCAAAAAAGTTTGGTATCCTGCGCAGTCTTATGGTGATTACCCGTATGCCGCAAAAATATGGAAACTCGAACACTGCCCCGACCCTACCCAGGCCAATTTAGTGTGGTTATGTGAACCAAGTAGCCCTTTGGGCCAATCCTTAGTCCATACCCACTCTTTAATGCAGCACAGCCAAACACCAAACACAATGGTGGTACTAGACCGAGCTTATGAACCACTTCGCTTATCGGGTGTTAGTTCTTTTTCAAAGCAACAGTGCAATCAATTGTGGCAATTATGGTCACCCAATAAAGTGTTAGGGCTAACTGGGATTAGAGCAGCCTATTTAATCGCTCCAGAAATAACACCTCAAGTCATGGCTACGATTCAGCAACTCAATCAAATGGCAGCCTCATGGCCGATTGGTAGCCACGGTGTAGCCATGCTAAATGCCTGGACACAAAGCAAAGTGCAAGATTGGATTCAACAAAGTCTCATACAACTTCAAAACTTAAAAGCACAACAAATCAATTGGATTAGTGAGCTAGATGGTGTAGAAATTTTACCGAGCCAGACGAATTTCTTTTGTATAAAAGCCCAGCTTGATGCACAGGTCTTAAAGCAGCATCAGGTTCAATTAAGAGATGCCAGTTCATTTGGATTACCTGGCTATTGGCGAATTAGTGTTCAGACTACTGAGGCACAACAGGCTTTAATAAAAGCCCTTAGGCAAGCACTCATTCCAAAATAATCGAATAATATTTAACGTTGCTTGCAGGGACTTGTTCAAGCAGCCATTTATTTTTTTCGATTTAAATATTTCTCCACCTGTTTTTTTTCCCATTCGGCAGTGTCGAACGGTGAAAACTGAAACACCCTTAGGCCATGAAATAAAACACCCAAGCCCCAGCCAAGCGCTACCCATATTACCCAAAAATAGGCTGGACTTTTAATAAAATTAAAAATAGCCAAACAGCCAACTATCACAATATATCGAATTAAATGCGAATAAAAACCCTTTAATTTTCTAACATGTGCAAGGGCCAAAATTTCTTCATTGCTAATGCCTTGGGCATTCGAGGATGATGGTGTTGAATCGTTGGGTATGGAATTCATTGTGGGTTCTTTCAAAGTGTTGAAATCGACTTCAAAAACAGAAGCCAAGGACTTCAGCGATTCCACACTTGCTGCTTGACCATTTTCAATACGCTGAATCGTCCTAACACTTAGCCCACTTAAATCGGCTAACTGCTCTTGAGACCAACCTTTTTGAAGACGTAATTTATAAACCAACATGTGTAACTCCTGAAATATGAGTCGAAATAATAACTTTGATAGATGAAAAAAAGTACGACAAACACCCGACAGAGCATGACTTGTGCATGACAGATGGGTGTTTTAAGCAATTTTGACCTATTGAACACCGCTGATTAAGCCGTAGGCTAAGATTTTGTCATAGTGAAATTGACTTTTGGTATTAGGCGCACAATATGACACCAGCAGATGCAGCAAAATATGCGACATTAGCAGTAAGTATGGCTGAGAAATTAGAAGGAAGCAAACTTGATTACTCTCCAAATAGTCTTAAGTCTGTCGACGAGATAATTTTAAAATTTCATATGGCAGGAAAAAAACCTGAAGACATGCAAAGAACAATAATAGTTCTAGGCTGTTATGTAGGTGAAGTAATGATTAGAAATTTAGGCGGCAAATGGGAAATGCCAAATGAAAAAGCACGTGCAATTGGTTTTAGCTTTATGGGCGTTAAAACTAAAAAAGAAAATTTTGTATTCCCCATAGAAAAATCTTTTAAACGATTAATTAATGGTAGTGAAGATAGTGTTTTTCATTTGTATTCAGTAGTGGCTGCCAACCATTCAAAATAAAACTATTGATTAAAAATATATTCCACGTATCACAGCTTAACATCATGTTTACCGATTAGAGGCTCGAAGATCCTCAATTCCGGCCTGTGAAAGCCAAAACAGTGTATTTAAAGAGGTTTCAATCTTTTCAACAATAGCCTCCCTTGGCCCATTTCGCCACTCTTCAGAACTATAAAAATCATTCTGTCTTTGATTTAAATCGTGTAAGTTCTCATACGAACGAATCAGAAAATATTCATCGTCTTGTTGGGGTGATGGTCCAAATGCAACAACATCTGTTCCCCACTTGATCAACATTGGAACCGACTGTTCAACAAAAAGTTGATGAAATAAATTGAACGTATTGTTTTTAAGTTTATAAGAACGAACCTCAACAAGTCTCATGTCTAACCCTGACTAATTAATGATTGGTGTATTAACGTGGATTGACAAAAAATCATATCCAGTTAATCGGGATTATAGGTTTGAATCCTTTAAATTTGATTGAACTTAAGAATCAAAATATACAAGACGAAAAAAAACGCTGTAAGAAATTTTACAGCGTTTTTTTAATTGTTGGCGGAGCGGACGGGACTCGAACCCGCGACCCCCGGCGTGACAGGCCGGTA
>CAZKWC010000122.1:1732-4212 GCA_964556425.1 uncultured Limnohabitans sp. | reverse complement strand
AATAGGCCGTTTTTTTAATCATTACTCATCCTTTAAAAATTCAAGTAGCAAAACTACTTGAATCGATTAACGCATAGCAAATGACTTTTGATGGCATTTAGCGACTAACTAATGTATCCATCAATCTGCTAGACTCATTGCTTTTGATCGCTACACTTCACCATGACAGAAACCATCCGACTCGCCAAACGCATTAGCGAATTATTTAACTGCTCACGCAGTCAGGCCGAGCAATATATAGAAGGCGGTTGGGTAGCTGTGAATGGCGTGGTGGTAGAGCTAGTGACTCACCGAGTTGGCCCCAACGACACCATAGAGTTAGACCCAAAAGCGCTACTCACTCCTAGTGTGCCAATGACAATTTTGCTGAATAAACCAGCAGGTCTCGACTGGCAAGGTGGGCCTAAAGATGCCGCGGCCTTGTTAACCGCCCAAAACCGAAGCAAAACCGACCGTACTGGAATTCGGCAATTATTGCGCCACACCAAAGATCAAGTTTGTGCGACCCCCCTAGAACTAGCCGCCACGGGTTTAGTGGTTTATAGCCAAGACTTCACCATTAAGCGTAAATTAATTACCGATTTTGCTTTTGTAGAACAAGAAATTATTGTTGATGTACAAGGCCAGGCCAGTGCCGAGCAAATTGAGCAACTGAGTATTTTCCCCACAGAAAAAAATCCATTTGCCATGAAAGTGAGTTTAAGCAAACAAACCGACGAGATCACTGGCCTACGTTTTGCAGTAAAAGGCGTTAAAACAGGCCAAATTGCCGAGCGTTGTGCCCGTTTTGGCCTACAAGTAGTTGCCATGAAAAGAATTCGTGTGGGGCGAGTTTCCTTAACGCAGTTAGAACTAGGGCAATGGCGGTTTTTAATGCCTTACGAAAGGTTTTAAAATTCTTTTATGGCCTCCAATATTGAGGCGAAACAAAAAAACTTCAAAAATTCTACTAAAAGTCGTTTCTTGAGCGAGTTTTTACATGGGTTTTTTCTAATTAGCCCTTGTCTCGCCTAAAATTAGCATTTGGCACCAAAATGCCCTTGCTTGGCAACTTGGTAAAAGTTAGCCAAAGGCTTAGAAAAGCCAACCCTATTTCAGTTATTACCCAATTTAAATCTATCCATGGCCACTATTCTTCAAAATCTGCCCGCTGGGCAAAAAGTCGGTATCGCTTTCTCTGGCGGTTTAGATACCAGCGCTGCGCTTCATTGGATGCGCAACAAAGGCGCTATTCCTTATGCTTATACCGCTAATTTAGGCCAGCCAGACGAGCCAGATTACGAAGAAATTCCACGTAAAGCCATGCAATACGGTGCAGAATTAGCCCGTTTAATTGATTGCCGTAGCCAACTCGCAGCCGAAGGCATTGCCGCCTTACAAGCGGGCGCATTTCACATCTCTACTGCTGGCGTTACCTATTTCAACACCACACCATTGGGTCGTGCTGTAACAGGCACCATGTTGGTAGCGGCCATGAAAGAAGATGATGTCAATATTTGGGGCGACGGCAGCACCTTTAAGGGCAACGACATCGAGCGTTTTTACCGTTATGGTTTATTAACCAATCCAGATTTAAAAATCTACAAGCCTTGGTTAGACCAATTATTTATTGATGAATTAGGCGGTCGTGCAGAAATGTCCGAATTCATGACCAAAGCAGGATTTGGCTACAAAATGTCAGCCGAAAAAGCCTACTCTACTGACAGCAATATGTTGGGTGCAACTCACGAAGCTAAAGACCTAGAGCACCTTAACAGCGGTATTAAAATTGTGCAGCCTATTATGGGCGTGGCGTTTTGGCGTGATGATGTAGTCGTTAAATCAGAAGAAGTCACAATTCGTTTTGAAGAAGGCCAACCAGTAGCCATTAACGGTGTTGAATACACCGACATGGTGGAGTTGATTTTAGAAGCCAACCGTATTGGTGGTCGTCATGGTTTAGGCATGAGTGATCAAATCGAAAACCGTATCATTGAAGCCAAGAGCCGTGGTATTTACGAAGCCCCTGGTTTGGCTTTGTTATTTGCGGCTTACGAGCGTTTGGTAACAGGTATTCATAACGAAGACACCATCGAACAATACCGCGACAATGGTCGTCGTTTGGGTCGTTTGTTATATCAAGGCCGTTGGTTCGATTCACAAGCCATTATGTTGCGTGAAACCGCACAGCGTTGGGTAGCACGTGCCATTACCGGTGAAGTCACTTTAGAGTTACGCCGTGGTAATGACTACTCTATTTTAAACACCACCTCACCTAATTTAACCTACCATCCAGAGCGTTTAACAATGGAAAAAGGTGAGTCTATGTTCTCTCCACAAGACCGCATTGGCCAACTCACTATGCGTAACTTAGACATTGTAGATACACGTGCCAAATTAGCACTCTATACCAACGTAGGTTTGTTGCATGTAGGCTCTGATATTAAAGCGCCACAATTTACTTTAAGCAAACCAGAAGACGCAAAAGAGTAAGTGCTAAA
>CAZKWC010000122.1:0-1632 GCA_964556425.1 uncultured Limnohabitans sp. | reverse complement strand
GAAGGTTCACATCATGCCATCACACGCTTTTTCATTAGACCCACAAGCCGTAACAGATTATCAAGCCCAAGGTGCGGTTATTATTAGGGCAGCTTTAAGCCCCGATGAAGTGCAATTGCTTAGCCAAGGAATAGAACATAATTTGGCGCATTTAAGCCCCTTAGCTTTAGTGGCTAGTTTGCCCGATGACCCAGGTCGTTTTGTAGAAGATTTTTGCACTTGGCAGAGCAACCCTGCGTATCAAAAAATTTTGCGTGATTCTGCTTTGCCCAGTATTGCCAAGCAACTCATGCAATCGGAAACCGTACGGATTTATCATGACCATATGTTGGTAAAAGAAGCGGCCACCCGTCAGCCCACCCCATGGCATCAAGATCAACCTTATTACAATATTAGTGGTCAACAAAATGTGAGTTTTTGGATTCCAGTCGATCCAGTACCGCTAGAAAGCACTTTAAGATTTGTGGCGGGCTCGCATCAGGGCACATGGTATATGCCCCGCACCTTCCGTGACAACCAAGCCAAATGGTTTGCCGAAGGTACTTTACAAGAGTTGCCAGCAATAGATGCCAATCCCGACCAATACCAACAATTAGCCTGGGCCATGCAGCCTGGCGACATAGTGGCTTTTCATATGCTAACCCTACATGCTTCTGCTGGTGTAGGAGCCAATCAAAGACGCCGTGTGTTCTCTGCAAGATATATGGGTGATGATACCCGTCATGCCATTCGCCCATGGCGCACCTCACCGCCCTTTACAGGCCTTAGCGAGGTACTAGCCGATGGTGCACTAATGGAGCATGATTGGTTTCCGTTGGTGGGCTAAAATTGGCGGTATTGCACTAATTACTTTTTATGGCAGTGCTTAGCAAAACAAGCACTCGGGGTCGCATCATTCAAAACCATACGCCATGTAGTTAAGCACCATTACTGCCAACCAATAAGGTACAAATGCAATACTCACATTACGCCCGTTGTGAGATATTTTTGGATGCTTGCCCAAAAATGGTACACCAGCTTGGTTGGCATTGACCAATGTGTAAAGGGCGGCCATAACGCCGTATATAAAATGCAAGCTCTGACGCTCTACTAAAGGCAGGCTAAGGCCATATAAAACACCAGCTGCAAGTGCGGTAATCGTTAAAGCAAATTGGCGTTGTTCAAATAACAATACAAAAATATAGTCGGGGCCAGCATTAGGTTTGTTGGCTGGCGCTGCACTTAGCGCTGCGTCTAACATTTTGAGTTGCTCCTCTTCAGTGAGTAGCTCTTTAAAATTTGGCATGCCGGGCTTAAAAGTTGGCAATACAAAGTTCACAATCAAACGTGCCCACATAGGTTGAATCATTTCAAAGCAATGCACCAAGGCAGGCATAAGACACAAGAGAAGCGCTAAAGTAGAAATTTGCAAATCAGTCATATTGAGTATGGGTGTAACAAATAAATAAGCCTTATCAAGCAGAGATCAACTGGTATTGCAAAATGCGCTTTTTAAAACGAATCAAGCCTTATAAAGTATTCACCTGCAAAATTGAAATCAATTAAATGCCTCTTACCTAGCACCATTGCTAATGGTGACTCAAGTAGGGTGTGTTAATCACTTCTTTTCCAATTTTAGTGAAAATGGGTGTT
>CAZKWC010000121.1:3056-4232 GCA_964556425.1 uncultured Limnohabitans sp. | reverse complement strand
CTGCATTTCATCCCCCCTGCTAAGGGGGGACTGAGGGCGGTATACAAAGAGCGGAACGCCAAGGGTGGAGGCTGGGGTCAAGTCTTGCATTACGACATATCTAAACCTTGTTTTCATATTCTTTCACCCATCGGCTAATCGTGGCGTAGTGCACATTAAAGTGACTTAGGGCAAAAATGGATTTATGCATTCGATGTTGGCTTATTGGCCGCTGTCTGTGATAAGCGATCAATGTACTGGTGGACTTTTGCTTCGTACTGGTCGAGGAAGTGCGAATACACTTGCCCAGTATCTAGCATGCGGGCCTTATGAAGGATTTGACGGAACTCTTGGCACTCAGTTTCCGTGGCGCCGTTAGAGCCATTGAGAATTCCTGCTGGCCATTCATGCTCGCTGTACCGAAACCAACGGATCAAATGCTCCAGCACACGGTTTTTGGCCTTGATGTCGTTTGGCGTGAGTTCAAGCCAATGCTCGGCAAGCTGCATCTCTGTTTGATAGTCAACTTGTGACCACAGATGCTTTGCCCTATAAAGGTTTTGAGCGCTGCGTTCTAGCATCTCGATGCATCAAGGGTCAGACCTCTGGTATCCAGCCAGCAGAACGGGAAAGATTACTTGCTCGAAAAGTTCGTGCCGAACGAAGAGATCGACGGTACGATTATTCATGTACCAGCGTGTCCACTCTTCGCGCTCTTCATTGGTGGTAAACGTCTTGATGAATTCAGAGATCAGGCTTGTTGCCAAGCGCTTATTACCCTGCTCTTTGGTAGTCTCGTATTGTTCGAAAAGTGCTTGTTTCATGAGAAGCCTAACGTTGAAAGTAACCAGTACCAGAGCGCAACGGAGAGAATCCAACTGCGTAGCAGTTGGGTGTCTAGCTGACAACTCTGTTAGGTATTTGCACCCCAGGCGCTCTTACTAACCTCTGTGTTGTTTTATCTTGCGAGCCGAGTTGTCGGCCTTGAGGATTTCAATGCACTCTTCCTGAGACGGCGCCTTTCGGTTCGTTTCGATGGTGTGCCAGCCACCGCAAGTTGGGTCTGGGCAGCCGCATACGGTAAAACGAACCGGGTGCTCAGTAAGCCCTTCGCGCTTTTGAATGGCGTTCGTTCGCTCCTTGCTCTTGATTATGTCGACGATAGCGGATCGACCGAGAAATGGGTGCGACATATTG
>CAZKWC010000121.1:0-2956 GCA_964556425.1 uncultured Limnohabitans sp. | reverse complement strand
ACACCTGTAGCACCACCCACGCCGAGGTTGCTGGATTTGATGCGAGATTAGATCAGGTTGCGACACTTCAGTATACGCCCCGAATTGTAGTATTTGCAGTGGATTAAGCAGTTTAATGTGTTTGATAATAAACGTCACGCTGTTGATATAGGTGTGGCTGAGGTGTATGCGTTTGGACGTGCATGGGCTTGATGTGTTGTGGTCAAGTGTCTAAACTAGTCATATAGCTATTCAGATTAACAAGGGGCATCATCATGCAAACATGGTCTGTTCAGGATGCGAAGGCGCGGTTTAGTGAGCTTTTGGATTTGTGTGTGCAAACTGGCCCGCAATTGGTGACGCGGCGGGGGGTACGGACAGCGGTGTTGGTGCCATATGACGAATGGATGCGTTTGCAAGCTAGTGCGCAGCCAACACTTAAAGACTTGTTGCTTGCCGCCGATGCACCAACCGACATTGCGCTGCCCGTACGGGGATTGCTGCAGAGGCGCGTTGCGCCTGATGTGGCTTGATATGTGATGTGATGGGCGATGTATTTGCTGGACACCAACATTATGAGCAATTTGGGGCGCAACACGTGAAGCAGTTTTTGACTTATTTAGAGATCGACCGGCAAGTTTTGTGTACTACTCAGAATGAAGCGATGTCAGTAATTTTGTTTTTGTACCTTGAGGTGTTGCAGGTGTGCAGGGGGAATTGCATTGGGTGGGCGGGTTTAGTTGCAGCAAGGTGCCCAAGCGTTTGCCTAGGGGGCAAGGGACAAGACTTGCATTTCGTTGATCAAGCGAGGCAGGGTGTAGACACTGCCGCATGGCTTGACTGCTGAGGGCGCTTGCTAAGCAGGTCATGTTTGTGTAAAATGTGTACACATAGATTCACAAAAATAGAGGCATTCACATGGAAACGACAAAGGTTGGTATACGCGAGTTCCGCGCCGATTTGGCCGAGTACATTGCATCCAGCACACCCGTTGCCGTCACCCGGCACGGTCAGACGGTGGGCTACTTCATCCCTACGCATGGACAAGTTGAGGCAGACATCGCAGCCTTGAAAAAAGCCAGCAAGACCTTGGACAAGCTGCTTGTGGCGCAGGGCGTGGATGTTGAGTCCGTGCTTGCAGACTTCAAAGCAGCACGCAGGAAATCAAGCATAGCCGCTAAAAAGTGAAGGTCAAGGCGGCATGAGAGGTAAGGGAATCGTTCTAGAAGGGTCGAATATGGGGTCAAGTCTTGCATTACGACATATCTAAAACGTGTCTTCATACCTTTTAACCCATTGCTAATCATGGCGTAGTTTACATTAAAGTAATCCGCTATTGTCGTTATGGTGTGATTTAACGCAGAGGTAAATATCCTCTCGCCCATTGCCGTGTGATGTGATGTGGCGTGATAAAGTGCACTTGCTAGTTCTAGCCAAAGAGGTCTTGCCATGAAGGATAAGAGTAATCAAAATTAAATGTCGTAATGCAAGACTTGCCCCCGACTTACATGGGAATGGATATCTGCGCAAAGATTTTTTCAATGGGTTCTGTATTCGGTGGAGATGGAATCAAGTGAACGCGCTCAAAAAGTCGGCCATGCGTGCCACTAACGGCGCTTGCAAGATTCCACTCGCGTGAATCGACTTTGGTGTAGTCCAGTTCCACACCTTGTTCTTTGGCCAAATCATTCATGAATATTTGAAGACTACGCCCGTTCCCTTCTGGGAAAGCGTGTATGTGATTGGCTTCAATGAAAATTTCAGCAAGGACCTTATGCTTTTGCTCAAAGCTCAACCCTTTGGTATTGACGAACTCACCCGTTTTCTTTTCAAGGTTATGCCAATTCTGAGCGATGGATTCAGGTTCGGCAAAACGGGACATAATGTTGTTGTCCATGCGCTTTGCCGATGGCACTGTTCGGGCCTTACCCGCCCATTCGTAAACATCTTGGAAAATATGTTTGTGTATGGCCTGCAGTCGATCCAGCCCGTAGCCGCTGGTCGAGAGGACTGCATACCCTGTCCTAAGTTCTTCGGTCCGATTGGTCGTTAATGCGTACTCAGTGGCTTTAAGCTCGGCATCATTGGTGATGCCCAGCTTGTTCTTGAAAACGCCGGATTCGTCGGTGTACGGGTTTGACATTCAAGACCGTCAAATAGCCCATGGGCGCGATTCCACAAAGCCGGTGACGGTCTTGTGTTGCGTCGCGTACTCACTCATTTCATGCGCGACCTGCGCATGGGTCACACGACCCGCCATAATGGCGTCACTAATTAACTTGCGCATCTTGGTTGGTTTGAAGCCCTCAAGGGCAAATATGGCATCGGTTTCTTCAATAGCTTTTTGAAACTTCTGTTGTTCAATAGATGTCATTTTGTTTTCCTTTTGACAGAAAATATTTTACTTTTTCCAGAAGGAAAATGCTAGCAGTTTTTAACAATTGTTTTCGATTAAATTCCAAATTCCTTGAGGATGGCCAAGCCACGGTCAACGGACATGACCGCTTCAACCGAGGCTATGGGTTCAGTGGACAGTCGGTGCCACTCAGTCCGGAACTAGCTGGCTAGGTCGGGCGCGTTGCGAAAGGCCTCCTCCGTTTCGGCGTTGCGCAAGTTCGCGGAAGAAGTGTAGTTGAAACTCCCGAGCTGCACATGCAGACCGTTAGCCACCATGAATTTTTGGTGCATCGCCGGAATAGAATATGGGGTCAAGTCTTGCATTACGACATATCTAAAACTTTTATTCATATCCTTTCACCCATCAGCTAATCGTGGCGTAGTGCACATTAAAGTAATCCGCTATCGTCGCTATGGTGTGTTGTTCAGTTTGGTAGGCATTTCGTAATGCAAGACTTAACCTTAGTTTACTCCAACCGTACGATTTTTTCGTACGGTTGGCCGAATTCGAACAGTTTAACTTGGGGTTGACTGGTCATTGTGGAATTCCCTTTTATGAACCGAAAATAGGGTTGGAAAA
>CAZKWC010000120.1:0-4295 GCA_964556425.1 uncultured Limnohabitans sp. | reverse complement strand
AGCCTCACCCCTCTAGAAATTTTTCACCTAAAAAAGTTCTAATTGGATTCCCTCTTAAATTTTGAAAATGTTGCATTCTTCTTTGTGCTTTATCTCCTTTTAGTTTTAAAGCTTGCATTGCATTTATTTTTTGGCTAATGAGCAAGTTGGCTAATTTTTTATTCGCCAACTGACTACGCTCGGTTTGCACCTTCACACTTACCCCCGTTGCAATATGGGTCGCCCTCACTGCAGTTTCAGTTTTATTCACATGTTGCCCGCCTGGGCCAGATGAGCGAATCGTTTGGTAAGCAATTTCGCTATCGGGTATTAGTTCTGGACAATCGAATGCTTGCACCAAAATAAACCAATTTTTTCTGGCATGTTGCGGCCTAAAACTACTGGCTTGGCGCCATAAAACTACCCCCACCCAAGTCTGCAAAAATTCATTTATTATTTGTCTTTGTAGGACGGAGTTCGCAACCCTTGTTTTACACTCCAGTTGTAGTAAGATGGATTTATATGTCTTAGTGGCTGGGCCTTGCATACTCTCAATGATTTGGCAATCTATCTGTTTTTGATCGGCATCTTTGACTATTTTTTCAAATAATAAAGCAACTGCTAAACAACACTCGACAGGACCTTGCATTGCACTAATTTGAAGTAGTTTTTTCATTCGCAACAGCCCCCTCTGGTTTTGTAACTGAGCACTGGTTTTAAACGCGCAATTACATCGATCAAACCAGCCTCTTTTATAAGCTCTACGACTGAATCAATATTCTTATAGGCTTGAGCGGCCTCTTCATAAACTAGCTCTCTATCATCACAAATAACAAGACTTTTAAATTGAGTTTCTAACAAGTCTTTTAATTGATAGTTTTTTGATAAATTTCCCTTGCAATTATGGCGCGCCCATTTTCTTCCTGCACCATGCGGTAAAGACCATAAATTTTCTTCACCGTTGTTTGGGCTAGGTTGTACCCAATAAGAATAATCACCTCTAGATCCAGGAATCACTATGGCACCCGCATTACTTGCACTGGCGCCTTTCCGATGTAAAAATCCACTCCCTAAAGAGCTGCTAATTGGTTCAATAAAATTATGAAACTGATCAAGCAAAACCTCACAATGCCAAGCTAAGCGATTGGCAATTCTGGCAGCAATTAATCGGCGATTGAGCTTGGCATATTTCAGGGCTAAATCATGACCTAACCAATAATTTAGCCAGGCAACTTGTTGCTCTAATTGAAGTGAATCTAGTCCATTATGACTCCACTTAAGGACATGACTTTTTAATATCATTTCACCTAAACCTCTAGAACCACTGTGCACCATTAATAATAAATTTTGCTTTAAATCATTGCTATCTTTGTTAATTTCATCGACAGCTTGGATTTCTACAAAATGATTGCCGCCGCCAATCGTTCCTAAACTTTTACACCACTGAGTCCATAACTCGTTGCCGTCGTTGCGTTGCAAATTTTTAGAAAATTCAATTGAAAAATTTTCAAGTTCCTGTTGCAAGTTTTTGACCTGCAACATTAAGTCTTGTTGATTATTTTCAATCTCGACCCACTCGGCGTTAGTGAGAGGGCCATCTATATTTCCTAGTCGCTTATTTAATTTATCGAGGCGACACTTTTTTACTTTGGCATCGGTTTTAAACAATGCCATACCACAACCAATATCATTACCTACCAAGGCAGGATAAATGATGGATTGAGAGAAAAATGCTGCCCCAATTGGATAGCCTCGACTAGGATGCAAATCGGGTAAACCGATTGCTTTTTTTATACCAGGTAATTTTGCTGTTTTTTCTAATTGCAAAATTGCTTCACCCTCTAACCATAATTGCTTAGATGTGAAATATTGAACCTGTTCAGATAATGTGTGCAAATAATTGCCCATTGTTTTATTCCTTAAAATAACTAACGAATGGGGCCAGACACTTGCATGAAAACATCGGCTATTGTGCCTGCCAAGCATTGTGAATAAATGCTTGACTCATACAGTAGCCTCCTCGCGTCTATCAACACATATGTTGATGGAGTAAAAGATGATGAGAACAAAATGAATAATGCCTATTGATTAAGCCAATAGGATTGATAAGTGCTGAAAAAAAACTCTGCAAAATTTTTAACCTCACTCTAGGAGTGAAGTTGTATTTTTTAGAACTTTATTAACTGTCAGCTGAAATAGAAGTTTCGCAATTACTAAGTTGTTAAACCTAGCACTTGCCAAACGAACTACCTTCTTAAAACAAGCCCCAAGAAAAGGTAAGCGTTGTGGTTGTAATAGTCATAATTGCCTCCTTTTTTGGGTTACACGGTAGGTATTCAACTCTTTTTACTTTTTGATTAATAAAATAAGTTGCGCTTGATTGGTTTTACGCTATTGTTAAAAATAGGTATTAAACATGATCTTGTAAAAGATGTGTGATTCTAGTGAGTTTTATTTTTGTTTATTTGCTTTTGGTCGGTTTTATTTTATTTTTAATATCAAAAATCAAATTACTGTTTAAATACTGCAACAGTTTAAACCAATTTGATTGTTGTACTAAGCACCTCTTTAGTTGCAAGCAACGCAAAAAAGCCAACATGGTTGGCTTTTTTTATTTTTTAAATACCACTTAATGTTTAGGGTAATACGGTTAAATTCTTTTCTTGCAGATCAATAATTTCACCAATCACAGCTGCTTGTGAAAAACCAAATTGTTCAAAAATCGCAAGTACCTGTTGCGCTGTATCGGGACTACATGACACCAATAAACCACCACTGGTTTGTGGATCTGAAACAATAGCTTGAGCAATGGCGGGCAATTGTGAATCCAAACTAATTTCATCTCCATAGCCCAACCAATTACGACCCGAAGCCCCTGTAATACAAGACTGCTCGGCAAGTGAAATGGTTTGGTCTAGCAATGGCAATTTTGACCAATTCATCTGCACTGTCGCATGCGCTCCCCTAGCCATTTCTAGCGCATGTCCTGCAATACCAAATCCAGTGACATCTGTAAGTGCATGTACGCCCTCTAAAGCGGCTAATGCAGGACCAGGTAAATTAAGCTGAGTAGTAGCTGCTATCATGTCTTGATAACCTTGCTCATTTAGCATGGACTTTTTGAGTGCGGCAGAATAAATGCCTACCCCCAATGGTTTACCCAATATGAGCACATCACCCACTCTTGCTTCGCTATTACGTTTGACTTTTTTAGGATGAATTAAACCCATTGCAACGAGGCCATAAATTGGCTCAACTGAATCAATACTATGGCCGCCAGCAATCGGAATACCGGCTTGCTGGCAAACTGCTTGCCCACCTTGCAAAATAAGACCAATGGTTTCAAGTGATAAAACCTTGATTGGCATTCCTACCAAGGCTAAAGCCATGATAGGAGTACCTCCCATTGCATACACGTCAGACAAGGCATTGGTTGCTGCAATTCGACCAAAATCGTAAGGATTATCTACAATAGGCATAAAAAAGTCTGTGGTAGCAATTAAGGCTTGTTCTTCGTTCAACTGATACACAGCGGCATCGTCTGAAGTTTCTATGCCAACCAATAATTGGGGCGGAATCATCATGCCTGAAGTGTTTTTTAAAATTTCAGCCAAAACTCCTGGCGCAATTTTGCAACCACAACCCCCACCGTGCGATAAAGAACTTAAACGAGGTTCAGTGGCTGGTGTTAATTCATTATTAGCTTGGATATTATGGATACTCATCATTTTTATTTCCTTGATAGTTGAGTGAAAGTGTAACGGCTTTAAGCGCTTATTTAAAACCTCATTTTTTACTAAATGGTGTTGTAGATTTACATTTCCTTGCAACTCGTCGGGTTTTCACTAGGTGGTTTTTAGCACTCGAGTCTTAGGAGTGCTAATATATAGGTATTCAGAAAAAGGAGTTCATATGTCTTCTGTTTCAGCGGTATTGCAAACAAAATCAAATCAAAATCAGTTACCTAGTACCAATGCTTGGAATTTAATTCCACCACTTGGCAATATTGACGCCTATATTAGTGCCGTTAATCGCTTACCTATGCTTACTCTAGAGGAGGAAATTAATTTTGCCACTCGCCTCAAAGAACAAAATGATATTGAAGCGGCTGGTAAATTGGTTTTATCTCACCTAAGGTTAGTTGTCTCAGTGGCCCGTAAATATTTGGGTTACGGCTTACCTCATGCCGACCTTATTCAAGAAGGCAATGTGGGTCTAATGAAAGCGGTTAAACGTTTTGACCCTACTATGGGTGTCCGCTTGGTCAGTTATGCCATGCATTGGATTAAAGCCGAAATTCATGAGTACATTCTCAA
>CAZKWC010000119.1:0-4364 GCA_964556425.1 uncultured Limnohabitans sp. | reverse complement strand
TTTTTAATGCTTAACCACAACAGGCTCTATGGCAAAAATATTGGGGCTGTTTAAATTAACGTTCACCTTTACCCAATGCAAACTAGGGCTGCCAAAAGTTTGTAGCCTTGTAAAATTAGTAAGCATTTTGCCTGGATTAAATAATGGTTTGTCTTGTTTAAAAAAGTGGGTGTCGCCATGTACAAACAACACTTGACCTTCAAAATTTTGTGTTTGTTCGGCTAGCTGTTTCATAAACTCGGTGTAGCCACTGTGTTTGGCTAAAGTGGTTTCGTCTAGGTCTTCGGTTTCTGGTAAATCAAAACCAGGGTCGCCTTGTACTACCAGCACAATACCTTTTGCTTTAGTTTGTTTAGCTTGGTTAAACGCTTCTTGCATCCAGCTAATATTGGCTTTGTCGCGCTCTAGATATTCTTGGTTAGCAGCTTCGCATTGAAGTGGGGTTCTGGCACTTTTTTGTGTGCAATCTTTTTCGTTAAGCACTTTATTATTATTGCTACCAGGCATATTAAAACCTGCAAACACAATACCCGAATAAATAAAGCGAGTGTTTTCTACGAATTTTTCTTTTAAAGCGCCTTGGTGTTGCAATGCCAATGTAGTTTTACCAAAACTATTAAGTGATGGGTACATTTGCGAGCGAACATAATTTAAGCGCTCTAGGGAGTCCATACCGCCATTGTTGAGCCTATGACAATCGGTCCATTCGTTGTCGCCTGGTACATAAACCACTGGCTTTTTCATGGAGTTAAACATGGTAATGGCATCAGAATAAATGTCATCGGTGCATTTAGAACTACCGTCTTTTATATCGCCATCGTAAATAGAAAAATCAATTGAAGATTGATTAATACTGGCCAACACATTGGGTAATTTTGCATCGTCACCTGCTTTTTTGTATGGCATATCGCCCCACAAACCAAAGCTAAAATTTTTTGCCACTTTTACCGCTTTTGCATTTTTAGCCATAGACGGTGTTTGATTAGGGGTGCTAGCCACCACAGAAAAACTAAGGCCAGCCAAAGCGGCTAACAAGGCAGTGCCTACAACCAATTTTGATGAACGCATCTTTTAACTCCTAGATTAAAAATAAATCTTAATAAGATGCTGTGACCAATTAGTGACGGTTGAATGACGGTTTAGTGCTTGCTTGATGAACTTAAAAGCCAAGTGATAACATCGGATACAACCTAATTATTTAGCAAAACAATGAGCCAGCCCACCCCACCCAACCCTAGGCAAACGCCCCTACCCAACACATTCAAAGAAAGTAGGTGGCAGTTGTTTTTAATTTTTACCCAGCTAGGCCTAACCTCTTTTGGTGGGCCTGTGGCGCATTTGGCTTATTTTAGAGCGGAGTTTGTAGCAAGGCGCAAATGGATGAGCGAAGCAAGCTATGCCGATTTAGTTGCCCTATGCCAGTTTTTACCAGGGCCTGCTAGTAGCCAAGTAGGAATGGCAATTGGTATTTTTAGACATGGTTATATAGGTGCTTTATTAGCTTGGCTTGGTTTTACCTTGCCATCTGCCCTATTGTTAATGGTGTTTGCATTAGCCGTTACGCATTACCAAGCTTATATTCCAAATGGAGTGTTGCAAGGTTTAAAAATTGCCACAGTAGCAGTAGTAGCACAAGCGGTGTGGGCTATGTATAAAAGCCTTTGCAAAGGATGGGCAGGCACTTTGTTAATGCTAACGGCAGCAGCTTGTGCCACTGTGCTAACAGGCGGCCTAAGCCAAGCAGGAATTATTGCCATGGCCGGCATAATTGGGTTTTTATTTTTTAAAACATCAAGGCCAAATAAGCAAGAAGCATTGCCTGTTTTTATAAGCCATAAAAGCGCAATAATTTGCTTATTGCTGTTTGTGTTTTTGTTAATTGGCCTACCACTTGCAGCCCAGTTATTACCCTATAAAGCCCTAATAGATTTTAGTTTGTTTTACCAAGCAGGTGCCTTGGTGTTTGGTGGTGGCCATGTGGTGTTACCACTTTTACAAACCGATTTAGTAGCCAGTGGCCAAATAAGCAGCAATACATTTTTGGCAGGCTACGGTGCAGCCCAAGCAGTACCCGGCCCCTTGTTTAGTTTTGCTGCTTTTGTGGGGGCATCTATGAAGCAAGACCCCACCGGAATAACAGGCGGCCTATTAGCCCTAGTAGCTATTTTTACGCCATCGTTTTTATTGGTAGCTGGCGCTCTACCATTTTGGCAAAGGCTAAGAAGCAACGCCCAACTAAGCGCCGCATTAACAGGCATTAACGCAGCAGTAGTGGGTTTGTTATTAGCCGCCTTTATAAACCCCGTATGGACCAGCGCCATACACACCCCTAGCCATTTTGTAATGGCGGCACTAGCGTATATTGCATTGGTATATGCAAGGGTAGCGCCTTGGTTGGTGGTGCTGGGGTGTGGGGTGCTTGCTTATTTTGTTTAAGTTTGCAGATGCATTTGCGTATTGAGGCCAATTAATACGACCATCAGTTGTTGAAATTGACTGGCTAGTTGAACTAACAACTCTTTTGAGAGAAGAGGTCATATATACCTGTTAAATTGATAGGAATATAAACTAACAATAAGCAAAAAGGGTTAAAGATGACAGAGTCTCAAGGAAATAGTGCAGTAGATCAAAAGAAAAAAGGGGTAAGTAAGTTAGTTTCCGTTTTTGCTATTTTGGTCATATTCTGGGGTTTAGCTTTATTAACGGCAACCTTAATTGGTGGGGTACTAGTCGTTGCTGCTGGGTGTATTATTTTGCCAAAAATTAGAGTAATTGCTATTGCTTCTGGTTGGGGTGGATCACTAAATAATCAGCGAAATCTAAAAATTATTGCGACACTTTTTTTAATTGTTGGACTTATTTTAAGCTCGACTGCAATTACCAATCAAAACTTAAATGAGTGGAATAAAAATAAGCAAGACGTCTTATCAAAGTTAGAGGCGAATATTCAAACTAATAACTTAGAAGATGCAAAAAAAATGATTGATCAATATAAGTTGACCGTTAAAAATGATCCTGAATTTGATGCCGTAGTTGGAAAGTATCAAGCAACTAAAGAAAAATTTGAAAATCATTGCGCAAATGCACCGCTATCTATTGGATGCCCTCTTGCTTTTCTTGGTAAGCAAGGTGTATCTTGGACCAGAGGAAGTGAATCTAATCAGTCATGCGCTGCACTAATGATTAAAGACGAAAATGCAGCTTTCTATGTCTTTAAAAATAATTCGTTCACTGTCAAAATTCCTAATCCTCAATTTAAATTTAAAGGTGAATTTGCAATTCGATACGAAGTGCAGAGCGTAAGCGAAAAAAAGTTCAAAATGATACAGAGCATTACTGGTTCGACTATTGTCAAATATTTTCAGTTTGATCAAGATAAGCAAATGCTTATTGAAACTCGTCAATCTGACTGTATCGGTTGTGGTGAGGTGCAGAGGGCTGCAAATGCAGCAGGTGGTCTTGAAAACTTAGTTAGCTGTAATAATTAGAAATCCGTGAAGATTGTTAGCCCTATCGCGTGGCTTTTAATCTTTTTAATCTAACGTTTTAGGCGCGTACTTAAAAATTTAGCTACCCCTCACCCCCACTCCTACTTCTCCCCCAAACTCTTATCCTGTTGTAGCACTAGCTCTACGGCTTCTTCGGTTTGGTCGGGTGGGTATTTATATTTTTTAAGTAGGCGTTTTACTAATAGGCGTAGGCGAGCTCTTACGCTTTTTCTTTCAGACCAATCTATAGAGAGATTGGCTCTTAGGCTGGCGGTTAATTCTTGGGCCATTTTTTAAGGGTTTCGTCTTGTAGTTCACGGACAGGTTATCCCTTGCAACTGCCCGTACTCCTCGTCAAGAAAGCAACTTCAAACAATTGGTAAAGCAAATTGTTCAAGAGTTTGCAATTCAATTTAATTTAGAATACCAATCCGATGTAGAACTTCCTATTTCTGGGGGATTAATAGCTGACCATGTGCTTGGAACGCATCATCCTTTAATTATCTTTTCAGCAACCTCTGCAACCCGACTACTAGAGGCTGAAGTGGTGTATATGCAGTACCGTCAAGAAAAAAACCCTGGCTATATTTTGGCAGTAGCAGAAAGCCAAGATACGGTAGGAAAAAAGCAATATGAACGGGCTGCTTACTACACCAACAAAGCACTTATTTTTAACCAAGGTGCATTTGGAAATTTTCTCTCTAATGATTTGAAATCAACGATTCAATAATTTCGTTATTGCACCATGGCCCGGTTTTGAAAATGCCCGTTATAAAAAGTTAAATTAACAGACGCTTGCCTTAATGATGGCTTTAGTCAAGCTTAAAAATCTTTATCGTTAAGTTTGTAGTCGCTAGGCGCTACATAATTCCATTT
>CAZKWC010000118.1:1913-4506 GCA_964556425.1 uncultured Limnohabitans sp. | reverse complement strand
ACGTTGGTCATTTAAGGCCAACAAACGCTGCTTTATAAAATCGGGCAATGAAGAGCTATGAATGCAAAATCTGAGATGAACTGCATTGGCCACCTTATTCACATTTTGCCCACCCGGCCCCTGCGCCCTTATTGGGTTCAATTCGATTTCGTTTTCGGATATGTAATGGAGGTGGGTCATCGTCAATTATAATTTTTTTAAATCATCATAAAATGATTGAACAGTATCTAAGCATACGCTTTAGTTAAAATGATTGAATAACCATTCAATTCAAACTTTAGGAAACCTTATGCGACGTTCATTCATTATTTTTGGGGCGACTTCAGTGCTGTTTCCAATAGGCTTGGTTCATAGTGCGCCTTCTTTAGACGAAAGAAAAGAGAAAATTCAAGCAATGGAAAATAAATTAGCCCCAGAAGCCCTTGCTCGCAGAGCTCGATCTGAAAAAATTTTACGAGCGGAAGGGGTCACCATTAACCCATACTTTCCAGTTCTTGATACAGTGAGTGAAATCAAACAACGTCCCAAGGATCAAATCGCCTATCGTGCATTGTCGCTTATTGTGGTGGCGCTTAAAGGTGAAGGTGTAGAACCCGCAAAAATTAATAGTTTAATCAAAGAGTATGGGCTAGAAAAATATCTAAGCCCAAAAGAAAACGCATTCATACGTAACCCTAAAGCCTCCGAACACGACAAAATTCAATTCGTATGGCGCTATGAAGCTGCATGGGTGCTGCTATGGTCACTTGGTTTCATCAAGCAACTCCAAAAACCAAGCACTATTTGTGATGCAAGCATTGCGGTTAAGATCATGAGAGATAGAAGTACCAAACAATTTCTATCAGATGCGAAACTTCGCCCCATGTCTGAAGTTCTTGATCAAGCGGACCTTATTTATCGCTACCACTGGGCGGTAGTAGATGCTAATTTAAAGGGTAAATTGCCTCCTGGGAAACTAGATGGAGGGGTTACTATGGAACGCCACTATGCTCTTAATTGGCTTATTGGATATTTTGATCAAGAGTGGGATGACATTAGTACAGATACCTAATTCACTTACGCAAAGAGTTTTACTCATAGGTGCATTTAGCTAAGGCTAATTAATCGTAAAAGCAACTGACCCCCTTGGTAATAAGTTCTTTTTCTGTCACGAGAGTGCGCAGAAACCTTGGGGAAGTTTTTGTTCAACTCGTAATAATTTGTATTGGGAATGAGCTAAAAAATGGCGATTGTGATCCCGGCATACGGCCCAACTCCCATCACTCTTTTTCATTTGAATTAGATCAAGGTCATCAATTGGAATATGTGCTATCTTTATCACATTCATCAGTTCCAAGAATACAAAAATGACTTCCCACACTAGCTCACCCCATCAATTAGAGTCTTTTGATATTGCCATTCACGGTATGACTTGTGCCAGTTGTGTAATGCGAGTAGAAAAAGCAATTCTTAAGGTGCCAGGCGTAGAGCAAGCGCAAATTAATTTGGCTTTAGAGTCGGCCCGAATTCATTTTGCAAGCCCCCAAGCTGACACCAAGGCACCAGACGCTAATAGTGCAAACCAACCATTGGCTTCTTCTACTGCTCAGGCCTCTTTACAGGCTTTGGTGATGCGAGCGGTGCGTCAAGCAGGTTATGAACCTAGCGCCCCTAATCAAGATTTTTTAACCCAAACTGTGAGCCCTTGGCAAGGTTTTGCCCCTGTGGCCTTTGCCTTGTTATTGTCATTCCCTTTGGTCTTGCCTATGTTGTTAAGTCCCTTTGGGATTCATTTGATGATTAGCCCTTGGCAACAAATGTTGCTGGCTGCACCTGTGCAATTTTATTTAGGCCGGCACTTTTACAAAGGTGCATGGGCTTCGGTAAAAGCACTTAGTGGCAATATGGATTTGTTAGTGGTTTTAGGCACTTCTGCGGCTTGGATTTTATCGCTTTGGTTATGGCTCAGCCAAGCAGACCAGCTCATGCAACATTTGTATTTTGAAAGCGCCAGCGTAGTGATGAGTTTAGTTTTGTTGGGCAAATGGCTAGAAGGCAGGGCAAAACACGAAACCCTACAAGCCATTGGTGCGTTAGCAAAATTACAAGCCAACACCGCCCATTGGATAAGTAAAAAAGGCATTATTGAAGTACCTGTTGCCGAGTTAATGCCTGGTGATTTTTTAAGAGTGAATGCAGGTGAAAAAATTCCTGCCGATGGTTACTTAACCGAAGGTGAAACCCAAGTCGATGAATCGATGTTAACGGGTGAATCTATGCCTGTTCGTAAATATGCCAGCACACCTAATAGTGTTCACAATACGCTTACCGGTGGCTCTATTAATGGCGACAACAGCATTGTGATGCAGGTAAGCAGAACTGGTGCCGATAGTGTTTTACAAAAACTAATTGCCTTAATGATAGACGCTCAAGCGGGCAAAGCACCTATTCAGCGCATGGTAGATAAGGTGGCTGCAGTTTTTGTACCCGTGGTGATATTAATTGCTATTGCCACTTTTTTAATTGCTTGGCAAACAGGCGTAGCTGGCCCTGCAGGCTTAGAACAAGCTTTAATTCAGGCTGTAGCAGTATTGGTAATTGCTTGCCCTTGTGC
>CAZKWC010000118.1:0-1813 GCA_964556425.1 uncultured Limnohabitans sp. | reverse complement strand
ATTTTTGGATTTTTAGATTTACCCAAACCCAACGCTAAACAGGCGATTAGTGCTTTAAAAGCCAGGGGCATTCGCACGATTTTAATTTCTGGTGATAACCAAGGGGCCGCCTTTGCGATGGGTAGGCAATTGGGTTTTGATGTGGACAATGGCGAAGTAATTGCCGAGGTTTTACCAGCGGGCAAAATAGATCAAATTAAACGCTTGCAAAACAATGGGCAATGCATTGTAGCTATGGTGGGAGATGGTATTAACGATGCGCCAGCGCTGGCAGCAGCAGATGTAGGCATGGCAATGGGTACGGGAACGGATGTGGCCATGCATGCTGCCTCTATTACCCTTATGCGAGGTGACCCCTTATTGGTGGTAACCGCCTTAGACATTTCTAAACGTACGGTTCAAAAAATTAAACAGAATTTATTCTGGGCCTTTATCTATAATGCTTTAGGTATTCCTTTGGCTGCCTTTGGTATATTAAGTCCTATGGTTGCAGGTGCAGCCATGGCCATGAGCTCGGTGAGTGTGTTGTTAAACGCTTTGTTGTTAAGGCGTTTTAAGCCTAGTACACAAGCTCTTACTTCTACTTTTGATAAAGATTAACCAATATGTTGCCCAAGTCGTCATCATCTGCCGTTTTTTCTGAAAACTTATTATTGGCTTTGGCACTCGCTTTAGGGGCAGCGGTTTCTTTGGGAATTACTCGTTTTGCCTATGGGCTTTTATTAGTCCCAATGAGAATAGATTTAGGCTGGAGCTACACCATTGCGGGCCTAATGAACACCGCCAATGCTTTAGGCTATTTTATTGGTGCTTTGGCTACGCCTTTTTTAATGAAACGTTATGGCGCTGCAGCGGTGCTGTTATGGGGCAGTGTATTAGCCAGTTTATTTATGGGGTTGAGCGGCTTTTTTACCGACACCTATTTATTGTTATTGCAACGTTTAATGGCTGGTATTGCCAGTGCTTTGGTGTTTATTGCAGGTGGTTTGTTGGTCGCCCGTTTAGCGGCACTAGAACCACAACGGGGCGGTTTGTTATTAGGCATTTATTACGGCGGCACCGGCATTGGAATTTTTGCTTCTGCTTTGTTAGTGCCTTGGGTTTTAGCTAGTGCAGGAAGCACTACTCACGCTTGGTCTTGGGCTTGGTGGGCCTTGGGTTTGTTATGTGTGTTGGCAACACTTTGTTTAATGTGGCCAGCCAAGGTCTTGGGTCAAGCACAGCAAGCAACTACTTCCAACCAAACTAGTCATCAACCCGATTTTCAAATCAAAGATTTTCGGTTTGCTTTGGCAAGCTACACTTTGTTTGGTGTGGGTTATATTGGTTATATGACTTTTGTGATTGCGCTGTTAAAAGAGCAAGGTGTAGCCAGTCATTTAATTACCATTTTTTATTCTTTATTGGGCTTGGCAGTAATGGCCTCATCAAGAATTTGGGCCCGATTATTAGATCGCTATAAAGGTGGTCAAGCCTTGGCCATCTTAAGTGCCTTACTTTCTTTGGCTACGCTGTTACCCGCTATTACCTCCATATTTTTTGTGATATTTTTATCGGGTCTTTTATTTGGTGCGGTGTTTTTATCTTTGGTGGCTTCTACTACTGCACTGGTAAGACACAATGTTGCCCCTAGCAGTTGGCCCAAAGGTATTAGTGCGTTTACCGCTGTATTTGCCTTTGGCCAAATCGTTGGCCCCACCATGGTAGGTTTTGTAGCCGACGGCCCTGGCGGTTTAGCATTAGGCTTGTTATTTTCAAGCGTTGCGCTGGGCTTAGGGGCCGTGCTGGCAAGTAGGCAAAAGGCATTGGCAGC
>CAZKWC010000117.1:0-4797 GCA_964556425.1 uncultured Limnohabitans sp. | reverse complement strand
CATAGTGTAAGTCTCTAGGTTGACGAAAAAGGAGCTAGTAATAGCTCCTTTTTTTTATGGCAGAGGCCAAAAGCCATATAGTTATTTTTCTTATTCGTATTTACCTTGGGTCTTGTCGGTTAATGCAAAGCAGATGTCTTGCATTGTCCTTACAATAGAGGCTTATTGATTTTGACCAGGTAAATATCATCATGACGCAAGCTTCTTTGTCTCAGTCTGCACCTTTATTAACCTCGCGCGATGCCTTGTTGACGCAAATCAAAAACCAAGCTTCAACCGTTTTTGATTTGGCTATTATTGGCGGTGGCGCAACCGGTTTAGGAATTGCACTAGAGGCAAGCTTAAGAGGCTTAAAAGTGGTGTTGCTAGAGGCACAAGATTTTGCCAAGGGGACTTCTTCGCGTTCTAGCAAATTGGTGCACGGAGGGGTGCGTTATTTGGCACAGGGTAATATTGCCCTGGTACAAGAGGCTTTACATGAGCGTTCTTTTTTGCTGCAAAATGCGCCACATTTAGCTCAAGCATTGCCCTTTATTATGCCTAGCTACCAATGTCTTTCTACTCCTTTTTATGGTGTTGGTCTCAAAGTTTACGACATGTTGGCTGGCAAAAGGGGCTTAGGATCTACACAAATGGCTAGCAGCAGTCAAACTTTAAAAATGGCTTCTTCATTAAAAAGTGCTGGCTTAAAAGGTGGTGTGGTGTATTGGGATGGCCAATTCGATGATGCCCGTTTAGCCTTGGCATTGGCAAGAACCGCTCAGCAAAATGGGGCATTATTGCTTAATTATTGTGCAGTAGAAAATTTGCAAAGCCAAGACACCAAGTCAGCCGCTTTACAGTCATTAAAAGTAAAAGATCAATTCACCGGCCAAACTTTTGAAGTTCAAGCCAAATGTTTTGTCAATGCCACAGGTGTTTGGGTAGATGACATTAGAAACATGGATGCCAATGCGCAATCAAGCCAAGGCAATCAGGGTGGCATTGCAAAAACAGTAGAACCTATGGTGCAGGCGAGCCAAGGGATTCATTTAGTGGTTGATCGATCTTTTTGGCCACATGACCATGCTTTAATTGTGCCAAAAACCTCCGATGGTAGGGTTTTGTTTGTGATTCCTTGGTTAGGCAAAACAATATTGGGCACTACCGATACCGCTAGGGCAGATGCACCACTAGAGCCTAGGCCTTTAGACTCTGAAGTAGAGTTTATTTTGCATCATGCAGAAATTTATTTAAATAATGCGCCCAAAGCAAAAGATGTATTGTCGAGTTGGGTGGGACTGCGTCCCTTAGTCAAGCCACCTAGCACAGCCGATCAAGCCACTAAGAGTGTCAGTCGTGAACACACTATTGTAAAAAGTGATTCAGGTTTAGTGACGGTTACTGGTGGCAAATGGACTACCTATCGTGCCATGGCCGATGATACTTTAGCGTTTATCAGTAAACATGGTTTATTACCTTATACCCCCTTACCCAAAAATGGCTTGAGTCAAAATTTTGCTTTGGTGGGCGCACAAGGAAATACCGTTAGTACTCAAAAAATAACCCAAGCACAAGGCCCTCATATTTATGGTAATGAAGCCAATTTTGTGGCGCAATTACCTGGTGCAGATATTGTGTTGCACGAAAAAATTACCGAAGCCATGGTGCGTTTTGCAGTGAGATATGAATACGCATGTACCGTTGAAGATGTACTGGCAAGGCGCTTTAGATTTTTATTTACCGATGCACAAACAGCCAAACAGTTAGCCCCTCAAGTGGCAGAAATTTTATTGCAAGAGGGAATTCAAAATCCGCAAACAGAGGCGTTTATTGAGTTGTGCAATACCTATTTAACACTTTCACAAGCCTAAAACACAGGCTAAAAAAAGTTGAGTCCATAAAAAAAGGAGCAGTAAAAAGCTCCTTTTTTATTGGAATCATTATAAAAACAATTGCTGCAAATCATTTAAAAAATTAATGCCATGCGGAGTCGCTTTTATTTGATGCAAGTCATCAATTAACAAGCCTTTTTGAATGCCTTGAGCAAGGCCTTTTTGAATACTTGAAATTGGCAACCCAGTACGTTCTAAAAACTGCCCTACGCTTACCCCTTCAATTAGGCGCAGGCCATTGAGCATAAATTCAAAAGGTAAATCGGCTCTTTTAATTTCTGACTCTTGAGCAATAGCATTTCCTGCTAGGGCTTTTTCGATGTATAGAAGGGGGTCACGAGTTTTATTTTGCCTAATAATACGATGGGCAAAACTAATCTTGCCATGGGCCCCAGCACCAATACCTAAATAATCACCAAATTGCCAATAATTTACATTGTGCCAACACTGATGGCCTTTGCGACTAAAGGCAGAAATCTCATAACGATTTAACCCATGACTAGCGGTGCGCTCTTCAATTAGGTCTAACATAGAGTAAGCCGTGTCTTCATCGGGCACTGCCGGCGGGTATTTAGCAAATACCGTGTTGGGCTCTAGGGTTAGTTGGTAAATTGATAAGTGTGGCGGCTCAAAACCAAGTGCTGTATTGAGATCGGCTTCAAGTTGTTCAATGGTTTGCTGAGGTAGAGCATACATTAAATCAAGATTGTAGGTCTTAAAAGTAGCCGCCGCTTCTTGTAAGGCAAGATGGGCTTGCTCGGCAGAGTGCACACGACCTAAGGCCTGCAAATGAGCGTCATTAAAGCTCTGAACACCTACAGACAACCGGGTCACACCGGCATTTTTAAATGCTCTAAACCTATCTTTTTCGAAGGTACCAGGGTTCGCCTCTAGCGTTATTTCACACTCGGCGACCAAAGGCAATAGGCTACGAATTTGGCTTAGCAAAGACTCAATTGATTCTGGACTAAATAAGCTGGGAGTACCGCCGCCAATAAAAATACTTTGAACCGGTCGTCCCCAAATCAGAGGCAGGGCCGATTGCAAATCTGCTATTAAGGCCGCTATGTATTGCTGCTCTAGGGCGATGGGTAAGTGCGGATGTTGAGTGGGGGTTGTACTACTTAGGTCAGGATTTAAATTGGGGCTTGAACTAGCGGATGGAAGGCTAGAGTGCACCTTGATTTGGCTAGTTCGGCTACTCACTTCATGCGAATTAAAATCGCAATAAGGACATTTTTTTAAGCACCAAGGTAAATGAATATATAGCGATAAAGGGGGCAGCGAAGTAAGTGATAAAGTGCCTGCCCTCATGTAATGCGTGATGTCTTGCATTGCCATGTTTTATAACCAACGTTCTTTTAACATCGTCAGCATGAGTCGGGCAGCTTGCCCTCTGTGGCTGAGTCGATTTTTATCTTCGGGGCTCATTTGTGCAAAGGTTTTACCCTCCGACTCGATCCACATAATTGGGTCAAAACCAAAACCACCCTCGCCAATTGGGGTTTGAGTAATAAGGCCAGTAGCCCTACCCACTGCAATTAATGGCTCTGGGTCTTTGGCATGACGAACGGCGACTAAAGTGCTAACCAAGGCAGCACGGCGATTATGAATGCCTTGCATATTGTTTAGCAATGCAGTCACATTATTGGCGTCACCTTTGGCCATGCCAAATTGAGTGGCGTAATAAGCGGTATCAACACCAGGCAGGCCATTAAAAGCATCTACACATAAACCAGCATCGTCGGCAATAGCGGGTAGCCCACTGGCCCCCGCGGCATGTCTCGCCTTAGCGAGCGCATTTTCTACAAAGGTAAAAAATGGTTCGGCAGCCTCAGTGATTTGAAGATCAGACTGCTTAATTAGGGTAATGCCAAGAGGTTCGAATAATTGACCCAATTCAATTAATTTGCCGGCATTATTAGAGGCTAAAACAATTTTAGTAAGCGACATAATCTTACGCAGAAGTGGTATGAGTAGATGTTGCTAAAGCTTGGCTTTGGAGCTGGCATAACTGGCTAATTCCGGTGCTTGCTAAATCTAATAATTGATTCAGTTCTGGTCGGGTAAAAGCCAATCCTTCTGCTGTGCCTTGCACTTCTACAAAATGGCCACTGCCAGTCATGACCACATTCATGTCGGTGTCACAAGCGGAGTCTTCAACATATTCTAAATCTAACAAGGCTTGACCATTTAGCATACCAACAGAAACAGCTGCAATCGAGTCTTTAATGGGTGAGCTAGCTAATGAACCTTTCGCCATTAAAAAAGCCACCGCATCTTGAAGCGCTACATAGGCACCGGTAATGGCTGCTGTACGAGTGCCGCCATCAGCTTGTAAAACATCACAGTCAATGGCAATTGTGCGTTCACCTAAAGCTTTTAAATCGACAATTGCTCTTAATGAGCGACCAATTAAACGTTGAATTTCTTGGGTACGCCCACTTTGTTTGCCTTTGGCTGCTTCACGGTCAGAGCGAGTATGAGTGGCACGGGGCAACATACCGTATTCGGCCGTTACCCAGCCCTCGCCGCTGCCGCGTTTGTGTGGTGGCACGCGTTCTTCTACAGAAGCGGTGCATAAAACTTTGGTATTACCAAAAGCAATCAGAACCGACCCTTCTGCATGAATAGTGTAGCCACGGGTAATTTGAACGGGGCGTAATTGTGTAGCGAGGCGGCCTTCTGGGCGATTGGAAATAGTCATATTAATTTTAAAAATAGAAAAAGGAAAATGGAGGGCTAAGGCTAAGCTTTAGTTAGAGTTGTTGGCTTTTTTAATAGAGGCATTAATAGCCGCAATAGAAGCTTCAATAGAGGACAAACTCATTTCATTCATTTCATCGGTTGGAATGAGCTTGGTGGCATCGGTAATAGTAGAGGCATATACCCCTTCTGTAAGGGTATGAGTAAAAATAGTAGT
>CAZKWC010000116.1:3284-4867 GCA_964556425.1 uncultured Limnohabitans sp. | reverse complement strand
CGATTGCTAAAACCATAATCCACTCGACTGCCCATTACTAAAAATGACTCTTTTACTTTTGTGATATTTGTATTAGTAGCAATATTATCAGAGCCCGCAAGGTTGGTAGATGTAGCGGCAGTGCTTGTCGTATTGCTATCGTTGGTTTGGCTAGCCGCCTTTTTGATTGCCTCGTTACGAGCAGTTAAATCAATTGAGGACCTATCGGTCTGCAATATATACCCCGTGCTGTACAACTCACCAACAGGTACCATATTGCCACCAATTTGCTCTCTAAAAACCTGTTCGACAATTTGGCCTTGTGGCCCATATAGCACTACTTTGATATTGTTATCGCCATAATTAAGAGGTACATTTTTAAATGAGTAGCGACCCTCTTTACTGACTTTTTTAAAGTCTAATAAATTGCCGGAAAAATAAAGCTCGGCATCCCAACCAGGCGAAGCATCTCCTTCAATTACAGTTTTATCAAAATTGGTAGCCCGCCCCAAGGGAGCATACTGATATCGAATACCTCGTCCACTACCTGCATCACCCACTAAAGGGGTTCGGTGACCCGAGGTATCTCCTATGGCTACATCATAAAGTTTTTCTATACCGAATACTTGACCCCGGCCAGATGTTCTTCCTGCCCGCCAAATTGCACTACTAAGGGCATTAGAATCGCTTCCTGTCAATAATAATTGTTGGGTAAGGCCTAGCACTTCACCAACTATATTAGCGCTATACGTGGCACTTTGTTTGCCCTCAGGATTTTTTTCCCATGAAGTAGAAATATCGGTTTGTGGATTGCCAAACATCACATACTTATCTTCTTGTACCGTAATAGGTATTTTCAACTCTTCAGGCGAGTCTAATTTATCCCATCTTCTTTCTCTGGCTAAACGTAAATCTCTGGGCATAGGCCTGCGACTTCTAATATACAACTCTTGTGTTGCCGCATTAAACTTGGTATCGAACAGAAATATTTTAGACATAATTTCATCAGAAACCATTACCGTTTCATTCACCACAAATGCATCTTCGTCGCTTAATGGTTTGCTTTCACCATTGATCGTAATTAATTTTTTTTCTGAATCAACTATGAGTTTGGCTTGTAAATTTTCCGCTGATAAAATTAAACGTTGGCTATCACCTTCTACCGTTGCCTCTGCCGCTTGTAACACTACATCTGCGGGGTAAAAAATTTTACCCGATTTTTTTTGATAGACCTCATGAAAGTCATCTAGGGGTGTGCCATTGTATTTAATTGATGCCACATAATTAGCATCAACGGGTTCTGGCTTTTTAGGCTCGGGCTTTTTAACTTCTTCTTTTTTAGGCTCTGCTTTTTTCTCGGGTTCTTTAACCGGTGTGGCAGACGCCGCAATGACCGTATTAGATTGAACTTGTGGCGTTGCATCTATTTTTGTTTCTGATTTAACTTCAGGCTTTTTTTCTGTTGATGCAGTAGGTGGTGGTGTCGTACTAGTCGTTGGTTTGGTATCGGGGTTTTTGATGTCGGCTATCGGCACTACAGTAGTTGCACCGGGTGTGGTAGTACTAACAGGTTTTGCATCAACGACTTGTGGTTTTGGAGTTGG
>CAZKWC010000116.1:0-3184 GCA_964556425.1 uncultured Limnohabitans sp. | reverse complement strand
GTTGGTGTTGGTGTTGGTGTTGGTTTAACACCTGCCGTTGTATTAGGAGGCTCTGGTTTTTTAGGGGCTACTGGCACAACTGGGGTAATTGGACTAGTGGGCTTTATGGGCGCAGTAGGCCTTACATTACTGGCAGTAGTCGTTTCTTTAATGGGCTCCTTTAAAACTGGAACGCTAGGTAATGATGCAACATCGACCTCTTTCCATTTATAAAAAGCATCAGCCTCTTTGCTTGACCATTGCAAATATTCACCATCGGCGCCAATAATAATTTCTTCTATTTTTTTGTTGTTGGCCGCATTGAGTTTGGAGCGTCTAATTTCTGCTAATAAATAATCTCGTGGTGTAGGTTTGCGTGTGGTAATAGTTAACACCTGCTTTTGTGCATCAAAGCTAATTTCCATTTTGAAAATTAAAGCCATGAGTCGATCTGATACCAATATCTGATCTTGATTCACAATCACATCACTGGCTTCAATTGACCTTACTCTTGTACCCACTTGCAAAGTTTTTTTGCCTAAATCAATTGTGAGTTTTGATCCTGGTTGTACAAAACTAATAACTTTATTTTCATTGTCCCATTCTAGACTTTGATAAGATGCCCGCCATAGCTCTTTAGCAGGAAAAAACAAAGTTCCATCTCTGTTTTGCACTATCTGATGCTTGCCATCTATGGCTACTCCATTGAGCTTAATTTCTGAATTATATAAGTTACTATTAGCTGGAATTCCTTGCGCAAATGCATTCATATACATTTGCAAAAATAATAAAAAAAAGGCCGCCCCAATCGACCGAAAAATAAAATATTTTCGCGACATTTTGGATGCGACCTTCATCAAACTAACAAAATAATTTGATGATTAAAAAATAATAATTCAATTAATTTCCACAAACCACTGAGTAGGGTTCTGTGGTAGCAGGGAAACTATCCCAAATGCGCAAACAATAAACTGCACCAGCAGCTAATGGCACATCGCCTCGTGGCATATTGACTTTGGTACTTTCTGTTCCTTGTTTTAAATGCAATCTACCACTAATAATTTTTTTGCCACTTGCTTTTTCAATGACTTCGACTTGCCCTACAAAACTATGATCTTTGTTGCGTTTTTTGACTGGGAAATAACCCATCATTTCTTTGTCGTTAGGTGTTAATTGAAGGGGCTGTGCATCAATTTTTGGCGCTTCCATTTGATGACGTAAATAAACCGTAACTGGCAAGGTAGGCACTACTGGAATTTTCATAGCTAATGCATCGGCGGGGGCCTCCTCTTCGCCGGCCTTAGGGGTTTTAGGTAGTGGCTGCACTTCTGCTGTAACTCCTAACTCAAAAATATATTCATTGGCAGCAAGCTGCGGTGTAGGACGCGCGGAAATTCGAACTGCTGTTGTACGATTTCCAGATACCAATGAACGGGCTGGCGACCAACGAATAATTTTAGAGGCGTCGTTTGGTGTGCCGACTAATTTATCATTAATACTTAATCTAAATTCGGTTGGATCAGAGCCTAAATTCACTAACTCGAAAGCACCTGAGCGAGACTTGTCGTCTAACACAATAATATTGTCGGAAATGGCAACTGATACTTGAGCTTGTACGCTTAAAAAAGGTGCGAGTGATAATGCAAATGCTAAAAATGATTTTTTTGCATTGAATGATAATAATTTTGACATGTCTGGTTCCTTGTTTTTGAATGAAGAAAACAACTGCAACCCCAATTGGTAGGTCAGCGTTTTTTTACCCAAATTTTTATCTCAAATTTTAATTTATGTAGCCGTTACAATGCTTTTATTTTTTTACTATACTGTGTTTTTATTGACATAATTGATTAATTATTGGGATTAACTATCAATTATTATTGAATTACAACACGTATAGTATTTAGCATTTTTTCGTTTACTTTATTCTCAAAAAAGTAATTTGGGTTAGCTAAGACCTAACTATAATGAGTGTTGAGCTAAAAAACCACCCCAAAACTCCATATATTTCATTTTGAAAGAGTAAATAAAAATAGCTCACATAAAAGGTGTTTTTATTTATAAATATTTTTTTGGGAATTCATCTTTATAAGCAATTGCCAAGCACTTATTTTTATTTACGTCTATTCGTACTTATTATTTTTGAATTAATTAACAAATAGGCAAAGAGTTTCAACACGGCTGCACGCAGCCTATAGATTGCTAGGAACAGTAAAAAATTAAAATGAGGGCTTGATCGAATCTTCAAACCCAAGACGGTGGCAATGAGTGTTTTTAAAAATGCCAGCACGAATAAAGATATAGGTATCGATACCCACTATACAAAAGTGGTAGTAATTAAGAAGGCACAAGCAGGCACTGCAACTTGCTTAGCTTTTAGATGAATAATTCTGAAAGCCTAAAGCAGACTGTTGGGGGAAGCAAAGCAGTAAAGATTTAAACGCCGTCATCAATTGACACAATGACGGGGCGCTTTGCCCGATAACCACCGTGATTTTCTGCCGTTATTTTTCCTGGAATAGTGATTTCTCCACCCACAAAAAATATGGCTGTGCCGTTAAAGCCAATTTTGACATTACTGGGGGCATTAAGGGTTGCTTGCATACCTGGTACTGCGGTTGTCGCCGCCCTGATACCCTCAAAACCAGTAGTGACGTAGTTAGCTGAATCAAACTCCATTGCAGTATTTTGACTTAACTGCACCGCTACGTTGGATCCCCTGACAGCATTAGAGCCGGTTAATATACAAATACCTCTTTGGTGTAGCCATGATAAGTTGGCAATTGAGTGCGCAATTTTCGAAACATTGCCAGAAGCAAGAATTTCGCCTTTTAAAAAATCTAAACTGAGTTTGGTTTGTGCCGCATTGCGAGCTGGAATCCGCCAAACACCAAATGAAATGTCTGAGCACTCTAGGGCAAGGGCTGGTTGTAAACCAACTTTTGCGTCCACTCTATCGGTGGCGCTTTCTGCACAGGCGTTGTTATTTGCACCTAGCATTAAACTGGCGATGAAACACAAAAAGGTAAGGGAATAGCGTTTCATGAATGGTTTGTTTTAATTATTTTTTAAATATTACACCTATTCATTCTTTATTTGTAATTACCTCGTTCATTTGTTCTAAATTTTTTTGATCTTGTCTTTAATTAACACAAAAAAAGGAGCTATTACTAGCTCCTTTTTCGTCAACCTAGAGACTTACACTATG
>CAZKWC010000115.1:2900-4964 GCA_964556425.1 uncultured Limnohabitans sp. | reverse complement strand
AAATAGGGCTAAGGCCAAAAGCTGTTGCGGTGCACACATAAGACAGTTAAAAGTTGCTGTAAAGTTGGCGCAACTTTGTCGGATCGATTCCAATAAAATGCTATGAAGCTAGCTAGCGTTCTTTGCGCAAAAAAAGCCTTTGAATTGATTGTGCAGTTGAGCTTTGTGCTTGTAAGTCGCCATTTCTTAATTCGGCAAAAGAACCGTGCAACATTTTTTGACTTAAACCCCTTGCTAATGCTTCGAGTGCTTGATCAATATCGACACCTTTGGCAATGAGTTTCTTCGTTTTAGCAATTTCTTGTTGTTGCCAATCGAGGGCTTGTTCTTGTAACTGATGGATTAAAGGGACAAGTTGGCGCTGATTCAGCCAGTGGGTAAATTGTTGTACACCCGCATCAATAATAATTTCGGCATCAAGTACGGCAGCTTGTCTTTGTGATTGGCCTTGCTCAACTACTTTGGCCAAGTCATCTACGGTGTAGAGATAAACATCTGATAAGTCCTTGACCTCAGCTTCTATGTCTCGGGGCACAGCTAAATCAACCATTAAGATAGGACGGTGTTTGCGCTTTTTAATGGCAGTTTCGACAGCACCCAAACCAATAATGGGAACGCTACTCGCAGTACAACTGATGATGGCATCATATTCATGTAATTGATCATGAATAGAGGCGAGTCGGATACTTTGAGCACTAAAGCGAGCGGCTAGTTTGTCACCACGCTCAATACTTCGGTTGGCAATGGTCATGGATTTTGGGGTTTTTGCCGCAAAATGAGTGGCAACTAATTCAATCATTTCGCCAGCGCCAATAAACAAGACTTTAATTTGGCTCAGGTCTTCAAATAAATTGCTTGCTAATCGAACACTAGCTGCTGCCATACTAATCGAATGTGCACCAATTTCTGTAGCGGTTCTGACTTCTTTGGCAACAGAAAAGGTTTTTTGAAACAGGTGATTTAAAGTGCTACCTAATGCACCTGCAGCTTCTGCTGCTTTTACTGCATCTTTGAGTTGACCTAAAATTTGAGCTTCACCTAAAACCATGCTATCGAGCCCACTTGCGACTCTAAAGGCGTGCCTAGCAGCTTGTTCATTATTGAGTGTGTAGGTAAACTGCGATAAATCATGACTATTCATTTTGGCTGTTTGAGCCAACCAATGCAGTGTGTTTTCTGACTGTGCTAATTGATGGGCACAATAGACTTCAGTGCGATTGCAGGTTGAGACAATGGCTACTTCTGGAGGTTGGATTTCATTTTTCAATGACAAATGCTGGCGCAAGCCTTGTAATAAAGGCGCCATTTGATCTAGCGTAAACGCAAACCTGCCACGCATATCCAGCGGAGCAGTGTGATGATTAATTCCAAGTGTCCATACAGCCATAGTCTTAATTATAAGTCTTCTTCTATAAGCTAGCTGCAATGATGTGTTGATTTGAAATAGACAATTGTATGAATTGTCATACCCAGAGGTTTAATTTGTATGAATTTTTGACAATTTCAGATACATAACTAGTGGTTTGAACCCTTAAAATCAAACAAGTTGCAATTAATGGTTTTTTTGCACATTTATAAAAGCAATGAAAGTCCAAAAAGCATATGAATTTTATTTATTTTGTGAACCATTTTTTTAACTTTTTTTTACCAGCTCTATTTTTAGCTGTTGCTGTGCCTGTGCTGCATGCTTTTTTTACCCGACGCTTGTTCGTAAAAAATAGCTTTAGGCAAATAAAAAGTCAATTTGTTAGTAATTTAGGATTTGCCACAGCTGCTTTAATTTTTGGTTTAGTGATTTTTGGGCGAGATGGAAAAATGTTAACCTATTTGACTATGATCTTTTTCATTGCCTTTGCTCAAGTTTGGCGTAAAACAAAGACATAAAAAATTACATTCCAGGGTCAGCTTTAATTAAGCGGGTCTACTGCCAATAGTTTTTTTAAACAAGCTACTCGTAGTGCTTGAGTTAAAACCTCATCACTATTACAAGTAATAGCTAACTAGACAACGCAATACTTTTTAGCATCAATTTTAATAGTTGCTTAAGACTGCAATGGTATTTAA
>CAZKWC010000115.1:0-2800 GCA_964556425.1 uncultured Limnohabitans sp. | reverse complement strand
GCAATACTTTTTAGCATCAATTTTAATAGTTGCTTAAGACTGCAATGGTATTTAAAAAAACAAAAAAGCCACGTCAACAGTGGCTTTTTTATTGATTAATTTGAAAAACAGAGCTGTTTGATTACTGATTTTGTTGTGACAATTCGCGAAGCAAATGGGGGTAGCGACTAATCAATTTTAGTAAGCTCTGAGCAGCACCACTTGGGGTTTTTCTGCCCTGTTCCCACTCTTGCAAAGTACGAACTGAAATGCCTGTGGCACGAGCAAATTCGCCTTGTGACATACCAGAAGCTTCGCGCGTTGCTAATAATTGCCATTGAGGTCCAACCAAGATGTCAGTTTGGTCAGGTGATCCGTCAGCACGGCATATGGTTCTACATACAGAGCCGTTTGGTAAGTTTTTGAATGATGTACTAGCTATACGTTTTTGAGAAGTATTTTGAACTTCTGTGGTTACCTCTTTATCTTGAGCAGAACTAAGATTGGCAGGAGAGAGATCGGGTTTGTTTAACATGATGATGCACCTATTTTTAATGAATGACCACTCAAACAACTAATTTCATAATTGCACAAATGAGCAATTTAGCTAACTATTAAATACTATTTGAGAGATTTTTGAGGGGTTAAGCTCTTACATTGCACGCTTTTATCAACTTATTTCACGGTTTTTAGAAAAGAATCATGAAACAAATAGTTAAAATGTGGCAACTAAAATACAATAGCGTAATTTTTAATGAGGGACCTGACAAATGTTTTCAAATCGTGAAGATAACGATAATCGCTTTGCACTAGGCGTAGCTTTCGTACTTATTGGTATTATCGTAGTAACACTTATTAGTACTATAGTTTACAAGTCTAGGCATTCTAACAACGCACATTCTGTGGCATCAATGTCTGATACCGCATCTAGTTTAGCATCAGAGCCAGCCCAAGCTGTCGCCTCTGTTGCCTCATCAGCTGAAGTAGTCGCATCGCAAGTAAGCAATGTCGCTAGTGCAGCCCCTATTTCTGCCGATACACCATCCGTGGTAGTGGTTAATGGAGTGGTGAAGTTTTATTTTGCTACGGGTAGTGCTCAATTGGCAACAGGTGCCGATCAAGCGCTCGAAGAAGTGGTGAAAGCCGTTCTAGCAGGTAAAAAAGTAACTATTAGTGGTTATCATGATTCAACTGGTAATCCTGCGACTAATGCAAAACTAGCCAAACAACGTGCAAAAGCTGTAGCATCCGCTTTAGTGAAACTGGGTGTTGCAAAAGATAAATTAGAAACTAAAAAACCAGAATCCGCTTTAGCTGATGGTCTTGCAGCAGAGGCAAGGCGAGTAGAAGTGACAGTTCAGTAGTCAATTAGATTTTACATACTTAAGTAACAGGCCCTAAGGGCCTTTTTTGTTTTAAACTAATGTAAAAGACTAGGTTATTGTAAAAAACTACAACTTTTTACTAATGATTGATAAAATACCTACCCATTATTGTTATTTACTAAGCTAATTTAAAATATAATTTTGTATGTTGAATTTTATAAATTTTCGCGAAGTTAAAAATATTATAATATTGTATTTTTCAATAATTTTAATTTCATCATTATATGGTTATTTAAATAGGGTTAATGAAGGCTGTACTACTAAAGATTCAAGTTGTAGAGTTTTAATTGTAGAGAATAATAACTTTAATGTAGTTAATAATTCAAACACTTATATTGGATTTAGTAATCTAGGTAAATTACTGGGTTTTCAAACAGAAGTAAAATTTATAATTAAATCAAAAAATAATGCAAAACCTGAAGAAATTATTCCTGAAAATTTTCTATTGTTAAAAAATAATGTTTATGTAAATGAATGGTATAAAAATAACTCATATTATAAAATTGAACTTAATAACGACTTAAAAGAACCAAAAGTTTATTTTAAAAAACGTAAAGTTGGTTTTTACTTTGATGCCTATATTTATGAACCAAAATTTGAGAATTCAATTTTTAGTTTTTTATCTCATCACTTTTTCTCCGATTTAACCAGCCTATTCTTGCTAATGGATGGTGTTTTAGTTATTCAATTTTGTATATTTTTTGGTATCTCTGCATCGGCATATTATATTATTTGGTATAAATTTAAAGGATATTTTGGCAGGTACAAAATTCAAAAAAACTTACCAAGAGAAGAAGCCATTCCAATTGAAATTGTTCAATCAGTAATCGTCTTATTTTGTACTTCACTTTTGAGTTTAAGAGTAGGTGTAATGGAAAATTACCAAATTGGTTTGGTATATGATGATATATCTGAAAAAGGTATTGTTTATTACTTTTTTAGTTTGATTTTGATATTTTTATTAGCGGATGCATTTTATTATTGGGTACATCGATTCATGCATCATAAATCGATTTATAAATATACTCATAAAATCCATCATAACTCTGTGCGAGTAACTCCTTTTACCACCATATCGGTAAATGTAAGTGAGATTGTAATTGCGAGTGCATTCATTATTTTAGTACTTTTAATTTTCCCCTTGCACAGTTCAGTTATTTTTATTTTTGCTGCTGTTTCATTATTAAAAAACATTATGATTCACTTAGGTCACGAAATATTACCTAAATGGATTAATAAAACATTCTTGAAATGGTTAGTCACAGCAACTCACCATGAAGTCCATCATATGAAGTTTAAACAAAATTATGGTATTTATTTTAGATTTTGGGATGTGTGGATGGGTACAGAAGATAAAGACTACCTTCAAAAATTTGAGCAAGTAAGGGATGGAAAGCCTTTGTAAAATCCCCCACAATTTAATATATACACTAAAG
>CAZKWC010000114.1:0-5169 GCA_964556425.1 uncultured Limnohabitans sp. | reverse complement strand
TCGTTTCTGGATAGAAGCTCCCCACCGTAAAGGGCTGTGTCTCTTTATTACACCCTGCCAAGGGGGGACTGAGGGGTAAAATGTCTTAACTTACCAAGCTACAAGTCGAACTTTATGAATAAAACAGTCTCCATTTTATTAAATCTTGCACACGCGCTTGATCATTTGTTTTTATTGATATTTGCTACAGCCGTTCTCAAAATTAGTCATGATTTAGGTGTAAAGCGCTGGGAAGATTTAATGCCTTATGCTTCTGGAATGTTTTTTTTATTTGGAATAGCGTCATACCCAGCGGGTAAATTAGCGGAAAAGTGGGGCCGACGGCAAATGATGCTCGTTTTTTTTGCTGGCTTATTTGGTGCTGCACTAATAGTCGCCTTATCGCAGACGCCATTGCAATTAGCAATTGGCTTGGCCTTGATTGGTTTATTTGCTTCGATTTATCACCCAGTCGGAATTCCCATGCTGTTGCAAAACACCAATCAACCAGGTCTTGTGATAGGAGTCAACGGTTTAGTTGGTAATTTGGGAGTTGCTATTGCATCCATTCTGACCAGCTTTTTAGTCGCTCAATGGGGCTGGAGATCTGCTTTTATAGTACCAGCAGCAATTGCAGCAATATTAGGATTATTTTTTGCATTTTTTACATCAAAGATAGCTACAACACCAGCCAATCCAATTTCAAATCCAAAAAAAGATAAGCATCGTGAACCAGTTGGCCACGTTTTTTTAATTATGACAATTACATCAGCCACAGGTAGTTTGTTGTTTAATTTTACAACGAATGGAAATACACAAGTTTTAACCGAGCGACTATCAAGCATTTTAAATGACCCCACTCAAATTGGTAGCTTGTTATTTTTAGTGTATTTATTAGCTTCCTTTTCTCAGTTGGTCGTTGGCAAGTTATTAGATAAAGTGAATCTTAAAAAACTTTATTTGTGGATTGTAGCTTTGCAAATACCAATATTATTTTTGGCAACTTATTCGAATGGCTGGTTTTTTTATTTTCTTTTAATTGCCTTAATGATTTTTATTTTTGGAGCTATACCATTTACCGATGCCATATTGACACAATACGTTAATGATTCGATGCGCTCTAGAATAATGGGTATGCGTTTAGCTGTATCGTTTAGTATTAGTTCTATTGCGGTTTGGTTATTAGGACCGCTTGTAAAAGCTGGCGGATTTACCACCTTATTCACAATAATGACATGTATTGCCTTGATTACTTTGTTGGCAATTAGCTTTTTACCATCCAATCAAAACCATTCATTAGCTCATAAACTAAGTACTGCTAAAGATCCCAAAGCATAGCAATACATTCATCATGAATCCACTAGTTGGTTCAAAATAAAAGGGTGATGTAAAACACATCACCCTTTTAATGCAGACTTAATTCAAACGCTTAGCCAGTATTGCGTAAACCAGCGGCAATTCCGTTAATTGATAAATGAATACCACGTTGTACCTTTTCTTCGGTAGCACCTTTACGATAACGCTTAATCAGTTCTACCTGCAAATGATGAAGTGGGTCAATATAAGGGAAGCGATGATGAATAGAACGTTTAAGTGCAGAGTTGTGGGCTAAGCGACGTTTCTCGCCTGTAATTAGACTCAATGCATTACCGCTCTTTGTCCATTCGGCTTCAATTAAGCCGTAGATTTGTTTACTTTTTGCTTTGTTTTGAACTAGCTCGGCATAACGTGAACCTAAGGCGAGGTCGCTTTTAGCCATCACCATATCCATATTGCTTAAGAGTGTTTTAAAGAATGGCCATTCTCTAGCCATGCGTTGCAATAACATTAAACGCTGTTTTTTTGCGGCAGCACTTAGTACAACAGGTTTTTTAGATTTATTAGATTTACTGACTGGCTGACCAGCTAAAAATGCTTCAACAGCTGACCCAAAACCAAACCAACCAGGTAGTGTTAAACGACATTGACCCCAGCTAAAAGTCCATGGAATAGCGCGCAGGTCTTCAATTTTTTGGTTGGCTTTACGTGAAGCAGGTCGAGAACCTAAATTGAGTTGTGCAATTTCCCTGATAGGTGTGCTATCAAAGAAATATTGATCAAAACCAGCAGTTTCATAAACTAAGCCCCTATAAGCTTGCATACTGAGGCTAGAAAGCTCGGCTGCTGCCTCTAAGAAGGACTCAGGTACTTCAAGGCTGGCGGGTATTAAAGAAGCCTCTAAAGTAGCTGCTACCAAAGTTTCAAGATTCCGCCTACCAATTTCTGGATTGGCATATTTAGAGGCAATTACCTCACCTTGTTCAGTAAGACGGATTTGACCTCTTACCGTACCTGCAGGTTGAGCCAAAATGGCTTCGTAACTAGGACCACCGCCACGACCTACTGTGCCACCACGTCCGTGGAACATTCGTAAACGAATGCCATGTTGACGCTCTAGAGGCGTGAATAATTCGACTAAAGCACACTCAGCCTGATAGAGCTCCCAGTTGCTGGTAAAAATACCGCCATCTTTGTTACTGTCTGAGTAACCCAACATAATATCTTGATCAAGACAAGAGCGTTTGATTTGAGCCGTAATACCAGGCAAAGCAAAATAATTTTGCATAATACGAGAGGCATCTTGCAAGTCAGCAATAGTTTCAAAAAGTGGCACTACGATTAAGTCATGTTGGCCGTTGTTATTTAAGGTGCCACGCATTAGCCCTACTTCTTTTTGTAAAACTAAGACCTCAAGTAAATCACTGACTGCCTCTGTGTGACTAATAATATAGTGAAGAATAGACTCTTTACCATAACGCTTATGCTTATCTTTGGCGGCTTCAAAAATCGCTAATTCTGATTTTGCATGATCGCTATAGGCATAGTCGTGAACTTTCAATGGGCGTGGGTCGTTTAAGACTTTAAGCAAAATTTCTTGACGTTGTTCTTCATTTAAATTGGAATAAGCGGCGCACAATTGAGCACCCGCTAACAATTCGCTCACTACACTTTCATGATCGGCAGAGTTTTGTCGTAAATCGACTGCTGCTAAATGAAAACCAAATACATCAACCGCACGAATTAAAGGGCGCAAGCGGTGATCGGCGAGTAAAGAACCAAAATGATTTTCTAAAGACTCTTCAATAATACGCAAATCGGCTGAAAACTCTTGAGCCGTTATGTAGGGATTTTGAGGAGCAAGTGCGTGGCGTGCAGCAGTACCACCACACAAAGATTGAAGAGTGGCTGCTAACCTTGCATAAATATAGGTGAGTGCACGACGATAAGGCTCGTCAGAGCGATGGTCATTTTGATCTGGGGAGGCGTCTGCCAAGGCCTGCATTTTTTCAGACAAGGGTACCAAAATGGCAGACATTGATAATTCAAGTCCTAAATAGTGCACCTCTGTGAGGTAATGGCGCAGCGCTACTTCTGCTTGACGTTTTAATGCGTATCTAAGTGTGTCAGCATTCACATTTGGATTGCCGTCTCTATCACCACCAATCCAGTGGCCCATTTTTAAAAAGCTTGGAATCGACTTACTATCTAAAGTTTCTTCGAGTTGTTGATAAATTTTAGGTATTTCACGCAAAAATGTAGCATCGTAATAGCTTAAGGCATTTTCAATTTCATCTTGTACTGTTAATTTTGAAAATCGTAATAAACGCGTTTGCCATAGTTGGCTCACTCTCGCTCTTAAATGCAACTCATTGATAGCCAATTGTTTAGGGGCTAGAGCATCTTTTTCTGGTTTTGTATTTTGAGATGATTGTTGTTGTAAAGCTCGGATAGTGTCACGCTCAGTTAATAAGTGAGCAATGGCTCGTTCAGCATCTAAAACACTTTTACGTTGTACTTCTGTAGGATGAGCAGTTAAAACGGGTGAAACAAAGCTTTTATCTAGCATTGATTTAATTTGTGTACTAGTGACACCAGCCCAGCGACACCTCGCAATAGCCACCTCAATACTACCTTCTTGGTTATTTCCAGCTCTTTCATGCACTTCTCTACGACGAATATGATGTCTGTCTTCTGCAAGGTTCGCTAAATGGCTAAAATAGGTGAATCCGCGTATGACGCTAACGGTTTGGTCAGCAGTTAAGTTTTTTAACAAAGCATTCATGGCTTCGCCAGCACCGTGATCCGAATCGCGTCTAAAACTAACCGATAATTTACGAATTTCTTCGATTAAATCAAAACAGTCTTGACCTTCTTGCTCTCTAATAACGTCTCCTAGAATCCGACCTAAAAGTCGAATATCTTCAAATAAAGGCTTTTCTTTTAGCTTTTGTCGAGCCGAGTCGCTTAAGTTGGTAGTAGGAGTGTTAGATTTAGTCATGATGATTAAATGAAGTGAGCAGTAAATAGTAAAGAATAACCCTGTTCGCGAGAACAAAATTTCTACAGAGTTACCAAATTGAATAGCCAAGAAACCACAACTTTAAAACTAGTCATAGCTACACGCGAAAGTCGCTTAGCATTATGGCAGGCAAACCACGTAAAAACCTTATTAGAAACTCAAGGTTACCCTGTAGAGCTATTAGGGATGACCACTAAAGGCGACCAAATTTTAGATCGATCACTGAGTAAAGTAGGTGGTAAAGGTTTGTTTGTAAAAGAGTTAGAACTCGCTTTACTCTCTGAACAAGCGCATTTAGCGGTGCATTCATTAAAAGATGTACCCATGGAATTGCCTGAAGGTTTTCAACTCTCTTGTATATTAGAGCGGGAAGATCCTCGTGATGCATTTGTGTCTAACCATTATAAAAGTGTGCAAGATTTACCTTTAGGTGCGGTAGTGGGAACCTCAAGTTTGCGCCGTGTTGTACTACTAAGGTCGATTCGCCCCGATCTTAAAATTGTTCCATTGCGTGGTAATTTAGATACACGTTTAAAGAAATTAGATGACGGAAACTTCGATGGAATTATTTTAGCCACCGCAGGATTAAAAAGGTTACATCTAGAGTCCAGAATTGCGAAGATTTTTGAACCTGAAGAAATGCTTCCAGCAGCAGGACAAGGTGCAATTGGCATTGAAATACTTAGTAGCAATCAGCCTTTACATGAAGCTTTACAGCTGTTTCAACACACACCAACTAGTTTAGCGATTATTGCCGAGCGAGCAGTAAGCAAAGCTCTTGGGGGTAGTTGTTCTATGCCATTGGCTGCTTTTGCTCAGTGGCAAGAAGATCAATTGTTGATTAGGGCTTT
>CAZKWC010000113.1:0-5228 GCA_964556425.1 uncultured Limnohabitans sp. | reverse complement strand
ATGACTGCTAAATTAATTGCAGAAAAAGCCAATCCACAAGCCGATATGGTGTGGGGTTTAGCAGCCACTTCTTTAATGGTTTTAGAAGCCGATGGACTCTTGCAAGGTTACACACCAAAAGGTGTAGAAAAACTCAATCCACGTTTTGTTGATAGCAAAAAACCAACTGAATGGGTGGGTATGGACGTGTGGGCTGCCACTATTTGTTTTAACACGGTAGAAGCGGCTAAACGTAATATTCCAAAACCAGAAACATGGAAAGATTTAACCAAGCCTATTTATAAAGGCCAAATCACAATGCCGCACCCTGCCTCTAGCGGTACTGGCTTTTTAGATGTAACGGGTTGGTTGCAAACCTTTGGTGAAGCCGAAGGTTGGAAATACATGGATGCACTCCATGAAAACGTGGCTCAGTATGTACACAGTGGTTCTAAACCATGTCGTCAAGCTGGCGCAGGCGAATTCGTAATTGGAATTTCTTTTGAATACCGTGCCAATGCCACTAAAGCATCTGGTGCTCCAGTTGACTTAGTGTTCCCTAAAGAAGGCTTAGGCTGGGATATGGAAGCAGCTGCGATTTTAAAAGGCACTAAAAAATTAGAAGCGGCTAAGAAAGTTATGGACTTTGCTGTAAGCAAAGAAGCCAATGACTTATATGCAAAAAGCTATGCTATTACGGCCTACCCTGGTACAGCCAAACCATTGCCAAACGTACCTGCCAACTTTGAATCAATGTTGGTTAAAAATGACTTCCAATGGGCTGCTAAAAACCGTGATCGCATCTTAGCTGAATGGTCTAAGCGTTATAACGCTAAAGCTGAAAAGCAATAAGTTATTTTTATTCGTAATTTTGTAGTCATCAGTTCAATGATGCATTTCAATCAGATAGGTCCTATATGACAACGCCCAGTAACTCACCTGCTTTTGAAATTTCTAAAGTCACCAAACAGTTCGATCAATTTGTAGCTTTAAATGACATTAGTCTTAGTGTTCAATCGGGAGAGTTACTTTGCTTTTTAGGGCCTTCTGGTTGTGGTAAAACTACCTTACTCAGAATTATTGCAGGACTCGAAACACAGACCCAAGGTCAACTCGTGCAAGACGGCAAAGATGTATCAACAGTGCCGCCTGCAGGAAGAAATTTTGGTATTGTGTTTCAGTCTTATGCTTTATTTCCTAATTTAACTGCAGCACAAAATATTGCTTATGGCCTTGTCAGCCAAGGCAAAACTAAAGCGCAAATCAATCAGCGTGTTCAAGAATTATTAGAGTTGGTGAATTTACCCACCTCGGGAAATAAATTTCCATCGCAACTCTCGGGTGGCCAGCAGCAAAGAATTGCTTTAGCTAGGGCTTTGGCACCAGCACCAAGTTTATTATTATTAGATGAGCCATTATCGGCATTAGATGCATTAGAGCGTGTGCGTTTGCGAGCCGAAATTAGGCGATTGCAACAACAATTAGGCGTGACTACCATTATGGTCACACATGACCAAGAAGAAGCGCTTGCTATTTCAGACCGCATAGTGGTGATGAACCACGGTGTAATCGAACAAGTCGGTACACCACACGAAGTTTATCAAACCCCTGCAAGTCCTTTTGTTGCCGACTTCATTGGAAAAGTGAATGTTTTAGAGGCAACAAGCCAAGGTAACGGGAAGTTGTCAGTGGGTAGTGTTCAATTAGAAACCGCTAGTCCTTGCACTGCCAAAGAGGGTGAAAAAATTAAAATTTATTTGCGCCCCGAAGATTTTACGGCGCGTCATATAAGTCCAGACCAAAACAATGTGGTCACAGTCAGATTATCCAAAATTGAATATCTAGGTTCATTTTGTATGGCAGAGGCCAGCATAGAAGAAATGCAAGGGCAAACCATACAATTGCAATTTTGGCCCAGTTATTTTTCAGAGTTAGGGCTTGATCAAAATGGCCCTTTAAGCATTCGTTTATTAGCTGACCGCATTCGCCATTTTTCATCATGAGTAGTTCTAACACTATCCCCAATTTAGGCGCTGTGCGGCCTTTAAAACTAGATGCTAGCGGGCAAGATTGGGTTGCCCGAATTTTGCTTTTGTTAACCGCCTTATTTTTAATTATTTTTTTGTTAGTGCCTATGTCGGCCATGCTGCTAAGAGCGGTGCAAGATAATAATGGCAATTTTGTAGGCCTATTGCATTTCAAAGAAATGTTGGCTACTCCTGCAATTGGTACCTCTATTTGGAATTCGGTCTGGGTTTCGGCTGTTACCACCATTATTACCGTACCTTTAGCTTTTGCCTTTGCATATGCCCTTACCAGAAGTAATATGCCGTTTAAAAGCGGTTTTCGATTATTAGCTTTGGTGCCATTGCTTGCACCCTCTTTATTGTCGGCACTCTCGTTAATTCAATGGATGGGCAACCAAGGTATAGCGAAAGCTTTATTAATGGGCAATTCGGTTTATGGGCCAATTGGAATTATTTTGGCTTCGGTTTACAACACCTTTCCGCATGCCCTCATGATATTAATAACCGCATTGGCTTTAGCCGATGGCAGGCTATACGAAGCAGCTGACTCTTTAAAAGCGGGCACCATTAGAAAATTTTTTACCGTCACATTACCAGGTTGTAAATACGGTTTAATTAGTGCGGCCACAGTGGTGTTTATTTATGTTATTGCTGACTTTGGCGCACCTAAAGTGATTGGTGGTAACTTTAATGTTTTAGCCGTAGAGGTTTTTAAACAAGTAATTGGACAACAAAACTTCTCTAGAGGAGCGGTTATTGGTTTGTTCTTATTATTGCCCTCGATTATTTCATTTTTAGTAGACAACAATGTTAGAAAAAAACTGAAGGCTCAGTTATCTGCTAGGTCAGTGGCTTATGTGGCCAAACCCAATTTAAAATTTGATATGGTAATGCTGGCCTATTGCACGGTAATTGGTCTGTTTTTTATTGCCATTATTGGTATGGCCATTTATACCTCGTTGATTGCTTTATGGCCTTACAACCTTAGCTTTACATTGAAGCATTATGAGTTTGTATTAGTAGAGGGTGATGTTGCACCCGCATTTTTTAATAGTTTAAAAATGTCATTTATGACGGCATTTTTTGGCACGATTACCGTGTTTATTACAGCCTATTTATTAGAAAAAACCAAAACATGGCAAGGCCTTAAAGGCAGTATGCATTTATTGGCCATGGGCTCTATGGCAGTACCGGGTATTGTGTTGGGTCTGGGCTATATTATGTTTTTTAACTCCGCTAGCAACCCACTTGGTTTTTTATATGGCTCTATGGCTATTTTGGTGTTGGCTAACATTGTGCACTATTACACCTCTAGTCATTTAACAGCAGTAACAGCACTTAAATCAATTGACGATGAGTTTGAATCGGTGTCATCCTCTTTAAAAGTGCCATTTTATAAAACCTTTTTTAGAGTCACAGTACCAGTTTGTTTGCCCGCCATATTAGATATTGGTCGCTACTTTTTTGTCGTGTCTATGTCCACTTTATCTTGTATTGTGTTTTTGTATTCGCCAGACACCTTATTAGCAGCAGTGGCTATTATGAATTTAGACGAAGCGGGTGAAATTGGCCCAGCTGCTGCATTGGCTTGTATGTCGGTTTATGCCTCATTTTTGGTATGTGTTTTGTATGCCGCTATTACCAAAGTGTGGTTGGCTAAAACACAAAGATGGCGTACCCGATAAGCCTTATTGAGCTGCACAAAGGCTTGTTTTGGCAAAGCCTTTGTGAGCTTTTAACTGAATCCAAGATAGTTGATTCAAACCAGCCAGAATATTTACCAAGTCAATAAAGATAGGGTAAAGGTTGGTATTTTATTTAATGTTTGATTGCTTTCATTCAAACTAAGATCTTTTTGCGACTTCGATTATGAATTAAAGTTATTTTTTTGGGGTTGGACTCAAAAAAATAATGTTTAACTTCTTACAATCATCCATCTACCCTAATTAATGAATTCGGTATTTGTTTTAATGAGCCTCTAGCAAGGGCATGGCGAGATAGGAAAATGTTATTCGGCATGGGTATATTTCGCCATGCCGTAGCTATTGTCGCCCCACAAGCCAACGAAATAGATGGTTGAAGCCCGTACCATGAATGCGGTTAAGCGTTTTGTGGCGGGTGTTTTTGCTATCAAACACCATAATTAAGCTATTACTTGGCATGCTTTAAAAGGGAGTTATCAATGATCGCTGAACAAGTTTTGTTCACATCTGCATTTCATCATCAACATAAAACGCAAGTGTTAATATCGTTTTTATCGGGTTATATATCATGCCAATAAAAGAGGCAATGCAGCAGTTGGCATTGCAAGCGATTGGTCAAAGACTGCGCTCTATTACCGGCTCAGATTCCTCTTTAGAGGCTTTTAAAACGCCGCTTGGTGATGAGGGTATGTTTGGGCCTGAATCTATGGCATGGCGGGTCCATGCTCATTTTACAGCCATGTTAGCGGGCGGCTTATCTTCTTTAATAGTGCAGTCTTTACATCCTAGGGCATTAGCTGCAGTTTGGGATCATTCTGATTTTCGTACACGACTTAAAGATAGGCTGGAAAAAACCTCTTATTTTGTGGCGGCTACCACCTATGGAAGCCAGGCTTTAGCCATGCAGTCTATTGATAAAGTGAATTGGATTCACAGCAAAATTCATGGTTTTGATTTGCAGGGCCGGCCTTATATTGCTAACGAACCCGATTTAATTCAATGGGTGCATACAGTCGAGGTCGCTTCATTTTTACAAGCCTATCAGCATTTGTCACTTAGCCCCCTTAGCTTGCCACAGTGTGATCAATACTTTTCAGAAATGACGCAGGTGGGTCATTTATTGGGTGCCAATAATTTGCCTATTACTTGGAGTGAAACTCAAGCGCTTTGGTTTTCTTATTCCGATCAGCTTTGTTTTGATGAAAGGGCGCAAGAAATTTTACAAATCATAGAGAGTTTCCCAACCGATTGGGTGGATCAACCTTTTATGAAATTATTGTTGCAGGTCTCTTTTGACATTATGCCCAATTGGGTGCTTGAAAAAATTGGCAGAAGCCCAAGCTGCTATGTACAAAACCAAGCCACGCGCATGGCCTTACAAGTAGCCTCACAGCCGATTCAATGGATGCTTGATCAACAAGGGGTTGCTGCAGTGTCTAAACAAAGGGTCGCTGGGTAACTTTTTAAAGTTTGCGGTGATTAAGTGGCCTATTCACCGCAAAAAATGCGGTGAATAGCT
>CAZKWC010000112.1:4010-5342 GCA_964556425.1 uncultured Limnohabitans sp. | reverse complement strand
TCCTAGTCACCATCCCCACATCCCGTTAAAATCAAGCATTGCTAAACCGCGCAGCCAGTGGGTTTTTGTTTTAACTCACACTATTTTTTTATTAAAGGCGGTTATGTCTGCACAAAGTTATATTCCCGGTAAAGATTCATCCCTAGAGGCCACCATTGACATAATGCAAACTCGTTTGCAGAACATGGGGTTTTTTATAGAGGAAAAAAGTTGGTTGAATCCGGTTGATGGTATTTGGTCGGTGCATGTGCGCGACCGAGATTGCCCTATTTTATTTACCAACGGTAAAGGTGCTACTCGTTTGGCTTGTTTAGCCAGCGCATTAGGTGAATTTTTTGAACGCTTAGCCACTAATTATTTCTGGACTCATTTTTATTTAGGCCGTGAAATTGCGAATCAAGATTTTGTGCATTACCCCACCGAAAAATGGTTTGACGTGCCAGAAGATGGTAGTTGGCCAGAGGGCTTGCTCAACGAAAAATTGCATTCTTTTTATAACCCCGACGCTTCAATTGATGCCATTAACTTAGTCGAATTTAATTCGGGCAATGATGAGCGTGGCATTTGTGCAATTCCCTACACTTGTTTGCGAGACAATTCGATTAGTTATATACCCGTTAACGTGATTGGTAATTTATACGTGAGCAATGGTATGTCGGCGGGTAATACAGCTCCTGAAGCACGAACCCAAGCTTTATCTGAACTTTTTGAACGTTATATTAAGGGCCGCATTATTGCAGAAGGTATTTGTTTGCCCGATGTGCCAGAGGCAGTTATTAATCGCTTTCCAAAAATTGCTCAAAGTATTGCCTTATTGCGCCAAGCAGGCTTTGGTATTTTAGTGAAAGACGCCTCTTTAGGTGGTCAGTTCCCGGTCATGAATGTGACCTTATTAAATCCTAAAGATCAAGGTTGTTTTGCGAGTTTTGGTGCTCACCCCCGTTTTGAAATTGCCCTAGAGCGCGCCTTAACCGAGTTATTGCAAGGCCGTGCATTAGATTCGTTAAGCGATTTCCCACCGCCAACTTTTGACCTAGAAGAAGCGGCAAGCTCTACCAATATTGAAATCCATTTTGTTGACTCAAGCGGCGTGATTCATTGGAATTTTTTAAGTGAAAAACCCAACTATGTGTTTGTCGATTGGAATTTTTCTAACACCACTCAAGCCGATTATGAATGGTCGGTGCAAGCAGTGCACGATATTGGTTTTGATATTTACGTTGCCGACTTCGAGCATTTAGGGGTTTACGCTTGCCGTATTTTAGTACCCGGTATGTCCGAGATTTATCCGGTAGATGATTTAGAGAACGAGAACAACAGCATTGCCAATCC
>CAZKWC010000112.1:0-3910 GCA_964556425.1 uncultured Limnohabitans sp. | reverse complement strand
GAATGGATTAGGCATTTTGATCAAATACCGGCTGCGCGCCGTATTGTTTACGCCTGTATTGAAACCCTAGAGCAATTAAGTGACCTAGGCGATACTGCACCGTATTTAAGCAATATGCGCCAGTTATATGGTGCGGCAGCGCTAAAACAAGCACAGGCACTACTCATGCAAACCGATAGATTTATGGGTATTTCTGCACCCGGCTTAGGCATGGAAGGTTGTGAAATGCATCAAAAATTATGGCAAGCCTACGAGAAAGTGCAAATTAAAAAGCGTCAATTTGCCGCTTAGTAAGAGTCCATAAAAAGTAGCCCAAACCAAGCTTGTTTTAACTACAAGATTGGATTGGAGCTACTTGATAAGCCTAAGAATAAAGCTAAAACGATGGCTTATATTAAGACCCCTTTTTAAGCCAATTCTTGACCCAATTCTTGGGCTCGTAAATAAGCTGCATCTACCCCTTTATGTATAGCTTCTGGCATTTTTTCTGCTTGCATAGTGGTAATGGCAGCATAGGTAGTGCCGCCTTTTGACGTCACTTGTTGTCGTAGCTCTTGTAGGTTAGCGGTGCTTCTAAGGGCTAATTCGGTGGCTCCTTGCAAGGTGGCAAGGGTTAATTGTTTGGCTTGATCGGCAGATAAACCTAATTTTTCTCCAGCCTCTATCATGGACTGGGCAAACAAAAATACATAGGCAGGGCCAGAGCCCGATACCGCAGTCACTGCATCAATTAGGTTTTCTTGCTCCACCCAAATAGATTGACCCAAGGTAGCAACAATTTCAGCGACCCATTGTTTTTGGGCTTCAGTAACACTGCTAAGAGCCACTAGACCCGTCATACCTAAACCAATTAAAGCAGGGGTATTGGGCATGGCTCTAATGAGTTGTTGGCTTTGCAAACTGCTAGCCATAGTGCTTAAGGTAATGCCAGCTGCAATACTTAAATGCAAGGGCTGTGCTAAATACGGCAAGGTGAGCTCTGCTGCTTCTTTAAAGACTTGCGGCTTGACAGCCCAAATGACTAAGTTGGCACTTTGTAAAACTGGGTTGGCTTTGTCAAACACCTGCACACCAAATTCGCTGACAAGTGATTGGCGATTGGTTTCATTGGGTTCAATTACCAAAATATGGTCTGCCGTAAAACCATTTTTGCAAAGACCACCCACCATGGCTTTAGCCATATTACCGCCACCAATAAAAGCAATGATTTGTTGATTCATAGATAGTTAAAACAAAAAAATAATAAATTCAATTGTAAGGGCCGAAAGCCCAGTGTTAAAGCCGCTTACAAAAGCGAGTGACAACGTACTTGTTGCACGGCTTTGTCCCAATCATGCAGGGCTTGTTGTGCTTGGTCACGGCTCATGACGGGTTCAAAACAACGATCAAGTTGCCAATACTGTTGCAACTCTTGCGTGTTTTGCCAAATACCTGCCCCTAAGCCTGCTAAATAAGCCGCCCCCATGGCAGTGCTCTCGGTAATTTTAGGTCGTAGCACAGGCACTCCTAAAAGGTCAGCTTGGAATTGCATTAAAAATGAGTTAGCACTCGCTCCACCATCTACTTTTAATTGGCTTAAAACCTGCCCACCCGATTGCACTGCATCTTGGTTCATGGCATTGACTAGGGCGGTGGTTTGCAAGGCAATACTTTCTAGGGCGGCTCTGGCAATATGCGCTTTATGGCTGCCTCGGCTTAAGCCCACAATAGCCGCTTTGGCATTGGCATCCCAGTAGGGTGCACCAAGGCCAGTAAAGGCAGGGACTAAATGCACACCGCCGTTATTGGGCACGGAAGTAGCCAAGGCTTCTACCTGATGGCTTGATTCAATAATGCCCAAACCATCTCTTAACCACTGAATAGTGGCTCCCGCCATAAACACACTACCCTCTAGGGCATATTGCAATTGTGAGTTATGGCTTGCTGCAGCAGTGCTTAAGAGTTGATGCTGCGAACGCACGATTTGTGAGCCGGTATGCATTAGTAAAAAGCAACCTGTGCCATAGGTGTTTTTAGCCGTACCTGCTTGCCAGCAGTTTTGTCCAAAAAGGGCGGCTTGTTGGTCGCCTGCTACCCCCATAATAGGAATGGCATGACCCAACACATCAACATGGGTGCTACCAAAAAGACTATTAGAGGGTAAAACTTGGGGCAAAACACTATTAGGAATTTCAAATAAATCAAGTAACTCGTTATCCCAACAAGCTTGTTTTAAATTCCACAACAAACTGCGAGAAGCGTTGCTGGTGTCCGTTACATGATGTTGGCCTTGGCTTAGGTTCCAAATAAGCCAAGCGTCTATGGTGCCAAAAGCGAGTTCTCCTGCTTTTGCCAAGGCTTTAGCACCAGGCACATTTTGCAGTAACCAACGCAATTTAGTACCCGAAAAATAGGGGTCTAATAAAAGCCCTGTTTTATCTTGCACCATGGCTAAGTGACCAGCCTCTTTTAACTCTTGGCAGTAGGCCTGGGTTCTACGGTCTTGCCACACAATGGCGTTGCTAATGGCTTGGCCTGTTTTTTTATTCCAAACTACAGTGGTTTCGCGCTGGTTGGTTATTCCAATAGCGGCAATTTGTTTGACCGAAATTTTGGCTTGTTCAATTACTGCCTTGATGGTGCTTAATTGATGTTGCCAAATTAAATGAGCGTCATGCTCTACCCATGCGGCTTGTGGGTAAATTTGAGGCAACTCTTGCTGTGCCATTGCCACTATGTTGCCCTGACTATCGACTAATAAACTACGGGTACTAGAAGTACCTTGGTCGAGCGCCAAAATAAAAGTTTCCATATGGGTCTCCGGGGTTTTTTATGTTCTTGTTGACTTGGTAGATAATAATAGAAAATACAAAAAAATATAAATAGATATCAATCGGCTTAATTTTGCAACTTTTAAAGCAAGCCTTGGGCCTACTAGAGGCCAAGTGAAGTCAATTCGGGCGGTGATTTTCTTTTTATTTTGCTTGTATTTTTTTGATTGTTGATTTTTAACTATTCACCCACCATACCTACTATGTCAAACCAATACACTCTGCCTTTTTTTAATGCAATCAATCTGAAGCAATTAGATGATACTTATGAGGCAGTATTTGAATTTGAAGGGAGTGAGATTAGTTTAGATGTGAATTTTTGCACCTTAAAAGACGATGAGTTAGTAGATGTGACCTGTGTTTCTGTAGAGGTGGCAGACACATTAAAAAAGCATTTAGATCAAATTGATTTGCATTTGGCTACTGCACAGCAAGCCATTCATAAGGATTGGGCCGAAAACCCAGAAGGTGCTTGCCGAGAATATGTAGAGCATCATAAAGAGTTTATTGATGAGCTTAAAAGTTTAAGCAAAGATGAAGTTTTTAAAAGTATTCATCCGGTACGAATTGGCTTTTACCCAGTCGATACTTCTGAAGAGGGTGGTTATATGACGATTGACTTTACAGTTGGTACTGATTTAACCGACTATATTGTGGCAGTGTACTTAGATGAAAAAGGTCTCGTCTCTGACGTGACCTTAGAAAATTAATCAAGCTCATGCGCGATTTAGCCATCTATTAGGCTCACTCCCGCATGGGCTTGGCAGACATAAATAGTGGCTGCTTGGCCGTTGGGTGCCTTATAGTGCTCTAGTACGGCCAGCTTTACTTTTTCTATTAAGTGTTCTGGCATTAAAGCCACCGCACAACCTCCAAAACCACCCCCCGTCATTCGGGCACCCCCTGCAGGGCCAATAGCGTTTTGCAAAATGGCTACTAATTGGTCTATTGGCGGAACCGTAATTTCAAAATCATCTCGCATAGATGCATGAGACTGCGCCATTAAAACGCCCATGGTTTGAATGTCATTTTGCGCAAGGGCTTTGGCTGCATCTAGGGTGCGTTGGTTCTCGGTTACGATATGTTTGGCGCGTTTAAAA
>CAZKWC010000111.1:0-5401 GCA_964556425.1 uncultured Limnohabitans sp. | reverse complement strand
GCGTAAAAGGTAAAGAATGGTATTACCAACGATTTGTCCCGCATATTGGCAAGCTCACCTTGGTGGCTTTGCTATTAACTATTGTGCTGATGTTTAGCCTAAAAGGACAACTCATTTTGACCCTGCCACAAGATGTAGCAAAAATTGGAATCCCTTTAATTATTTTCTTTGTGCTAATGTTTTTAATCACATTTTTTATGACTAAAAAAATAGGCTTTGATTACCAAAGAAGTTGTACCTTATCATTTACTGCCTCTAGTAATAATTTTGAATTGGCTATTGCTGTCGCCATTGCAGTTTTTGGCATTAATTCTGGTGCAGCATTTGCAGCCGTTATAGGACCCTTAATTGAAGTGCCAGTGATGATTGGGTTGGTGAATGTGGCGCTATGGATAGAAGCTCACTATTTTAAAAACTAAATAAAATGTTAGAATTTTATTTAGTTAATATCATTTGCATAATTTATTTGTTTATTTACAATAAAAATAAAACCACAATTAGTTGATAAACCATTATTTAAACAAATATTAATATTACTTTAGCTGAATTAAGTGTGTCAAAATTCACATACAAAAATGACATTCTTGTTAAAAAAACCTAAAGGAATTATTATGTTCTGTTCAAAATGTGGTGCCCAAAATGAAGACAGCGCAACTAATTGTGCTAGTTGCGGTGAAGTATTTGTTGCGCCAAAAAGCAACACTGGGTTTGAAGCCGATAAAGCTAAAGAGCAAGTCAAAGTAGCGATGAACGATGCTGTATCTACTCTAAAATCATTGGGTACCGACCCTGTAGGCGGTCTTTTACAGTCCTACAACGCTTTAGGCGAAGCACGTTCACTTGGGGTTGGGGTTGCCTTTGGTTTAATATTTGCCTTTTGTTTTGTTGTTATTATTAATAAAATCCCATTAATGGATTTCCGCTTAAGAGAATCTGGTATTGGAGAATATATTAAACTATTAATAGTGGGTTTTATTCCATTTTTAAGTTTATCAGCAGCAAGTCTTATAGCTAATAAATTCACTCATGCAAAACTTGCATTTAGCAGTAACTTTTTTATTGCTGGGGTTGCGTTATTACCTTTAGGCTTAGTATCACTAATTACTGCTTTAATTGGTTTTGAAAATTACGATATTGTCTTTGTATTATCTACAGTTTCAATTTGTATTACTATAATGGTACTTTTTGCAGGCTTAACACGAATTGGTGAATTAAGTGATAAATCTGCATCTTATACTGTACCATTAATGTTAATCGCAAGCGCTATAATTGGCAAAATCCTTTTGGATATTTTATTTTAAACAAATATTAACAAGTATATTTAATAGGTTTTATTTAAAACCTATTATTTTTTAATTAAAAAAATGAATATCCAACAAAAAACAATTTCTACTAAATTAGAAGATTTTTTCCTCTTATTTTTACGCTATACAATATTATTTGTTCTTACTATTAGTATTTTATTATCTAGCTATTTTGCAGTTACAGGTGTACTTGATTTACAAGCTAAACCAAAATCTTATAGTTTTCAAAAATTTGATTCCAAAGAGTTTATTAACGGACTTGAAGTTAACCCTAATAACTCTGAAAATGACACTGATGTCAATAATGAAAATAATGATATAGTAAAACCTCTTAATAAAGATAATAAATTATTAAAAGAAGAGATTGCTAAACAAACCAAGCTAGCAATTGAATTTTACGAAAAACATGGGGCGAAACTCAATCAAGCAGTTGTCACTGATTATTTATTAAAACAAACCAATCGACTCAGCATCGTTTATGGTAAGGATGATGCAGGAAAAATGGAGTATGCAAAGGCACAAACCGAATTTTTTAAGGATGCCTTTTTAAATTCTGAAATAAACAAATTAGTGGCAGATGATATTAAATTAAATGGAGAAATAGACCCCTCCACGGATAAACCAAGAGTCAATCGAATTGGTGACAAAATCTTTACTTTTTACCCCAATTTTCATCAAAATCAACTTGATGAACAAAAAAAATTCGATGATGAACAAACTACCGATGCTGCAATATCTAGGGCAGGTGCAATGTTCAAACTTTATGTAGCTGGCGGTATTTTTGGAGTCTTTTTATTAATTAGCTTAATTTTAATTTTGGTAAAAATTGAGCGAAATTTACGATTCATTAGAATTGAACCTAAAGTCGAACTTTAATACTTTATTTATTAAATTTAACTTTTAATATTACTAGGGGCTTCTAATAGAAGTCCTTTTTTATTTTAAACCAGTTAATTTTAAAAAATAACATGTACAGGTTGTTTAGCTTAAAATAATTCATATTAAAGATGCAAAAATTTTAGGAGGTACTTGTATGACTTTTCAAGCCTATATAGACAACATCAAAGCTAAAACAGGTAAAACACCTGCAGACTTTAAAAAATTAGCCGAGGCTAAAGGTTTTATAGCTAATGGACAATTGGTTAAAACAGTAAAAGCCACTGAAATTACCAATTGGCTAAAAGCTGAGTTTGAGTTGGGCCACGGTCATGCTATGGCTATATACGCTACTTTTAAGGGTAAAAGTTAAAGATTAACAATGGCGTTTAGCTAATTGTTATATGCTATTTTTGATTGTTATTAGGCAAGCGCCTCAAGTTAAGTAAATTCCCCGCCAATATCAATCCTGTACCCAGCACCATTAATAGGTCAATGCGCTCGGCGTAAATAGCCCAACCCGCTAAAGCGGTTAAAGGCACGCGTAAAAAATCCATAGGCACAATAACGGTAGCCTGTGCATGTCGCATGGCACGGGCCATACAATAATGCGAAAACGTGCCACAAAAGGCAATCACCACCAACCAGCCCCATACCGCCACAGACGGCCAGTGCCAAACCGATAAAGCAGGTAATAAGCCCAGCACCGACTGAATGATTAACATCCAAAACATGATTTTAGTAGCGTCTTCTGTTTGAGTGGCTAACTTCACAAGTGTTACTGAGATAGCAAAACCCACTGCAGATGCTAATGCAATGAGTTGACCTGGACTAACTCCAGCATCGGCAGGGCGCACGATTAAAAACACACCTGCTACCCCTAAGGCCACAGCGGCTACTTTCCACCGGTGAAGTGGTTCAGCCAAAAAAGCCGCTGCTAACAACAAGGTCCAGATAGGCATAGTGAACTCTAGCGCCACTAACTGCGCTAAAGGAATCATAGTGAGGGCCAGCAACCATGCATATTGTGCTAAATAATGCACCAGATTACGTGCAAGGTGCAATACAGGCCGTGCAGTACGCATGGCACGCAAACCACCAGCGGCCCAAATTAAGGGGGATAGTAATAACAGACCCATCAGCGATCTCACCTCCATAATCTGAAATACATTCAACTCACGCGTGGCCTGCCTGCCGGCTATTGCCATTACCACCATGAGAGTCAACCAACCTAACATCCAGGGGACGGCCTTAGCGGCAGATTGTGACTTTACTAGTGGCTGCTGGGCTATGGCCTCTGTTGGCTGTGCTAGGGGTGTTTTCATGCAATACTTTGATGAGTGTGCTGAAGTTTACTACCGAAGTATAGTAAGCGTCTAGAGCTAGCCCCACTCATCTTTGAAGTTGGAAGTTGGAAACCTCAAGCTTTTAGTTGCTCACTTGAATTTCGGTTACCACAAAGGCTCCCGTTATTTTTTCGGCAACAAAATTCACTTTATCACCGTTTTTTACTTTATCGAGCAAGGCCTCATCTTTAACTTGAAACACCATGGTCATTGGCGGCATTTCCAATTTTTTAATTTCACCATGCCTAATAGTTATTTTCTTAGCCTCTTTGTCTATTTTGCGAATCTCGCCACTGGTCATCTCGTTGTTAAGCACTAGCGCATTTGCTGGAGCTGCTGCATCTTGAGCCAACACATTGAGTGAGTTTGCATTGAGGGCCAACATTAATAGAATGGAAAAAAAGTGAGTTAATTTCATATAGCTTCCTTAAAAGTCAATGGTAGTAATTAATGATGAGAGGTGTGAGCTTTGCTTGCGCCAGCTTGGGCATTTTTGGGGCTTACCAATAATGCACCCTTCATACCCGCATCATAATGCCCTGGTTGTAGGCAGGCAAAATGAACCGTTCCTGCTTTGGTAAATTGCCAAATCATTTCAGCAGTTTTTCCAGCTTGTACAGTTACCATGTTAGGGTCCTCATGCTCCATCTCTGGATTTTTCTTCATGACCTCATAATGGTCTTTTAAATCTTTTTCTGTACCCAAGACCATTTCATGTTTGATCTTGCCAGAATTTTTTACTACCAACTTAATTGTTTCACCCTGCTTGACCTTGATACTGGCCGGTGTAAAACGCATGTTATCTGACATATCCACTTTGATGGTTCTCGTCACTTTTGCGGCATTGCCGGCTTGGCCAATAGCGTTTGAGTCAGCATGATGGCCCCCAGAGTGGGCTCCGCTAGCTAAAGCAGTACTTGAGATAAAAGCACTGACTAAAGTGGTTAATAAACTGAATGTAATAGAAGTACGAGACATGATATTTCCTTTTTTAAGATGAATAAAGTTCATAAGATTGCTTGCAAAAAAAATTAATTCAATGATTGGAATGTGTGGATGAGTGAGTAGGTTTACGAATGTGAACCTCAACTTCTTGTTTGGGTTTTACCATTCGAGGCATAGACTGCCCTGCTTGGGCTTTGAATCTTGCAGGTTCTGGAATTACTCCTTTAAATTCGTAAGCGATTTCTCCAGCAGGATGTTGATACCAACCCGGATTTTTATAATCGCCCGGCTTTTGATCTTTTCTCACCTTTAAAACAGTGAACATACCGCCCATTTCCACTCCACCAAAAGGACCTTGTCCCGTCATCATTGGAATCGTGTTGTCGGGTAGTGGCATTTCCATTTCTCCCATATCTGCCATTCCTCTTTCACCCATCACCATATAATCTGGAATTAATTGCGTGATTTTTTTAGTAATGCCCCTATGATCGACACCAATCATGGTGGGTACATCATGACCCATGGCATTCATGGTGTGATGACTCTTATGACAGTGAAAGGCCCAGTCGCCAGGCTCATCAGCTAAAAACTCTATTTGCCGCATTTGACCTACGGCAACATCTGTCGTTACTTCAGGCCATCTACTACCTTTAGGGGTTGGCCCACCATCGGTTCCGGTTACGGTAAACTCATGACCGTGCAAATGTATGGGGTGGTTAGTCATGGTTAAATTACCCACCCTAATTCGCACCTTATCGTTTAAGCGCACATTAAGACTATCTATACCCGGAAAAATACGACTATTCCAAGTCCATAAATTAAAGTCTAGCATGGTCATAATCTTGGGGGTGTAACTCCCTGGGTCAATATCATAGGAACTTAATAAAAAACAAAAATCACGTTGAACTTCATCAATCAGTGGATGTTTGG
>CAZKWC010000110.1:4159-6001 GCA_964556425.1 uncultured Limnohabitans sp. | reverse complement strand
AGTATTTTGTAAAGACGGCCGTTTCATCTTTACAAATCATTGCACAGCAGTTATCTGATTTTTTCATTGGAAATGCACAATACATTTCATCGACACACCAATAACAAGGTGTCGCAAATGTCAAAAATTATTTTTAAACAAAGGTAACGCAAATGAAAAAATTATTCACTAAAACTGCATTGGTAATGAGTTTGTTGGCAGTAGGTTTTGGCTCTGCAATGGCTTCTGGTAATGGTGGTCAGGGCAAGCATGAAGGCCAAGGCGCTCATGGTATGGGTCATGAAATGGGCATGCATGAAAAAATGGGTCATGGTGACCGCGACCCTGCAAAAATGCAAGAGCGTTTTAATAAGCATATGGCTCAACTCAAAACCAAGCTCACCATTACAGCGGCACAAGAGCCTGCTTGGACAACTTTTACAACGGCTATGCAGCCACCAAAAGACCGAGCAGACATGCGCAAAATGCATGATGAACTTGAGAAATTAAATACTCCTGCACGCATCGATAAAATGAATGCATTTCATGCAGAAAAACAAGCCGAAATGACTAAAAAAGGCGAAGCAACCAAAGCTTTTTACAATGTGTTAACTCCAGAGCAACGCAAAATTTTTGATGATCAAGCTCAAAAAATGATGGGTCGTAAAGGTCATTAATTGAACCCTTTTTAGCCTCAATTGAAGGGGCTAAAAAAATCAGTTGGCTACGAGTTTTTTAATTTCTTTTTCGTTGGTTTTAACCACACTTTGCTTTTAGCAGGTGTGGTTTTTTTATGGAGTTGATAGAGTGGACAATTGAATTATTTCACTCCTACCGCTTCAATGACTCGGTAATACAAACCATAAGGGTCGTTTTCTAATACCAAAAACTGTCCTTCAACTACTACTGCATTGGTACTATAAGCGACTGGGGTTTTGGCTTTTACTTCGACCATACTTTCAGGCCCGCCCGGAATACAAAATTGGCATGTGAGGGGTACCGAACTCAAAATAAAATGGGTTTGTTTTTTGCCCGCATCGAGTGGCATCATATAACCTTGTACTCTTTGTGTGGTTTTGTGCAAACTAGTTTGTGAGCTAGTGTAATTGGGTATTAAGCGACCTTTTACTAGTTTGGTCTTCACGCTAGTAAGTACAGGCCATGCAATTACATCGCTGCGCTCTACTAATGGTTTAAATGGGCTGTTAGGGCTATGAAAACCCGCTCCTGTACCCATGGGCACCGACAAATTATTATTTGCTTCTGGCGAGCTACTAGCACTTATTGCAATAGGTGAAGACAATACAGCAGGAGAAGTGGTGTTTGCAGGACCACTAGAAGTCATAGCTGGAGTCTGCTTTTTAGTGTTACCTGTATTGGTGCTTACGGTTGTCTGAGCAAGGCTATTAAGAGTTGCTAAACCAGTTAAAGTGGCAATAAAAATAACAATAATTTTTAGCTGAAAAGGTAACATCATCTTTGTAAACCTTGATGAAAAAGTAAATAAATGGCAACTAGTTATTGTAAAAACAATTCTGTCTAGAATTATTTTTAGATAATTAGCTATTAATAATAAAGCAATAAACCTTTAAAAATTAAGATAAATAGGGATGTAATTAAAAACGCACAGTTTTTGTGCGATTGAACCAAAAAGCCCACACCGTCTCTATTAAGTAAGGTTTTTCCCTAATGTGCACAATTATCAGCTAAGTGTCATAAAAATCCGCTATCCTAGAGGCTTGTTTAACTACCACACAAAACTGTGTCAGAACCTCATTCGGCTCATAGCCATCGCCCTGCCCGCGAACCGCATCAAGACAAACGTTCTTTTTTGCAAAAATTGGCTGAATTTATTCATCCTGG
>CAZKWC010000110.1:0-4059 GCA_964556425.1 uncultured Limnohabitans sp. | reverse complement strand
CGCATCAAGACAAACGTTCTTTTTTGCAAAAATTGGCTGAATTTATTCATCCTGGCCCCGACTCCAAAGATGAACTCATCGAAACTCTAGCTGAAGCCGAAGATAACCATATCATTGGCGCGCAAAGTAGGGCCATGCTCGAGGGTGTCATTCGTATGTCAGACATGACCGCCAGTGACGTTATGGTGCCCGCCACTCGCCTCGATGCCCTTGATATAAACGAAGAGTTTGAAGACCTACTCAATACCGTAATTGATACTGGGCATTCTAGGTTTCCAGTGTACGAGGGCGAAAAAGAAAATATTATTGGCATTTTGTTAGCCAAAGATTTGCTGAAGTTGCAGCGTGCCCCATCACTTAATATTCGTACGCTTTTAAGACCACCCGTGTTTGTGCCAGAGTCCAAAGGCTTAAATGATTTATTACGTGAGTTTAGAGGCAACCGCAACCACTTAGCCATTGTGATTGATGAGTTTGGTCATACCGCAGGCCTTATTACCATTGAAGACGTATTAGAGGAAATTGTCGGCGAGATCGAAGATGAATTCGATTTAGAAGAAGACGATGGCGATATTTTTGCTTTGGCCGACAATACCTTTAGGGTAAGCGGCGACACCACCATCGAGCATTTTGATGAAACCTTTCAAACTCGCCTGGCCCACCTTGAGGTAGCCGAGCAATTTGATACCGTGGGCGGCTTAATTGCCCATGAAATGGGTCATGTGCCAAAGCGTGGTGAGCAATGGCAACATCTACATTTAACCTTTATTGTTCAGCACAGCAAAGGCGGTGTGGTGAAGTGGTTTAAAGTCATACCCGATTATTCAGATCAAGATTAATTTTTAACAATGCCACAAATTTTTTTATTGGCCATTTGCGGAGCGGCCCATGGCATTAGTTTGTCATGGCCATTCGTTTCTTTTTTAGGTATAGAAACGGGTCAAGCTTTGCCCTGGCTTAATTTATTAAGTTTGGCTGGCCTATTTTATTTCTGGACAGGTAGTGTTTCGCCTATCCAGGCATTTTTTAAAGCCTGGACTTTCTCGACCACCATGCTGTTATCGACTTGGTGGTGGCTGACTATTTCACTGCATACCTATGGCGGTTTACCTGTGCCATTAACTGCTCTTGCAGTATTGTTATTGGCCATGGGTTTAGGTCTTATTTGGGCTTTACTGGTGTGGCTTTACAGCAAGTACGGAAATTTCTTTCATTTAAATTCATGGTTGCAAGCGACAGCATTTGCCGCATGTTGGTTAATTTCAGAAATTATTCGGGTCTATATTTTTACTGGTTTTCCGTGGGGAACCAGTGCCTACGCTTTTATTAATAGCCCATTGGTTTGGTTTTTACCTTTTATTGGTATCTACGGCTTAACTTTTTTAGTGGCCTTAAGTGCTGCCTTATTAGCGTCATCTTTTCCATATTTTTATTGGGCAAAGCCCAATATCAAAGCCTTGGTTTTGCCTATACGTAAGTTCTTGGTAGTTGGCTTGATATTAATCATGCCATTTTTTTTAAGCCAGGTTCAATACACCCAAAGTACCGGTTGGTTAAAGGTGAATTTATTGCAGGGCAATATTGCACAAGACCAAAAGTTTCAAGAAAATGCGGGCATACCATTTGCCTTGGCTTGGTATAAAGAACAACTCATTAGCAATACTGCCGACTTAGTCATGGCACCAGAAACGGCTATACCGGTTTTGCCTCAGCGTTTGCCAGATGATTATTTAATGGGTTTAAAACAGCACTTTGAAACAGGTGCTGGTAAAGGTCAGTTGGCTTTAATTGGTTTACCAGTAGGCTCACACACTACGGGTTATGCTAATAGCGTAATGGCTTTTGGACAAAGTTCTGCTTTGGCAGGGCGCTTGCAAATAAGAACGGATAAAGCGGTACCTGCTTATCTAAATCATTTATATCGCTACGATAAAAGTCACTTAGTTCCTTTTGGCGAATTTGTGCCTGCGGTTTTATTGCCTCTTACAAAGTCTTTGCAAATACCGATGGCCAATTTTTCTGGAGCCCAGGGCCTACAAGGCACAATTGAAATAAAAGGCCAACGTATTGCCCCCAATATTTGCTACGAAGATTTATTTGGCGAGGCGATGGGAGCTTGGTTTTTAGATCCTGTTAAGGCACCCACTATTTTGGCCAATTTTAGTAATATTGCTTGGTTTGGCGACACAATAGCTATTAACCAGCATCTTGCTATTTCTAAAGCCAGAGCCATTGAGTTTGAGCGCCCTATGATTCGCTCCACCAATACGGGCGCTACGGTAGTGATTAATCATTTGGGACAGCTTACCGACCAACTCCCGCGCTTAACACGTGGTGCTTTATTAGCCAATGTAGAGGGCAGGCAAGGTCTTACACCCTATGCCTACTGGACTGCAAGATGTGACCTCTGGCCATTATTTATTTTTGCAAGTCTTTTGTTATTGGCTTTTGGTTTGAGCAAGCGCAAAAAATAAAGAATTATTTTTTTACCGTAAGTGGTGTTTCAAAAGCCCATTGTGTTTTTTCTACAAGGCTTGAATATTGCAAACGCCAGTTTTGCCATTGTTGATTTTTTTCAAGTAGCTTAGGGTCGCCTTGATTTTGAATAAAACTAAGAATTAATTCGCGAGTGGCTTTTTTAATTTTTGGATTTAACTCTTTACCGCCGGTTTGTAGTCTGTCGGTAAAAATATTATGTGAGCCCTCTTTAAAAACAATAAGATTTTTGGCTGAATTTTGCATGGTTTCAAAAATTTCAATTCTGTCGCTAGCCCTAGAGTAATAACCAGGTACGGTAATGACATCTTCGGTAGCCGTAATATGTAAAGTTGGAATTTGAACGGCGCTTAAAATTTTACCTGTACTGGCATAATCAGAACCGTAAAACGGTGGTGCTGAAATCAAGATAGCCATTTTTACCCTAGGGTCTTGTAGTGAAACCACCAACCCATTGCGCTCTACTATCGCACCACTTACCAACAAAGTGGTGTTGGCTCCGTATGAGTGGCCAGCTGCCACAATTTGTTGCGGGTCAATTGACTGCGCATAAGGGGCTAGGTTCAGCAGTTGACTAAGTCCGAATTGAAAGTCTTTTGCTCTATCGATTGCTTCTTCATCGCGAGCTGCTTTTTTAAGCTGATAAGGTATGGCATAAAACGGCACACTCCAAACACTTCTATCGCTACCTACATGTTGTAAATGAAGACTGGCGACGCCGTTTTGTGCTAAATAACGGCCTATATAGCTGTAACCATCTTTAGACCCACCTAAGCCATGAGAAAAAACTAAGAGTTGGGTTTTTGCAGATGGGTTAGCAATTTTGGGCCAATAGAGTTTGGCTGGTACTTTTCGATTTCTAGCGTTATCTTGCCAGGCAAATTCTTGTACTGTGAATGAGTCGATTTGGTTTTCTTCACCCATAGCTTTTTTAAGCTCGATAGGATTGGGCTGCCAGCGACTGACAACCACTTCTTCTGTTTTTTTAGTCTCAGTAATGATTGCTTCTGGGCTTTGAGTTTGAGCAAATATTAAAGGGCAAGTAAGTGCCAATCCAAGCATCAAGCCAAGTAGGCGATGGGTAGAGAGCTCAAGTGAAAATCGTTTATTTAATAACTCAAAAGAATTCATGACATACCGTTATAAAAATATAAATCAAACTACAGGATGCAGAATGTAAAAACTGATGGTACAGACTTCTTGAATAGTGTGCTTGTGAAAGAAAAAGAAGATTCGCTCTTGTTGCGCCACTTAGAACAACATCTGTAGCACGAGTTTGAATGTGCTCTTCAATGGACTTTATTACCCTTACCAATAGGTTTTTTAAAACTGTCAGATTGGTTTATTTTTATGTGTGCTAAAACTACTAATTAAATGAGTACACCGATTGTTTTAACAAGACCCCGTCACAAAAAATGAAAAGTTTTTAATGTGGAGCTTGAAGTAAAAATTATAAAAACAAAAAATAAACACAGTTTTTTTGTGTTATTTGATTTTTTTACACGCCCTGACCCGTTCGTAAGCAATCCAAGCCAGAGCCCTAAAATAGGACATCTTCAGCGC
>CAZKWC010000109.1:0-6140 GCA_964556425.1 uncultured Limnohabitans sp. | reverse complement strand
GTTTAAAGGTCACAAGAATCAATTTTTCTTTAATTTTAAGGAAGTATTAGATGATATCAAAATCTACGGCGGGGAGGTGAAAGTATTTCAGTCAGATTTTGAAAGGATGGTTGTTAGCGAAAACCGTTTCTTTAAGTACTGCCAGAACAAGGGAATACGGGTACAAACGTCTGCACCGTATAAACATTCGCAAAACGGTTGGATTGAGAGACATATGAAAACAGTATTAAATATGGCAAGAACTATGATGTCAGTTTATGATACACCATTACAATTTTGGGATTGGGCTGTGAAATCAGCCGTTTATGTTATTAATAGAATGCCATCTTCAACTTTAGGGGGTAAGACCCCGTTGGAAGTAGCCACGAACAAAACTGTGGATATATCAAATTTGATCCCATTCTACTCACCTGGATTATATTATGTCACAAAAGATGAGAGAATTGCTAAAAATAGTAAGGGATATACTTGGGAGCATAAAGCTATCGAATGTCGTTTATTGGGATACGACGAATACGGTAAAAATAACTACGCCGTTTGGGTACCAAGTATGAAGAAAGTTATAATTCGTCATGATGTAATATTTGATGATTATAGAAGATTCACCGATGAAGACGTACCTATGGAAGATAGGATTAAAAATTTTAAATTCGTCAAGAAAGACGTAAGAGATGTTGCAATATCTGATGATAATGATTTCTTCGAGAAAGAAGGTGAATATGAAAATGATGATAAAGAACCACCTGAAGATGATGAGGATGTCGAGATAGAAAGACTTATGCCTCATGATGGTATTGCTACCGGAGAGGATTTAACGAATACCGACAAAACCGGGTACGATACAGATACCGGTACCGAAGAAGGTGTAACGGATCCAGAATCAGTAGATTTTATTAAATATATTGAATGTCAACCTGAAGTAAATGTTTACAATGTTGAGAAGGTGATTGACGAAATGAAAATATCTACAGAAAATGATTTATATAAATATTTTGAAAAGAAATCCAACAATAATAATAATAAAATTATCCCGGTGTTTGAAAATCGTGATTCCAAAAGAAGAATCCTTAAACGTCTAAAGAAATATATAAAATATCAAAAGGTGAATATTACTAAAACAGTAGGTGATAAAATTAGTTTGCCTAAAGCACCGAAATCCATAGAGGAAGCACTTAGTGATCCGGAATACGGTGAAGTATGGTTTAAATCCATATTTGGTGAATTAGACCAATTATCTGAAAGAAAAACATTTAAGAAAGCTGGACATTCAGGTCCTGGAGCAAAATCAAGATTAGTTTTTGATGTTACACTCGACAGCAATATGGAATTAAAATTTAAAACAAGATTTGTTTTGTGTGGGTATTCTCAGGTCAAAGGAGTAAATTATGATCAAACATTTGCTCCAACTGTCACAAGAGGATCAGTTATGATGTTAATATATATAGGTCTTAAAAGAAGATTTGTTTTTGAAATTATTGATATCGGAAACGCGTTTTTGGAAGGAGAAAACGACTACGAGATTTATATGTACCTACCGGACGAATTAGTTAAATATATGGACGAATCTATTACAGAAGGACATAGCAGAGTTAGATTACAAGTTTTAAGATCTTTATATGGTGAAAAACAAGCTGCTTTTATCTGGAATGAAAGATTTAATGAAATTATGAAAGACATTGGATTCGATAGATCTATCAATGACCCATGTATTTATTTCTATATAAATTCCACAAATGATATAGATATTTATGTTGCTGTTCATGTTGATGACATGTTAGTAGTTGCTAATAATAGCGATTCTGTTGAGTGGTTAAAGGAAATGCTCAAACAATACGTTTCAAAAATTAAGAATTTCCCTAGCGTAAAGAAATATGTAGGGATGCAAATTGAGATAAAAGACTCAACAATTTATTTATCACAGAAGGATTATGCAAGAGAGATTGTTAATGGATTTAATCCTTACTATAATAATAATAAAAATAATAATGATAGTGAAGTAAATAAAGTGCCTTTAAGTCCTACTAATAAGCTCATCAATAATAAAGTTGATGAGGGACTACCAAGTTTATTACCACTGATTGGAAAACTTAGATATTTGGCAGATTGCACTAGACCAGACTTGTTAGCAAGTCTTGGCATTCTCTCCTCTGGAAGTACGAACCCATCGAGAGAACATATCTCCGCAAGTCAAAAATATTTGACCTATCTAGAAAGTGATTGCGAGGTCAGCCTCAGAGTCAATGCTGACAATAATAGGAATGGAAACATAGTTATGTTATGTTTCTCTGATGCTTCATATGTTACAATCGGAGATAGCAAGAGTAGATTGGGTGGATGCCTTTACTTAGGGTATAATACCTCGGCGTTCCATTCTTTTAGCAGTAAGGATGACACAGTTAGTCATTCTTCAACAGAAGCTGAAATAAAAGCTATTGATAAATGTATAAGGCTTATAATATTCTACAGAGAGTTATTAAATGAATTAGATTACAGACAAGAGTTACCAACAGTAATCTATGTAGACAATCTGGCTGCTAAAGACTTATCGGAAACTTTGAAGACAAATCATAAAGTAAAGCATATTAATATGCGATTAAATTTTATAAGAGAATCAATTAATAATAGAATAATTGAATTACATTTCATTCCATCATATTTTAATGTGGCAGATATATTAACAAAGCCACTTGCTAAGGACGCCTTCTACCGGCACCAGTCTCACTTATGTAATGGTATACCGGTTGATTATATTACAGAAATTAATAGAAATATTAAATTACAAATTCATAATCGAAGTAATGAAGTTAATAATAATACTTATCAATATTCGGAAGAGTATTAAAGTAAGAAGGTGTGTGATATGATGTGTACTTTAATCCTATTCCTTGACATGGGATTAATATAAAAATACCAATAATAATAATAATTAATAAATTAATAATAATAAGATATTAATAGAGTCTGCTAAGACCGATTAAGATAACATATTTGAATGTTATATGACATTAGATATTGAGAATTTAATGTATTTTGTATGGATTGTGTTATGCTTTTCCCTCTAGAGAAGACATCATAGATGTTCATCGAGGTTTTACTGCAGATACAAGAAATACTATTTTGACACAAATAAACACAGCAATTATATAATAATATTGTAATATTAATAATAATAATGATAATTATATGAATAAATTAACAAATATATTTTATGTTTATATTTATATATGTGTATATATTTTGTAACGGTAATATACTACCGGTAAGGATTTTTAAGAATTCCGGTAATAGACCAACGAATAAATTTTATGCTCTTTAGGTTATGTTGATAGACTTGAGTATGAATTCTGTATTAGTCTAATGTGTTGTGTATATTGATCATTGTAGATTGATAGTTTGTCACAATTCTTTTGAACTTTATTGTGAAGAAGAGTTAACTTTAATAAAAGCTGTTGTGTCAAGAACAAGTTTGTTTATACTAATTATACTTTCCTATTCTATCTGATTTAAAGTCTTACCATCTAAGTTATTTTATAGACATTTCAGCCTGAAAAGTTACATTCAAAAGAATTGTGATTTGGTATCACTTTGTTAAAATGGGAAAGGATTATAGACAGAAGAAGTTTCAAGGTAATAAGAAGACCTATGGAAACAAGAAGTGGTTTAACAGCAAGAAGAATGTCACCAAGGATCAAGAATTGATCATAAAAGAGAATAGTCACGGCGTAACCATAAAAGGAAAGATATTGTTCAATGGAGGATCATCTCTAGATTGGGCTGTTGCAAGGCTCAAAATTATGGACAAGTTCATCGAAGGGAACTGCGATCGGATCATCAGATTCAACGAGGTGTTCGATACACCTGAACCAATGGTCGCTGCATTCACGGTTGACGAAGAAACAAGATTATTAGACCTGGCCGAGTTGGCATATAATGAAGGTTTAGCCCTAGTAAATGACGGTGTTGCGCTTGCTGTACCAACCTATAATGTCGATGAAGCGAGAAAATCGAGAGCCAGCCTTGACCAAATACGTATTAGAGAGAGAAACAGGATCAGATCCGAATCTTCGTTGAGATTGGAGAAGTTCAATAGTGCTCACAAGGCCTGGGATGACAAGAAAAGAATCCACAGTGAGAAAGTTTCCAAATGTATCGAGTTAATGAATACTCACCTTGGAGAAGTTGTTTTATCATATGTGAGAACAAGATTAGCAAATAGAGAAGCGTATGAAGCATGGTTTGACACCGATAGAAGATATACGAATGCCGATGCCGTAGACCATATTTCCAGTATTAATAAAGCACTGACAAGTATTACTTGGGATCCACATCAAAGGATTTTTAGCAAGTTTTTATTAGATTTAAATCAACGTTTTGAAGAAAGTGCTGCTGCTGGAACGGTAGTTGGTGATAATGCTAAGTTACAATATTTTAAAGATGGTATCAAGAGAGGTACAAGATTATATGATAATTTATTAGAATTCCATGAAAATGCGAGAACACCTTATGCAAATGTGGTTACTGCAATGGAAACAAGGATCCAAAGAGATACAAATGAATACTCTCGTGTCTCTACGTTTAAAAACGCCAATAAAAATCATAATACGAAAACATACGATGATGATGACGGAGAGGAGAGATCCGAAAAAGCAAATAATACAATTGAAAGAAAGGGTCAAAATAAAGACTCTCGTAATAAGAAAGATGTCACATGTTATAAATGTGGAAAGAAAGGGCATATAAGTCCCAATTGCCCTAATAAAGAGGGAAGTGAAAGTGGCGGTCGATTCAAGCAATACGCTCACGCTACAAGGCGTATAAAAGATGATGATGCTGAATCTGATCAGAGATGTGATATATGTAACATGACGTCTCACACAACAGCTAACTGCAGATATCTGTTTGCAATTGAGCACGCAAACAATACAAAAGATAAGCAGTCCCAAAAGAGAAGGGAGCACACTGGGGATAACCCGGAGTTAGGGTCAAGTTTCGCAAAGAGTGTGAAATTTAATGATGGCAGCTCGGAAGGGAGCAAAAGGAGGGTAGAACGTCTCAATATGACTAGAGGAGTAATTAACCCTAGCATCACTAGAGGACCCCCTGCCATTGACCAGTGTGGCTTAGTAGGAGACAACATTAACCCACCTGATGGTGATGAGAATTTTGTTTGTCGAGATGTTGTGGTGTTTAATAGAGCTTGTGCAAGGAGTTTATCAGCTCTAAAGTCCGAACTGATGCCAAACAGTTCGGTTAGTAAAATCCAGAAAAGTGGGGTGCACTACCTGCTGGATTCCGGGGCGTCATGCCACATGACACCGGACGTTGAAGCCCTGTTCAACTTCAAGTCCACCCGGGGAACTGTTAAGTTCGGTGACGGTTCTATGATTTATTCATATGGTATCGGCGACTTAACTAAGGATGTAAAAGATGTCCTTTATGTTCCAGAGTTGGAGTATGGCTTGATCTCGAGTGGCCAGCTCCAAGAACTCGGTTGTGAGATCCGCGCCTTGAGAAATGGAGAAACCATTGTCGTGGATGAGCATAATAATGCTATCCTACAAGGCCGTAATGAAGGTAGACTGTGTTATTTAGAAAATTTTACTAATAAAACCAATTTCTCTAGAAATGTTAACGGGAACTATGAAGTGCACGGTAGTGCCGGGGCCCGGAAAAGGGAGAGGTTCACCAGTAATGTTAACAAATTAGAGTGGTTACACGGTCGTTGGGGACATCTAGCAGAGGATGCTATAAAGAAAGCAATCAGACAAAAGATTGTTGTAGGAAGTGGTGTCACCTATGATGAAATTAAAGACTTACATATGAGACTATGTCCCGACTGTCTTAAGGGCAAAATGGAGCCTTTTCCTGCTAATAAATATATACTTCCAAATGATAATTTAGGACCTTTTGAACACATGGCTTGGGATGATAAAGGACCGTTTCAAATAAGATCAAGAGATGGAGCTATATATTTTGATCTCTTCTCAACTAAGATAAGCAACATGTTATTCGTTAAATTTAAAGGTCACAAAAATCAATTTTTCTATAACTTTAGAGAAGTATTAGACGATATCAAAATCTACGGTGGGGAGGTGAAAGTATTTCAGTCAGATTTTGAAAGGATGGTTGTTAGCGAAAAC
>CAZKWC010000108.1:0-6188 GCA_964556425.1 uncultured Limnohabitans sp. | reverse complement strand
GGGCTGAGCATAGGGCGATTTTTATCGTTTTCTGAGAGCTCGGCAAAAGGGAGTGGCCATTGAATAGCCAATGCAGGGTCGAGTGGATTTAAACCATCAGCGCACTGTGGTGCAAATCGTTCGGTGTGTAAATAAAGCAGTTCACAGTCGTCAGTGAGGGTTTGAAAACCGTGAGCAAAACCGTCTGGAATATAAAAACTTCTATGATTTTGTGCCGATAAAGTCGTGCCATACCATTTTAAATAAGTGGCAGATTGGGGGCGTAAATCGATAGCTATATCAAACACCTCACCTTTAATGCAGGTAACGATTTTAGTTTCAAGATGGGGGTTGTGCTGAAAGTGCATACCTCTGACACTACCTTTGGCTTGTGTTTGAGTGCGGTTCATTTGCACGATTGGTTTTTGCAGACCACAAGCCTGCCATTCATCTTGACAGAAAAAACGCTCAAACCATCCACGTGAGTCACCAATGGGTTTTCGTTCAACAATGAACAAATCCTTTAAAGGAGTAGGCAATATTTCAAATCGATTAGTCATTTTGGCAGGCAGTTTGATAAGCTTGAATGTCGCTAAGGCAGAGCGCTTGAGCACTGGCTCCGGCCATAAAGTTGCGGTACCAATCAAGCGTCATGGTGACGGTTTGGGCTAAATTAAAGACCGCTTGTTGACTTAAATGCGTACGGGATAATGAGGCGTCGAGTAATAACAAACCGGCCTCGTGAGGACCTTCATTGCCATCGCCCCAGGTGACTTGACCTTTGCCAAAAGCTTTTTGTGCCAGTTCAATCACTTGCCTAACGGATCCCGCTTCATGGGTGTTAGGACCAAAATTCCAGGCAGCTTCCAAAGAGTTAGAAGTGTTTTGGTAGGCTTTTTCGGCCAGTAATAAATAACCGCATAAGGGCTCTATGACGTGTTGCCATGGTCTGACTGCCGCTGGCCTTCTAACACTTAATGCTTGACCATTGGACCAAGCTTTAACAGCGTCTGGAATGATTCGATCGGCGGACCAATCTCCCCCTCCAATTACGTTACCAGCACGAGCACTTACTAGCTGAACACCTTGATTGAGGAAAAAAGACCTGCGGTAGCTGCTAATCACAATTTCGCAGGCCGCTTTGCTGGCGCTGTAGGGGTCGTAACCGCCTAAAGGGTCAGATTCGCGATAGGGATGTACCCATTCACGATTTTCATAAACTTTGTCAGTGGTAATGGCTACGATGGCTTTTAAGTTAGAACAAAAACGAGCCGCTTCTAATACATGAGCGGTGCCCATTACGTTGGCATTAAAGGTGCCAATTGGATCTTGGTAAGACAAACGAACCAAAGGTTGAGCCGCCAGATGCAAAATAATATCTGGATTAACTGATTGGATGACTTGCGCCGTGCGTTTAGCATCTTGAATGTCCACTACATGATGCTGACTTGGGCTGGGGTTGAGCAAATCAAATAAATTGGGCTGGGTATTGGGTGCCAGGGCGAGTCCGGTGACATTGGCACCTAGAAGATTGAGCCAATGCAATAACCAACTGCCCTTAAAACCGGTATGCCCCGTTAATAAAACTTTTTTGCCACGCCAAAAATCTGGATTGGGAAGTGCTGAACGCATTTTTACTCCCAGACTTTCCAAGGCGCCTTGTTCTTACTCCATAAGTCTTCGAGTAAATTTTTATCGCGCAAGGTATCCATGGGTTGCCAAAAGTCCTCATGATGGTAGGCCATCATTTGTCCTTCTTTGGCCAATCTTTCTAAGGGTTGTGATTCCCAAGGGGTTTGGTCATCTGCAATGTAATCAATGACTTTAGGATTGAGTACAAAAAAGCCGCCGTTAATAGCTCCACCATCGCCTGGTGGTTTTTCGGTGAAGCCCATGACCTGACCTGGTACTTGGCTCGACATATTGAGTGCACCATAACGTCCAGGAGGTTGTACCGAGGTAATCGAGGCTAATTTGCCATGGTCTTTATGGAACTTTAATAATGCGGTGATATCGACATTAGAGACGCCGTCACCATAGGTGAAGCAAAAAGCTTCTTCATCTTTTAAATAGTCAGCAACTCGTTTTAAACGGCCACCTGTTAAGGTGTGTTCACCAGTATCTACTAATGTAACGCGCCAAGGTTCCGCATGTTGATGATGCACTTCCATTTTATTGGCCTGCATATCAAAGGTCACATCTGACATATGCAAAAAATAATTGGCAAAATATTCTTTGATTACGTAACCTTTGTAACCACAACAAATCACAAAATCACGAATACCATGATGAGAATAAATTTTCATGATGTGCCACAAAATAGGCTTACCACCAATTTCAATCATTGGTTTAGGTTTTGTAGCTGATTCTTCGCTAATACGAGTTCCAAGACCACCGGCTAAAATGACTGCTTTCATAGTTTCGCAATAATAGTAAAAGTGTAGGGAGCCCAAGAAGGCAATGTATGCCTTTGATTGGGAGATTAAAAATTACTGGCTCAAACGCTGCCAAGCCTCTTGATATTTGGCAGTAGTTGCAGCAATGACATGTTCTGGTAATTGAGGGGCTGGCGCGGTTTTATTCCAGGGTTGGCTTTCTAACCAGTCACGTACAAATTGTTTATCGTAACTAGGTGGGTTTTGCCCTTCCTTATAACTTTCTGCAGGCCAAAACCGCGATGAGTCGGGGGTTAATACCTCATCCATTAAAACCAGTTGATCTTGATCATCAAGGCCAAATTCAAATTTAGTATCGGCAATAATGATGCCTTTTTTTGCCGCAATTTCGCGGGCTGCACTATAAATTTGTAAACTCAAGTCACGAATTTTGGTGGCTAGTGGTAAGCCAATCATTTCGACTGTTTTTTCGAAAGTGATGTTTTCATCATGTTCACCCATTTCTGCTTTGGCTGCAGGGGTGTAAATTGGCTCTGGAAGTTGACTGGCGTTTTTTAAACCGGCAGGTAGTGCCACACCACATACGCTTTGGGATTCTTGATATTCTTTCCAGCCACTGCCAGCCAAATAGCCACGTACCACAGCTTCTACTGGAATAGGTCTGAGGCGTTTGACCAACATCGAGCGGCCTACGACTTGTGGTAAGTCGGTTGGGCTCACCACACTTTCTGGGGCATCCCCTGTTAAATGATTAGGGCAAATATGACCTAACTGAGCAAACCAAAACAAAGCCATTTGCGTAAGCAGGGCCCCTTTTCCAGGAATAGGCTCACCCATGACCACATCAAAAGCACTTAAGCGATCGGAGGCGACCATTAAAATTCGGTCAGTACTCACAGCATAGTTATCTCTGACTTTACCTCGGGCTAATAAGGGCAGTGAAGACAGTTGTGAGGTGTGAATAGCGGAAAGTGCAGTCATGATATAAAACAAGCAGTCGGAGTAAAAAGATCAATGGATAGTCTAATTATCGGTTGAAATTGATCATTTATAAGTTAAAAAGTCTAAAAAATGGATAAAACAAGCCCTAGATGCCCCTCAAATGAGGGCGAGACAACTCTAAAGTGTATGAATTTTAGTGACTTAAGCAGTTAAGCCAATCAAACAGTTAGATGAATTGACGTATATTAATTATCAAAATTAATTAATTGAGTTTAAAATAAAGCTCTTGAAGAACTAGCAACATAATTCAACACTTGCCGGCAAGCTGCCAATAAAAATGAACGACTTGGCTAATGGTTAACGCATAGTTAGGGCTATGAATTAACCATTATTGAAAGTAGTTTGTATATGCATTTGCCACGAGGCTTGTGAGCGGTTATGTCAGAGTATTCTTGATTTTAAATTAATTGAAGGCATCAATTTTGATGGCATTTTATGTGTAGACAAGTGTGGCTTTTAGCCTGTTACCTTATAACTTATCTAATTACATAGAGCTTGAAATAAACGATGTTCTGAACTCATAAAGCGTATCAGACTCATGCAGCAATATCCTTACCTGTCTCAATGTCCAAATTGCCTCAAGCACAATCCGCAAATTAAAAAAAGCTGTTATTTTTGTTCTAATAGTTTAGATGCCAACTCGGCAACTGCTTCCACCCACGATTTGTCATCCCCATCTTTTACTCCTTTACAAGCCCAACAGTCGGCTCCTGTCAAAGTAGATAAAACAATGCCAGCGGCTCAAGTGCTGCTTCGATTAATAGCAGCAGGAATTGATTTAAGCATTTCAGTCGCTTTATTTTTATTCTTATGGTTCGCGCTCATAGATGACAGTCATTTAGGTTTATTGGCAGCGGCTTTGTTATTGAGTTTTTATTTACCTGCCTTAATGGATGCTTTTTCTGCCTCATTTGGTAAAAGATTATTTGACTTAGGTGTGCTTCGTGCCGATGGCAGTAAGCCAAGTGTTTTAAAAATGTTGTTGCGTCAAACCTTAAAGTTTCTGCCTGATTTATTTATCCCGTTTTTTTTAAGAATACTTTTTTTTGTATTATTAAAGGAGAAGCATTTGCATGATTGGATTTGTAGAACAGAGGTTGTGGCGGACTATAAAAATAGAATAAAAATGGATCCTGAAAACAAGCTTTACCACGAAAAATTATTAAGCGAACAAAATCAAAAATAATAATACAAACCGATATGAATTACTTAAATGCCTTACCCAAAGAGTTAGCTGAACAAATTAAAGAACTCTACCTACAAGATGATGTTGATATTTTTGATGTAGATGCGGCTCAAGAACTTTGTAAAAAGTACCCCAGTTATGCCGAGTCATGGGTGTGCTTAGCCCGCTTACAGTATAAAAGTGCACCTGATGAGCATGATGAATACGACGACGAAGAAGACGATGAAGAAGTTGAAAATGATGAGTCTGATGAGGTTTTTGCTGACTTTTTGAAAACTTTCAAGCATGTTAAAAAAGAGTTCCCTCACTATGCAGGAACCCTATGGCTAGAAGTTTTAAACGGTTTTATCGATGACTCAATTTCTTCCAAAGAAAGCATTCAAACCGCTTTAAAAGGATTAAAACTAGAGCCTCAGCATTTTGGTTTGCATTTGGCATTAGCCGACTTATACGAAAGAGAAGAAGACTTTAAAAAAGCCATTTATCACTATCAGGAATGTTTAAAAATATTTGAAAATAGTTTTAGGGCTGCCTATGGTTTGGCTTGTTTATATAAAAATACCAATCAATTAGAACAGGCTTTAAAAATAGCTCAATTGCCACACACACAATTGTATTGTGGTTATGCGGTTGGCTATAATTTGGGCACAATATTGCTTCATAAAGAGCCTAGTTGGGCTGTCAAATTTTTCGAGACGGCCCATCAAAAAATGAGTTCACACCCAGCCCTACTCCACAACTGGGCTATGAGTTTGCAAAATTTAAATGACCTGTCTGCAGCAATTGAATTATGGAAAAAAGCACTCCAAGTGTCACCTGATTGGCTAATCCCGATAAATGGTCTTACTCGTAGTTATTTGAAACAAAATGATTTTAATAATGCTTTACAGTATGCATTGATGGGGCAAAAAATAGACCCAAATGATTTTAATTCACTTTGGTTTGAAAGCTCTATTTATTATCAGCAAGCCAATTACGCAAAAGCCTTGCCAATTTTAGAAGCTTTAAAGCAAAAACAATTATTCACCCAAGATATTGAGTTTTATAGGCTAGGTCGGTGTTATGAACATTTAGGCCAAGCAGATAAAGCAGTAGAGAATTTTCATCTAGTCATAGAAGTTGACCAAGAGTATCCGATAGGGTATTTTGCGATAGCCAATTTAATATTAGAAAAGAAAACAAAATCGCCTGCCGATTTAAAAATGGCTTTAGCCTATGCTCAAGCAGCAGTTGCTTGTAATACCAATAATGAAGACAATATTTTGAAGTTGGTACAAGCACACCAAGCCTTAGATCAAACACAAGAGGCTATGCACGAACTACATGTATGGCTAGATAAGAATGGTAATCATTATTCTTCCATGATGGCTTATGCCGCTATGTTGCTAGAACAAAAAAGATATAAAGAATCAGAAAAATTTTATGAGTTTATCGCTGAATCTTTTGAGGATGATGGCGATATAGCTTGGGGGCGAGCCATTAGTTATGCCAAACTTCAAAAAAATAAAAAAGCCAATCAAGCGATTGATAAAGCGATTGAGTTTTATAAGTCAGAACAGAATATAGAGGCGCTTGCTCGTTGTACAAAAGTAAAAACCGAAATTCAAAATGGTGGGGTTTTGATG
>CAZKWC010000107.1:0-6222 GCA_964556425.1 uncultured Limnohabitans sp. | reverse complement strand
GAACTTAATAAAAAACAAAAATCACGTTGAACTTCATCAATCAGTGGATGTTTGGTTTTAGGATGAGTCACCCAAAAACCCATCATTCCCATGGCCATTTGTGTCATTTCATCGGCATGCGGATGGTACATAAAAGTACCAGGCCGGCGCGCCACAAACTCATACACAAAAGTCTTACCAGGTTGAATAGAAGACTGAGTTAAACCAGAAACCCCGTCCATTCCGTTGGGTAGTCGCTGCCCATGCCAATGCACACTGGTATGCTCCGGTAATTTATTCGTCACAAATATACGTACCCTATCACCCTCTACTACCTCTATGGTGGGGCCAGGACTTTGTCCGTTATAGCCCCATAAATGCGCCTTCATACCTGGTGCCATTTCACGCACCACAGGCTCGGCCACCAAATGAAACTCTTTAATACCTTGATTCATGCGCCAAGGCAAAGTCCAGCCATTTAAAGTGACTACTGGGTTATAGGGACGCCCTGTACTGGGTAACAAAGGTGGCATGGTATCGGCTTGAGTTTGAAACACAGGTTCGGGCAAAGCTGCCATTGCTACTTTGCTGACGGCAGAGGCTGCTATAGCACCTCCGGCAATACCTGCCAATTGAAAAAATTGTCTTCTTGAGTTCATTATAAAATCCTTGATGTTGAAGATGGGTAGTTAAACTACTAGAGCGATTAATGCTTTGCTTGCTCTTGAGCTTGACCTCCAACCGATATCGTTCCGACAAATGCTGTCGTTGGTTTTCCTATAATGGAAGCTTGTAGTGCGGCATCAGCTAACCAAAACTGCTGCTGTACAGAAATTGCTGCCATCACACTGCCTATTTGATCTCGGGTATCTGCAAGTAAATCAAAAACACCAATCAACATACCGTTGTAGCGAAGCAGGTTTTCTTCCGATATTAATTTGCGCAAGGGTACTACCTCATCACGATAATGTTGAGACATATCGTATGCAGTACGATAGGCAGAATAGTTTTCACGTAAACTAGAACTGGCCGAGCGAATGGTGGCCTCTAAATGATAGCTGGCAGCCAAGGTTTGTGCATTCATTGCATCTCGTTGATTCACACCCCAATCAAACAGCGGCAACTGAAAACTGAGTTCATAACCTTTTTTAGAATCAGACTTTCCTTCTGCGTTATCAAACACAGAATCGCGTCTGGCCCCTAGCTCAATATCTATCCAACTAGTCACCTTATTTAAGCCTTGTGCTTTGGCTTGCGCTGCTAATTGCGCCTGCGCCAATTGAACGTCTAATCTATGTTGACTTGCTAATGCAGTCACTTCTTGTGGTGATCTTGGCAAGTTGGGAAGTGCGGGTAGCTGGTCGGGTAATTTAAGCCTTTTAGCTTGCTCCTGAGTTAAGCCTAACAAACGAATCAACTCCTCTTTGCTAGCGAGGCGGTTATGCTGAGCCATCGCTAACTGAGTGATGGCATCGGCATAAAAAGCCTGCTGCCTAGCACGCTGCAATTTAGTAAAGTTACCTACGTTTTGCATACGCTTTGCCAAATCGCTGCTTAGCTGGGCTGCTTCATTAACCTGCTGTGCATAAACCCAACTTTGTTGTGCCGCAACCGCTTTTACCCAAGCAATGCGAACTTGTGTGATTTGATCAATCACATTGCTGCTTAATAATAATTGCTGATGAATTATTTGCTCCTTTGCAATTTGTTTGCGTTGCGGCAAAGTAATAATGTCAAGAAGGCCAACAGCAAGAAACCGGCCTATTTCTAACTCATCGGCAATACGCATTCTTTCTAGGCTAAGCGAAGGGTTGGCAATTTCACCCGTTTGAGCAGCTATAGCGGTATTGGCCCAACTTTGCGCCAGCATCGCTTGCAATGCAGGGCTATTCACTAAGGCTAATTGAACCGCCCCGCTCTGGGTAATAGTTTGACTCAAAAGTTCGTTTGCCAATTTATCCATTTGCAGGCGCTGCTCTTGGGTTTTAATAAGGCCTAGTTGCCCTTGGGTAAAACCATTGGCTTGTTGATTAACTTTGACTACCGACTCATCAAAATTAACACTGGTGCAAGCAGAAGTAGCTAACACCATAGCAACTGTTATTACCGTTTTTTTGTACAAGCCTAGACGGCATTTGCTATCTACAAAATGAGTACTGTACGTCATGGCTTGCCCTCATTGTGTAGGTGGCTTGGCACATGAATGGCAGCAGGCTGAGTGTTGGGTAAGAAAGCCTCTTTGGCATAAACTCGCCACCCCCCTATTGTGGCTACCGTGGCATTATTTTGAAGCCAAGCCGATACTGCTTGATCTTGAAAACCTTGGTATTGACTAAAGACTGAATGGTAATTGAGTTCAATCGCAGCTATGGGTGTGGAGCTAGGTACTAATGTTGCTCCTTGAGAAAATGCTGCTGATTGAGTCATCAATAACAAAGGCGCAACAAGGCACCTAGCCGCGTAGGAATAGCTAAAAGTAAAAAATTTCATGAGTTCCTCTTATTATTTTTTTTACAAGCGAAACCTAGAGCAAAGCACAAGCAATTTGCCTTAGTGATAAAGCAAAAAACAATGATGCAAAGGAGTCTGAATGTAAAAAAAACTTAAAACTAAAAATGAATAACTTATGCATAAAAATGCACAAGTAAGTTTTAAGAGAGGAGATGTTTTGGAGGTGGGTCTAAGCCAGCTGGAGTGTGATTACTAAAAGACTTTTGCACAAATTGAATAAGTGCAGAGCTTATAAAAGTAGGAATGCAGGGGCTAAGACTATTAACTAGGCCACAGCTGGCGCAACAAGCAGAACAGGCACTGCATTTATCTTGAGAGTTTTTTGAGGGCTGGGATTGATGAGTAGGGTGGGAATGCTGGGAGGCAGTATGTAAATGCTGATGATGGGCATTTAAAGTAGTGATGGCCACCAGATGATTAAGATTGGCTTGGACCGACTGGGTGATGTGAACAGATTTGTTATGGCTAACTGCACAATTTTGCATAGACGCAGACGCATAAGCCTGAAGAGGCAACGCGAATATCAACAGCCATGCAAATAAGAGTTTTGTGAGCTTGTACATACTTAATATTGTAGGTCAAATTCAAAGAACTTTGAAAGAGAAGATGATTAACAGAATCATTGCCTATAGTATGGGTGGTTTTAAAACAATGCTTGTGAGTGATGCAACAAAACTCAAGACATGCAGGTATCTATATGTTTCATAGCGGTATTAACGCCAATTTATATTTATATTATCTTTAACTACATTAATTTGAAAATATAAGACTTAATGATTATGTAAAGAAAAAATTATAAAATGCAAAAAGATATTGATGAAAAATTAGTTTTTTAGGGTGTTTATTATTTAATTATGTCAATTGATAATTTATATTACAGAAGTAAATACTCTTGATTGAACTACTTAAAGTTGAATATTATTAAATTAGGCCATTTAAACTAGCTAAATTAAAAATCAGAGTTTATTTTTTGTCCTAGCCTATTACGATTCAGAAGGAGCATTTAAAGCTGGGTGTTTGCAGTGACGGCAATGCTTCTTGTGCTTGTAGGTTTTGCATCGTTGCTTCACGTATATGCTTGATCAAAACCATTTCCTATGAAGATCGGGCTGTTTATTGGCTTAGTATTTTTAGGACTTATAGTTTTTGGTGTTTTAGGCTGAGTGTGTTTTTCACTTTCCTATTTTTCAAGTTATGCATTTCTAACGAACTTAACAAAAGATTTTTAACAAAGAAGGAGAAATCATGGAAGTTTTAGAAAAATATATGCCACTAGAAGTCGGTGAGGAGGTGATTTGTCATCTTGAGGGGAATGCTTACAATCTTTCCCCAAGTATATTTGCGAGAGTAATCTCCTTAGCTGAGAGAGTTTTAGCAATTTTGCTGGGCTGCCCAAAAATAGCTCATATTATCGTAACGAATAGGCGCGTAATTATTATTGAAGTCCAAAATGTTCTATGGGTTTTCATTGGATATGCAGGTGCCAGAAGTGTCATGCCACGTTCAATTGAATCACTTGGCTATCAGTTTGCGCGCAGCTTTCTTTTATTTGAGAGCCATTATCTTGTGTTGAGTACAGGAAGTGTCGATACACTTGTTAAGTCAAAATCCGGTAAAGGCCGTGTTTATGAAATGATCAAGAGTATTGTCAATCTCGCCGAAAAAACCACCACAAAGTAAAAAAAGCCCGACTTAATGGATTTAAATATAAGTGACTTTTTATAAACCAAGCACTATCAACTACAAAAGTTGATGGGTGCAGAGCAGCATAGTTTGTCTGTAATATTTCTCGATTTATTACACACAAACCACTTTGTCTGTAATCCGTGCAAGACAAACTGCTTTGTCTTGAATATTTTGCGATTTATTAGATACAAAGTATTTTTCCAACCTAACTCTTGGCAGAGAATTACTGCAGTTTAAAAATAAACCTACAGTTTTTTCTTGCTTGTTTTGCTTGGCATGAATTGATCATCATATTTTGACCAGAAACTGTACTTGAGGCGATGTTTCTGAAAAAGCTCGTCTTTAAAGGCGTTGTGATCGTTAAAATTTTTCCAATCGAATACGTTTGCAGACAGTTTGTCTAGCTTTTGCAAATAACTAATGGCATGGGGATATGCTTTGGTATAGGCACGATCCAAAATAGAAACCAACAAACTACGATAGATGAGATTAACAAGCAGGTAACGCTTTTCTGATTGCATGGGTTTAACCAGTGAAAGCAAGTTCTCGTATTGATTGCCATTGAACTGTTCAGCTCGCTGCAGTAGGTATTGCTCTGCCTCATCAATCTTATTAATGGCAATCAAAAAATCCACATCTGGCCAACAAAGTTTGTCGGTTTTTAAAATATGTGCCACCTCAAGGGTAATTACTTCATCTCGTTTGTTATGTCCAATTTGATCCAAAAGTGCATCTAGGCTTTTAATGGAATGATGTTCTCTGAATTTTTGAAACAGTAGTTGTTGCAACTTTTCGGACTCACCCTGCTTTTTATATATTTTTATCAGCAACTCATCCTTTTCATCTTCAAGAAAGGTTTCGTCTTTAGGAATTTTCTGGAGCCATGAATAGGCCTTTTCAATATCATCGCTCTCGAGGTAAACCCTTGAAATGTCAATCATTGAATAGGTGGCCACAGTCGCCTTTCTATCAATACGGGTCTTTTCAAACAGTTTTGCATCCTTTATCTGACGGGCGAGTGATTCAATCATCATCAGATGGTGCCCTCTGGCGTACTCATTTTTTTCTTTACTAGCGAGCTTCTGAAAAGCTTCAATTAGACTAAGAATAAGCTCTTTAGAAAGATATTGGCTTGCATCATGAATCAAACATGATCGAACACCGTAATCATCTTTTTGCGTTAGCTTTAAAATAAGTTTTGCGATTTTATTTTTATCTGCACAACGGCGAGCATAGTGTGTAAATAGCTCTAAAGCATTGCTACGATATAAATCACCAATATTGCCATTGGAGTCATCGCACCTCTCAAAAATAAATTGGTCGGCTTCATAAAATGTGGCCACTAGTTCAGCACCGCTTAAGGGGTCATACACATTGGACCTTAACTCCTGCAACAGCAATTGAAGTTCAGCTGCCAAAGTAGAAGCAGCTCGCCAATCTAGCAAACGTCTTGAACTTTTTAATTGGGAAAGTTGCGTCTTAAACAGCTGCTCAAATTGCGTTGGTGGTGCAATTAAATGCTCAATTAACTCATCAGCCTTGGCATTTTTAGCAGCAAGATTTAATAGAGCGTCTGCCAGGACCTCTACACCCAACTCGATTAATTTGTGTTTGCGCAAATCTTGCAATTGGCTCTCCTTTGACCTTTTTAAAACCAAGACTAGATAGTGTATTTGACAGATGGTTTTGACAAGCTAGAAGTGACTCAAAAAATATCTGTGGTCTTGATATTTAACAGCCAAAAACTACTTATTTGTTCTGATTATTAGCAACTCAATTGAATTGAAGGTAGAAATTCCATGATTGAGATAATTATCTCAATGCTTGAAATATTTTTAAACTATTGATTTTTAAACATAAATTTACACTACCAATAATTGATGGATATTTGGATTAGTCAAAAACCAAGAAAGCAATTTTAAAAAAGTGACTTTTTATATACTAAGCTCTAGCGACGACCAATGCTGATAGGTGCAAAGCAAAATAGTTTTTCTGTAATATTTCTCGATTTATTACACACAAACCACTTTGTCTGTAATCCGTGCA
>CAZKWC010000106.1:0-6425 GCA_964556425.1 uncultured Limnohabitans sp. | reverse complement strand
CTTTTATTGTTGTTGGCTTAATGCTAGGCTGTGCTAGCAAACCTGTTAAACCACCCCCTGAATATCTTATCAACCAGACGGATAAATCTGCATCAGTCAGCGAAACTGCTTTTATTGTTAACGCATACAGATATCCAGTTGATCCTAAAGTTTACGAAGAAAATTTAAAAAAGAGCGCTGAAAAACCTTCACTTTTTGGTATTCAATTTAGGACCTTAACTGATGAAGAAAAAAATAGTCCGCAAAAAATGGACGCCGCTTTAAAAGCTATTGCTCCGATTGTTGAAGAAAATAAAAAAGCTGATTTTTACACAGTGGGAAGTGATAGACAAGAGGCTTATTCTCCTAATTATCTTGAAGTGAAGCCTGGCATCTATAGAGTGCATGTAAGTTGCAATTTAGGAGACTCTTTTGCTCGAATAAATGTGACTGTTATTGCTGTGGCAGGTAAAACCACTTTTGTTCAATGTGAAAAACCCCAAATGATTGCGAAAACTGTTGTGGCTTCTGCATTTGAAATTAAGGACACAGATAAGAATTTCAGAAATTTAAAATTTGTTAAATAAATAATATTTTTAAATGACAAATAATAACCCGCTTCAACCTCTATAGCTACTAAAGTGATGCTGCGTGTGCTTACCTAAGTTATAGCTAATCACACGAATTAAAAGTGGCAATTAATTAAATGCCACCGCCCTACTAAGATTAGGTTTTTTGGGTATAAGCCTTCATCATTTCAATTGCTTTATCGGTGTAGAGGTACTCTTGCCAATCGAATTCTGCAACCCGTTTCATGGTTTGGTTTAAAGTGGCTTGCCATTTCGAGTCACGCTCTGCCAACCAAGCTAAATTCCACAACTGAGCATCGTAGAAATGCCAAGTTTCTGATTGATTTTCGGTGAGGCCAACTAGTTGAAGGGCCTTCCAAATATACTCAACTGCTTGAATGATTTCTGCCTCAGTGGGATCATCCTTTATTTCGAGTGGGGCATTACCCAATTGATGCAGTGCAGCTCGTAGTGCAGAGCGTATTACATTGTGCTCTGGTAGGTAAGCCCAAAGTGAGACCGTACTTAGTTGTCGCACGGCTTCTTCGCAGACTGCTAGGTTGTTATCCCAGTCTTGCAATTCGTAGCTAATAAAGCGCTGGCGATCTAGCACATAGGCCCATAGCGTTGGGTTGGTATTGCCGCTGCCCTCAAGTAATTGACGTGCCTGTAAAATGGTTTCCCAGGCTAGCGCTTGTCGCCCCTCTTGCTCTAAAAGATGGTCGTACTCATGCATTAATTTATCAAAGGCTCGTTGATCAAAGTCCGCTCGTGCCTGACCTTGCTCTGGAACAAATAACTCGTAGTGATTGTCTATGCCAGAGCGTTGTTGCATTAAATCGGCTTGTGACTTATTCCCTTTTAAGAAATAGGCGTATCCCAAAAGGTAGCTAGCCTGGCAACGTAAGTTTTCAGCCTGAGCTTCGTCATCATCATGCTCTGGTAATGAAGGGTCAGGTTTTTGCTTGAGCCAATTTTTTGAACACAGTGAGGACAGTACTTGAATGGCGGTCTTGGTATTGGCAGGTGCCATCAGCAAGCTGCGACCATATTGAAGTGCTACGGTTGCAGTTGCTACATTGAATGATGTACGTTTATAAAATTTATCGTATAGGAATGAAACTAACTTATTACGATATTTACTCTTATATAAGCGAGCCATTACCTCGGTAAACACCGGTATTGGAACTAAATCGAATTGTTTAAAATCTTCCTTTAATGCGGTTTCGCAGATATCAACTGTTCGCATAGCAAATGGGACGTCTTTAAGCTCATCAGGATATCGCTTAATAAAGAATTGGCACATTTGTTCGGAAATGAACCGTGTTGGAATCGAAGCCAAATGAATGGGCTCAGTTACAAAGCATGCATTTGCAATATTCTGAGTAAAGCGGTTATCAGGTATTTCAAAGGCAAACAACTTATATCCCTCAGATTTTAAAATGTTCTGCAAAATATTGACTTCATCCCAAAAAACAAGCCAGCAACTTTCGGCAAAATCGCTGTATTCACCCATGCATGCCTGTGGTCTATGTTGATCCACAATTTCCGCCCAATCTGCATCTTGCCCGTAAAGAGACTCTGCGACGGTATAGGTCGCTGAATCAAATAATTTTCCAGGTATTTCGCGTAGCAATGCCTTATTAAGTTTCAAGGCTTTTTGCAAATATTCTGGTGTGGTGTAGCGTGAGGGAGTTTTATTGCCAATAAACCAGTTATTGCTATAGGCAATCATCAGTGTCCACATATCTTCGGTTTGAAGCTCTGCTGGTACGTAGTTGATTTGATAGCCATATTGACTGGTAACAATAGCTTGGCGACAAATTCTTTCAGTACGCAGCGATTGAGGCACGTCCTCAAGCGAAGCACCGCGCTCGACTGCAAGTTGGCATACTGCGTCATTTAGCAACGATTTGGGTACACTTGATAGTGGGAAATGGCTGTCTTTATGAATCTTGGCTTGTTGGTAAAGTGCCAAACTGTGCAACTCATGTGGAATATGATCCAAACAACTTCCATTTTCTTGCACCAATTGTATTGCCAGAGTGGGGGTAAATGCCTCTGGTGGAAAAAATGAAACTAAATGGGCGATGTCTTTAGCCTGTTGCTCTAGTAGCGCGCTTAGGAAGTCGTGTGTCCTCATTGTTTGGGGCAAGCGGTGGGCTAGGGTGTGGTCACTTTTTAGCAATGCCAGCCACCAAGCTTCATCTTGAACGGGCTTGATGTCGTTTAAATTCAGTGTTTCCCAATCAACGCAGATTGTATTTTGGCGCAGGAAGGCGGTACAACAATGTGTTTCATAGCTGGCGGTAAACAGATCGGACTCTGATATGGCCCGCTCTTGCCATTGGGCCGCCTCGTCTTGATTGCTCTGTTTCCAGGCCACCAGACCTCTTAACCACATCGCGCTCCCATAGGAGCTTTCATGGCTTATTACCGCATCCAGATCTTGCTTGGCTTGCTCTAGATAACCTGTTATTAACAAAACCTCGGCTCTGGCACGGCGCAATTTGTAGTGCCGATTAAGAGGCAGATATTGGTTCACCAAATCGCCAGCTCGATCAGTTTGCTCTAGCCAGCAAGCCAGGATGATGGCATCAAAAGCGGCTTTGTTTAGCAAATGGGTCTGTACGGTGGGGTATAGGCTGGCAGCACGTTCTAAATAGGGCAGGGCTTGTTGAATCGCACCTTCTTTCGACATGATGTCGCCCATCTTGAACACGGCAGGGTAATAAGCTGGTGCCAGTCGTGCAGCTTCTTGATAGTAGAGCCAAGCAAGTCTGTTATCTCCCATTTTTTCAGCGTCTGTTGCTGCCTTGCAGGCTTGAATACCAGCTAAGGTCACACCCTCACGCAGTATGGACTCGCCTCGCTTTAAAGCATTCCTGATGCTATTGGTTTTCCACGGGAAACTATCGTGCCAATCTTCCTCAATTAGCTCTTGCAAGTCGTCACGCAACACGAAAAATCCCTCATGCCACGGAATGACAGTACCAGGTAAGTTGCTTTGATGGCTGTAGTCCCATTCAGACAATAAAAACACTAATGTGTCATCTGACATGGTAAGGTCGCTGACGCTGTAATACCAACTAAAAACATAGGGAGTGTTAAGCGTCAAAGTGGGGCCATTACGGTTGACTTCGTGGTCATCAGCAAAAAGGTAAGCATAATTTTTGACATGAACTGTACCCTTACATTGCAGTGTTTCGTCAAGGCCGAGTACATCTGCGTAAATGTCACCCGTTACCCAAAGATTGAATCGAGTGTTATCGTTGTGTAGCAGATTGCCCTCTATCAATAGGAAACAATCGCCATATAAGTAAGAATCTAAGGCTGCGTGCCATGTACCATCTATGGCGTAGTCCCCCTTAAGGTATATCACATTCGGCGAGTCGTATTCTTCGATGTCGGCATTGAACTGAGGAAAACGCTCTAGCGCCTCGTGCAAAGACAAAATTTCATATCGATCTGGTGTGCGGATGTAGGTGGTAGATGAGGTCACGAGAATGCTCTAGGTAAAACGGCAAGCGAACCTGCCAATATGAGAAAAAGCGGATGTTGCTTATAGTCGCACTAAAAAAGCAATGATTATTGTTAAGAGTTGGATTGGTATAGTACTTATTTAATCGTATAAATATTACTATATCATAAACTTTGGGGTGGAGTCGGTTTGCTGCTGTTGTCTGGTTCTTCCCCTGCCAAGGGGGAGTTAGAGGGGGTTATGTTAATTCTTTGTGTGGTTAAGCTTATATTGTTAAACAGCCACCCCCCTCAGCCCCCCCTTAGCAGGGGGGAAGAAAAACCCCCTCTTAGACTCCAATTGCTAGCGGTTATGAAACACTATTAAACCTGCATTTTGTAATTTTAATTATTTAAGGTACAGTCAGCTAAATTTTGATAAACTGTTTTTATTTCTTGTAATGATTGGAAATGCAATGCACGCCTTTTTGACCGCTTTTAGTTTCAAAACTAATTTAATGCCCTATAAAACACTTTTTGCATTAACTGTGCTGTCGTGTGCGGCTGCTTCTGTGATGGCCCAAGAAACGGCTGTAAACCCTTCTAGTACGGCTACTACCACCCCAAGCCCTGAAGCTAAACCTGCACTTTGGTCAATTTATGGTTTTGTGGGTCATTTTTCTCAACCTGCTTATCCTGGCGCAAGTTTTACTACCCAAACCAATTTGGTGGTTCCTTATTTTGTCTATCGAGGCGAAAAATTTCAAATTGATAGGCGTGGTGCCAAGGTCAGTACGATTAAACAAGATAACTTTAAGTTAGATTTAGATTTAGGTCTTAATTTTGGTTCTGACGCTGATGAAGTTCCAGAGCGAGCTGGTATGCCTAATTTGGGTACTATTTTAGATGTTGGCCCTTCTGCCAAAATCACAGTTCATAAGTTAAAAGAAGCTAATATTTATCTCAATGTGCCGGTACGCGCAGCGCTTAATTTGTCTGATAAATTTGGCTACGAAGGTTTAAGTTTAAATCCACATATTAGCTACGAACGAAGAGACCCGGCAGGTTGGTCTTACGAAGCGAGTATTGGGCCAGTATTTGCTGACCAAAAATACTTGGCTAATTATTACCAAGTTGACCCAGAATTTGTGACGGCCAATAGGGCTGCTTACAAAGCGAAAGCGGGCTTGTTAAGTTGGCGGGCTAATTTAGGTGTTACAAAAGCTGTTACACCTCAACTGCGTTTATTGGGTGCAGTTCGTTACGAAACAGTGAATGGGGCGGCTAATCAAGACAGTCCTTTGGTAAAAGAAAAGAATGGTTTTTCGTTTTTCTTGGGTTTAAATTATTTATTTTGGGAATCTGAAACCAGAGCCAAATAATTGGGAACTAAAAACCTCAAACGACAATATTTGTCACATTACAAAAAACAACATAACGCTTAATTCCTATCGAATTAATTGAAAAACTGCAAATAAAGTCACAGATCAGTAAATTCCATTACTTTGTATAGTTTTAAATTTGATAACATCACAATCAGTCAGATTTTGTTACGTTTCACTTTTAAACCTACCGGATTTTTGGAATTTATATGAACTTTATTATCGTTAATCAATTAACAACTAAAGCCAATGTTTTATCTCGTTTAAGCACCATTGTGGTTTTGGTAGGTTTGTCTTTGGGTGCTTCTTCTGTCATGGCTCAAAATATAATAGAAGGGGCTTTTATTGTAGAAGATCGAGTTCAAGATGAAACAAGAACTATTACTGTTGGTATTCCAAAAACAGGTTTGTTAAAAGCGACTCGCGTATCGGGTTGGAAAGCTCGATACGATTCTGTTGAAATTGCAAAGGCAAAATCAGCATTAATTTCTTTAAATGAATCCACTAACAACTTACAGTAATTGGTTAAAAAAGAGTTTAAAAATATAAAATCACTATAAATAAAAGATAGTATTTAAAAATTATTTTTTATTTAATTTACCTCAACTTTGAATGCATATCAAAGTTGAGGTTTTTTTTTGCCTAATTGTTTAGCTTAATAAATCTAACAATGTACGAGCCACTACTTTGGTGGCTTTGCGTAAGTCTTCAAGTTCTAATCTTTCATCTGCTCGTTTGGCATGAGACTCTAAAACGGTACGTGGACCTGCTCCGTAAATAACACCAGGAATACCTGCTTCGCAGAATAATCTTACATCGGTGTAAAGGGGAGTACCTAAAGCAGGTATAGGTTCACCAAAAACTTGTTCACCATGATTTTGTAGTGCACTCACCAAAGACTGGTTGCCTGGTAAGGGTTGAAGTGCATTGGCTAATAAAATACGTTTGATATCGACCGTAACACCTTGAGTTAATGCTGCTGCCTCTGTAATAACTTGCCTAATGTTGGCTTCTACTTCGCTTGGGTTTTCTTCTG
>CAZKWC010000105.1:0-6468 GCA_964556425.1 uncultured Limnohabitans sp. | reverse complement strand
GAAAATATTATTAAAAACTTTTGTAGCCAATATTACATCAATGGCTTAAACGATGCCTCTTTAGTTTTTGCTAAATGCACCGAAAAATTTGAAGAAGAGGTTTATATTCTTGAACAAAACGAAAAGTCTAAAAATAGTTAAAAAGCTAAGTAGTTGGTCACTGTTGCAAAAGTGTGGCTACAGCGCAGTGCCAAGCCAACTTCAAGCAAACCACTTAGCCACTATCACTTAGCAAGCGCCACTTCGCCAGCCACTCGCTCCAATTCAGCCGCCTCCAACCCCCCAAGCCTATAAGTGCTGGCATTTTTGTACTGCAAAAAATTACGCTGTGAAGAGCTCACATAAATGGGGTCGTAATGCAATTGCAATAGCTCTTTTACCACCTGTGGAGTTTGTGCTTGTTGCACTAATTCGATCCAGCTTTCTATTTGTTTTTTGCCAAGGCTTTGGGTTAGGGTATTAAGCCTTGTTATAAAGCTATTGCTATCTTGGCTAAAGTGGGCATAGTCTTGCATGAGTAATTCAATCCGGTGCTCTAAACCAAGTTCTAATATCACACAGGGGCTTTGCCTAATTGCCTGTATTAAGGCTTCGGGAATGGCTACATTGCCTACTTTTTTACTCTCCGATTCTACAAATACAGGTCGGCTTAAATCTAAACGGCGCAATACATTCCAAATGGCCGTGTCAAAGGCTTTTTGTGAGGGTTGATGGTCGCCTGGCATGAGTCCTAATACCGAGCTTCTATGACGGGCAAGGGCTTCTAAATCTAACACTTGATGACCTTGCCTAGCCAACTCATGCAGCAACCTGGTTTTTCCAGAACCTGTTAAACCACACACCACTTTAAACTCAATTTTTAAAGCGAGTTCAGCAATGTTTTTTACCAGTTCGGCTCGGAAGGCTTTATAGCCTCCTTCAATTAAATTCACTTTAAAACCAATTTGATCGAGGATTAAAGCCAAAGAGCCACTGCGTTTTCCACCACGCCAACAATACAGCAATGGTTTCCATGTAATTGGCAATTGCAAAACATGGTTTTGAATATGCCGGCTTATATTGCCTGCTGCTAAACTAGCGCCAATTTTTTTTGCTTCAAAAGCGCCTTGTTGTTTATACAAAGTGCCCACTAAAATTCTTTCTTGATTATTTAAAGTAGGCCAATTAATTGCATGGGGCAAACAATCAAGTGCATGTTCATCTTCGCTACGGGCATCTATTACCACGCTAAAATTATCAAGATTTTGTAGGGCTTGTGCAGCGCTAATTAATTGGACTGCCATTTTTTAAGATGCTTTCTGAGTAGAAGAGGAGGCTTTGTTTTTTTGCAGCAAAGGTAAGAGTTGTGGCCAAATATTATTCAAAATAATGGGTTGTGCCGCCTCATTGGGGTGTAGTCGGTCTGCTTGAATGTATTGGGTAATGTCGCTTACATCGGCTACCCCTTTTAAGAAAAAAGGCACTACTGCAATTTTTTTCTCTTTGGCCAATTCTGGGTAAATTGCAGCAAATTGTTTAGCATATTGTGGTCCGTAGTTGGGCGGCATTTGTACGCCCAACAATAACACTTTTGCTTTTTGCTCTAGTGCTAAATCAATCATATAAGCTAAATTACTTTTGGTCTGTTTTAAATCTAAACCTCTTAGTGCATCATTGGCACCTAGCTCTAAAATAACAATGCTAGGCTTTGTTTTTTCTAAGGCGGTTTTAAAGCGAGCTTTGCCACCAAAGCTGGTATCGCCACTAATGCTTTGGTTGCTAATGCTATAGTCCAACTGCTTGCTAATTAATTTTTTCTCTAATAATGGCACCCAGCCTGTACCTCTTTGTAGGCCGTATTCTGCAGATAAACTATCACCCACCACTAAAATAGTATTTTTGGTGTTTGGTTTTTGTTCGCTTACATTTGTAGAGCTTGTGTTTTGTGCCAAACTCAAAAACGAGCTAACAATTAACAGGCTAAACAGCAGGTTTTTTAAAAATAAGCTAAAGTGACACCTATAACTACTGAAACAAGACATGACAAATCCCATTATTTCGGTTAAAAATTTAAATAAAGTGGTCACTGACTCCAGTGGCTCACTTCATATATTGCATGATATTAGTTTTGAAGTCAGCAAAGGGCAAACACTTGCCATTGTAGGAGCTTCTGGTTCTGGTAAAAGTACCTTGTTGTCTATTATTGCAGGATTAGATACCCCTAGCTCGGGAAGTGTGCATATATTAGGTCAAGATTTGTTTGCCGCTAGCGAAGATGCCAGAGCGCAAATCAGGGCACAATCAGTTGGTTTTGTATTTCAAAGTTTTCAATTATTGGGTCGTCTCACTGCCCTAGAAAATGTGATGTTAGCTCTAGAATTACAAGGCCACAGCAGCCCTAAAGGGCCTGCCACCGAAATGTTAAAAAGGGTAGGCCTATCAGAGCGGCTTCATCATTATCCAAAAACCTTAAGTGGCGGCGAACAACAACGCGTGGCCTTGGCAAGGGCTTTTGTGGTGCAACCTGCCTTGTTATTGGCTGATGAACCCACGGGCAGTTTAGACTTTGCTACCGGCAGGCAAATTATGGATTTAATGATGCAATTAAATCAAGATTTAGGCACTACGCTTATTATGGTGACCCACGATAATGCTTTGGCCAAACGCTGCGCAAGGGTAATGACCATAGCCGAAGGCAGGGCCTCGGAGTTAACATCACTTACTTCATTAGAAGCCGAAACTGCAGTCATTGAAGCCTAAGGCCCAACTGTAGGTGCTTAACGCTCCAAAGCTTTTTTGACCAACCCCTAGGATAAACCCTAGGGGTTTTGTTTTGCCTGCCCTCAAAGGCTTTTAAATAGCCTGCTAGATTCATTTCAAGCGGTTCATTTAAAAGCGCAATGCTCTCACTTTGTCCCTGTGGTGACAAAATAAGTTGCATCAATACGCTTTACCCAGCGACAATGAAAGAATTCAGTTTTTTAGTTCTTTCTATGGGGAAACCAAACACATGACAGCGCATTACCAAAAAGAGCAAAACCTAGCGATTATCACTCTCGATAACCCGCCAGTAAATGGTTTAGGCCTAAGTACACGTATTGGCATCACCGATGGTTTAGCCAAAGCCCTTGCCGACCGTGAAGTGCAAGCCATTGTCATTACCGGCGCAGGTAATGCCTTTTCGGGTGGCGCTGACATCCGTGAATTTGGTTCACCAAAAGCCTTGCAAGAGCCTAATTTATTAAGCGTTATTAAAGCCCTAGAAAACTCCTCAAAACCTATTGTGGCGGCTATTCATAGCGTGGTCATGGGTGGTGGCCTCGAATTAGCTTTAGGCTGTCATTATCGTATGGCCGCAAGTGGCACCAAAGTGGCTTTACCAGAAGTTAAATTGGGTCTCATTCCAGGCGCAGGTGGCACACAGCGTTTGCCACGAGTGATTGGCGTAGAGCCTGCCCTCAATATGATTGTTTCTGGCGAGGCCATTCCCGCCGAAAAATTAGCGCTTTTACCAGGCCAACAGTTGTTTCAAAAAATGGCAACTAGCCCAGAAGCATTGTTAGCTGAAGCCAAAGCATTTGCCCAAGAAATTGCCTCTGTAAGGCCCTTGCCAATGGTGCGCGATTTGCCTTGTAAGCACCCATTAGGCGATGCCTATTTTCAGTTTGCCCGTAATATGGTGAAAGGCATGGCAAAAAATCTGCCAGCCCCATTGCAATGTGTGGCAGCCGTTGAAGCAGCCACTAAAAATAAACTCGATGCGGGTCTCGATATAGAGCGAGAAATTTTTATCAATTTAATGTGGACTTCCGAGTCTCGCGCATTGCGCCATATTTTTATGGCCGACCGTGCCACCGCAAAAATTGCCGATATTCCCTCCGATACTGCCAAGCGTGACATTCAATCAGTGGGCGTAATTGGTGCAGGTACTATGGGTGGCGGCATTTCCATGAATTTTTTAAATGCAGGTTTGCCAGTTACGATTTTAGAAACCAAACAAGAAGCCCTCGATCGTGGGGTAGCGACCATTCGTAAAAATTACGAAGCACAAGTCAAAAAAGGCAAACTCAAGCCCGAAGTTTTTGAAAAGCGTATGGGCTTGTTAAGCACTACCTTGTCTTATGAAGATTTAAAAAATGCCGATCTCATCATAGAGGCAGTATTTGAAGAAATGGGCGTTAAAGAAGCCGTGTTTAAACAACTCGATGCAGTGGCTAAACCTGGTGCTATTTTGGCCAGCAACACCTCCACCCTTGATGTCAATAAAATTGCCTCTTTTACAAAGCGTCCGCAAGATGTGGTGGGCATGCATTTCTTTAGCCCTGCTAACGTCATGAAATTATTAGAAGTGGTGCGTGGTGAACAAACCGCCAAAGACGTGATGGCCACTGTTATGGCGATTGGTAAAAAAATCAAAAAAACTACTGTGGTATCTGGTGTATGTGATGGCTTTATTGGCAACCGCATGATAGAGCAATACAGTAGGCAAGCGGGCTTTTTATTAGACGAAGGTTGTACACCAGCGCAAGTCGATAAAGCAGTCGAAAAATTTGGTTTTGCTATGGGTCCTTTCCGTATGGGCGACTTAGCGGGTAACGATATTGGCTGGGCCATTCGTAAACGTCGTGCGCTAGAGCGTCCCGATATGAAATACAGCAAAACAGCAGACCTACTTTGTGAAATGGGTCGTTATGGTCAAAAAACAGGGGCAGGTTGGTATGATTACCAAGCTGGCAAACGTGATGCCATTCCTAACCAAGCAGTAGTGGACATGATTACACAGCATCGTCAGTCTTTAGGCATTACTGCTCGTAAGATTTCTGACGAAGAAATTGTGCAGCGTTTGGTGTTCTCTTTGGTAAACGAAGGCGCACATATTTTGGAAGACAAAATCGCCGCTAAAGCCAGCGATATTGATATGGTGTACATCACTGGTTACGGTTTCCCATTCTATCGTGGTGGCCCTATGCATTACGCCCAAGAGGTAGGCTTGTTCAATGTGGTGCAAGCTATGAATCGTTTTGCACAAAACCCACTTGACGATGCCGAGTTTTGGAAACCTGCTGCACTCATTCAACAATTAGTGGCTGAAGGTAAAAACTTTGCTTAATCTATTATGCCCTTAATGCCAAAAGCAACCCAGCAAAAGGCATTAGCTTAAAAAAAGTTTTCTCATTTTTCATCTATCCAAATATTTAATTCATCAATTATTCATTAAGGCTGGGGGTCAATGTGCTGTTAGTTTTCAACATTTACCCTAGCGCTTTTTAAATCAAGGAGTCATCATGACATCTGCTGTAATCGTCTCTACCGCTCGTACACCTTTGGCAAAAAGTTGGAAGGGTGCATTTAACATGACCCATGGTGCCACCCTAGGTGGTCATGCCGTTCAACATGCAATTCAAAGAGCCAACATCGAAGCTGCTGAAGTGGAAGATGTCATCATGGGTTGTGCTAATCCTGAAGGCGCCACAGGTGCCAATATTGCAAGGCAAATTGCATTACGTGCGGGCTGCCCAGTCACGGTTTCTGGTTTTACGATTAACCGCTTTTGTTCCTCTGGTTTGCAAGCTATTGCACTTGCCTCACAAAGGGTAATTGCTGGCGAGGGTGATATTTTTGTGGCTGGCGGTGTAGAGAGTATTTCTTGTGTGCAACAAGAAATGAATAAACATATGTTGGCCGACCCTTGGTTGGTAAAAAACAAACCCGAAATTTATTGGAATATGTTGCAAACCGCCGAGAACGTTGCCAAGCGTTACAACATCGGTCGTGACCGTATGGATGAATACGGCGCACAAAGCCAACAAAGAGCTTCTGCCGCGCTAGAAGCAGGTTTATTTGCTGCCGAAATAGCGCCAATTACAGTCACTATGGGCATTGCCGATCCTGTCATGGGTCTAAGCACCAAACAAGTCACCATAAGCAATGATGAAGGCATTCGTGCTGGCACCACTCAAGAGGCATTAGCCAATATTCGCTCTGCAATGCCAGGTGGATTGGTGGCTGCTGGTAATGCAAGTCAGTTCTCTGATGGCGCAGGCGCTTGTGTGGTCATGCATGAAAAAGTAGCCGCCCAAAAAGGCTTGCAACCATTAGGTCGCTTTTTAGGTTTTGCCGTAGCGGGTTGCGAACCCGACGAAATGGGAATTGGCCCAGTTTTTGCCATTCCAAAAGTATTGTCAAAATTGGGTTTAAAAGTACAAGACATTGACCTGTGGGAACTCAACGAAGCATTTGCTGTACAAGTTTTATACTGCCGCGACCAATTAGGTATTCCAGCAGACAAACTCAATGTGAACGGTGGTGCAATTGCAGTGGGTCATCCTTATGGTGTGTCGGGCCAACGTTTAACTGGTCATGCACTTATTGAAGGTAAACGTCGTGGTGCTAAATTAGTTTTAGTGACCATGTGTATTGGTGGTGGTATGGGTGCAGCTGGTGTTTTTGAAGTTTTATAAAAAATTTTAAAAATGGCTTTGCTTGCAA
>CAZKWC010000104.1:0-6831 GCA_964556425.1 uncultured Limnohabitans sp. | reverse complement strand
TGAAGCAACACTTGCGGGTTTAGAAGCCGAGCTAGTGGAAGATGCACTAGCACTTGAACTAGGCTCCAATGCTAAACTTGGCTTGGTGTTGCCAGAGCTGTTAGTCAAATGATTGGCGTTAATGGATTGCCCTGAAGGCCAAAAATAGAGTAAAACTAAAATTCCAATAATACATAGCGCTGTGTAACCAAAATACCGAGGTAAAATTTTTTGAGGAGTTTCATTTTGCTTGATTGGCAAAGGGCTCTTCATTAAATTTTTTTTTACTGGCTCTTTAATTAAAATAAAAATTGAGTTGTGCTCTGCCATTAACTCATAGGCTTCGCTATTGGTTTCTGCCATATTAAGCACTACCGCCTGCCCCTCTAGACCACCTGTTAACAAGGCATGGCAGACATCTAAAAACATATCACAGTCTAATTTTGAATCTATGTTTCCGTGCCAAGAGGATGCATTAAAAGGCGGTTCAGATTGATCTTTAACTGTTGCAGTTTCGGGTTCACTTTTCCAAACAGGTAAAGTAGCTAGTGAAGACAAAACCAATTGCTCAATACAGATTTGAAGCTCTAGCGTCTTATTTCTTTCAGCTAAAAAACTCTCCACCATTTCTTCTGTAAAAAACAAATCAAATGGGCATTGATAGGCTACAGAATCGGGTTTATTAGCCACCTGCAAAATCCACCAAGCAATTAAGTTTTTTATCAATTGAAGCGACTCAGCGTTTTCGGTATTACCCTCTAAAACAATTGAGTAACGAATGACTGAACCGACTCTATCTTTTCTGGCAGAAGTAATGCCGCTTAAATAACAAGACCAATCAGTAGCATTGGCTTTTAAAATAAAACTTGGCTTCTCAAAACTGGTGTAGTTTTGAAAATTAAGCCACCAACGGCTTTGGGGTGCATAGGACAAAAATGAATAATCAATTTTTTTGCCACGAGTTTGAATAAATAGTTTCATTCTCTTTTCTCGGTCAATTCTATGGTGCGTTGGGTGGTCGATTGTTGAGCTAACTTTTCAATAATAGAAGTCAAGTTGTTGACTAAACCCCTTTGTTTCCAAACTTGGTTGGTTAAAGTGTTGGCATTTTCTACTCGCCTCTGACGTTCTCTAGTAGCCCATAACCACATATTAGAAATGACACCCTCGTCTCGTTCAGCTTCATTTTTAGCCAAGTGTGCCCTGGTTTGAATAGCGCTTACCTTGGCTTTTTCAGCTAGCAAAGCTTGACTCATTAAATGGCGTGATAAATTAATCAATACAGCGTCAGCTCCTTTAACCGATAACTGACTGGGCTTTCTGACTCGGTAATGCGCTGAAAATGACATGTCGTCTGGTTTTGTACCTTCCCAACTTGACTTGACAATCTCTACACAGCCAACCGTATCAACAGGGGCGTACACTATTTTTACGCTTGGAAACTCACTTAAAGCCGCTTTTAAAACATCTAAATAATAATCTTCAAACTCTGCTAATAAATCAGCCGACAAGTCTTTAAGGCCTCCGTTATCATCAAAATAAGATTCACATTTAACAGGGCAAAACATTAATAAAGCAGGTTGATTAGGTGTTGTGGCACGTCCCTTGGCCCATTGCCTCACTACTTGTTCTATATCGTAGGTATTTAAAATATAGGGTACTGCCCTTTTTTCGATTGAGGTAGTGGCCTCCATCATAACGGCCGACTCTACTGGAATAATTAAGACAGTACTCTCGGCTAACCATTTTTGACAATATTGCCATTCGGTCTCTCGCTCGACTGGTCTGCGACTTGAGTCTAACCAGCCCCCTGGAAAATCTAATAAATTAAAGTGAATTCCGTAACTTCCTACACCATGATCCATTCTTAACTCATATGCAAAGGACTCTTCGGTACCAGAGACTGCACCTGGGTTAAATTCTCCCGCACGCAGTGACCCACTCAACTCTTTATGATGCTGGGCTATTCGCCTTTCGGTTTTAGTACCAAAAGGTTGAATGCTTGCAGGCGTACCAGCTAAAAGTTTATGGGCATCATTGAGGATAGAAGCAATCAAAGAGGTTTTACCCACACGTGAAGGCCCTACAATGCCAATTTTAAAAAAATAATCAGTCTGAATATTACTCATTGCAATACTCCATTCATGGCACTTAATGAGTTACGAATGGTTCGCAGGGCTTTTTCTACCTTTGCAAACTTAGCATTGGTTTCTTCAATGCCTTGGAAAACGCCAGGCCAAATTTCATTTCTATAAGATCGAGATAAGCGTCTAAATTCTTTTTCAGAGTCGCCCGAACGAATAATAGAATCTTCAAATTGCTCTATGGCAGCATGCAAAACTAAGGCAGGTGTATTTCTTTCTTGAATGAGTGATTTTTTAGTTCTATAGGCAGCTTGCTGCGCAATTTCAGTTAAAAATTTGAGTAATTCATCTACCCCGCTTTCACTTACTTCCACCACAATTTGGTCATGATATTTGCCCGATTCTTTGTCGATTATTTGCAAATTAAGACCATCCAACTCTCTTCTTACCCGGGGATGAAGCTGTGTTCTATATTCTAATTTAAGGTCAATGAAGTCTTCTATGGCAACTGTTAAATTAGGACAAGATTCATAGGCATCGCTAAGCGCATTAGCTAGCGTTTTTAATGCCTCTACCCCTTTTTTATCTTCAAGTAATAGTCCAAAATTTTGTTCAAAAACCAGTGCCGTTTCCGACCATAATTGGTTCACTTTAGAGGTAAAAAATAAATCTAAATTACAAAAATGTTTACCAATTTCAACCCTTATCCGATTCATTTCTTGAGCGGTAAACGGGCTACTATTCCTATCAACTCGCATTTGTCTGAGTGCATTTTTTGACCATAATTCTGGCCCTACCCCAAATCCGTTTTCCATCCATTTTTCTATGGTAGTAAATGAGTCTTCTACTGCTTTAATATATTCTGGGTCATCATCTCCAGAACGCGCAAAACCTTGATAGCGCTCTACCACTTGAGCTAATTCGCCGGCTAGATCTCGCCTTAGTTCACTAGACCTAAACTCTAAATCTTCAGATGTGCTTGAGCTAGGTTTACCAGCAAGCTTTAACATAGCCTCTAAGTTGGAAAGATGTTGACCGATTTTATTAGCTACCGCCACAAAACTTTTAATGGTTCCCTCGTAAATTTCATCATCCATAATAGGAAGCCGTAATGCCAAATGTGCTAGAACAGGCTCTAACACCGCATCATAAACAGATTTTTGATCGGCTGCATTCCCTTGTAAAACTTGAAAATGTTTGCCATCAACACCATCGTTTACTTGGCGACAAACATCGTCGCGCAAAGATATTTCTAGTGGAGTGTTGTTACCAGAAGAGTTCAGCACAATAAACACAAAATCACGTCTATTGTTAATAAAGCCCCTTGCCTTATCTAATAAATTGGTGGTCGCACCATCTTCACGGCCCCAATAGGCCAAGCCCTCTACTGGTCGCTTAATAAGTAGCACTAAGTCCACTTCGTTTTGAAGCCCTGCTAAGTGATATTGTTCTGCATTGGCAGCCAACTCACCCAGGCCTGGCAAATCAATAATGCCTACATGATCCACCTGAGCATAAGGAAAATTACACTCAATACGCACGTCTTTAACCGCTAAATAACGCCTACTGCAACGGCCAGCAGCCACTTGCTCGTTGGTAGGATAGGCCACATATTGGCGCAGATCGGCTAAACCTACACTTCTTTCACCGCCAGTTAAATCTTGTTCGAAACTGCTGAGGGCATCTTGCATTTCTTTTAGACGTCTTAAGATAGAAACACTGGTGTGTTTGTCTCGATATAAAGGGTCTAGGTCTGCTTCTGATTGAGGATAAGGAAATACTTGAAAATCTCTGACTAAAAAGGGCGGTGCTAACAATCCTAATTCATCGTGATAGGGTTGCAAGATTTCATCTCTAAAAGATTGATACGTATGTAGCGTTAGAGTGGCTCTTTGATGTGACTGCGAATGAAAAATTCTACTTCTTACCGCTGTAACGGGTAAGCCACTACCGGTTGGAATTTGTTCATCGCTTAAACCAGAAATCGATTGCAATAAAGTACTTTTCCCCACCCTTGCTCTACCACTCACGCCAATATTAATCGTTGTACGAGAAAACCGTGCCTGTAAAATATGGAGTAATTCGCTTACCTTGGTAATGTCTCTTAAAATTTCATCTGACTTAAAACCTTGCAACTCCAACTTTAAAGCATCAGGAGTGGCTGAATAGTTTCTTAACTCAACCACTACATCATTAAGTGTATTGACATCTTTAGCTAGTTTTTCCCAACGAGCAATTTCTTCACCTACCTTGGGTAATTGTGTTTTACGACGCTCTAACAATTGAGCAATTTTTTCTTGAATAATCATTTTTTATATCTTTAAGGTGTGTTGTGCAAAGAAATACTCTGCTTTACTTGATAAGAGCAAATATTAGGTAAGTTGTAACGGTGCAATTCATAAGGATTTGAATCATTTTTAGGTTTTCTCATCCCACTCAAGTCGAAGTTTTTTAGCCATTGATGATTCCAAATAGCTGGTAGAGACCCCCATACATGGTTTAAAAATTAGATTGAGGACTGTCTCTTAACATTGAAATAGCCATTAACTAAGCCGTGAACTACAGCATCTTTTGTTTGCTATCATAAATGTTGGCAACGACAGGTTGTGTCGTTATTAAGTTTTTAAAAATTTTATTTTCTTGCAAAAGTATGACTTTTAGCTCTTTTATTTACACAATAGATACCAAAAATACGCAATTAAATTGTTAATAACAGTATAAAATTTACTTTTGTTACATAATAACTTTTATGTAAAGTCAATTGCTTGAACTTTTTTTGGACCTCTACCCATTCTCTGTTATCTTTCAAAATTTTTATGAAAACTAAAAACAGCACTCTTTGCAATTTTTTAAAAATAAGTTGGCTTGGTAGTTTTTTATTTTGTGGCACATTATTGGCACAAAATATAACTCCATTAGTCACGTCGCAAGGTGTAGCATCTCCAGCTTGGCGTTTTGTGGGCTTTCCTAAATCTAAAGCTAATATTCCACCTACTATATTTGAAGTAGCTGAAGTTCAGGGTGAAAAGGCCCTCAAGGTAAGTACACAAGCTTCATATGGCACCTGGGTGCATGAGCTACCGTTGCTTAACGCCGGGCAACTTGAGTGGCGTTGGAGGCTTGAACAAGGCTTAACAGGTGGCAAGGTAATCCCCGACATTCTCACTAAAGCGGGCGACGATGCTGCCTTAAAAGTTTGTGTTATGTTTGAGCACTCACTTGATAACGTACCTTTTGTAGAAAGAACCCTTTTAAGAGTGGCTCGTAGTGTGAGCGGAGAAAATCTGCCAGCCGCTACCATTTGTTATATTTGGGATAGTGTTCATAATGCTGGTCTGCAGGGCGCAAACCCCTACACCCAACGAGTGCGCTTTATTACTTTGCAGGGCAAAGGCGCACCTGTTGGTCAATGGAAAACTGAAAGCCGTAACGTAGCAGCAGATTTCGCGCAACTTTTTGCTGATGAGTTACCTAAAAACTCTAGCAATAATATTCCCAAAATAAAAGCAGTGTTGGTGGGAGCTGACAGCGACAACACGGGTAGTAAAAGTTTAGGATGGGTCAATAGTATTCGTTTAAACTAAGTTTCTCATTTTTGGGGGGTTATAATTTTTTACGATGCTAAGTAATTTCTAAGAAGCCTAAAGCAAAAAAATGCAACAGGCTTCTTTTATTTTTCATATATTTCGATTATTATCGAATTATGGAAAATACAACTGCAATACAAGCTTTTATTGCCCTAGGGCAAGAGTCAAGGCTAAATATATTTAGGTTATTGGTACAAAAGGGCGATACAGGCCTTATGCCATCTCAAATTCATGAACTATTAGGCATACCTAATGCCACGCTTAGTTTTCATTTAAAAGAACTACTACAGGCTAATTTAATCTCGGTAGAGCGACAAAGCAGAAATTTAATATACAAGCCTAATGCCCAACTGGTTCAAGAGCTTAGTCAATTTTTATTAGACAACTGTTGTGGTGGGAAAGCCTGCACGCTTAGCCCCAAACCAAAAAAGAAAAACCAATTATTCACTTAAATATTGAACTACATAAACATGTAATTATTCCTACTTTAAAAATAAATCTATGACTACCATCAGCAAACAACTTTCATTTTTAGACCGCTATTTAACCCTTTGGATTTTTTTAGCCATGGGTGTAGGCATTGGCTTAGGATATTTTTTCCCTGGTACCGAAAACCTAATTCAAAGCTTTCAGGTAGGCACGACTAATATTCCAATTGCAATTGGTCTGATACTAATGATGTACCCGCCATTTGCAAAAGTGCAATACGAAAACCTGCCTCGTGTTTTTAAAGATAAAAAAATATTGGCGGTTTCATTCATCATGAGCTGGTTAGTAGCGCCAAGTCTTATGTTTATTTTGGCAATTATTTTTGTGCCTACACAACCTGAATATATGGCGGGCCTTATATTAATTGGCATTGCCCCCTGTATTGCTATGGTGGTGATATGGAATGATTTAGCCAAAGGTTCAAGCGAATATGCAGCTGGTTTAGTGGCTTTTAATGCTTTATTTCAGGTCTTATTTTTTAGCGCTTATGCCTATTTATTTTTAACCGTTTTGCCTCCCTATTTTGGCTTAGCTAGTACCGAGATCAACATTACTATGGGAGAAATTGCCCAGAGTGTATTTATCTATTTGGGTCTACCATTTATTGCCGGTTTTTTAAGCCAAAAAATCTTAATTAGCGTAAAAGGTAAAGAATGGTATTACCAACGATTTGTCCCGCATATTGGCAAGCT
>CAZKWC010000103.1:5513-6864 GCA_964556425.1 uncultured Limnohabitans sp. | reverse complement strand
GCTCATTATTAATTTGTTCTTTATAAACAATATTAGTAATTACAGGGGGTGCTTCAATTGAAATATATTCAGAGTTACTCCACCTTTGTAAGTTTTCAGCTAAATCACGATTGCCCTGTCTACCCAGTAAATAAGACAAGGCATTCATTTTAAATGGACTGTCATTTCCATTGACGTTGAACTCTTGTCCCACCTCTGTAATTATCATCATAAGAGCAGTTTTTGCTCTAGTTAAAGACACATATAACAAACGAATATTTTCATAAAGTTCAGCCTTAATTTCTTCGTCAGTTGCTTTGGAGTTAGGTTTTCGATAGAGAGAAACAAAAGGTAAATATACATAAGGATACTCCAGTCCTTTAGACTTATGAATGGTAATAACCTTGACTAAATTTTCATCACTCTCTAGTCTTAACAACGCGCTATCACCACTAGCTTTTGGGTCTTGAATTTGGTTTTCTAAATAACGCACCAAAGCCGATTCACTTTGCAAATGCAGGCTAGTATTTTGCAAAAGTTCCGCCAAATGCAAAACATTGCTAATTACTCTTTCATTACCCTCTTCTACCGCATTAGCTTGAGTTCTTAATCTTTGACTAATATTTTGCTCATGTAGCCAAGCATGAATCATAGCTAATACACCTTGTTTTTTCCAACGCGCTTGCCACTCTATAAAGCGCTCTAAAATATCATCCCAAGCTTTTTCATTGTGAATATAAAACTCTAGTTGTTGCCAACTTAAGCCCCATAATTGAGTCGCCAAGGCCGCTTTTACCCAAGATAAATTTTGAGGATTAGCCACCGCTCTTAGAATGCGCCATAAATCTTGTGCCTCTGAACTGTCAAACACACTGTCTTTTTCACTTAAATAAACACTACGAATAGCTCTTTTTGCCAATGCGTTACGAATAACTAAAGCTTGAAATTTATCTCTTACCAAAATAGCTATGTCGCCGGCTTTTACCTTTTGATTATTTAACAACTGGGTAATATGACTGGCCGAAATATCTGCAAGTTGCTTTGATAATTTATTTTTATTGGGAACACCATTGTTATGTTGTAAATGCCAAATAGTTAAAGCACTTTTTGGTTTTTGATTCCAAGTTAAAGCTAAGTTATTTGGGTTTTGATGATGGGCCTGCACTTCATTAAAGGCAATTTCACCAAAAGGCGGCTTAGCAGCTTGGCTAAAAATAGTATTAACTGCTTTTACCAAAGACTCGTTCGAGCGATAATTAAAGCCCAAGGTATACACTTTACTGGCATGACTTCTAGCTAATAAATAAGTGTTGATATCTGCCCCCCTAAAGCTATAAATGGCTTGTTTAGGGTCACCAATCATAATTAGACC
>CAZKWC010000103.1:0-5413 GCA_964556425.1 uncultured Limnohabitans sp. | reverse complement strand
TGCTTCTAGCAGTAGTACAGGCTCTTGAGGGTTACCTTCTATCGTCAAGTGTGAAGCATAAATTTTTTGCAAAGAGCCATATTGCCAAGGGTCTGTGTCTTGAAATTCATCCACTAAAGCAATTGGATATTGTTTGGCTATTGCTTTAGCCAATCTTGCATCAGGATTCTGCAAAGCTTTATAAAGCTCTTTTAATAAGTCATTAAAATCAAACTGAGCATGACGTTTTTTTTCTTGTTCATAAGCATAGTGAATATGCAAAGCAGCATGCTCAAGCAGTGCCTCTTTTACATTAGGTTTTTGTTTTAATAAATCGGCGCCTTCTTGAAATACAAGCCATAAGTCTTGGTAGCAAGAAAGTTGAGCTACATTTTGCAAGTTAGCAAAATATCCCAGCATTATGCTAGTTATTTGAGGATTTTCGCCAGCTAACCAAGTATTCACTTCTCTTAATCGACTCGTCATTTGCCTCGAAGAAAATCCCTGTAGCCAATTGTGTTGTGCATTAGCTAATAAAAATGCTTGTAAATCAGCTGTTAAATTTTCTTTAATGTTAGACACGCAAGATTGTAATTTTCTTTTCCACTCATTGAGTTGTCTAGAGATTTTTTCGGGTGATTCACCCTGTTCAAATTGTCTAGTGGGGTTTTTATCCACCGCAGACCAATACGATTTAACTTTTTTTAATAAATCTTCGGGTTCAGAAATAATCGTAATTATTTGCCTAGCTTGCTCAGAATCAAGAGGATATAAAAACCGCCTCCAATAATCTTGAGTTGCCCTTAACATCATTTGTTCAGAATCTTGGGCATGGCTTTGCTGAAATAAAGCACCGCTATCAAAAGCATGCTCTTTTAACATTCGACTCGACCAAGAGTGAATGGTGTAAATAGCAGCATCATCCATCCATTGAGCAGCAATTTCTAAACGGTCTGCGGCTAATTCATATTGGTCTTCATTAATCGATTGACTCAGTTGATCTAAAAATGCATCCGATTTTTGCTCTGATGTAGCGTCATTGTTGGAATGTAGCTGCCTAAAAAAACGTGCGGCACCCGCCAAGCGTTCACGAATTCGTGAACGCAACTCTGCAGTTGCTGCATCTGTAAAAGTCATTACCAAAATTTGTACCGGTAATAAGCCATTTTGCAGAGTACGATTGAATGGTATATGACCCAATACAATTCGTACATATAAGGCAGCCAAGGTAAAAGTTTTTCCTGTGCCAGCAGAAGCCTCTATTACATTTAAGCCAGTAAAAGGCAAAGTTAGAACATCCATACTGATGTTTGTATTTGTATTTGTATTTTCCATATTTGATTTTTTATTGGTTGAATGATGAATAACTTACAAAAAACTATAAACCCTATACTTATTACTCTTGGTTATCCATAACGCCATGAATTTGGGCATGAGAAAACAAGGGTGTGTAAATAATGTCAGTTAAAGCAAAAATATGATTTTTTATATCTTCGTATATGGTAAATACTCTGGACAAATAATGAGATCCTCTTAACTCAGAATTACCATAGTCTGTGCTACTCTCATCATCAAATTTTTTACTTGCTTTTTGATGTAAATCTTCTGCCAATACTTTTGCACCCTCATCATTTTGATGTACTAGCAAACCCAATTGCATCAATGTCATGTAGTCTTTTTCTGGCTTTTGAAACCATTCAATTAAAATTTTTCCAGCCGTTTTGCAAGCAATTTTTGGCAACTCTCGCCACATATCTAAATAGGCAGTCACTAACTGACTTAGAATTTTTTGAGCTTCATGTTTATCAATAGCAGCTAATACGACCACCTCATCTAAGCCCACTTGATAACTAGTTATAGGTAAGCCTAAGGCACAAGCAAACAAATGTTTAACCCACGTATTTGCCATTACTTCCAGCCGCATTTGATTTTCATGGGTGACTGCACCAGGTCTTGTTTGCAAAGCCATATAGCGGTCTTGTTGGTGGTTGCTATACCAGTCTTGCAAAACACCTGTTAATCGCATTGTGTGTGTATGTTCACTAAGCAGATACCCCTCTTTCAAGAGTGCTACATTTAATTCCAAGTTATAACTTTGTGCGGCAACTCTATGCGGCCAGTCTTTGGTAATTTCTTGTTTTTTAGATTCAAGAGTTTGTGCTTTTTCAGCTAAATCATCACTGATAATTTTTTTAAATCCAGCTAAAGGCAAAGCACCAGACAACTCCATTTTTTTAACTTCTGCACCAAAATTATTGTTGGTGTTAGCTTGACTTAATTTGTTGGCCAAAATATATTCTTCAAGCTTATTTAAGCTAAATGGTTCATCGGTTTCATTCTGCTCTTTTAACGATTCAAAATAGACACCTAATCTTTGCCTAAAAAATGCTTCCACAGGCTGTTTTAAATATTGTGCTAATTGCTCAATATCAAGCTCTGTTGGGAGTGATGTAGTAATTGCACTTGTGTTTTCATTTAAAACAGTGTTCAGCTGTACATCTGCTTTTACAGTAGGTAATTGCCAATCTTTATCGTAGGTAAAAAAGCCCGTATTATCAGTAAAATACAATTTAGAAAAAGGTTGTAAGGGGTGAACCACTGGTATCATTTTATTTTGAAAATTTAAATTTAAATATTCAATTAATTGAGCCACCAATACAGAAGGTGGTTGAACCGAGTTGTCTTGTGCACTTATACCTTGCCAACTAATATAGAGTTTTTGCCTAGCGGATAATATGGCTTCTAAAAATAAATATCTATCATCTTCACGACGACTTCTGTCGCCAACACGCCAATTTTTGGCCATTAAATCAAAATCAGTATAGGTTTTTTGGCGCGGGTACTGACCGTCATTCATGCCCAGCATAGCGACTACTTTAAAAGGAATAGAGCGCATAGGCATTAAAGTGGCAAACTGCACTCCACCACCAAAAAATCGTTGATGAATACTTGGTTCTTGAATTTGTGATAAATAATGTTCGCGCACTACTTCTACTGGTAACTCAGTGTTTAAACTCGCTTCTTGACAACGGTCTAACCAAGCTTGAGCAGTGTCGTTGAGCTTTTGAATTAATGCTGACTCTTGATCCGAGCTGGAGGTAAAAAATCTTGCAATAACAGTCTGTAAAAAGTCTTTCCATTGTTCTGGAGTTCTATTATTTTTAAGCTCTAGAATGGTTTGACTTACCGCCTCTATCCATGCCAATAAGCCGTCCATGACAGGCGCATCTAAACTAGACACAGCACTAAACGCTAAATTATTTTGCCAAACACCTTGAAAAGATTCAAGGCTTTTTGCGCCTTCAAGCGCTTGAGTATTGTGTTCTGAATCTTGTAAAACAAATTGTTTGGCATTTTCTGCAGAAATACCCATGGCATAACCTAAGATGAGGCGGTTAAGACCAAACTTCCATGTGTTTTGATCTGCATCTTGGTTGTCAATTGTAATACCCCATTGGCTTCTGTGACTGGCATCAACTCCCCACTTAACTCCCACCTTACTCAGCCAATTTTTTAGTTTTTCAACTGCGCTGTCATTTAAGCCAAAACGCTTCACTATAGCTGGCACCTCCCACATGCTAAAACAGTCTTGTAAAGTCACTCTTGAGCTGTCAAGTGATAAGATTTGTTCTAAAGCTAAAACTAGCGGTGACTGAGTTAAAGATGCATCCGAAACTGAGTAAGGAATAAAACGTTTTTCACCACGTTTAAATTTACCAAAAACAGCATGAATGGTGGCAGCAAACGTCTCCATATCGGGCACCATTACCATGATATCCCCTGGTAATATACTGCCATTATTAGTATCTAGCCAATTTAAAATTTTGTCATGAAGCACCTGTACTTCTCGCATGGCGCCATATGTGCTAACTAGCTCAATTGATTGATCATCTTTATGCAACTCATTGTTTTGCACTTTAGGCTCTAAATTAAAAATGGCTGATTGCAACAATGACAAAGCCGAGTTTTTTTCAGAATCAGCAGGGTCTACAAATAGTTCAATTTTGGCATAACGGTTTTTATAACTTTCTACCTCATCGAACTTGTCTAACAAGTGCAAATAGTCGCGTCCCTGCTTGCCCCAAGAAGCTAACAAGGGATTACTATTTTGCCCTGCCAAGGCAGAGCCCTCAGAATAGGAAAGATTAGCTTTACGTAGATGACGCGTCCACATTAGCTCTCGATTGCGTAATTTATCTTCAATTAAATCACCCCAATAATGTTGACAAGGGTTTTGCACTAAAACAAACACCTGACAAACTCGGCCCAATTCTGCCAAGGCCTCTACCATTTGCATAGGCATGGAGGACACACCAAAAACAGTGATCCTAGGAGGAATTCCAAAGGGTAGTCTTTTGGACTTTTGAAACTCATTTGCTATGGAGGGCATGGTTGCCATGAATTTTTGGTGCACACTAGAACGAGATGCATTACCCCATTCTGTACCTACATCATTAGAAATATCTCGCCACAATTGAGCTTGCCAAAGTAAATCGGTGGACAAAGTGACATTTTGTTGCTTGTCATCTCGTAAAACGTCATTACTATTGCTCCAATCTGTTAACCAATCGGCACGATAATTTTGGTAGGCATCTAACACATCTGCAATTTGTGTCGCTAATTGGTAAAGTTTCCTGCCATCGGTCGCTTGTTTTAAATAATGCTGTAATGGCTGGTAAACTGATTTGGACAACACCAACTCAGGTAACATTCTGTACAGACGCCAAATCAAACTATCCTTATCAAACGGCATATGTTTGGGCACTTGGTCTGCACCCAATACATTTCTGTAAATTTGCCACATATATTTAGAAGGCAACTCAAGTCTTGTGGCAGCACAAATCCCCAAGGCATCATCGTCTGCAAGTGCTAACTCCAACCAATGCTTCATACCATTGCTTTGTACCAAAATTACTTCACTCCATAACGGAGGTAATGGCTGGGCTTTATAAATACCAGTTAATAAATCTCGTAAGTCTTCTGTTCGGTTGCCATGTAAGACGACAAAACCAGGTTCAAATTGGGGATGGCTTGATTGATTCATGTTGTGCAACTATTGACTAAGGATAATTAAAAATAAAAAAGATACGACAAAGCTTGGCTGAAAATTTGACTTACTTAGTCTGCGCTAATCAAAACACGTAGAGAAGAATTCTTTTGAAAAAGGTTACTCATATTTGGCATTAACTTATCTCTTCATTGGGGTTCGAAAAATTAACTAATCAATAAAATCTATAGCTAAAGATTCACTAGATTCAATCTAATCTATGCTGAAATTATTTATATATTGAAGAGTGTATTATTGCAACCACCAATGCCATAGCATGACATTGATTGCGCTAATTGAATAAAAAAAAGCAATAATTCATTGAATTATTGCTTTAGTGTATATATTAAATTGTGGGGGATTTTACAAAGGCTTTCCATCCCTTAC
>CAZKWC010000102.1:0-6956 GCA_964556425.1 uncultured Limnohabitans sp. | reverse complement strand
CACCGTGAAAGGGTGATGTCCTAGGCCTCTAGACGATAGGGTCAAAACCTTGGATTGTTTTGAAGCGTTTGCCTCAGCACAGCCGAAAGTATATCCGAAAATTGAAGCAATTTTTAAAGCCTGTTGATAAATTGAGATTTTTTTCAAAAAACCCAGCTAAATTTCTGGCTTTAACTTTAACCTCTAAAAATGGGAGCAAATTAAGCTCTCGCTATGATGGCTTGGTTTTGGTCTATTTCAAACCCCCAACAACTTATGCGCAGGCGGGGGTGCATAACCACCCAGGCCCGAAGTACGCAAACCCAGTCGCACCAAACTCTCGCATAAAGAAACTGCACAGGCCACACCATCTAAAACAGGTAGATTAAATTTTGCCGATAATTGAGCACTTAAATCAGTCATACCTGCACACCCTAAAACAATGGCCTCTGCTCTATCGTAAGAAATGGCCAGAGCAATTTCGTTTTCAATTAGGGTACAAGCTTGTGGGTTAGCATGTTCTAAATCAAGTACCGCTACTTCAGAAGATCTTACCTTTACGCATTTTTGTGCCAAACCATAGCGATGTAAATTATGCTCTAGGGCGGGCACCGACCGAGCTAAAGTGGTGACCACTGAAAACTTATTACACAACAAAGACACCATATGGTAGGCCGCCTCACCAATCCCTACCACTGGTTTATTGGTTAAACATCTTGCTGCATCTAAGCCCGTGTCATCAAAACAAGCAATGACCACTGCGTCGTAATTTTCTGCTTTTTTAATCACCTCTAACAAACCTGCTAAACTCATGGCCTCATCATAATAACCCTCTATAGAAGCAGGGCCAAAGGCCGATTGAGTGGCTATAATTTCCGTTCCGCTTGATGCGACACGTCTTGCCGCATTAGCAATTTTTTCAGTCATTCCCACTGTGGTATTGGGGTTCACCACTAAAATTCTAATCATAAGTTAAAGCTCCTCACCTAAATAGGCCGCTTTAATCCTATCGTCATGCATTAAGACTTTAGAGTCGCCCTCGACTACTACACTGCCAGTAGATAAAGCATAAGCCCTATCCGATATTGATAAAGCCATGCGACTGTTTTGTTCTACCAATAACACGGTCACTTTCTCGTCTCTAGAAATAGACACAATAGACCTAGCAATATCTTGTACCAACTTAGGCGCAATACCTAAACTAGGCTCATCCAATAATAAAAGTTTTGGCTTGGCCATTAATGCCCTACCAATCACCATCATTTGTTGCTCGCCACCCGACAAGGTACCCGCTTGCTGTTTAAAGCGTTCTTTTAACCTTGGAAAACGGCTCAATACATTGTCTAGTGATGAGGCAATTTCTTTTGGATTGGTTCTGGTAAAAGCACCCATCAATAAATTATCTTGCACTGTCATAAAGGGAAAAACTCTGCGCCCTTCAGGCACCATAGATATGCCTTTTTTAACAATGTCAGAGGCAGAAGTACCATCAAGTCGCTCACCTTGATAAAAAATTTGCCCGCTGCGTGGTTGAGCCAATCCAGTAATAGCTCGCAATATAGATGACTTACCAGCCCCATTAGCTCCAATCAAAGCCACTGTCTCACCTTCATTTAAATGAATAGAGACACCTTTTAATGCATAAACATGGTCGTAATACAGTTCTACATTTTCAAAACTTAACATTTTTGTCATGATTACATCCCAATTGCTGCGTCTTCAGAGCCTAAATAAGCTTCAATGACTTTTGGATTATTTTGAATTTCTTTGGGTGAACCTTCGGCAATTTTTTCACCAAAATTAATCACCACTATTCGGTCTGATATTTTCATTACGGCAGGCATATCATGTTCGACTAACAACACCGTCATATTTTTCTCGACCTTAAGCCTACGCACTTGCTGCACCATACGCATAGTTTCATCATGATTCATACCCGCAAATGGTTCATCTAATAACAAAATAGTGGGTTTGGTGGCCAAGCCTATTGCCATTCCTAAAGCTCTTAAATGACCTTGAGGTAAATTAGAGGCTAGTTCATTGGCAATATCGTGCATACCCAAAAAATCAACAATTTCGTCTGCTGATTGGGCAAATTCAGCTTCATCTTTTTTGGCCAAACTGCTGCCTATAAAAAATCCAAAAAGACTGGCTTTAGAGCGCAAATGATGCGCCACAATAATGTTCTCACGAACCGTCATTGATTTAAAAATGGTGGTTTCTTGGAACGTTCTAACCACTCCTTTTCTAGCGACAATATGTGGCGCTAAATTGCTAATTTTTTCGCCTCGCAATAACACTTCACCACTGGTAGTGGGTAAAAAAGAAGCAATCAATTTAAACAAGGTAGATTTGCCTGCACCATTCGGCCCAATCAATGACAAAATTTCCCCCTCATTGACGGTAAAACTCACTTCATTCACCGCGGTGAGTCCACCAAATTTTTTGGTTAATCCTTTGACTTCAAGTATGACTGTCATTTGTTGTCCCTCTTTCTATCAAAAATACTTAAAACACCGTTGGGCAATAAAAGCATTAAAACAATTAACAAACTTGAATAAATTAATAATTGATATTTTCCCGTCGCAAACAAAAAGTCCCAGCCTAAATAAATCAGCAAAGTGCCTAACATGGGGCCAAATACATAACCTAAACCACCCAAGAAACAATTCAGCATAAAGTTAACACTGTCGGCCACTTGGAACGAGGAGGGATAAATAGATTGTGAAATGGCAACAAACACAGCGCCGGCTACGCCACCAAAAAATGATGAAATGGAATAAGCCAAGACTCTTAAATAGGCGGTGTTCACACCAATGGAGGAGGCCAATTCTTCGTTTTGTTGCAGCGAGCGGCAAAGGTGTCCTAAGCGAGAATTCACTATGCGCCAAACAATGGCATAACTTAAACACATTAAAACCACTGCCATTAAATAAAAAGCTAATTTAGGATTTGCAAGTTGCGAAAAATCCGGTATCAGCACCACTCCAAAAATACTAAGTTCTGTGGGTAAAGGTATAGAGGTAATTCCTTTTGCTCCATTGGTAATAGGCAGGGCTAAAGCAGTTAATCGAGTCACCTCGGTTAATACCAAAGTCACCATCGCAAAATAAACCCCTCGTAAACGCAAAATAGGTAGTCCAATCAGTACTGCTAAAAAGGCACAAAACAAACCTGCCAAAGGTAGCGTAAGCCAAAAATTAATGCCTAATTGCGTAATAAGTAAAGCCGAAACATAACCACCCATTAAGCTAAATGCACCCTGACCAATATTAATGCGGCCAATATAAAAGGTTAACCACACGCCGGCAGAAGCCACCGATAAAAGTGCCACAGAGGTTAAGGTGTAATACAAATCCAAGCGACCACTAGAGGCAATTACCAAAGGTATTACGACCAAAACAATTAACAAAAAACTAGCAACTGAAATAAGATTTTTTTGATTCATTTTTTAACCCCAAGGCTTGCCCATCAAACCCTGTGGTCTGATAGCCAGAAAAATCATTAAACAAGCAAAAATCACTAAATAAGTGATATCGCCGTAGGCCGCTAATACCGTTAAGCCAATGCTCTCCATCATGGCCAATATAAAACCACCCGCTATAGCCCCCGATATAACCCCAGCTCCGCCAATCATGATCATCATGAAGGCCTTAATAGAGGTAGGGCCACCCATGCCTAAATTAACACCGGTAATCGTCACTAATAAACCGCCCACCACACCGGCCAACATAGCACCAAGGGCAAAACCAATCATGGAATACAACTTAACATCTACGCCCATTAATGTCGCAGCTACTTTATCTTGTGCCAAAGCACGCATTGCACGACCGGCCTTTGAATGCTGCATGAGTAAAATAAAAATCACAATCATGACAATAGCTAAAAGGCCAATCAAGATTCGGTCATATGGCATGATGATGATGAAATCCCAATTAAAAACACCGTCAACAATTTTGGGTACTCCTCTTTGTTTTTCGCCAAAGAAAAGCAAAATAATGGCATCTAAAAAAAAGGCCACCCCAGCGGCTAACAGCATGGTACTTTCTTCTCTTTTTGATTTTTGAATCACCGGTCTAAACAAAAATTTTTCAACCAATGCGCCTACCACTCCTAATACCAAGCCAGAAATAATCAGGCCCACAATAAAAGGTAATTCGAATTGAGTGACGACGGTATAGGTGACAAATCCACCTAAAACATACATTTGCCCATGTGCAAAATTAAGCACATTCATTAGCGAAAAAATAAGCGTAAGCCCTAAAGCGATGAGTGCATACTGAGCACCTAAATACAAGCCATTAGCAATAATTTGTTCCATGATTGACCTTTAAAAAACCAATAGCCTGTGTGAATACACAAGCTATTGGATGATTACTTAAGAATGCTTAGTCAACTTGTGCCACAAACAAGGTTTCAAATTTGCCATCTTTGAAAACATTGACAACTAAAGGAACTGATACTTGGCGCTTTTGTCCAAAAGAAGTGGTACCTACATACTTCAACTTTGCATTACCTACCATATAAGGATTAGGTGCTTCGAAAGTGTCCATTGTTTTTTGGAATGCTTTCACATCAGTCAAACCTTTTGGATTGGCTTTAAGGGTTTCTAAAATATATTCCAGTGCATAAACTTTGGTATTAGATTCATCGTTGTACTCACCAAACATTTTGGTGTAACGCTTAACAAATTCACGCATTTTGTCTGAAGCCAACTGAGGAGTAGATGCTCCGCCAACCGATACAAAACCATTCGCTAAAGCGCCAGCACCTTCTTTTAAGACATTTGCGTCTTGAGCAGTTTCAGTTGAAATCAAACCTTTAAAACCCATCTCACGAGCAGAACGAATGAGTTGTGGTGCATTGGCTGGTGACACGCCCGACAAAACCAATAAATCGGGTTTTGTTTTAATCACTGGCAATAAAACAGGAGTAAAGTCAGTGGTATCTACTTGATAAGTCACATTGCTAGACACAATTTTTAAACCCAAGGCTTTAGCAGTTTCTACACCACCGTCACGTTGACTTAATGGATCGGACTCATTGGCGGCCACAAAAGCAATCGATTTAACACCCTTTTCTTTCATCATGTATTTGTAGATGGCTGGGCCAGATTGGTAGTTGGCCACCATGCCTAAAATAGCGTTAGATGCAGGTTTTTTGTACAACTCTTTAGGGAAGGCATATGGGAAATACATAATACCCTTTTGCTCTGCCACTGGACGAACTGCTGCAGCGCCGTCATCAACGTTAGGGCCTACTACATAATGAATGCCTTCCTGGGCCATTTTCTCCATACCTGCGATTGCACGCTTTGGATCTTTTTGATCATCAAACGCTACAATTTTGACATCGTAAGTTACGCCACCAATTTTGACGCCACCTGTTTCATTAATCCAAGCAGCTCTCGTTTCCATAGAGCGTTGATTAGAAATTCCCCAAGAAGCTGCTGGGCCAGAAGTCACACCTACAAAACCAATTTTTAAAACTGGATTAGCTGCGTAGGCAACACCAGTTAAAGCCAAACCGGCTAAAGCTGCAATTGCTGTTGTTTTCAAAAAAAATCTTTTTTTCATCAAATTTACCCCTATGAACTTGCACTATTGGATCCAACTCTTCAGCAATTAGCACTTCTGAATTGGTGACTAAATTATGAGTTATTGTTAACAATCATGTCAACAATGTACCAATTTAATGCAAATATGTATAGTGGAAAATGCTTGATAAAATAAGGGTTAATCCGTAATTTATGGATTTATACAAGGTATTTTATGCACTAATTTCAATCAAATTTCTTCAATTATTGTTAACAATATTAGATATTAAATTATTTTGCACTTTAAAAATTCATTTAATTATTGGAAGTGCACTTTTAATGTGCACAAATAAAATAAGGATTGAAAACAAAATAATTTAGAATTTCACCACATTTTGATGGATGCACAATACTTGATCGATACGATCATTTAATTGCACCAATATCGAGCAGACAATTTCATTTATTTGATAAAAAATTTCTGTTTTCATTGAGTTAATAGCAAGAAATATGCAAAAAAATATAAAAAACATTCCTGATGACGACAAAGAACAAGCAATTGTTGAAAGTATTTATGAGGCTGTAATCGACCAACGCTTAGCCCCAGGCACCAAACTACCCGAAGCAGTCTTATGCGAAGCATTTGGGGTGGGTCGTATGCGTATTCGTAGGTGCTTATTAGTTCTTGCCAGTAGAGAAGTGATTGAACTACAAGCCAATCGAGGCGCTTTTGTGGCCTGCCCTACCCCCAAACAAGCCAGAGAAATTTTTGAGGCAAGATTATGTATTGAGCCCACACTGGCAAAAATGGCTGCCCAAAGAGCCAAACCAGCCGACATTAAAAACTTAGAAAAGCATTTAATGAAAGAGTCCATTGCTCACAATGCCGGAGATCGTCGAGAGGCCATTCGCCTATCTGGGCAATTTCATAATAGTTTGGCAACGATTGCAGACAATCAAGTTTTACTTAAAACCGTCAAGGACTTGGTCACACGCTCTTCACTCATTATTGGTATGTTTGGCAGTAGCGGCATTACCAATTGCCGTGATGATGAACATGCAGGAATTATTCAAGCTTTACGCTCTGCCGACGGTGTTTTAGCTGCAGAATTAATGACAGGACATTTAAATCATATTAAGGATCATTTACAACTCGACAAACCTGTAGCGGCAGCTGATGATTTGTTATCGCTTTTTAAGCAGAACTAAAAATCATACAAAGCCATAGCTTGAGTTATTTGCAACTCTTTATTTGGCTTTGTTAGTTGAAATTGTAAAAGATGAGACACAGCGCTATATTTTTGACTGCTGTGCTAATGAAAAAATAAAAGTGTGATTATAGAAATGAAAAAACCGATGCAAGAAGATCTTACATCGGTTTATCATATGTTGGCGGAGCGGACGGGACTCGAACCCGCGACCCCCGGCGTGACAGGCCGGT
>CAZKWC010000101.1:1614-7117 GCA_964556425.1 uncultured Limnohabitans sp. | reverse complement strand
TTAATACAAACTAATAACAGGCCACTTTTTTTCTTGTGCAATTAAAGCCAGTTTTTCATCGGGATGCACGGCAATTGCATGGTTCACGCACTCTAACAAGGGTAGGTCGTTAATAGAGTCGCTATAGCCATAGCTGATTATATTTTCTAAACTTAAACCTTGTTGCAAAAGCCAAGCTTTTAGGTTGATTACTTTGCCATCACGTAGATTTAAAGTACCAACGGTTTTGCCTGTAAAAATACCCTCTATACATTCTGGCACACTGCCTAATAAATGATTAATTTTTAAGTACTGTGCGGTAAGTTCGGTTAAAAAAGTATTGGTAGCACTAGTCAAAACTAGGGTATGGCCTTGTTTGCGGTGAGAGTGAACCAAGGCAATTGCTTTTGCAGAAATGCAGGGCAAAATTTGTTCATTAAAAAACTTACTTCGCAAAACTTGCCATTCTTGCCAATTTTTGTGAACCAGTGTGCCCACATAAAAAGCGGTAAATTCAAGTGGGTCAACCGCTCCTGTTTTATAAAGATAAGAGATCTCTTGATTGCGCTGTAACAGCGCCTGCCCATCTAGCAAACCTTCATTGGCCAAAAATTCAATCCATAAAACATCGGTATCACCGTCTAAAAGCGTGTGATCTAAATCGAAAAAAACAAATACTGGTTTCATGGGTTAATCGGCCTTTTATTAAATATCAGATAGGGAGTGGTGCTACAGATTAAAAAGAGCAAATGCTCTATTTGAAAACCAAAAAAAAGGTCATACCAGTAAGTGCTAGGTATGACCTAAGATATTAGCAAAAGTTGATCTAAGCAACGGTTTGAATTTTTAAATCAGTCAGAGTTTGTTCTACTGCCAATACCGCCTGTTTAATTTCGTTGGGTCCAATTGCACCAATACAACCCACTCTAAACGTTTCGATTTGTGTGAGTTTGCCAGGATACAAAATAAAGCCTCTGTCTTTGGCTGCTAAATAAAATTGTTTGAAATCATATTTGGCATCTTTAGGTGCATGAAAAGTCACAATAATTGGCGCTTGCACTTGAGGATCTAAAAAAGGTTGAAAGCCAAGGGCTGCCATACCTTCAATTAAAGCTTGGTAATTGGCAGTGTACCTAGCCAATCGAGCGGGCTGACCACCTTCCTCTTCAAATTGGGCAATGGCTTGATGTAAGGCAACCACCACATGGGTAGGGGGCGTAAAACGCCACTGTGTGGTTTTTTCCATGTACTGGTACTGGTCGTACAGGTCCATGGCTAAACTCATGCTATTGCCCTCGCAAGAGGCTAATATGGCTTTGCGAATAAACACAAATCCCATACCAGGAACACCCTCTAAACATTTGCCACTGGCAGCAATTAAGGCATCAAATTGAACTTGACGAGTATCAATTTCAAGAGCCCCAAAAGAGCTCATGGCATCCACTATTAGGCCAACCCCTTTATTTTTACAAACGTCAGATACCGCTTGTAAGGGATTAAGTACCCCAGCCCCTGTTTCGCAATGAATCATAATCACATGACTAATGCTAGGGTCTGCTTGTAAACAGGCTTCTAAAACTTGCGGGTCAACGGCTTGGGCTTCATCAAAAGTTTTGACCGTGCATTTTTTCCCCATCATAGTACTTAGCTTGGCAGCTCGTTTGCAATAAGCACCATTGTCTAGTACCAAAACATGGCCATTCGCTGGCACAACAGTCGCTACCGCAGCTTCAACACTAAACGTGCCGCTGCCTTGTAAAGGAACTACGGTGTAGTCGGTGCTACCATGAATAATTTGCAGCAGGCTTTGACGAATGCTGGCAGTAATCGCATTAAATTCACTGTCCCATGAACCCCAATCACGAAGCATGGCTAATTTGGTGCGAAGGGTAGTGGTTAAAGGTCCGGGGGTGAGAAGAATCTTATCGCGGTCCATACTGGCCTCATAAAAATGGCAAAAGCCGTTGAAATTAGGGTTTTGAGAATAAAACCAACACTCTTTATACTCTCGACATCTTAATTTCACCCTGTTTAAGCTTTATTGTCAATTGTTTTTTGTAGATTGTTGACAATATTACATTTCTCTGATTGAATACCTATCATGACAACACCCACTATTGCCCAATTACAAAGTAGCTCACTGACCCATGTGGTTCAGCAAGAAATCGAGCGCGCTATTTTGGCAGGTGATTTTGCGCCTGGTAGCAAACTGAACGAGGCTGCTCTTGCGATGTCGCTGGGGGTCTCTAGAGGGCCTGTACGCGAAGCTTTTCGCAGCCTAGAAGAGGCTGGCCTATTACGTACTGAAAAAAATCGAGGTGTCTTTGTTCGCGCTATTCCCTTAGATGAAGCAATTGAAATCTATGATTTGAGAGCCGTAATGGAAGAGTTAGCGGGCCGATTATTGGCTCAGAACATTACAGCAGCTCAATTACAAGAGTTACACACAACAGTGGCGCAAATGGATAAAGCAGTGCTTGAAAAAGATTTAAACACTTATCACCAACTCAATGTATTTTTTCATGAGCGATTAATGGAGATGAGTGGCAATAAAAAATTATTGTCTTTATACAAAAAATTAATTCGTGAGTTATCACTGTTTAGGCGTGCCAATATTGGTCAAGCAGATGTCCTGCCACTTTCTGCCATTGAGCATCAAAACATTGTCAAAGTCATAGAAAAAAGAGACCCGATAGCTGCCGCTAAGGCCTTATTTGACCATGTACAAGAAAGTAAAGATAGAACTATTTTGCGACATCAAAATTCGCAAAAATAGTTTTTCAAACCATTTCATATATTCTTCTTTATCAGCGAAAGATCATCATGATTAAAGTTAACAACCGTAGTTACCAATTGCCAAAACAAGCCACTGTTATTGTTTGTGTAGATGGTTGCGAGCCCGATTATTTTGCTCAAGCTGTTGCAGCAGGCCATATGCCTTGGATGAAAAAAACTTTAGCCAACGGTACAGGTTTAGTGGCCGATTGTGTGGTACCAAGTTTTACCAATCCTAATAACTTATCTATCGTCACTGGTGCGCCGCCTAGTGTTCACGGTATTTGTGGTAATTTTTTATACGATACCGCTACTGGCCAAGAAGTCATGATGAACGATGCCAAGTGGTTAAGAGCGCCCACCATATTAGCGACATTAGCTGACGCAGGAAAATCTTTGGCGGTAATTACTGCAAAAGATAAACTACGTGCTTTATTGGGCCACAAAATGAAAGGCATTTGTTTTTCATCCGAAAAAGCCAATCAAGTTACTCTAGAGGAAAATGGCATTGAAAATGTAATGGATTTGGTAGGCTTGCCTTTACCTAGTGTTTATAGTGCCGACCTGTCTGAATTTGTATTTGCAGCAGGGGTCAAAATTATGGAAAAAATGCGCCCTGACGTGATGTATTTATCCACCACCGATTACATCCAGCATAAACACGCACCAGGCACCGAAGGAGCGAATCAGTTTTATGCCATGATGGATCAATACCTTTCACAACTCGATGATATGGGTTGTGTGATTGCTTTAACAGCCGATCACGGTATGAATGCAAAAGCCGGTATGGACGGCAAGCCCGATGTGATTTATTTACAAGATTGGTTTGATGCTTTGTTAGGAGAAAAACAAGCCAGAGTTATTTTGCCAATCACCGACCCTTATGTGGTGCATCATGGTGCCCTTGGTTCATATGCCACTGTTTATTTACCAGCACATGTAAGTGCAGACAGCATTATTGAAAAATTAGCAAAGCACAATGGCATTGAATGTGTATTAACCCGTGCACAGGCAGCCGAAAAATTTGAATTACCAAGCGACCGAATTGGTGATTTAGTGATTGTCTCAGAGCGCTCTACCGTATTGGGCACCAGCGCAAGTCGCCATGATTTAACAGCGCTTGAAGTGCCATTGCGCTCACACGGGGGCATTAGTGAACAAAGAGTGCCACTGATTGTGAATCGAAAATTAAAAACCGAAGGTCTTGATTTAAATAAACGTTTTAGAAATTTTGATGCCTTTGATTTGGCTCTTAATTTTGCCCAGTAAATTAAATTTTATATGAATGACTGAGGCAAAGTAAGGAGTAACTTATGCAACAAATGATTCTAGATTTGCAATTAAACGCCATGCGTTTAGCGGGTAAAAAAGTAGGTGCCGAATTAAGCGGCGATAGAACCATTGTGGTACACAACCCATTTACACAAGAGGTGTTGGGCACAGTACCTAAAATAAGCAAAGAACAACTCATTGCTTTATTTGAACAAAGCAAAGCCTACCAAGCCGATCTCACTCGATTTGAAAGAGCTAATATTCTTAATAAAGCCGCCGCCATAGTTCGTGAGCGAGTTCAGACGATTTCAAAAGTCATTAGTGCAGAGGCGGGACTTTGTTTAAAAGATAGTATTTACGAAGTGGGCCGAGTTGCCGATGTATTGCAGTTTGGTGCCAATGAAGTTTTAAAAGATGACGGGCAAATTTTTAGCTGTGATTTAACCCCACACGGTAAGAACAGAAAAGTCTATACCCACAGAAGTCCTTTATTGGGAGTGATTTCGGCAATTACGCCATTTAATCATCCTATGAATCAAGTGGCGCATAAAGTAGTGCCTAGTATTGCGACAAATAATCGTATGGTTTTAAAGCCATCAGAAAAAGTTCCTTTCTCTGCCATATTACTGGCTGATATTTTGTACGAAGCAGGCCTACCACCCGAAATGTTTAGCGTGGTCACTGGTGCCCCTTCCGAGATCGCCGATGAATTAATTACCAATCCAAACGTTGATTTAATTACCTTTACTGGTGGCGTGGCAATTGGTAAATATATTGCTAATAAAGCGGGATACAAAAGAATTGTTTTAGAGTTGGGTGGTAATGACCCCATTATTGTGATGGAAGACGCCGATATTGATGAAGCTTCTACCTTGGCAGTATCGGGTTCATATAAAAACTCTGGTCAGCGCTGTACTGCCGTTAAACGAATGTTGGTGCATGAAGCGGTAGCCAATGAGTTTGCTGAACAAGTGTTAGCCAAAACCAAAGCTTGGAAATACGGCAATCCACTTGATCCACAAAATGATATGGGAACCGTGATTGATGAACAAGCAGCTCAATTGTTTGAAGCAAGGGTGAATACCGCTGTTAGTCAAGGTGCTCGTTTGTTATGGGGTAACCAAAGACAAGGCGCTTTATATGCACCAACCGTGTTAGATCATGTTGACCCACAAATGGAGTTAGTCAAAGAAGAAACCTTTGGGCCAGTTTCTCCTATTATTCGCTTTAAAAATATTGAGCATGCGATTCAAATTTCCAACGGCACTGCTTACGGTTTATCAAGTGCGGTATGTACCAATCGTTTGGATTATATTTCGCGCTTTGTAAAAGAGTTGCATGTAGGCACGGTCAATGTAAGAGAGGTGCCTGGATATCGCTTAGAACTCACACCATTTGGCGGCATTAAAGATTCTGGCCTTGGTTATAAAGAGGGCGTGCAAGAAGCGATGAAGAGCTTTACCAATTTAAAAACCTA
>CAZKWC010000101.1:0-1514 GCA_964556425.1 uncultured Limnohabitans sp. | reverse complement strand
GCTTGGCTTGGCGTACTGGCCATTTCTTGTGGCGTTTTATTATTAGGTCTTAGCAAAGATGCTTTGCACTCACCTAAAGCCATTCAATTTGCCTTATTCAATGCGGTCATTATTGCTATTTATACGGTGGTCGATGGTTTGGGTGTGAGAGCCTCTGGAAATGCTCTGCAATATATATTTTTATTATTTTTAATTGATGGATGGCCGTTTGCATTTTTGATGTGGTACAGAAGGCGAGGCCAAATGGTGCAGTATGCCAAACAGCGTTGGCCGATTTCGGTGGTGGGGTCGGTAGCATCATTAAGTTCATATGGCATTGCGTTATGGGCTATGACGCAAGCACCTATGGCAACGGTAGCAGCACTTCGTGAAACCTCGGTTTTATTTGCTGCCCTTATAGGTTTTTGGTTGCTTAAAGAAAAGTTCACCCATCAAAGGTTGTTGGGTACTTTCACGATTATGGCTGGCATGGTTGCAGTGCGGCTAGCTAAGTAGATTTTGAAAAACACAGTTCAAGAAAGATAGATCATGAACCCAATTTTACCCAGTCATGCAAGAGTCGTTATCGTGGGGGGTGGAATTGCAGGATGCTCGACTGCCTACCATTTAGCTAAGTTGGGAATTACCGATGTAGTGATTCTTGAGCAGGGTAAATTAACCAGTGGCACCACTTGGCATGCGGCTGGTTTAATTGGCCAAATGAGGCCCAATCGTAGTATGACTGCCATGAGTAAATATGGCATTGAGTTATATGCCACCCTAGAGGCCGAAACTGGCATGGCCACAGGCTGGAAACAATGCGGTAGTTTAAATGTAGCCAAAACGCCAGAGCGCATGAAGGTGTTAAAAAAACAATTGGCAATGGCCAGAAGTTTTGGCGTGGAATGTGTAGAGCTTAGTCCTCAAGAAGCGGGAGAAAAATATCCCCTGTTGCGCACCGAAGATTTGCAAGGTGCGATTTGGTTGCCCGGTGATGGTAAAGCTAATCCTGCTGATTTATGCATGTCATTAGCAAAAGGGGCGCGGAATAAGGGCGTTAAAATTTTTGAAGGTATAGAGGTAACAGGTGTTTTGCAAGAGGGTGGTGCTGCAGTTGGTGTGCTCACTGCTCAAGGCGAAATTCGCTGTGAAACAGTGGTCAATTGTGCAGGCCAATGGGCTAGGCAGTTTGGCAAATTGGCAGGTGTGAATGTACCTTTGTATTCTGCTGAACATTTTTATATCGTCACAGAAAAAATTGAAGGTGTGCATCCCATGTTGCCCGTTATGCGGGACCCTGATGGTTTTATTTATTACAAAGAAGAGGTGGGTGGCTTGTTAATGGGTGGTTTTGAGCCTGTTGCAAAACCGTGGAAAATGGACCCAATTCCCAGTCATTTTCAATTTGCATTATTAGATGAAGACTGGGATCAGTTTGAGCCTTTAATGACAGCGGCCATACATAGAACACCTTGCCTTGAAACTGCCAAAATAAAAATGTTATTAAATGGCCCAGAAAGTTTTACCCCAGATGG
>CAZKWC010000100.1:0-7593 GCA_964556425.1 uncultured Limnohabitans sp. | reverse complement strand
ATAAAACTTTAGTTTATCGACTAAGGAACAGTATCTGGGGTGAATCAAGCGGTTCATAATGTATCACGAAAAGGCATTATGAGGAATTGGAGGCGGACTTATTGGGCGTCAAATTTTGCATCACAACATATCTAAACCTAGCCTTCATATCCTTTCACCCATCGGCTAATCGTGGCATAGTGTGCATTAAAGTAATTCGCAATCGCTTTCCGCTATCGTCGCTATGATGTGATGTCCTGATAGGTAGGCTCGTGCGGCAGTCTCTTGTTTGTTGTAGGTTTTTGCAAAATCTGTGAATGCTATTTTTCCTGCTCAGCGCTGTGCTTTAGGAACTTCGATTAAGGCTGGCTTCTTTTAGAACAACTTTTGCATGTTTTGATAAAAGGCTCTGAGCCAAGGTAAATTTAGCTTTGCAACTCAGTCCATTTGCTTTTAAATGTCGTAATGTAAGACTTGACCCTAGCTTTTAACAATGCTGTTGACTTTGTTAGGTAAAACAATGGCGGTGTTATTCACTTTAACAATCGCATCAAATTTTCGTGGTGCCGTTAGTAACGATTTGAAATTGTCTGGAATTACTCTGCTATCCGCATCAAATGGGCCATGATAATCATAAGCACTAACAATAAGTTTAAATTATTTAACTTCTTTACCGTTGATAATAAATGAAACTTCGGAAATAGCATCAACCGAACCACTAGTAGTATTACAGCTTATATAAAGTCTGACAGATTTATTATCAATAAAATATTCGAGGTTGCCCTGTCCAACACCCTCAATCCATATCCCTTGAGCACTTTGCGCAAAACCAGCTATAGTCAGACAATAAATTAATACTAATGATTTTAAATAGATTTTTTATAATGAACCCAGAAAAATAATAATATAAATTTTTATATTTATTTTTATAAAAATAGAGTATATTTAATTTTTAAAAATTTGCAATATAAACTATTATTAATTATTATTTTTAATAAAAATCAATTAATAGTTGTTTTTTGTAGTTTAAATAATCTTTTTACTAAATTTTATGTGACATTTAAATTTTAAATTAATAGGTAAAAATTATGAAAAACTTTCTTAAACTATTGGTCCTTGTTGTCTTGCCAGCAATTGCACATGCTCAGGCGAATCCACAAATAAAATCTGGTACACCTTATGCAAAAGTAAGATCTATTTTAATTAAAGAAGGTTGGAAGCCGGTTGGGCAAGAGCAAGAATCTTTTGATTACATGGCTCAAGATTTAAAACAAAGGGGATGGATTGAAACAAAGGAATGTGCGGGTTCTGGCCTTGCTCCTTGCATCTTTACTTGGAAAAATCTCAAAGGAAAAGAGATTGAAATACTTACTACTGGTGAAGAGCCGAAATTTAATGGTTTTAGATGATGTCCAAACGGTCAAACTGCACATTAAAGTAATCCGCTAGCTTCGCCATGGTGTGATGTCCTCGTAGGTAGGCGTGTGCGGTGGCAACTTGCTTGTTATAGGTTTTTGCAAAATATGTGAGTGCTCTTTTTTCTGCTCGGCGTTGTGCTTTAGAAACTTCAATCAACGAAGTTAAAAATTTTATATACTTTTTTGAATTATCTATGGGCATAACGCTTCTTTCTCACGCAACCAATTTTGCATTTTTTGATGGCCTTCAATGGTGAGCAATCTTCACACAACAAAATAGAACTGAACCATTAGGTAAATGTAAATCAACCTTTAAGATTTTAACTATCCTAGGGAGTATGCCTTTTCATACGCTTTTAAAAGCTGTTTTTGCATCAATACGTTTAACAATAATTTAAAACTATGCCCCCTAGCCATCTGCAAAAGTAGTGTTTGATTGGTCTGACCAACCAGATTTACGTATTAATTATTAGGACACAATCCATCAATAAACTTGGCCATTTTAATGTCCAGGTGTGACAAGTTTTTGCAATCGTGGGTGGTGAGTTTTACATCCACTTTGTTATACACGTTAAACCATTCTGGATGGTGGTCGAGTTTTTCGGCCATTAGCGCTACCTGCGTCATAAAAGCAAATGCTTGATTAAAGTTTTTAAAAACTAATTTTCTAGAGATGGCATCCTGTGTGGGGCTTAAAGTCCAAAGTGGTAATTGGCTAAGGGCGGGTGCGAGTTCTGACTGAGGTAATGCAGGTGTCATTTTTTTCTTTGGGTTAATTAAGGTGATGGGATATTTGGTATGGCCAATTGGTCGCCATAATGAAGTACGGTATCAGAGTCTTGGGTACTGGCGGCTGCAATAGTAGCTAGCCCTGCGAGTTGTTCGTAATAAGGGCTAAAGTCGGGCGCGGTGGCATTCATTAAATCTTTAAAACTATTAATCACAAAATAGCTGTTTTGAAAAGAATCAATTTGGTAATGGGTACGCATAATGCGTAATAAATCAAACTCAATTCGGTTGGGGCTACTACTTTCTAGGCTAAACAAACTTTCGGTTTGGCTTGATACGATACCAGCTCCATAAATCCTTAATCCTTTGGGGGTTTTAATTAAACCAAACTCTACCGTGTACCAATAAAGCCTAGCCAACATGGGTAAAGCGCCTTGTGAGTTGGCTTTTAAACCACCAATTCCATAAGCTTGTAAATAGTCAGCAAAAGAGGGGTTGGCTAATAAAGGCACATGGCCAAATAAGTCATGAAAAACATCTGGTTCTTGTAAATAATCCAATTGATGTGCTTCTCTAATCCACCAGGTCACTGGGAAACGTCGGTTGGCTAAATGCTCAAAAAAAGTGGCATCGGGAATGAGCCCATGAACAGCCACAATTTGCCAGCCCGTTAAGGCAAGCAGCTGTTGATTGAGTTCAGCAAATCGTGGCACCTGCTGCTCGCTAATATGAAGTATTTTTAAACCTTCAATAAATTCATCACACGCCCTGCCGGGTAACAAGGCCGATTGCCTTTGGTATAAGGTTTTCCACACCTCATGATCTTGTTTGGTATAGCGTTCGTAAGGTTGGTCTAGTGTGTAATCGGCTTTTAGTGCTAAGCCTTGATTTTTACGTACGGTAATATCGGGTACGGTAAAACTAGAGTCAAGCTGGGTATCTTGGTTCAACATATCAGCGCCTATTCTTTTTAAATGGATACATCCCTAAGGATATGCTAGGCGCAACGCATGAAATATGCAAATTTCATGCTCTATTACTCTTATTTGTCATGCAAACTGCAATACAAAAAAATGAGGGCCAAAAAAAACCGTTATTTCCTTGAGTAATCAAGAAAATAACGGAAACCTGCTTTGGAGACTTTACAAGAAAAATACCCTCTGTATATAAGCGGGATTCTTGTGTTGCCCGCTTATATCTAATTACGAATTAGAAATCGTAACGTAAACGTACGCGTAATGCAGTAATTGCATCACCGCTGTCTGGTTTAGAGTAGCTGAATGCTGGAGTAATGCTGGCGCCTTTTACATTCAATAATGGGAATGTGTAAGAACCATAAACGGTAGTTGCGTTTTCAGTAGAAGCAGCGCCATCATTGATGATCACACCAATTTTTCCGCTACCAAATACACCGTACATACCGATAGATTTGCTTTCGTCCATTTTAGCGAAAGCTAAACCAACTTTAGCGCTATCAGATAAGCTGTAAGCACCAGTTACACCAACACCAGTGTTAGAGCCTGAAGTGCCTTTTACTTTTACTGTTTCAAGACCAGCAGCAAAACTGACGCTGCCAGCAGAGTAGCTAACTGTAGGACGGAAACCAGTTGATTTACCTTCTGTTGAAGATGTAATCGCGCCTAATTCAAGTTTTAAACCTTGAGCAGCATAAATGTTTAAAGCAGCGTGTGCAGATTTGCTGTCAACACGACCACGCAAAGCGTTTGCACGGTAGCCAACAAAACCAGCTTGCTCTAAAACGGTATCTTGTAATGGGAATAAATCAGTCGCTTCAAAACGGCCTAATTTAACGTCAAATGCTTTAGTACCAGCAGCAATCCATGCGTCATCAACTGCTGTGTCGCCGTCTGTTTTAATTAAAACAGTACCTTTACCTTCAACAAATGCATCACCGCTAGTACCACGAGCGCCAGCGTTTAATTCAACACGGCCACCGTTTGATAATGAAGAACCAGATACTTTGGTTACGTCGAATTCGGCATTAGCGCCAAATTGAACTTGAGCTTGTGCAGCAGCTGCTGAAACGAATAATGCGGCAACCGCAATGGCTTTTAATTGAAATTTCATGTGGACTCCTAGTAGTTCGGAAACGTTTTTGAAAATCTGCAAAATATTAGACTTGAAATAAATACAAAACAAGTTCTGAAGCAGTGATTTGGATTAAACCAGATAAAAAAGTATATAAAAATCAATAAAAACCCTCGTTATTTATTGGTAACTTATGACAGTGTTACGTGGTTATTACAATTTTTTGACGTAATGAAAATAAATGGTAATAACCCTAGTAAATTCCAAAATCGGTTTTGTAAATTTACCAAATAAAAGCTTTTATCGCTATCATTTTTGGTAAAAATTTTTAAATAGGAAGATTAAGTTATCAGTTTTATAGATGAAACTTTTTGTAACTATTGTGTAAAGGGATAAAAAAACTTTGAAATGAAAGCTAAAAAAACAAAACAAATGAATCGTGTCAACAGCTTGAAATTGATTTTTTTCGCCTCATCTGTTGTAAAAATATCATCACCCTTGTCGTCAAGCTTGTTTCAATACTATTTAATAGAAAGTCATTATGAGCAATTCAGAAAACACCACCGTAGCTAGTAACTCTGTCATTGAGCAACTCCAGTGGCGTTATGCCACTAAAAAAATGGATGCTAGCAAGGTAGTTTCACAAGAAAAAATCGATTTAATTATTGAGGCGGCTCGCTTAGCCCCCACCTCAAGTGGCTTGCAACCCTTTGAAGTAATTGCCGTTTACAACCCAGAAGTACGTGAAAAAATCAAGGCGATTGCTTGGAACCAAGCTCAAGTAACTGATAGCACTGTAGTTTTAGTATTTGCCGCATGGGATAACTACACCGCCGATCGCATTAATCATATGTTTGATTTAACTAATAAAGAGCGTGGTTTTACCAACGAAGGTTGGGAGGCGTATAGGCAACAGTTGTTAAACAGCTACCCACAACGCCCAGCACAAGTTAATTTTGAGCATGCGGCTCGCCAAGCTTATATTGGTCTAGGTGCTTCACTTATAGCAGCTGCCAGTGAACAAGTTGACAGCACACCTATGGAAGGTTTTGATGCTAAAGCCCTAGATGAAATTTTGGGTTTATCGGCCAAAGGTTTACGCAGTGTGGCTATCATGCCAGTAGGTTACCGAGACACTGCTGGTGACTGGTTGGTGAATTTGAAAAAAATCCGTCGTCCTAACGAAGATTTTGTAAGCGAAGTTCGCTAATTAGTAGCTAATTACCTATTAAATAACGTTAAAAAGGCTTAGATATTACTATCTAAGCCTTTTTTATTGATTATCGCCAAGTACTTTTAATTGGAAGATGAACTTACCGGGCTACTTATACTCGTATTGGTATTAGGTTTAGTTTTAAAAAACTGCATAGGCACTTCGGACATGGCCATTTCTTGAGCTTGCTGCTTCAACACGGTTTTTTTCATTTTACCCACTACATGCATTTCGCAAGGCTTGCAGTCAAAACGTAGTGTGAGTTTTTCATTGCCGTTAATGAGTACCAAAGGTTCGGCTTTCACGGTTCCTTGAACACCTTTTACACCTTTAGCTTGTTTAGGGCATAAGCTGAGTGAAAAACGCACACAATGCTTGGTAATCATCAGGCTAGCTTCGCCTAATTCTTCATGGCTTTCATAGGCGGCTTCAATGACTTTAACGCCATGTTTGGCATAAAAGTCATGGGCTTTTTGATTAAACACATTGGCCAAATAAGTAAGCGAGTCTTCTGGATAAACAGCAAGTGGTGTGCTCGCTTGCGCCCTGGCAGGACGCTCATAGTTGGCCGCTCTATTTTTTTCGAGCTGCTCTATGGCTTGTCTGCGTAAATCATTGACTACAGAAGCGGGTACAAACCATACCTGCGAAAGTTGAATAGACAATTCAAGGGCTTGGTAATCGGTATCACCTAGGCGGCCTAATTTGTCTTGCAACTGCTCAATTTGTTGATCGGGATTTTTGGCCAACTGATGTTTCACATCAACACTGGCAACACCCTCATTACCTTCTTCATCGGCAATCTTTAATTCAAATCCAGTTTCGGTATCGGATAAATAAACCCAGACACCCATTTTTCTTTCGCTGGATTTTTTAGCTAATAATCGATCCCAGGTCATATCACGGTTACGGCTAATGAGTGCACCACGACGTAAATCAATGAGTGTGCTCATGTCTTCATTGGGATATACCCGCCATTTGCTGACCTGACCTTTTTTGCCTGCTTGTACTAATTTGGCAATATTAACTTTGCAGCCACGTAATTCACCTTGTAAATCAAACCAGGTAATTGCATCACCGTTATTGAGCTCTTGAGTGGTTTCAATATCAAGATGATCGTCTTGTACTTGTGTTGCAAAGCCAAGCTCAATACCAGCGTGTTTAGGCGTATCAAAAGCACCAATATCTTCTTGCCTACCGTTCACAAAATAATCAGTGGTGCCGCGGTTAAAGTTGCGATTAGGATCGGGATCAAAATAAAAAGAGGTGCGACCACTAGAGGTTCGGTGTAGGGGCGGTAAATGCGCATCAGAGCCCGACTCGCGTCTGTCTATAATTTCATCAAGCAGTTTGCGGTAATGGGCAGTGATGTTTTTAACATAGGCCATTTCCTTGTAGCGGCCTTCAATTTTAAAACTTCTTACTCCTGCGTTAATAAGGGCTTCAAGATTGGCACTTTGGTCATTGTCTTTCATAGACAAAACATGTTTTTGATGCGCTACAAAACGACCCTGATCATCCATTACGTTATAGGGTAGGCGACAAGCTTGCGAGCAGTCACCACGATTCGCACTGCGACCCGTATGCGCATGGCTAATAAAACACTGGCCACTATAGGCCACGCATAAAGCACCATGAATAAAAAATTCAATGGCGCATTTATTCACATCGGTGGCGGCTCTAATTTCAGCAATTTGCTCGATGGTGAGTTCACGCGCTAAAACAATTTGAGAAAATCCTACATCTTGTAAAAAGCGGGCTTTTTCGGGGGTGCGAATATCGGTTTGAGTGCTGGCATGCAACTGAATAGGCGGCATATCTAGCTCTAATATACCCATATCTTGCACAATAAGGGCATCTGCTCCGGCGTTATACACATCCCACGCCATTTGGCGAGCGCCCTCTAATTCGTCGTCACGCAAAATGGTATTGAGGGTAACAAAAATGCGGCTGTTAAAGCGATGAGCGTGTTGAACCAGCCTTGCAATATCGGCAACCGAGTTACCAGCAGAGGCACGTGCACCAAACCCCGGGCCACCAATATAAACAGCATCGGCACCGTGATTCACGGCTTCAATACCAATATCGGCATTTTTGGCGGGGGCTAAAAGTTCTATTTGATTAGGTAATAATGACATGGCTTGATTATCGTGGATTTGCTGCAATTGTGATTTTTTAATTGGCAAACAAAGCGGTAAATTCAAG
>CAZKWC010000099.1:0-7653 GCA_964556425.1 uncultured Limnohabitans sp. | reverse complement strand
TCCCAGGGTGCTAATAAAACCTTTAATGCCCCGCAATCATGCAAAACTTTCATCATTAAAGAGGGTTTGGCTTGAGTTAAACCCTTGGCCAGCTCTTGCCATACTCGCTCTGCTACTAGAGCATTGACTTCACCATTGTGTACCATCTCTTGCATGAGATCCATGGTTTCAGGTGCTACAACAAAATCGGTGTAACGGGCCGCAAAACGAGCAAGTCGCAAAATTCTGACCGGATCTTCTGCAAAGGCAGGCCCAACATGGCGCAGGACTTGATGCTGCAGGTCAGCAATGCCGTTAAAGGGGTCCACAATATAGTCTTTTAAAACTACCAGGTTTTTAAGTTGATGGTTGGAAGGGGTGTTAAAAGAGGCATTTAAACTGTCTGGTGCCGCTGTATGCTTATCAGTTGTAGCAAAATTTTCATCAAGCAAATGTAAATACTCGTCTGATAAGGCCATTGCATTAATAGTCAAATCGCGCCTTGCTAAATCTTGTTCAAGGCTCACATCTGGGCTGCTGTAAACGGCAAATCCTTTATAACCTTTACCGGTTTTTCTTTCGGTGCGGGCAAGTGCATATTCTTGATGAGTTCGAGGATGTAAAAATACCGGAAAATCTTTACCAACAGGTAAAAAACCTAAAGCCAACATTTGTTCTGGATGGGCTCCCACCACTACCCAATCTTGATCGGCAACAGGCCGATGAAGTAAATAGTCTCTAAGGGCGCCACCTACCAAAAAAATTTTCATAAAGTTGTAGATTAAAAAGTAAAAAATAAATGGTAGGTGCGTGCTAAAACTTTGATTTTATAAGGCAAAACAACTAAGTAATTAACACTTGCCTAGAAAGTGGACAGTAAATTTCAAGGCGATGTTTTTATTGGCCCAAGGTAAGCCACTAAAGAAGTGGGATAATTAAGCATACAGTGATGTAGCCACAAGGCTTCATGCTACTCAAGAAAAAGTGAAAAGCAATATTGGAATGTTGTTTTTCATATTTTCATTGCACTAAATTTGCTAATTTCTTATTGGGACGAGTTCTTTATGTTTACGCCAGCTGCTTTTCCATTTTCAAGACCACGTCGCTTGCGTCGTGACAGTTTTACTCGTAACTTGGTTCGTGAAAATCAATTAACGCCACATGATTTAATTTATCCTGTTTTTGTATTAGAAGGCCAAGGTCGTCGTGAAGCGGTGGCTTCCATGCCTGGTGTAGAACGTTTAAGCCTTGATTTATTAATGCCCGTCGCACAAGAGTGTGTCGATTTAGGCATACCTGTAATGGCTTTATTTCCCGTCATTAGCCAACATTTAAAAAATGCTACTGGCGATGAAGCAACCAACCCGAATGGTTTAATTCCTACAGCAGTAAGAGCGCTTAAAGCACAGTTTCCTGAGTTGGGAATTATGACCGATGTAGCCCTTGACCCCTATACGGATCACGGTCAAGATGGCCTACCGCACCCTGACCCCAAAGAAAATAACTACATCATGAATGATGAGACCAACGCAGTGTTGGTGCAACAAGCCCTTACTCAAGCCCGTGCAGGCGTTGATATGGTGGCTCCTAGTGACATGATGGATGGTCGTATTGGTGCTATTCGGCAAGCCTTAGAGGCAGAAGGCTTTGTACATACTCGTATCATGGCCTATAGCGCAAAATATGCCAGCAGTTTTTATGGCCCCTTCCGTGATGCCGTAGGCTCTAGTAGTAATTTGGGTAAGTCCAATAAAAAGGTTTACCAAATGGATCCTGCCAATTCTGATGAGGCCTTGCGTGAAGTGGCAATGGACCTGGCAGAGGGGGCTGATATGGTCATGGTAAAACCAGGCATGCCTTATTTAGACATTGTACAAAGAGTGAAAAAAGAATTTGCCGTACCCACTTTTGCCTACCAAGTAAGTGGTGAATATGCCATGATAAAAGCAGCCGCTATTAACGGTTGGTTAGATCACGATGCCGTTATGTTAGAGAGCTTATTGGCTTTTAAACGTGCTGGTGCAGATGGTATTTTGACTTATTTTGCAATTGAAGCGGCCCGTTTATTAAGAGCCTCAAAATAAATTTTTTGAATGAGTTGGGCGCTGGCTAAACTAGCTCCTGCATGCTGTGCGCTAAAGCGAGTAGCCCGCTCTTGAAAAGAGTTCAATTGGTTTTCGGCTAACCAAGCGTAGGCCAAGGCTAGCCCCTTTTCAAAATTTTCTACTTGTTGACCAGCTTTAGATTCGATGGCGGCCAAGCTCGCTTGGGCAAAATTAAACATAGACGGTCCCATAATCACAGGGCAACCGTATAAACAAGCTTCAATTAAGTTTTGTCCGCCAAGTGGTAAAAAGCTGCCCCCCATTAATACGCAGGCGCTAGCTGAATAATAAATTGGCATTTCACCAATACTATCGCCTAGCACAATGGTGGCAGGTACTGGGTTGGAATGAGGCCATTGACTGCGTCTAGACAAACTAAGGCCGGTTTGTTCAATGAGTTGCGCTACCTGGTTAAAACGTTGAGGATGGCGTGGTACGATTAAAATTTGAAAACTATTGAGTAATTGATTTTGAAGTGGATGATGCAATAGTGCTTGTAAAAAAAGTGCTTCTTCACCCTCTCTGCTACTTGCTAACATTAACACGGGTAGTTGAAAGCTAGAGCGCCACTCATGCCCTAGCGCTTGTTGCTTTTCATGAATGGCCGCATCAAACTTTAAATTGCCCAGCACAGGCCCCACATTAGCTTGTAATAGCTGATAGCGTTGTGCATCTTGGGTGGTTTGCGGTAAAACCAAAAACAATTGTTGATAAGTGCTTTGCATAAGACTGCCACCCCATTTTTGGGTGCGTTTAAGGGTTTTTTCGCTTAAACGGCCATTGACTAAACACAAGGGAATTTTTTGCAAATGGCACTGCCCAATTAATTCGGGCCAGAGTTCGGTCTCTAAAATCAAGCCTAGCACAGGTTGAAAAAATTTTAAAAATCGCTGCACCGCAAAAACACTATCCCAAGGTAGCCAAACTTGTAAATCATTATTTTGCAATAGCTCTTTTCCTGCGACCCATCCTGTCGCAGTGCCATGTGTAAATAAAATACAAACTCCTGGAATTTGTTGTCTTAATGCTTTTACTAAGCTGGCGCTGGCACGGGTTTCGCCCAATGAAACAGCATGAATCCAAACATAGTGACTGCCTTTAATAGTGGTGTTATAAAAACCAAAACGAGCAGCAATATTAAAACGATATAAAGGTTCTTTTATAGAACGAAATAAAAGCTTCAATACAAAAAAAGGTTGTACTAAAAAAATTAAAAATCGGTAAAACCAGCGCATTGAATAAAACCTTTACGCAGGTAGTGTGCTCATCATCGATTTGGCAAATTCATCGGAGGTACTTATCCAACCCGATTGCACTTGCTCCCAAGCTTGCCAAACTTTTTCAACCGACGGACTGTTCACATCCATCACGCTACACTGTCCTGAGTTATTAAGGGGACCCGTGCGCCAGTCGGTATTAAAGTTATAAATTTGTACATGAGGCAAGTTTAAAGCTACCGCTAAATGGCTAAGTCCACTATCGACTCCAATAACACCAGCACAGCGAGCCATGTGGTCTGCCAAAGGACCTAAACCCAGCCTAGGTAAAACAATGGGTTTGAGGTCGTCGGTAATGGCGACTTTATTTTCAATCAGTTTTAAATGCAGTGCCATGGCCATTTCATCGCTGGCTTTTTGCTCTGCGTCATTGCCATGTACCCAAACACAACCTAGGCCTTGTTCAGCTAAAAACAAACCTAACTCTAGCCATTTTTCTGCTGCCCAGCATTTATCTTGTCTAGAACTACCATGTATAAGCATGACATGTCTAGCCAACACCACAGGGTTAAGATTAGCTTGCCAGTGAATGGCTTGAAGCTTGAAATAGACTTTGGCTTGGTCGTTGGCTTGGTAGTGAAAAGCTTTCGCACACACAATACGAGCTCTAGAAATTGCATGTAAATCGAGGGGTAATGGAATAGCAATATTAGCGGCCCATTTGCTTAGAATTTCAAAACTAGAGCCATTGGTGCGGTTACCCATAGCATAACGTTTGCCATTCGGGCTTAGCTTAGCCACTCTAGATATCAAGGCCGATTTAGTGAGGCCTTGTAAGTCAATAATGGCATCATAGGTTTGGCTTTGTAGGTCTTTTTTAAAGGCCCGCCATTCGAGTTTGGTTTGCGCATTAAAAGGGCTTTTACTCCAGCGTCTTAAATGGCAAAGAATAACCCTGTGAATGCCATGAGTACGTTGAATAATCTCGGCAAACCCAGCTTCAACCACCCAATCAATTTGAACCCCAGGTATGGCGCGCGCAAGGTCGCGCACCACAGGCAAAGTGTGAATAACGTCACCAAGGGATGACAATTTAACAATAAGGATTTTAGTGGCCAAAATAGGATTGTAGTGGTTAAGAAATTAGTGCGCCGCTGTTTCAATAGTAGCGTTGGGCATGACTGATTTTAGCAACTCCAGCATCTCTTGCTCGATTCGATGCAAGGCTTGTGTAGTATGCCCTTCAAAACGTAAAACTAATACTGGCGTGGTGTTAGATGCACGAATTAAACCAAAACCATCTGGCCAATCCACGCGAAGTCCATCAATGGTGTTAATTTTGGCAGGGGCCGCAAATTGTGCTGCAGCAATGGCTTTTGCTACTATTACTGGGGGCTGACCTTCTTCACATTTCACATTGAGCTCTGGGGTAGAGCAGCTATTGGGTAATTGATTAAGAGTTAAATTTAAATCGTCCGATTGACTTAAAATTTCAAGTAAACGACAACCTGCATAAGTACCATCGTCAAAACCAAACCAACGCTCTTTAAAGAAAATATGGCCACTCATTTCACCGCCTAAAGGTGAGTTGACCTCTTTCATTTTGGCTTTAATTAAAGAGTGGCCTGTTTTGTACATAAGGGCTACTCCACCAGCCGCTTCAATGGCGGGAGCTAATTGCTGTGAACATTTCACATCAAATAAAATCGTACCGCCTGGCACCCGTGATAGTACGTCTTGGGCAAATAAAACCATTTGACGGTCGGGGTAAATATTGTTGCCCTCTTTGGTCACTATGCCTAGTCGGTCACCATCACCATCAAAGGCTAAACCTAACTCGGCATCGGTGGTTTTTAAAGTGGCAATTAAATCGTTTAAGTTTTCTGGTTTACTTGGATCGGGGTGATGGTTAGGGAAGTTGCCATCTACTTCGCTAAACAATTCTGTTACTTCACAACCCAAAGCTCTAAAGATAGCTGGAGCTGTTGCTCCAGCAATGCCGTTACCGCTATCTATGACAATTTTTAAAGGTCTAGCTAGTTTTATATCGGTGGTAATGCGCTCTGTGTAGGCGGGTATTACATCTTGCTGAACAAGGCTACCACCTGCTTTTAATTGCCAAGTTTCGGCTTCCATCATTTGGCGCAGAGCTTGAATGTCATCTCCGTAAATGGCTTTGCCGCCCATAATCATTTTAAAACCGTTGTAATCTTTAGGGTTGTGACTACCGGTAATTTGAATACCGCTTTGGCAAAGGGTATGTGCTGCAAAATACAAAATAGGTGTGGTAACCATACCAACATCAATTACCCGAATGCCCGATTCTAGTAAACCTTGTATTAAACTACTCGATAAGCTTGGGCCACTTAAGCGGCCATCTCGGCCTACCGCTACTGTAGTTTGACCTTGTGCCAATGCAATGGTTCCAAAAGCACGACCTAGTCCTAAGGCTACCTCTTGATTCAAAGAAGTAGGCACAACACCACGAATGTCATAAGCTTTAAAAATAGAGGCGGCAAGTTGCATAATAGCTTGAATCTTTCTTTACTTCGGTTGGGTAGATGCGGTCAATTGAACAAATGCCAAAAAAACATTGATGCAAAACAGGCTAAGAGATTTTGGCAAATATTTTTTACGGCAATAATAAAGTCATCATTTTAGATTGTGATTGCACAAAATTTGATTTTGTTAATCAATTAACAGGAAATTAGCATGAAGTATCCCTTAGGTATTGTTCAAACCTACTATCAAAGCCCAATGGGTCAGATGCGATTAGCGTCCTTTCAAGACAAGCTAATGGGGCTATGGTTTGTGGGCCAAAAGCACGAACCCATTGCCGAAGATTGGCCTTTTAACGATGAAGCTACAGTTTTTGAAAGCATAAAAAAACAACTCGATAATTATTTTGCAGGAAAGACGATTTGTATAGACGAATACAACTGGATGCAAGAAATTAGCTGGCCCAAGGCGACACAATTTGAACAAATTGTTTGGCAACAACTTTTAGGTATACCAAAAGGTCACACCGTGAGCTATAGCGATCTAGCTATACAAATTGGTAGACCAAAGGCAACTAGAGCAGTAGCTGCTGCTATTGGCAAAAACCCAATTAGTATTATTGTGCCCTGCCATAGAGTAGTGGGTAAAAACGGTGCATTAACCGGTTATGCCGGTGGCCTAGAGCGCAAAAAAGCCTTGCTTTTATTAGAACAACTGAAGTCTCACAAAGCCTTAGAATAGAGGTCAAAATTAAAAAATACCGAAAGAATTTGTGAAAAAAACTTGGCCGCTTGAATTTGTTGTATTGGGTGCTGTTTGGGGTGCTTCATTTTTATTAACCTATATTGCCAGTCCTGAGTTTGGAGTTTGGGCGACGGCTGCTATGAGGGTTATAGTGGCAGCAATTGTTTTGTTGGTGCTGCTCCAAACGACAGGCTTAATGGACAATTTAAAGCAGCATTGGAGAGCTACCTTTTTAATTGGATTAGTGAATTCTGCTATTCCATTTGCAATGTTTGCCTATGCAGTAAGGCATATTAACACCAGCTTAATAGCCATTTTAAACGCCACCGTCCCTTTGTTTGGTGCCGTAATTGCATGGCTTTGGTTAAAAGACAAACTAAGCCTTACCCGAATAATTGGCCTTGGTTTGGGTTTTTTAGGTATTGCCTTATTAGCTGGCGAATCGGCTAACTTTAAAGAAGGCGGCTCGGGGTGGGCGTTAATGGCTTGTTTGGCAGCTGCATTTTGTTATGGCTTAGCTGGTAGCCTTACTAAACGTTATTTAGGCCAAGTACACCCTTTAGCCAGTGCCGCAGGCAGCCAAGTAGGTGCGAGTTTGGCCTTGTTATTGCCTTGTGTATTAACTTGGCCTAGTGTTATGCCAAGCGCTCCTGCATGGGCTGCTGTAGTGGCTTCTGGAGTTATATGCACCGCATTAGCCTATATTTTGTATTTTAGAATTATTGGCCAAGTAGGACCAGCTAAATCTTTAACCGTTACTTTTTTAATTCCGGTATTTGCCATGCTGTATGGGGTCGTGCTGTTAAACGAGCATATTACCTTATGGATGGTAGGTTGTGGCTTAATCACTGTGTTAGGTACTGCTTTATCGACTGGTCTGATTAGCTTTAGCAAACAAAAAAATAAGCAATTTAATAATGAGCCATAAAAAGCCAAAAATTTAGGCTACAATATGCCTCTAACCAAATGGAAGCGTGGGAGAGTGGTTTAATCCAGCGGTCTTGAAAACCGCCGAAGGTGTGAGCCTTCCGTGAGTTCGAATCTCACCGCTTCCGCCAAGTTTAAAAATATCAAAGCCCTAAGTGCGAAAGCATTTGGGGCTTTTTTTT
>CAZKWC010000098.1:0-7684 GCA_964556425.1 uncultured Limnohabitans sp. | reverse complement strand
AGTAATTCTCATATTGACTAAAACTATGTTAACGGTGAACATACAAACTTATCAGATTTAATAGGTAAGTTTATGCAAGCAATTGATCAGGTCGCATTGCAATTTAATCCATCTGCACTATTGGGACTTAATATAGTCTTGGGATTGGTTATGTTTGGAATCGCCTTAGATTTAAAACTCAAAGATTTTAAAGAGGCATTTAGTACGCCAAAAGGCTTGGTACTCGCAATATTCGGACATCATGTTTTGTTTCCCGCCATGACGTTTGTTTTGATTAGCATTATTCAGCCTATTCCTAGCATTGCACTAGGCATGATATTGGTGTCGGCTTGCCCTGCAGGTCATGTTTCCAATTTTTTAACCCATATCAGCAAGGGAAATGCAGCGCTATCAGTGAGTGCTAGTGCTATTTCTACGGTGCTGGCAATATTTTTAACACCCATTAACTTTAATTTCTGGGGAAATTTGCACCCTATCACCCATAGTTTAATGAGAAGCATCGAAATAGATGCTCTTCATATGCTCAAAGATATCGCCATCTTACTTGGCATACCTCTAATTTTAGGAATGTTAATAGCTGCTTATTTTCCAGTATTTGCACAAAAAGCCCAAAAACCAATGAAACGGTTTTCGATGGTGGTGTTTGCTAGTTTCATCATAATGGCATTAGCAGCTAATTTTAAAAACTTTATGAACTACATCGAGTTTGTGGTGATTGTAGTTGCCATACACAATGCATTAGCCCTTCTCACTGGTTACACCTTATCTAGTTTACTGAATTTACCAGAAAGAGATAAAAGAGCCATCACATTCGAAATGGGTATCCAAAACTCTGGCCTAGGCTTGATCTTAATTTTTAATATGTTTAGTGGCTTAGGTGGTATGGCAATCGTAACTGCTTGGTGGGGCGTGTGGCATATTGTTTCAGGTGGGGCTTTAGCATGGTTTTGGAGCAAAAAACAACTCAACTGAGTAGGCGATTAGAAATGAAATATGATTTAATTATTAAAAATGCCCTGCTATTTGACGGTATTTCAGATGCAGCAAGTGTGCAAAATATTGGTATAAAAGACGGCATAGTAACTGCTATTAGCACTAGTGTCATTCCCAAAGATGAGGGGGTGAAGATAATTGATGCACAAGAGCATTGGGTAATGCCAGGTTTTTTAGAAATGCATTCCCATTACGATGCAGAAATAGTAGTTGCACCTGCTCTTAAAGAGTCGGTTCGACATGGAGTAACTACCATTGCTTTGGGCTCCTGTTCAATTAGTATGATGGTCTCTAGCCCGCTAGATTGTGCAGATATGTTCACAAGGGTAGAAGCCGTCCCTCGCAACCAAGTCTTACCCATATTGCAAGAGAAAAAAACTTGGCTAACGCCTGCTCAGTATAGGCAGTTTTTAGAACAACAAGCACTAGGGCCTAATGTCTGTGGATTCATTGGCCACTCCGATATTAGAGCTGCTGTATTAGGATTAGAGCGCTCTACCCACAAAACAATACCAACAGATGCTGAACTTACGCAAATGACCCAACTATTAAACCAAGCCTTAGATGCTGGATTTATGGGCCTATCGGTCATGACCACCAAACTAGATAAAATGGATGGCGATAGGGTATGGTCTAAATCATTACCTTCCACCTATTCTAGTTGGCAAGAGTTTTCTAGGCTTTTTGATGTTTTAAGAAAGCGTCAAGCCGTGTTGCAAGGTGCTCCAGATGCGGTTGGTAAAATCAATGTGTTTGCCTTCTTGTGGCATGCACACGGTTGGAAAAGAAAGCCACTTAAAAGCTCATTGTTAACGGCTTTAGACCTTAAGTCGCAACCTTTTATGCATTACATCACCCGAACATCGGGTTACATTGCCAATAAATTTTTAGCAGGTAATTTTAGATGGCAGACACTTTCTGCACCATTTACCCTGCACCTAGAAGGCCTAGATGTGAATGCCTTTGAAGAGTTTTCTGCTGGGGAGATATTAAGAGACTTTAAAGACGATGATTTGCGTTATGCCAAAGTCAAAGATCCAGAATTTAGAAAAGCATTTAAAAAACAATTAGGGGCTATTTTTACCAAAGGTTTATGGCATAGAGACTTCACCGAATGCAAGGTAATTAACTGCCCCGATAAAAGTTTAGAAGGCAAAACCTTTGCACAAATAGCTAAAGAGCAAAACAAAGATGCAGTAGATGCGTATTTTGATTTAGCAGTTTTGTACCGTGAAAAATTATTATGGCGAACTAATTACGGTAATCATAGACCCGAAATTATGTATAAGTTGTTAAGCAGCCCGTATACGCACATTGGTTTTGCCGATTCAGGGGCACACATTCGTTCAAACGCTCAATACAACTTCCCTCTCAGGATGCTGAAATATGCACGAGATGCTCAATTATTAGGCACACCTTTTATAAGCATAGAACAAGCCGTTAAACGACTCACAAGTGACCTAGCCGATTGGTTTGCAATAGATGCAGGCAAAATTAAAATAGGTGCTAGAGCAGATATTGCCATTATTAATCCATTGGGTTTAAACCATGAATTAGATGAGGTCAGCCGAGCAGAAATGGAAGGTTTTGGTGGAATTACAAGGCTAGTAAAACGCAATGATTTGGCAGTTGATTACACCATTATTAACGGCAAAATTGCCTACCAAAAAGACCTAGGTTTTGCCGCAGATTTAGGCCAAGAAAAAAGCTACGGACGATTTTTACCCAGTACCGAAGTTCAATAAAAAACACTCATATGCAACAAGACAAAGCCAAATGGTTCCAATATTTTAGTTATGCAGCAGGACTCATCACCATGAGTCCAATACTGCAGTTTTTTTTGCCACAACAAGGGCTCGCTCTTAGTCAAATACAACTACAAGAGCCTGCAGCCATATTATTTGCTCAGCATTGGGGCATGATGGCCTTTTGTATGGGCTTATTGTTGATATGGGCTGCACAGCAACCGATTCAAAGAAAACCAGTATTGGTATTAGTTGCCCTAGAAAAATTGGCCCTGGTGGCTTTAATTGCCATAAATTGGCAAACTGATGGCTTGCAGGGTATGCATTTAGCAGGTATTTTTGATGCCGTCTGCGTAGCTGTTATAGCTGTATTTTTACTAAAAAACCGTTGATTGCTTTAATCCCAGTGACTGAAGCTTGTTCTCTTCTTAGTAGGCGAGAACAAAAATAGACCCACATGTCTTAATAAGAACGAAGATTCTTTCATGCCCCCTGGCAAGGGGGGACTGAGGGGGGTAATGCATCAAATCTCAAAAGAAGCCCAGCAACTTGATGCCAACAAGCAAACCCCCTTACTGAAGACAATTATTCAGTTAATAAGTTTTGAATAGCAGCATCTAAAGCCGCCTCGTTAAGTGTTCCAAAATGGGCGTTGACTAAATTGCCTTTGGCATCAACAAATAAAGTGGTAGGTAAACCATTAGAGCCGACTGCTGGGCCTAACTGACCCTGTGCATCTAGCCAAATACCTTTAATTTGAAAACTCTGTTGTGCCAAATATCGTTGAATAGCGGCAGGTTTTTCAGCTTGGTTAACAAACACAAATTCAACTTGAGGATATTTTTTTTGTAACTTAGCAAAATAAGGCATTTCTTGTTTACAAGGACCACACCAACTTGCCCATAAATTAATCACACTGGGCTTGCTGGCAATAATCGTAGGCAAGGTTTGAGTGCCTGAGTCGGCAAAAGACACCAGAGAAATCTTATTGGCTTGCTCTAAGCTGTTAGCTGTTTGTAAATAATGGAGCCACCCACTGCCAAGGCTCCAAGTGCCAACAGAAAGCAAATAAGCTAAAAATAAGGTTTTTCTGAACAAAGCATGGCGCCACATCGCCCAAGTTACAAAAAGTAGCGAACTCACTACTCCCGCAGGGCTCCACCAACCACCATCACGAATATCAAAAATGGCCCAGATTGACTGCTTATAACTATCAAAATGCAGTGCTAAATAGACCAATCTGGCAGAAACCAATGCGATTACCAACGTAGTCCAAAAAAGCTTTTCTAAAAAGGCTTTGTCTTGACCTTTGTTTCTTAACAAGAAAAAATAAGCCAAATAAGCAGAAATAAAAAGAAGTAAGCTGTTGGCAGGAAAAGCAAATGGCCCAATAGAAATAGATAACATAATTTAATAACGCAATTTAGTTGCAATAGTGTACAATGTAATGCAAATAAATTGCGTTACGTCTTGATGATGCTGATCAATAAAATAAAGCTATGCATAAGATAAATAGATAAATAATTAACTTTTTAAAACCGTTCTCTTATGGAACAAGCAAAAACAGCTTGAATCTAAGTGTACGAGCGGCTGAGTTTTAAAAATGGTGATGATGAGAGTAGCTGTAAATATCAAATTTAAAGGCCAGTTATAACCATGTTGGCAAAAGCAAACTATTGAATGGATAACAACAAATGAATGACCTCTCTACACAAAATTTAATTCAATCCATTGATGATTTATTAAAAGCACATGGCTTAAGAAAAACTGCGCTTTCTCGAATGGTATTGGGCTTTTTTTTAGCTCATCCCAATATTGCTTTTAGTCATGCACAATTACAAGATCAAATGAATTTAATGCTCGACTCGGCAGTTGATAAGGTCACACTTTATCGATTAATTGACAGGCTCACCCAAGTCAGTTTATTGCTTTGTCGGGTCGATATGAATCGAGTGCGTAGTTATCAACTAATGCCCGCAACGATTAAAAATACACCATTTTTTCACTGTCAAAGTTGTCAAAAAGACAGCTCTATTAGTCAAGTGATACAGCAAGAAGCCTTAGATTTATCTAAAGCAGCCGCTAATGCTAGCCAACATTTAGCCAGTCTTGGTTATCAAAATGTTTCTTATCAGCTTACGTTAAATGGTGTTTGTACGGACTGTGCACAACAGGAGCTGCAATGATACAAACAAAGGCATTGAGCTATAGCTATAACCCAAGTACCCAATTAAGTTTTCCAGACTTAGACTTACCGCAAGGAGGCATACTCTTATTAACAGGGCCTTCTGGTTGTGGTAAATCTACCTGGTTAGCCTTAGCAGCAGGCCTGCTCCTACCAAGCACAGGCAGTATACAAGTTGCAGGTCAATCAATAGGTCAATTAAAAACGCTTCAAGCCGACACATGGCGCGCTAAAAATATTGGTTTTTTACCGCAAAGTCTTCATTTAAGTCAGGCTTTAACAGTAGAAAAAAACCTCGCTTTGGCTCAATGGGCGGCTGGTCAAAGTTATCAAGCTCAAGCTATTCAAGAATGCTTAAGTGCGCTGGGTATTGCAGAGTTAACCAAGCGCTATCCCAATCAATTATCGGGCGGGCAAGCCCAAAGAGTCGCATTGGCAAGAGCAGTGTTGTTAAAACCAAAAGTCATATTAGCAGATGAGCCCAGTGCCAGTTTAGATGATGAATCTGCTTTTGCTGCTATTCACTTATTAGTCAAAACGGCTCAGCAACAGAGTGCCAGTTTGGTCATTGCTACCCATGATTCAAGGGTAGCCAGTTTTATTCAAGAACAAAACACAACTGAGCTAAAACTATTTCAAATGGCCTTGCAAAAACCAAGCTCTCAGCAAAGTGCCAATCCAAGCACTAAAAAACATCAAGAGGCCAAAGCATGAATAGTTGGCGTTTAAGCTGGGCCTATTTGTGGGCTAAGCCACTTACTACACTTCTCAATTTGGTGTTGCTTAGTTTGGCATTAGCCACCATGAGTTTTTTAATGCTGATGAATCATCAAATTAGCCAAGCTTTTGAAAAAGAAATAGCTGGAATTGATGTGGTGGTGGGGGCTAAAGGCAGTCCTATGCAGTTGATTTTGTCTGGAGTTTTTCAGATTGATGTACCACCAGGAAATGTGGCCTTAAGTGCCGTACAAGAATTAAAAACGCATCCTATGGTGGCAAGGGTGGTGCCCATTAGTTTAGGCGACAGCTACAGCTCCTATCGAATTGTTGGAAGCAGCCCTGATTATTTGTCATTTTATGAGGCCCAGTTACAGGCAGGCCAAATTTGGGATGGCCCCATGCAAGCTGTGTTAGGAGCAAACGTAGCTCAAAAAATGGCTTTAAAAATAGGTGATGAGTTTTTAGGTAGCCATGGTTTGTCTGAAGGTGGGCATACCCATGAAAAGTCAGTCTATCGAGTGGTTGGTATATTAAAACCCAAACAAGCCAGTATTGATAATTTGATTTTAACTTCGCTAGAGTCCGTCTGGAAAGTGCATGAAGACGAGATGGCAGTTGATGCCCAAGACCTTGAGCTGTTAAAGCAAGAACGTGAAGTGACCATGGCCTTGGTGCAATATAAAACACCCATGGCAGCGCTTAGTTTTCCAAGATTTGTTAATACCAAAACTCAAATGCAAGCAGCTGCTCCGGCGCTTGAAATCACCCGTTTATTAAGCATGTTAGGAGTGGGCACTGATGTGTTACAGGCCTTTGCCGGCGTTTTATTATTAACAGCTTGTTTAAGTGTATTTATTGCCTTGTGGGGTTCATTAAAAGAAAGACAACAGGATTTAGCCTTATTAAGAATGTTGGGCGCAAGCGCACCCAAAATGGCTTGGATTGTTTTGTCAGAATCATTGGTATTGGCTTTAGTAGCCAATTTAATTGGTTTGTTATTGGGTCAGCTCATGGTAGTAGTCGCTGCCAAAATGCTGGCGCTGGAAGGTAGTCTTTTATTGGCCGCATTTAATTGGCCAATAGAGCTATGGTCAATACCCATTATCGCCATTGTTATTGCTTTGGTGGCGGCCTGTGTACCCGCAATAAGTGTTTACCGAATGAATGTTTTATTAGTGTTACAAAAGAGGACTTAAATGAAAAAATGGATAAGCGGCCTATTAATCACCATTTCTATGGCAAGTATGGCGGCTACTCCCGCCTTAGATGCGGAAGTGCAAGCCGACATTAAACAGCACAAAGCAATGGCTGCAGCGCATCAAGGCGCTGCCCTTTGTTTAGAGTCTGGCAAGAGTCATGAAGTGTGTCAAAAGCAATTACAAGCTGCCTGTAAAGGATTGGCAATTGGCAAATATTGTGGCATGCGCCACGAGCATTAATCGCTTTGCTTTGAATGGTGAAAATGTATAAAAAATCATTCAATTAAAAGAGGTGCAAAGGTTTACTAAAGGGGTGAAGCTCATTAAAATGGAGTTTGCTTCAAAGCAAATATCTATATGTTTTTCACTCTTTAGGAGCCTTGTGTGTCTCAAGCTATACAACTTATTAACCAAGCATTTGAAAAGCGTGGACACGAAACTTATGGCGAGGGAGTGAGTCAAATAGAGCATGCCCTGCAATGCGCTTATTTTGCACAACGTGACGGCGCTTCTACGTCGCAAATTGTCGCAGCCTATTTGCACGATATTGGTCATTTAGTCCACGATTTACCCGCCGATATCGCCGACCAAGGAATTGACACCCAGCATGAATCATTGGGCTCGGTATGGTTGTCGCAATATTTTGGCCCCGATGTCACTGAACCTATTTTGCTACATGTTGCTGCTAAGCGTTACCTGGCAGCAGTAGAAAAAGGCTATTTAGACTTAATTTCAGATGCCTCCATGTTGTCTTTAAAACTACAAGGCGGCCCCATGACAGCTGAAGAAGTCAAAGCTTTTGAGGCTCATCCTTATTTCCAACAAGCAATCGCTTTAAGGCG
>CAZKWC010000097.1:4670-7952 GCA_964556425.1 uncultured Limnohabitans sp. | reverse complement strand
TCTTTATTACACCCCACCGTGCTAAGTAGAACGTCTCTTTCCCCCCCCTGCCAAGAGGGGACTGAGGGGGGAGCGTTAGATCAAAAAAACACTCGGATTAGTGTAGTTAAAATATTACATAAAATTACAAAATTATGTTACATTCTGCCATTTATCAAGCTAGATCAACCATTAGTCGAGCCACAACCCGCATATAGACTCAATTTTTATTATGTTGGCTACAATGAAATATAAATTAACAAAATATAACAAGCATATGGGAAAAGCTAAATTTACAAGCTCGCAAATAGTGGATGCGATATTGGCTGCAGAATCAGGTAAGAAGGTAGCTGATATTTGCCGTGAACTAGGTGTCAGCAGTTCTACTTTTTATAACTGGCGAAGCCATAAAGATAACCACCTCGAGCAGGCGGTCATAAAACTTGAAGAAGATTCAGGCCATTTAGTACACACCAGTATGGTTGCATACTAAATTTATAAGTCGTAAATAAAGTGCTCGTCTAGTTTAATCACTTTGGCATCGGCAAGTTGTGCCAAAAACCCTTGCACAATTTGACTGGTGGCGATTGAATCCGCTTCTTGCTTCACAATAATTTGTATTAATTGTGTTTGTACTGCCCAATCCATAAAATCTTGAATCGAGATTTGTTTAAGTTCCATCAACTTAAACTTGAGTAAAACTTTAGCCGCATGTTTGGTGTGTTTAATGGGATACTGCTGAAATACCTTTAAGCGTTCTCTGGCCCTAGCAATTGCTTCGGTTACATCAGTAAAAATAGTTCCGTGTCCTGGTATTACGACTCTAGGATCTAGTTTTTCAATTAAATCAATGGTTTCTCCGACCAATTCAAAGGCGGGTGTGTTCACTAACTCAGGGAACACCACACCAAAGCCGTGTTGCCAAAGCGCATCAGCAGAAATCAAGCATCGTGAAACCGGTTCAAACAAAATGACAGAATCAGGATCATGACCAGGGGCTGCATGAACCTGCCATAGCCAATCGCCTAATAAAATTTCTTGCCCAGGAGTGAGCACCTCATCAAAACGAAACGGGTAACATAATTGCCCAGTACTTGCAAAACTAAGCAAGTTTTCATCCCAAGTAGAAACAGCTTGCGCATAGGCTTGCGGAATATATGTTTTCGCTTGCGGGTAATGCTTTTGCAAAATTGCATTTCCACCACAATGATCGCTATGTAAATGAGTGTTCACTATAAGATCAAGATTTTTATCTTGAAGTGACGCTTGCACCAATTGAACTGTTTGGTCTTGATGCGAGCCATAACCCGTATCAATTAAACAAGAGTTGTTTTTACCCTTGATTAAAATATTATTAGATGATAACCAGCCTCTTTCAAAAACCGTAAGGCCAGCTGGCAAGCAAGATAATGCAAATGAATGAGAACTTGTCATAACCGGCCTTTACTTGAGTCTTAAATGAATAGTATTTTCAGGTAAAAAACTAAAAAAAGAAGAATATGCGAGACAGTTGCAAGATTTGGCTGGAGTTTTGATACACTCAAGCCATGTTAATACCATGTTGCAATATTTCAAACAGTCGTACTGACCGGGGAGCCTGGCCCTGGCGTGGCTTGCCGACTACATCACATTACTCCCATTAAGCGGGCGGTGAAGACCTGAGTTCAATTCAGGATGCTCTTCATACAGAGCCCATTTCATTCGTATTTCAAATAGTAAGCAACATTATGAACAGACAGGATTTTGACGCCTTGGCACTTCAAGGCTTTAACCGTATTCCCTTGCAAGAACAAGTGCTTGCAGACTTAGAAACACCACTATCACTATACTTAAAACTCACAGCTGGAGTTGGCGGTAGTAAAAATTCTTTTTTGCTCGAATCAGTAGTGGGTGGTGAGCGTTTTGGTCGTTATAGTTTTATAGGCTTGCCTTGCAACACTCGACTAGAAGCTAGAAATTTTGGCCCTGATGCCTATGTCAATATCATTAAAAATGATGAAGTCGTAGAGACACATGTAGCTAACCCCTTAGATTTTATTGCTGAATACCAAAAGCGGTTTAAAGTTGCATTGCAGGCTAACATGCCGCGTTTTTGTGGTGGTTTAGCAGGCTATTTTGGTTACGATGCGGTTCGTCACATCGAGAAAAAATTAGAGGCCACATGCCCACCCGATGAACTCGATTGTCCAGATATTTTGTTATTGCAGTGTGAAGAGTTAGCCGTCATAGATAATCTAAGTGGCAAAATCCACTTTATTGTGTATGTTAATCCTAACGACAACAATGCCTACGAATTAGGACTTGCCAAACTGTCACAACTCAAACAGTTGTTAAAACAACCTGTAATTGCTCCAGAAATGGTGTCTACCAACAGTAGCGGTGAAGTGATAAGAGATTTTGCCAAACAAGATTATTTAGCCTCTGTTGAAACTGCTAAAGATTTAATTGCGGCGGGTGACTTTATGCAAGTACAAGTGGGTCAACGCATTAAGAAAAAATTCAATGCTTCTCCTATTAATTTATATCGTGCATTAAGGTCACTCAATCCTAGTCCTTATATGTATTTTTATAACTTTGGCGAATTTCAAGTGGTAGGTGCCTCTCCTGAAATTTTAGTTAGGCAAGAAACTTTAGCTGATCAACAACAAAAAGTCACGATTAGGCCTTTAGCAGGTACCAGACCAAGAGGTGCAAGCCCCGAAGCCGATAAAGCAATTGAGCAAGAGTTGGTGAAAGACCCCAAAGAAATTGCCGAACACGTCATGCTAATTGACTTGGCCCGAAATGATGTAGGCCGTATAGCACAAACAGGTTCTGTTAAGGTAACCGAAGCGTTTGCCGTAGAGCGTTATAGCCATGTTATGCATATTGTGAGTAATGTGGAGGGTATTTTGTTGCCTGGCCTTACTAGTATGGATGTATTAAAAGCTACTTTTCCAGCCGGCACATTAACAGGTGCACCCAAAGTACATGCTATGGAATTAATTGACCAATTAGAACCCGTTAAAAGAGGGATTTATGGCGGTGCTTGTGGCTATATTTCTTATGCCGATGATATGGATTTAGCCATCGCAATTCGCACCGCTGTCGTAAAAGACAATATGGTATATACCCAAGCTTCTGCAGGGGTAGTTGCCGATAGTGTGCCTGAATTAGAATGGGCTGAAACCGAACATAAAGCAAGAGCGCTTTTAAAAGCAGTTGAATTGGTAGAAGGAGGTCAATTATGAGCACTACACCCCGTTTAATCATGATTGATAACTATGATAGTTTTACCTATAACTTGGTGCAATATTTTGCCGA
>CAZKWC010000097.1:0-4570 GCA_964556425.1 uncultured Limnohabitans sp. | reverse complement strand
ATGTTCCGTGACTTACCCAAACAGTTTACGGTTAACCGGTACCATTCACTAGCCATTGAGCCAAGCAGTTGCCCAGCCGATTTAGAAATTACGGCTACTACAGCCGATGGCGAAATTATGGGAATTAGACACAAACATTTACCAGAGGCTGTCAAAATGGAAGGGGTGCAGTTTCATCCTGAATCCATATTGACAGAGCATGGCCATGCCATGCTGAAAAATTTTATCACTCAAGCCTAAAGGTCAACATCATGACAAGACGTGTAGATTTAAGAAGTGACACTGTCACACAACCCACTGCTGCTATGCGTCAAGCCATGATGGCTGCACCATTAGGCGATGATGTGTTTGCAGACGACCCGACAGTCAATTTATTGCAAGAAAGATTGGCCAGCCAACTCGGTTTTGAACAAGCCTTGTTTTTTCCCAGTGGCACACAAAGCAATTTAGCCGCCATATTAAGCCATTGCCAACGGGGTGACGAATATATTGTGGGCCAAATGGCTCACACTTATCGATGGGAAGCCGGTGGTGCAGCCGTATTAGGCAGTGTACAACCCCAACCCCTAGATCAAGCAGCCAATGGTCAAATGGATTTGGCCAAAATTGAATCATCTATTAAACCGGATGATGCTCATTTTGCAATGACCAAATTGTTCACTTTAGAAAATACATGGGCAGGGCAATTACTAGATCATGAATATGTACTAGCCGCCACCAATATTGCTAAAAAGCATGGATTGCAATGTCATTTAGACGGAGCTCGATTTTTTAACGGAGCAGTCAAGCAAGCCAGCCTTGATTCAAGCACGGTAATGCAAGCGGCTTCTAAAATGATTGGCCCATTCGATAGTGTGTCAGTTTGTTTTAGTAAAGGCTTGGGTGCGCCAGTAGGTTCCGTTTTATGTGCCAGTGCCGATGTTATTAAAAAAGCAAAACGGATCAGAAAAATGGCAGGCGGTGGAATGCGTCAAGCAGGATTTTTAGCCGCTGCTGCTTTGTATGCTCTAGACCATCATGTCGAGCGTTTACAACAAGATCATGACTTGGCCACTCGTTTATACCAAGGCTTAAAAGATATTCCAGAGTTAGATATTAGCCCTGCTCAAACCAATATGATTTTTTTGACGGCTAAAAATGCCAATGATGAAAAATTTAAAGGCTTGACCCAGTACCTTACCCAAAATGGGATTCTCACTACAGGCAGTTATCAACTTCGATTTGTGACTCACTTAGATGTCAATCAAGACGATATTGATTACGTAATAGAAAAAACCAACGCTTATTTTTTAAACTAAAAAACGCTTTGATTGGAAAACAGAATATGACTACAGCAATTCGTATTACCCCACAGCAGGCATTACAAAGAACCATTGAGCATCGTGAAATTTTCCACGATGAAATGATTCATCTTATGCGTCAATTTATGAGTGGTGAAGTGTCTCCAGTCATGATTGCCGCCATTACCACGGGTATGCGGGTAAAAAAAGAAACCATTGGTGAAATCACCGCAGCAGCTCAAGTCATGCGTGAGTTCTCTACGAAGGTGAATATTCCCAATAAAAAACATTTAATTGATATTGTAGGCACCGGAGGAGACGGCTCCAACACCTTTAATATCTCAACCTGCTCAATGTTTGTAGTAGCTGCAGCGGGAGCCAAGGTCAGTAAACATGGCAACCGAGGCGTAAGTAGTAAGAGTGGTAGTGCCGATGTTTTAGAAGCCATGGGCATAGAGCTAATGTTAAGCCCAGAACAAATTGCCAGTTCAGTCGAGCAAGCGGGTATTGGCTTTATGTTTGCTCCTAATCATCACCCCGCCATGAAAAACGTCGCTCCAGTACGCAAAGAAATGGGGATTAAAACCTTTTTTAATTTATTAGGCCCACTGACCAATCCAGCGGGTGCACCCAATATTTTGATGGGTGTGTTTCACCCCGATTTAGTTGGTATTCAAGTGCGAGCTTTACAACGTTTGGGTGCAGAGCGTGCTATGGTGGTGTATGGTCGTGACGGTATGGATGAGGTGAGCTTAGGTGCAGCTACCTTGGTCGGTGAACTTAAAAACAATGAAGTGATTGAATATGAGATTCATCCAGAAGACTATGGTTTTGCAATGGCTAGTAGCCGTGCAATAAAAGTAGAAACACCAGAGCAATCCAAAGAAATGTTACTTGGCGTGTTAAAAAATCAAGATGGACCAGCCAAAGAAATTGTGATTTTTAACTCTGGCGTCGCGCTGTATGTCGCTGATGTAGTAGCCGATATTCCAGCAGGTATTGCATTGGCAAGGCGCACCATTGAAAGTGGCGCTGCCTACCAAAAGTTTGAGCAACTAGTCAATGTGACTCAACAATTAACTTCAAAGAAATGAATAAAAAATGACTGATATCCTCCAAAAAATTGTAGAAGTTAAACAGCAAGAATTAATTACAGCCCAGCGCAAAATGAGTCTTGAAGCGATCAAAGCCGATGCCTATTCAAGACTCACTACTCGTGATTTTGTGGGGGCTATTCAAAAGAAAATTGAAGCTGGAAAATATGCTGTTATTGCCGAAATTAAAAAAGCCAGCCCCTCCAAAGGCGTGATTCGTTCATATTTCGAACCTGCCGATATTGCTCAAAGTTATGCAGAAAACGGTGCCGCTTGTTTATCAGTACTTACCGATCAACAATTTTTTCAGGGCGAAAAAGATTATTTAAGACAAGCGAGGGCTTCTTGCCATTTACCAGTTTTACGTAAAGATTTTATTATTGATGCTTACCAAGTTTATGAGTCTAGGGCGATGGGGGCAGACTGTATCTTATTGATTGCCTCTATTTTGACTGATGCACAAATGAAAGAGTTTGAAGCGATTGCAATTGATTTAGGTATGGCGGTGTTGGTTGAAGTACATGATGAAGCAGAATTTGACAGAGCGCTTCAATTAAAAACACCATTAATTGGTGTGAACAATCGAAATCTGCGCACATTTGAAGTAAGTCTAGAGGTAAGTGTGGCCTTATCTAAAAAATTACCAGCTGGCAAAATTTTAGTAGCTGAATCTGGAGTTGCTACTCCTGAAGATGTGGCTTTTTTATCAGAGCAAGCACAAGCTAAAACATTTTTAGTTGGTGAAGCTTTTATGAGGGAGCCTGATCCTGGCAAGGCGCTCAATGATTTGTTTGCAACCGCCTAAAAAGGCAAAGTAAAGCCAAAGGTACTTCATTCTGAAGTCATCTAGGCATTTCTATATTAATTAAAATTGGGTGGTTTATTTGCAATATCCTATGTTTGATGAAACAGTTCCTACTGCAACTAACGTGGCTAGCTTGCAACAGTGGCCACCCAGCTTAAAAGAAGTAAAGCCAGATTGGCTACCTGTGCTCACTGAGTTTTTTGAGTCAGAGGCAGGCAAGAGGCTCAATAACAAAATAATAAATGCCTTAGAGCAAGGTTGTATTATTTACCCTCCCGATCCACTTAGGGCATTTAAGTTATTAGCTTTAAAAGATGTGAAAGTGGTTATTTTGGGGCAGGACCCCTACCACACACCAGGAATGGCAGACGGACTAGCATTTTCAGCTTCAAAAAGCAAAAAAGTCCCGCCCTCTCTTAGGAATATATTAAAAGAGTTAGACCGAGACTTGGGTGGTGAACGTCTAAAAGAACAAAAAACCGATTTAAGCAGCTGGCTTGAACAAGGCGTTTTATTAATCAATGCAGTTTTTACAGTAGAACAAGGCAAGCCAGGCTCACATGCCGACTGGGGTTGGCAAGATTTAAGCGATGAATTGATTAAATTATTAGCAAAATCAAAAGAATATAAAATTTTTATGCTGTGGGGTGCGTTTGCACAGCAAAAAGGGAGTATCATTACGCTTGTTGATTCAAGTGAAAGACATTTATGTCTAAAGGCTAACCACCCATCACCTTTATCAGCTGCAAAAGGCACAAATCCTTTTGTGAATTGTTCGCATTTTAGTAAAGCTAACACTTTTCTAAAAACCAATTACAAATTAACAGTAAATTGGTAAAGTGCTAGCAAAAAGTTTAAAAACAGTGGCATAATATGCGGCTGAGTGTTGGAGAGGTGGCCGAGTGGTTAATGGCAGCAGACTGTAAATCTGCCCTCTTACGAGTACGCTGGTTCGAATCCAGCCCTCTCCACCATTATCTATTTGCAATGGCTATCAATCCCCAATAATTTATTAAGACGTGTGTCTATAGTTATGGGGTTTTGGCGCATAGAAGCATTTGCGGCAGTGTTGTGCGGGAGTAGTTCAATGGTAGAACCCTAGCCTTCCAAGCTAATGACGCGGGTTCGATTCCCGTCTCCCGCTCCAAATGTTGCTGTGTTCAATTTTGAGCCAATGCAAGCAATTGCCCATGTGGCTCAGTGGTAGAGCACTCCCTTGGTAAGGGAGAGATCGCGGGTCCGATTCCCGCCATGGGCACCATAAATTTTAGGCGCTTACCGTTGTTGGTGAGTGCGGCGTTAGTTGGTGTTTTTTGCATCCAGTATGGAGATTTAAAAAATGGCAAAAGAAAAATTTGTACGTACCAAGCCCCACGTAAACGTTGGTACTA
>CAZKWC010000096.1:0-7992 GCA_964556425.1 uncultured Limnohabitans sp. | reverse complement strand
TATGAACATACACATCTTGTGTGACTTTTTGAAATTGAACCTCTACAGCAAAACTAGTAGTAGTGAAAAAAAGAATAAAGCAGCTTAGAAAAAAATGAGGCATAAAACTAGTTTTAATTATGATTTTGACAATTAGTATCAACCTGAGGATACTCTTTTTTATAAATTTGAACTATTAAAATCGTTATTCAGTTAATTCAGTCACTGCTTGGTGGTGGCTTAAATATATACCACCACTTAACTCCTCCAAGAAATGGCTGCGTTTTAGTCTATCCATAACGGGCCCTTTTACCTCAGACAAGTGAAACAAAACTCCAGAGTCAAGCAAGCGGTGATTAATAGTTTCAAGACTTTCTAAAGCACTGGCATCAATATCATTAATTGCAGAACACAATAACACCACATGCTTGATATCGGCATGTTCTGTAACCGCAGAGGCAATGGACTCCTCTAGAAATCTTGAATTAGCAAAATATAGGCTTTCATCAACTCTAAGCCCTAAAACACTTGAATGCACTATTACAGAATGGCGTAGTACATTTCGGTAGTGCTCGGTACCTGCTACCTGCCCTACTACTGCAATATGTGGCCGACTGGTACGGTAGAGTAAGAGCACTAAAGAAGTTGATACACCGGCAATTAAACCCACCTCTACCCCCACTAATAAAGTGAGTGAAAATGTAAAAAACAGAGCTGCAAAATCGGCTTTTGCATAATGCCATGTTCTTTTAAAAACACTAAAATCAACCAAGGTAAGTACGGCAACCATAATAGTGGCAGCTAAAGTAGCTTGTGGTAAATGAAAAAGCCAAGGAGTTAAAAATAGTGCAGCCAAAGCAAGTCCAACAGCAGTAAATATTCCTGCAGCAGGTGTACGTGCTCCTGCGTCATAATTGACTACCGATCGAGAAAATCCTCCTGTTACCGGAAACCCACCAGTCAGTCCAGATCCAAAATTACTTAATCCTAATGCCCTTAATTCTGCATTAGGGTCAATACTTTCTCTCGTCTTAGCAGCCAAAGACTGCCCCACCGATACTGACTCTACAAAACCTACCAAAGAAATAAGCAATGCAGGTATCCATAATGAATGAATCCAAGACGCTGTGGTTGAAGTAAATGCAGGTAAAGTAAATGAGGGCATACCAGCAGGGACATGACCCACCACTTTTACACCCTGTAAAGATAATTCAAATAAACTAGAAACCAAAATACTTAAAAGTAAAACAACAACAGGCGCTGCCTTGACAAAAATATCAGCAATATCTTTTGTTAGACCTAAACTCATCAGAGATTTTTTTAACCATTTTCTGGCTATTACCAAAAGAAAAATAACTGAAAAACCAATAAGACTGGTAATAAAATGGAAATGACTGAGTTGTTGAACCAATTGGGGTACTAATTGAACCAAGGTTTCACCATGCAAATGAATACCCAAAATATGTTTTAACTGACTTGCTGCAATTAATATTCCTGAAGCAGAGACAAATCCAGAAACCACCGGATGACTTAAAAAATTGGCTAAAAATCCTAAGCGCGCCACTCCCATTAAAAACATAATTGCCCCACTCATAAGAGCGAGCAATAAGGCAGCTTGTATATATTGGCCTGGCCCTTGCAAACCAAGGCTACCCAAACTTGCTGCGGTCATGAGAGAGGTGACGGCTGCAGGTCCGACTGCTAGGGCTCGGCTAGTTCCCATAAGAGCATATAAAACCAATGGTGCCATGCTTGCATATAGCCCAACCTCTGGCGGCAAACCCGCTAATAAAGCATAGGCCAAACTTTGCGGAATGAGCATAAGCGTTACTACTGCAGCGGCAATAAGGTCGGCAATTAAAATTTTTCGATTGTATTGCTTACCCCAATTCAAAATGGGAAACCAACTTTTTAAAGCAAGAGGAGTAATCATTTTTTATTTTGATGTTTGAAATACAGAGGAGAGAAAAAATGCACCAAACGGAACAAAGGCTGCCACTAACAATTTGATTGCAGAAACAATACTAACATGTCCTTTGAAGTAATAAAACAAAACCATTGCCACATAAAATAAAAATGCAAAACCATGAATCGGTCCTACAACAGAAACGGCCTCAGGAAAACCCATCAGGCGCTTTAACGGAACTGCTATAAATAGCAAAATAATAAGCGTAAAAGCCTCTGCAATAGAGGCTATTTTTAATGGACGTAAAACAGGGTTCATAAAGCGTCTAATGGAATTTTTAAATAACGTTGACCGTTATTTTCGGGGGGCGGCAACTGACCTGCACGCATATTAACCTGCACAGATGGCAAAATTAAAACTGGCATTGATAAGGTTGCATCTCTGGCCTCGCGCATACTAACAAACTCCTGCACGCTTACACCATCGTGAACATGTACATTAGATTTTTTTTGCTCTGCTACTGTCGAAATAAAAAGTGGCTCACGTGTACTAGGTGGGTAATCGTGACACATATAAAGCTCTGTAGTGTCAGGTAAACTCAGGACTTTTTGTATTGAGGCATAAAGAGTAGCTGCACTACCACCTGGGAAATCGCATCTTGCGGTGCCATAATCTGGCATAAACAAGGTGTCACCAACAAATGCAACTTGTCTAGCAGCCTGAGGGCCCGCATCTTTGACAACATAAGTCATACAAGCAGGAGTATGTCCTGGTGTATGCATAGCAGTTACCACTAAATTGCCAATGTTGAAAGTGTCTCCATCGGCAAGCAGTTGATCAAATTGACTTCCATCGCGCTGAAAATCGGTGCCGGCATTAAACAATTTTCCAAAAACATTTTGTACTGTGGTAATGTAAGAACCTATAGCCAATAAACCACCTAACTTTTTTTGTAAATAAGGTGCTGCAGAAAGATGATCGGCATGTACATGGGTTTCAAGAATCCACTGTACTTTTAATTGAAGTTCATTGACACGACTAACCAGCAAATCAGCACTAGAAGTGTTGGTACGACCCGACTTTGGGTCGTAGTCTAAAACACTATCAACTATTGCTGCTTGCAAGGTTGATGCATCCCAAACAATATGGCTAAAAGTAAAGGTTGTTTGGTCAATAAAAGATTCTGTTTTTAAATTGGAATTATTCATTCTTTAATCCTTATAAGTTTACAATTTACCAATTTTTCAATTATTAAATTGATTTTGATGCCCCATGTTTTGCATCAATGAAGTCAGTTTAGCTTTTAAAATCAATATGGCCGATGAGTAAAACCAATACATAGCATAGTGAAATACAATCTAGCCTAATTGATTTAAATCAAACCAAAAACTTATTTTTTATGCTTTTAATATTTTGATGTAATTCAACAGATATGAATCCACCATTTACCTTTATAAAAACCTTTTTAGCCTCTATAACTTTGTTATGCGCCAATAGTTTGAGCTATGCACAAACTGTAGTGACCTTAGCTGCTGCCTCTGATTTAAAATTTGCCCTCGAAGAAGTCGCTAGTCAATATCAAAAAAATACCGGTAAAAATATTCAATTAATTTTTGGTTCTTCAGGCAATTTTTATTCACAAATTTTGCAAGGTGCACCATTTCATATTTTTATGTCGGCCGATGAAAATTTTGTGTTTAAACTACACTCTGCAGGTAAAACACAAGATAAGGGCCGCTTATATGCCTTCGGTAGAATTGGTATTATGGTGCCCAAAGGCTCTAGCTTAAAAGCCGATAGCCAACTCAAAGATTTAAGCACAGCATTACAAGACGGTCGATTAAAAAGGTTTGCCATTGCCTCACCTGAACACGCACCCTATGGTATGCGGGCTAAAGAGGCGCTGCAGTACAGTGGTCTGTGGCCAGCAATTGAATCCAAATTAGTAATCGGTGAAAACATTTCCCAAGCGGCACAATTTGCTACATCGGGCTCTACAGAGGGCGGGATTATTGCTTACTCTTTGGCTTTAGCACCGCAGGTTGCTAAATTAGGTGACTTTGCACTTATTCCACAAAATTGGCATCAACCTTTAGCACAACGTATGGTGTTACTAAAAAATGCACCACCTGCTGCCACAGAGTTTTATCATTTTATTGCCAGCCCACAAGCACAAACTATTATGGTTAAATATGGTTTTGTTATGCCAGCGCAATAACACCCACAATAATCAATAAAAAAACAATACCAAAGGCAGTGAGATGGATTGGACCGCTTTATTAGTTTCACTTCAATTAGCAATAAGTACCACTTTATTGCTACTGCCACTCGGACTTTTACTAGCCCGATATTTAGCCTGCACCTGTTTTAAAGGCAAAGCACTAATAGAGGCCATTGTGGTTTTACCTTTGGTATTGCCGCCTACCGTCTTAGGTTATTATTTTTTAGTTTCTTTGGGTGCGGGCTCACCTGTGGGTGCTTGGCTTCTAGAGCATTTTAATATCCGTTTAACCTTTAATTTTTTTGGGCTTTTATTGGCCTCTATTGTTTTTAATATACCGTTTATGGTGCAACCGATTCAAAGAGCGCTAGAGGCCATACCACAAAATTTACTAGAGGCTGCAGCAGTATCTGGCCTTAGCCGTTGGCAAACTTTTTTAAGAGTGCAGCTACCCTTAGCATGGCCTGGAATTTTATCGGCAGTCGTGTTAACTTTTGTGCATACCCTTGGCGAATTTGGTGTGGTGTTAATGGTCGGTGGCAGCATTCCTGGGCAAACCAGAACTATTGCGGTTAGCATTTACGACCGTGTCCAGGCCTTTGATTTTCAAGCGGCGCATTACATGGCTAGTTTACTTTTACTGCTTTCTTTATTGGCCGTAGCGAGTTCATTTTTTGCTTCTGCCAAAATGGTGAAAACCAAATGAGCAATCCTATTCTCAACCAAGCAGGGGCTTTGCAAGTACAGCTGCAACAAAACCAACCTATGCCTCTGAGTGGTCAATGGCATTGCAATCCTGGTGAATTGTTAGCCTTAGTAGGCCCATCTGGCTCTGGGAAAACTTCTATGCTGCGATGCTTGGCTGGCCTTATGCAACCCAGCCAAGGCCATATACAAGTGGGCCAAGAACTTTGGTTAGATACCCAACAAGGCATTTGTTTAAGCCCTCAAAAAAGGCATGTGGGTTTGGTGTTTCAAAATTATGCCCTTATGCCGCATTTATCTGCCCTAGACAATGTAGCCCTTGCAATGCTGCATTTAAAGCCCACAGAGCGCCTTAAACAGGCTCGCAAATGGCTTGATCATGTGCGGCTATTACCCGACCAACAAAATCGACGACCGGCTGATTTATCGGGTGGGCAACAACAAAGGGTGGCAGTGGCAAGAGCATTAGCTCGCGAGCCTCGTTTATTATTGCTAGACGAGCCATTTTCGGCCGTTGACCAAATGAACAGACAGGGGCTTTATGATTTGTTGGCCGACTTACGCCAAGAACTCCATATCCCTATTATTTTAGTTACCCACGATTTAAACGAAGCTAGGCAGTTAGCCGATAAAATTTTAGTCCTTGATGCTGGCGTGGTGCTACAACAAGGCAGTCCAGAATATATTTATAGGTCGCCTCGCAACGCCCGAGTCGCCGATTTATTAGGTATTCAAAACCGCTTTAAAGGTATTTGGTTAGGGCCACTTAATCAGCAAGATATTGAGCAGCAAATGGGCTGCTTAGAATGGGTCAGCCCCAACCCCAATGAAAACTCGATTCGGTTAAGAGTAAAAGACAAAAAACGCCTTGATGTGGGCCAAAAAGTAACTTGGGTGATTCAGGGTGATGGCTTGCATTTACCCAATGAAACGCATCTAAGCAGCATAGCTAGCGATTCGTCGGCACAGTTGCTCATTGATACTTGTGTGAATTCGGTGAAGCATTTGGGCGAAACCACACTTGCCAACTTAACGATAGACCAAATGCCTAGTGTGAATTTAAAAATTAATCGCTCTGGCCCCCAGCGCCAAAATTTACAAGTAGGCAAAAATATACCCCTTTTGTTAGCCTGTGACTGGGTGCATGTGATGCCTACTAAAACGGCTTAGATGGAATGAGTTTTACTGAGTTCAAATTATTGGCTGTTTTGAATAGGTTTTATCCCACTCCCTAAGAGTCGTTTTAAGTACCTTACCATAATTGTTTTTAGGCAAGGCATCTACAAAGCAATAATTTTTTGGACGTTTAAATCTGGCAATATTATCTAAACAAAATAAGTCTAAAGTAGTGGCATTTACCTGGGTTTTAAACGCATTATGAAGCACCACATAAGCCACTACTACCTCACCCCATTCGGGGTCTGGGCGGCCAATTACCGATACTTCAGCAACGGCTTCATGACTTAACAAAACTTCTTCAATTTCGCGGGGATAAATATTGCTACCACCACTCACTACTAAATCTTTGCTACGGTCTAATAAAGTTAAAAAACCCTGCGGGTCTAAAACGCCTACATCGCCAGTGGCTAACCAACCATTACGAATCGCTTTTTGTGTTGCAATTGGGTCTTGCCAATAGCCAGCCATAACGACTCTACCCTTTACACAAATTTCGCCTTTTTGGCCGGTTGGTAATATACGGCCTTGATCGTCTTGAATGCTTAGCTCTACCATGTTTTGAGCAAATCCTACACTGGCCAAATGGGCATCATCGTTTTCTAAAGCACATTGCGTAATCCATTTTTTAGGTAATACGGTAATGGTCATAGGGCACTCACCCTGTCCATAAATTTGTGCAAAATGAGGACCTATTATGTCTAAGGCCTCTTGAATATCGGCTAAATACATAGGGCCACCACCATAAATAATGGTTTGTAAACCCGAGGCTTTTACACCCGACGTTTTAACGGCCTCGACTAAGCGGCGCACCATGGTGGGAGCTGCAAAAAATGACGCATTTTTCCAAAATGCCGCTAATCTTAAACATTCATCTGCATCAAAACTGCCCGACTTTGGAATCACATTGGTGGCGCCCTGTAACACATAGGGCAAATGATACATACCACCACCGTGCGAAAGGGGTGCAGGGTGCAACATATGATCACCAGGCGAGACTGTTTGTATAGACGATAAAAACGCTAGGCTCATTAAACGCAGTTGCTCTGGGCACAGCATTACTCCTTTAGGCCTACCTGTAGTGCCACTGGTATAAAAAAGCCAGCAAGGAGCATCATCGGCCATAGGCTGCAAAGGCGCACATGGCATAGCACTGTTTTGTAAAAAATCAAAATTAGTTTGTACCAAAGCTTTAGCGTTATGCTCTAGTAAGGCCTCTTGTAAAGGGTTTTGCTCCGCTTCATCGGTTAAAACCAAGCTAGCTTGGCTATGAGCAATAATCCAGGCCACCTCTTTGGCATGCAGTTTGGCGTTAATGGGCACTACCACTAAACCAGCCCACCAAGCCCCCCATAACAACTCTAGGTATTGAGCTTGATTTTGCATAAACAAAGCAACCCGTTGGCCAGCAAAACAACCTTTGGCCTGATACCAAGCCGCTGCCCTAGCGGCACGAGTTGCCATTTCGGAATAAGTACACCAAACCTCTTCACCTAGTGCAATAGCGGGCTGATTTTGAAATAATTGAGCACTGCGTTGTAACCAAATGGCGAGATTCATGGTGCAATGATTAAAAAGTTAAATAAAAAAAGATTATTTTTGGTATTTAATTATGTCACTAATTGAGTTTTTTGCAACGTTGGCCGTTTCAGCGACCTTATGAAAACTATTGCTAATGGTATTAGCAACAGCATCGCTGCTCTCGCTAGCTATATCAACAACACTTGTTTTAACTTTTACCACTGCTTGAGCAACATCCTTACCTGCTTCGATTGTTTTATTCACCGTTTCGGAAATTTTATCGCTTGTTGCCCTAGTCACGTCCGATAAAGTTTTACCAAAATTTTGTGCTTGCGAAGCAATAAAATCTTTTAACTCTTCTAAATATTTTGAATCTAATAAACTTTTAATTTTAACAATTACAAATTGTATGAGGGATTTAATTAGCTCTACACCAATTTCTAAACCATCTTGAATTTGCTGCAAAATTGCATCTTGCTCTTTT
>CAZKWC010000095.1:0-8522 GCA_964556425.1 uncultured Limnohabitans sp. | reverse complement strand
AGTTATTCATTTCGCTTAAATAAATATCTTTCATTTCTGTGCATTCCACCTGTCGAAAAAGTAAGGTTTTTGATTTGATGATAGTCATCCCATGCGTCAGTATTGGTACCTACCCATAGATATTCGGGGTAACTTTTGCATTTTTTAGCAATATCATACATCAAGCCTTTTTTGCCAAAGGAAGTATAGTTACCTCCTAATCCATGGTCTTGCAAAACAAGGGCAAATAGGGCTTTAGAGTCAGCCTGGCAAAACAAGGCATCGTAGGTGGCTACACCATCAGCACCTACAAATAATACCGCAATTCGATCTGCGCCAAAGTTATCATCAAACTCTGGTTTACGCTCTAAAATTTCTAAAAAGGCAAAGGGTACTTGCAGCAGTCCATCCCAAATACGATGTTGAACACTTTTTAATTTCTCCATATCAAAGTGCGGAACTTTATATTTAGAGAGAATTTCGTGAGTTGCAATATCTACCCTTGCAATAGACCGGTAGCCTTTTATTGCACCACCCACCCTGTCTAGTTCTTCCTCTAGTGCATATTGCTCAGTTGCGTAATCAACATATACAAAACAGTGTGCACTTTTGCTGGATGCAAAAAGCCTAATAGCCTCACCATCTGAACCCCAGCCAGGGTAATAAACTACTCGGGAACTAAAGAAATCATCCCATACCATTTGGGTGGATGGAGTGAATTTTTTTAACCAATCGGGTGTGGGTTCTTTAATACTTTGAAGGTAGTTTTCGCAGGTGTTTAAAAGCGATACATTTGCCTCTGTTGCTTTTGCTACAGGGTTAAGAGACATTTGTCCGCCATTGATTGGGTTAGAACTTGTTTGTTTTGTCATTTTAGGTACCTTTAATGTTTAAAGCCAACTGACCAACTCCTGAGTAATACTGGATTGGAAATTTAATTATTGAATTTTTTGACGACAAATTTTGACGTTGAAGATCAGAGTTTTTAAAAATTAGAGTTAATTTTTGTAATTCTCTAATTCTTATTTTTGGTTTTTTCCCGTTAGTGAATTAAATTTCATAATTAGGTGAACTGGCAAATATGATGAAAGTGGGGGAGGAGATTTCGCAAAAATTGCAATAAAGTACTGTTTATAGTATTTTTTTAAATCAAAAGTGATGTGAAATAAAGCTAATTTATTTTGAAATAAAAAATATTTATACGCTAATTTAATTTACATATAGTAATATTGCGTTACAATAATTTTTTTAATCACTGACTGTTTTAAATATGAAAAAAATTATTGCTTCAATTTTGTCTGTTACTTTAGTTATGGCAGGTTGTGCATCTTCTTCAAAAGATGTAACAGCAGCATATACTTCACCTTTGCAATATCAAAATTACAACTGTGAACAAATTAACGCTGAAACATTAAGAATTCAAGGTCGTGTTGTTGAATTGGGTGGCCGTTTAGATCAAGCTGCCGCTAATGACAAAGCATTGGTTGGTGTTGGTTTAGTGTTATTTTGGCCAGCGCTGTTTGCTTTAGGTGGTACCAAGGCAGTTGAAGGTGAATACGCCCGCTTAAAGGGTGAGCATGAGGCTTTACAAAAGGCTGCCATCGAGAAAAAATGTGTGGCATCTACACCAGCACCTGTAACAGAAGCTCCTGCAAAAGCAAGCTAATTTAAATTTAATTCAGATCATATAAAAAAACCACAAATTTATTTGTGGTTTTTTTTATTTTTAAGTGACAAAATTTTGTATTGACAACTAGCTATTAGCTAATTATTTGAAAGTAAATATTATTGAGCTCTCTGAGTTAGCCTTCTTACCCACTTAATAAGTGCTTTTACTATCTTGTTAACAAAGGGAGATTCTTTTTTAGGCTCTTCCCAATGGTGCATTATTTTATGCTCCATTTTGTGAAGACTATTGACTAATTTCACCCTGTCCTGGGTACTTTGAAATTTTTTATCCATACATTCTTAATGTGAATTATTTAACCTTAAAGCCTGCCCAAATAGAGCGCATAGGTAATATGAATTTGGTATTGACTTTGACCTCTACAAAGTGCGCACAATTAGGATAAAGTGTTTTGATGGGACCAAAGGTAGACTTAAACTCCTCTAATCCAAGACTTTTTACTTGCTCACTATTTTTGCCTAATTTAGCAAGCAATAAGCCCATTTCTTCAGAGCTACTTATCATTTCAATATTGTTATCATTGACTCTAAAGAGAGCCAAAGTTTTAGGGACTTGTTTACCAGCAACCGTTAAAGAATGGCAGGGTTTTTTACCGTAAGCTTCTTCGTAAGATTTAACCGCTTTTTTTACTTCTTCAATACCACCAGCACTGTTAATCACTTTAACCGTTTCTTCTACCTTTGTAGGCCCACCGTTACGACTTATAAAATCGGCTGTTCCTTTTAATTCTTTTAATGGGCCTAACTTACTTAAATCATCAGTTAATTCTGTTAAGTTAGAAACCCCTGTTGCCTTTAACAATTGCGCAATTTGTTTTTCATTGGATTCACGTTCTGCATTTTTTTTACCATTGAGATAATTGCTAGCTGCATACAAAACTAGCCCAAAGAAAAATATTTGAATTAAAAAATCAATCAGCGTAAAGTAAAAAATTTCTTCCGATTTTTTCATTTAAGCACCATTATTTGCATTTGCATTGTCATTAACTTGGGCTTTAGCGTTGGTTTTTTCAATGATAGCTTCGGCAATATCAATAAGCTTATGCGTTAACAACCCAGCCGCCTCGGTTGATCTTTTTAAATCATCTTCTAACTCTTTAGAGCTGTTGCCAATAGAGGTTTTAATTCCTTTAGCTGATTCCTCAATTGTGCTATTGGCCAGTTTCAAGCTACTAGAGAAACTACTAAAGTCGGTGCTAATTTGAGCAATTAAATCTTTGAGTTGTTTAGTGTTGTCAATAAGATTTTGAGTCTCTTCATATACTAATTTAATCGAGTTGGCACTACTTACAATATTGGTAGAGTGAGTGTGAATTTGTTCGAACGCGTTAACCGTGGTGCTTACCGATTCAGAGATTAGATTATTGTGTTCATTAATTGATTTTGCGTTGCTTGGTAGAGCAGTTAATTCTTGATTGACACTTTGAACAATTTGGTTCGTTTTATGGAAAGAATCGTTGAGCTGCGTAATGCTTAAATCAAGAGTAGGCATTATTTTGCTGGCATTTGCCAAAGTATTTAACACTATTTCAGTGTTATTGTGCTCGTTACTGATTTGCATTAGCGAGTTTTTGAATTTGACTAAAATATCGTCCAACTCTGCCAACTGATCTTGTACTTTTTTAGAGCCTGTTCTTAAAACCTTAAAGGCGGGTGCAGAATCTTGTGCAACCAGCCTAAAATTATTTAAACTTTCGTAAGCCGCTGTGAGCTCTTGACCGTTCTTCATCATTTCTACATTGGCATAAGTCAACCCATGATTGAGCTTATTAATTCCACCATTTTCAGAGCTTAAATCATCAGTCGAATTTTTTAAATCAATCAAAGCAGTATTAAGAGTGTCTGATGCACTCGCAGTTAATTTTAGTTCGTTATTAGTGAGTTCAATTTGCGACTTGTACTTCATTAATGATTCGGTACAATCGTTGGTGGCAGAAATATTGGCCTTTACGCTTTCAGCTAACTCCATTCGTTCTGCCTTTAATTGCGATTCTGCAATAAAAGAACTAATTTCGGACATATTTTTTTGGGTTAGTTCAAAAATGGATTGCAATTCATTTTTAAAGGCATGAGCTGATTCTTTCATGGAGTTTTGAAACTCCAGATTATTTTCTTCATGCATTTTTTTGGTTCGCTCTATAAGCGTAGCCGTTAGAGTTTCCATTTTAGTAGTGGCTTCATCGACTGCTTGTGTAAGCGTCATTGATCTTTTTACAAAACTCTCCATTGCCTCTTCTGTATTTTTTGCGTCGGCCTGCGCTTGAATACTGATTAAGTGCATTCTTGCAATAACGGCATAGCCTGTTGCAATAAGACCCACACCAAATTGAAAAATGACATTGTTAAAATCTGTTTCATCGCCACTAGTCGCAATCGAAACCGCACTAAGTCCTAAAGATGCCACCGTGATTAAAAATCCAAAATAATAAACAGAGTCAATTGCAGGTTGGGTCAATTCATCTTTTTTTGCCTTGGGGCTTAGGAAAAAAAAGTGATAAATCATTAATGGAGCAATACCAAGAGCCAATCCTAATAAAGGGGGTAGATGGGTGATGTGGCTTACGATTAGTAAAGCCAAGGAAATCAAAAAGTAATTGAAAAACTGTCTAAAAAATTTGAGTTTAAGATTTTGCATTTTATCCTGGTAGGTAATCAAAATTGAGTTCAGCTTTTTTGCCTTCGTTGTCACCAAAAAACCATTTCCACAGTTGGTCTCGACAAGGCAAAGATTGGGCATATTCCAAACGTGGAATAATGTTTAAAACGATTTGTGTATTGTTAAAAATAGGACGCTCCTGCGCACCTTTGCGGGTGAGCCTATATTTTTGAATCATTTCTTGTGGGCTACTACAATTCTTCAACGAAAACCTAGGTCCGTCTTCAATCAAATCAGACACAATAAATAATTGGTTTTGTTTTGCTCTTAAGTATTTACTTAATGAAATATCGGTTATGTATTGAGTAAAAGCAATGTCTGATATTGGTCGGTTAGGCTGTGGTTGCTCGGACTCTATGGTTGCACCTTCAATCACATTATGAATGGCATTTTTTAATATGTGTTCAAATTCATTTTTGGAATTTTGATCCAATTTTTGCAATAATTGAGTAGCCGTAGAAGAGGGCGTTGAGGGTGCACAAATGGAAACAATCGGTTCTAGGCTATCAGGTGAGGAATGTTTAATTTTAAAAATAGAGATGAGCTGATTGGACTTTAAATTGTGGTTAACAAAATTAAAAGCTCGATATTTGATTTCGTCTAGGGTTTTAGTGCTTATATTGTTTCGATCATCAAATACCAGTACCAGGTTATGTTCTACATTTTTTAGACAGTCGTAGCTGTTATATTTAAGCGCTGGATTTTTTATGAACAGAAATATAAATGCTAATGTAGCCAAAAGAATGAGCGCAACAATGAATGTTATTTTTTGATATTCTTTTAAAAGTAACATTTTGGGTTAATATACATAGCTATAAAATTTTACTATGTATATTCTGCGCTACTAAATCAAAAATTATCTACTCATTTATATACATGGCTTATCTAAACCTCTCTTTAGTTGTCAAAGGCTTGTTAAAGATACCTTATTTGTGTGTGTTTAGCGATGTGGCTTTCATAAAGAGTTTCGTTTTGGTTACTCTTGAGAGTAACGGGCAATATTTCAATTAAGAAAAATAATAACGTTAGTAAAAGCCAAAATGTCAGCATAATGCCATTGCCCCAAATCAAATCAAATAAAGCTCCAATACGTATCATTAAGCCACCCGAGTTAGCATTAGCTTGCACCTTTTCATTCGCTTTATTTTTATCGTCCTGTAGCCTTTGTAGCTTTGATACACTTTCAAACTCATACAACTTGGCTTGCATTACTTCATAATCTTTTTTGGCTAAAGCTGCTGTTTCACGTTTAGCACGAGTAGCGGATCCTGCCCCTCTTAAACCATTGGCTAAACCACCTGCTTCTGCATTGACTTCGTTGTTGCGCTTAATCCACTCTTGCCTTGCATCTTCAACTTGCTTTGCTACTGCTAACTTGTCTGCATTGTATTGTTCTTGTACTTTTAACTCTTCTGCTTTGGCTTTGTCATTGGTTTGTTGAGCAATATGAACATCAATATCTTTGGCGAAAATAATTTCATCAACTAAAAATGCGCCTACTGCTGCAATGGTCAGTGCGAGTGCAATTCTTATTGCCTTTGCCCAATTACTAGAGTCAGACATAATAATACTTCGCTCAACAATTAAAACAATAAGCGATGCAAAAACACTGCTAATAAGGGCCACCCACCAAGATGTTTCAAATACACCTCTTGCCACCGAATAAATGGCAATTGCCCATATCAACATTGGTAACAGTATTAACATGGCAAATAGCTGAATTTTTTTATTGCTTTGTGGGTCATAAAATTGTTCTAGGCGGTAATAATCGTCGCCAGTTAAAATGCAACACGCTTTAGTAAAGCCTGCCATAAACATTCGATCTTGTTGCCGGTTTAAATTTCTATCGTTCATAATAATCGGTATAAGTGTTAGTATTATTCTTATTCTGTTTTATCGTTATTAAACTTATCGGTTAAAAAAAGTGGATGTTTACCTACACCTGCTTGGTAACCCCTCTTGTAAGCAGTCACAATAGCCGCAGCTTGTCCTTGCGGTTTTTGAATTTCAGACTTGTAAACTTCAAACTTGGCAATTTTGCGTTGCTGCGATTCAATTATTTCCTCATACTGTTCATCGAATTGCTGAGAGATGCTCCCAGACCTTGCTAGTATTCGATAGCAAGTGTCTTTTTCGTCTTCATATTTTTGGATTTGTTTATCTAAGTGAGCTTGGTACTCGGCTAGTACCAGACTAATACCTTCGTTCATATCGCTTAAAGTTTGCACGGACATTCCGTCACGGTAACCACGCTTTGACAATTCATAAGAGCTCGCAAAGCCATAACCCAAAACAATTTCCTCACCATTGCCAGTGATTGCTTTAGGTGTTGCAGAATTATTGTTCCCTTGATTGGGTGCAGGACTGCTTACTTGCGTATCTGCCTGCAAGGCATCGCTTGATGTTGTAGATGTACCATTGGCTAGGTCTGCACTTGTAGATGTTTCTGTAGTTGGATTGGCAGCGTTGCCGCTCGTATTAGACCAAGGGTTGGTAGGCGAAGCATTGTTTGCTGTACGGTTTCTTTTGCTACTAAAAAAATCAAAAATACCCATGATGATGTAAAACTTGGTTAGTTAAAAAATGAATCTAATATTCATCTTATCAAGTGCAAGTTTCACCGCATGGCATTCAAAATCTGTTTATAAAAACAGTAGAGTAGCGAGTAGTTTAGTCTTGTCAGTGTCATCTAATGACATTGAGCATTTCAAATATTAGATTTTAATAATTTTCTGACCAATACAGAGGTAGCAACCCATACTTAGTTATTGCTTGGTACCAAATGGCGGGAGGGTTGGGGGGCGATGGAATTATGACTTGTTTCTATGCCAAAATTTTAATGAAATATTTTAGGCAATAAAAGTATTAAAATTTCAAATTGCGCTATGTCGTACACTTTTTAAATTTTAAATTCTCATGACTGAATTTTCATATTGGAACCATTTAATTAATCCATCTCCAAACGCAATAACTGAAGTATCAGAGTATGACGGAAGCCCTGATCTAGCTTTGGTTTGTACACAATTAGCTTATACGCACACACCGTCTCAACAAAAACGTATCCTCAATGAATGGTGTGATTTCTTTTCTCGACCGCAACCAATAGAAAGGCTGTGGCTGCACTCGCGAACACCTCAAAATTTATTCCAAAGTATATGTACACAGACAAATCTCAAATCGTTTTACATCAAGTGGGCAGCTATAGACGATTTATCACCCATAGTAGGACTTCAATCAATTATTCACTTGCATATTACAGGTTCAGTTAAGGTCAAATCAATTGATGCAATAGCAAAACTTCAAACACTTAATGATCTTTCTTTAGAAAAATTTCTGGGCATTAGCAACTACCAAGCTATTGGTGAGTTAACTAATCTAACTCGACTTGATATTCATGGTGACGGTATTGCCAGTATGAAGAAAATTAAAATAGACAGCCTTGAATTTATTTCTTCACTTCATGAGCTCGAAAGACTCAGTATTACGTGGGCGATTGTGCAAGACAACTCATTTTCTTCACTTACAGCAGTAAAGCAACTTCAGCATCTTGATTTGCCAAATTTAAAAGATAAAGCACAGCAACAACAGTTATTAGCGACTTTACCTTTAATCAAAACAGGAAATCTTCTTGACCTTAGCTTGACCAAGAGAGAGTTTAAATAACTTTTCCTGTCTTTCCCTTGTCAAAGAAGTTAGAGAGTATTGTCTAACTACCAAAAATACAGTAGTTAAAAGTATTAGCATTCTCACTTTTTAAGCCTTTAAATCACCCGAGCTTTCAGTCAAGTTTGATAAAGCGTATTCTATGTTTTACAACTTAATTAATATTTCGAAAGTTCTATAAATAGAAAAAACTGTATATCGGATAGGGCTTGTAATATGATTTTTTTGACTTGTGTAACTCGAAATATAAAAGCAGAAACTAAAAAATTTATTTAAATTAGAATTTTTTGATTTATTTTAATATTTAAAAGCGTAATAAATTTTTTAAGCATTCGTCAAGTTACAATATAAAAACCATACCCTCGATAAAATTATTTATCTTAGTTTTTTACGCTAGTATCCTGCTTGAAAAACAATTTTATGGGTGGTTTTCTGTTTTATTTAATTCAATTGAGTATCAATTTGTGAAGAATTTTTTAATCACTTTTATTGTTGTTGGCTTAATGCTAGGCTGTGCTAGCAAACCTGTTAAACCACC
>CAZKWC010000094.1:0-8693 GCA_964556425.1 uncultured Limnohabitans sp. | reverse complement strand
ACTATCTAACTCAAGATAGGTTAGCAAGTTACGAATTAAGGATCAATTATGGCGATGTCAATTTAAGAGACCTCGCTAATTCAGTAGTAGATTATGCAAGGCTTATCTCCGATCAGTATTCATTAAAGGTTGAACTTGACAACAGTCTTGTTTTTTTTAGAGCTGATCCTGACTTAATAAGAATTCTTGTATTTAATTTAGTGAGCAACGCAGTTAAATATTCACCAGCTGGACAAGAAATTATTTTACGTATTTATAAAGAAGGTAACTCATTAAAAATTGAAGTAATTGATCACGGTTTTGGAGTTTCTCAACAAGAGATTCCTCATATTTTTAAGACTTATACAAGAGGTAAAAAAGCAGGAGGAGTACCCGGTGCAGGCTTGGGTTTATCTTTGGTAGAGAGAATTACACAATTACATGGCGGTGAAATTGATTTTAAAAGCACCGAGGGAATAGGTACTCGTGTCACTATTTCATTTCTACAAACTTAAAAATTAAAAAATTAAAAAATGTCAGTTGAAAAATTGAATCCACTTACAATTGCGGTGGTAGAAGATGATATTGATTTATTAGCCAATACTCTTGATTATTTAAAAAGTGATGGCTTTGATGCTTGGGGTAGTACTTCAGCAGAGGCTTTTTATAAACAATTTGCAGTAAGAACTGCACATATCATCATTTTAGATATTAGTTTACCAGGTGAAAATGGGCTTAGCATGGTGGAGCATTTAAAACATTTGAACAACATTGTATTGATCATTGTAAGTGCAAGAGCAGCGATAGATGACAGGCTTGCAGGGATGAATGCTGGAGCAGATCGTTATTTGGTAAAGCCAGTAAATTTTAAAGAGTTGGTTGCTAATATAGAAGCCGCAGCTAGAAATTTACAACTCAGCAGGCATGAAGCTTGGACAGAGCCAAACGAAAAAAACCATCTTATGCTAATCCAACCAGTTGAACTAGCTACCGAATTAAAGCGCTGGACTTTAATTCGGCAAGATCAGCGTTTAGTTAGTCCCAAAGGTGACTTTATTTTGTTAACTTCTAGAGAATATTTGTTTATTTGTCTTTTATTTGAAGCAAAAAATCAAACTGTACTTAAAATCAATATTTCAAATAAATTATTTGGTTCAAAAATTTCAAATGGTTTTGAAAGATTGGATGTATTATTGGCTCGTTTACGAAAAAAAGGTATAGACCAAATCGCATGCCAGTTACCCATTATGACAGTTCATCAAATGGGATATAGTTTTACCGAAACTCTTGAACTAATTTAGTCCTAGCTTAAACGCGCAGGCCTCTAGCACGCATTTGTGAACGATTATGTTCACGAAGTGTGTACAAATAAAGACTTTCTACTTTCTCACGGGCCCAAGGTGTTTTGCGTAAGAACCTCAGACTAGAATTAATACTTGGGGTGTCTATAAAACATTTAATTCGAATAAGCTGACCCAACTCTTGCCAACCGTAGTAATCCACCAAGTCAGTCACTATTTTTTCAAGCGTCAAACCATGTAAAGGATTATTGACTTGCTTTACTATCGTACCAACTTGAGATTTTGAATTGACTTTTTTATCTGGTGCCGACAATTTGTCAGAAGGTACTTGTAGCGCAGGCGTAGTCCCTTGCACTGACTCAGATGTGGGCAGCCCCAAGTTCTTGACACTGTTTTTGTCAGGCAACATTTTTAACTCCCTGTTAAAAGCTAAACATACACAGTCGCTTTAATCAATTGATGACACAACAATAACTGCGAGGCTTAAAAGCCCTTACTTGATGTCGTAAAAGCCAGCCTAAGAACTGCTACTATTTTTGTAATTTAGCAGCCTTACCTCGTAACGGAATTGCCGTCACAATAGTGGCTCTTACAGGGTCGATTGTCACCGGTTTTGGGGGAGAAGTATCTTTTTTGGGTTTTTTAACCATTTTGTTATTATTTTGTTGACCTTTTGCCATGATGATTCCTTTAATGAGGCTGCTAAAACACCAATTTTACTACTCGCAAGCCAATACCCTAAGTTTAACTGACAAAATTAATGAAGCACTAAATAAAACTTTAGCTCAAACAATTTTACTTGTAGTTGGTATTTGTTTTTTCCACGTCATTCTTAAAACCAAAAACAACAATTAAGGGATACTCACTCACAACTCAACAGATTACTTATATTTACGTTACCAATTTAATCAAATATCAGCTACATATATAATTTTGAATCAAGCATATTAGGTCACAATTAGCTAGTGCTTTTTTTAATAAAGCTAACTCATTTAAAAATCAAGGAAACTCTCAATGTCTAATGCCTTAATTGAAATTTTTCATCTGATTATTCAATCTGCTACATCAATTTTGGTTGGCGCTTCTATTTTACGTGCCTATATGATATTTATTCAATTGAATATGCGAAGCAGTAGCGGTAATCCAATTGGTCAGTTTGTTTTGAATTTGACTAACTGGATTGTTTTACCACTCAGAAAAATCTTTCCTATGGTTGGCAAACTTGACACTTCAAGTATCCTTGCTGCTTATCTTTTCTGTATTGTAGAGTTAGTATTATTTAGTCTAATTATTCGATTTAATTTACCCAATCCCTTATTACTTTTAGTCGCTCTAGGAGAGTTAGTTAAAATAACTTTTTCTGTGTTAACTATTCTATTGTTAATTTACACCATAGCAAGTTGGTTAAGTTCTAATTCAGCACATATTCATTTTTTAGAGAGATTACTTTCTCCACTCTTAAACCCAATTAGAAAAATCTTGCCACTCATGGGTGGAATAGATTTTTCACCCATGGCTTTATTCTTGCTTATTCAAATAGTAAAAATATTAATAAATGCATTTATAGGTGAGTTTCATTCGTTTTAGTCACCATTTTTAACAAAAATAAACTACTAAGTAAATTGCAAAGAAATAACTACATGGGTGCCGACACCTTCAGTACTATTAAACTCTAAGGTACCACCATGTAGTTGCGTAATTCTCTCTACCAGAGACAAACCCAAACCAGCACCCGGCACATTACTGGCCTGACGACCTCTTGCATAGGTCTTGAAAATATGCTCCATTTCTTTTTCGGTAACACCAAATCCTTGATCGATAACCTCAATTTTTAATAAATTATTTTCTTTATAAACTCGCAAAATAATTTCCTGACCTACAGGAGAATATTTAATTGCATTACTCACTAAATTAAAAACTAAGATTCTTAATAAATCAGGGTCAGCCTTAAAAATTGAAAGTTCTTCATCTAGTTCTACGCGTAAAGAATATTGATCCGAAATCAACCTTGCATAATCAACCACCGAGCTAATTAAATCTTTTAGGTTGACCTCACCGTAATTAACGGTTAGCTCATAACTATCGAGCCTATCTTGAGTGAGATAATTATCCATAAAGTGTGTAAGCTTTGATACGGCTCTTTTTATTCTTCCTAAAATTGATGCGGTATCAGGTTTATTCTGAATTTTTCTTTCTAATAATTGATTCGCTCTGTCAATAATGGTGAGCGGCATTCTAAATTCATGAGACACCATAGCCAAAAACTGCCTTTGCTCGTCTATCGATTTTTTTGCATTGATTTCACTTTGTGTCACTTTGCTTTCAGACTCAATTAACTTTAATTTGGTTTGGTTTAAATCTAATAAGGTGAGTTGCAAGCTTTTATTTAGCGTTTGGTAATCCAAACTAATATCCATCACTTTTGCTTCTAGTTGTTTCTCTGATTTTTTGAGATTTTCTATTGCCTTTTCCTGCGCATTTAAAATTTTTGTCTGAGCACTCATCATGTCGAGCCTTAACATATGAAACCTATCTGCAATAGCTAAAGACATTAATACTATTTCTATTGCAGAACCAATTTGAATAGCATACAAACTCACATTCGAAACAGGTAATAAAAACAATGGGACCGCTGCTGTAAAAGCACCTGAACCTAGCAAAATCAAAAAAGCAATAAAACAAAAATAAGCTTCCCTTTGTTTATGAATTACCGCTCTGCCGGCTACCAGCAAAATAGTGAGTATGGTGACAAAATTTAAAATTTGTCCTGGTACAACAAATGAATATTGTGAAGTCAAATAAGCCAAGCAAAGTAACAAATGCAATCCTGCCAATAGCTTGAGCCAAGGTTCAAACTTTGCACTGGTAATCCAAGTCTTTAACATATTGCGTAAAAAATAAATCGCAAACGCCAAAGAAATAGAAAAACCAATAGGGCTAGCTACTCTAAAATAAGTTTCAGACTCAAAATGCAAAAACTCTTTTTGCAGACCATTTAAGGCAGTAATCGAGAACACTAATGCGGTTGAAAAACCTACGTAAAGTAAATAATTTAGATCTTTTATAGAGATATAAATTAATAAATTGAGCAATATCATGCCTATTGCAAGGCCAACATACATCGCTTGTAAGGCATAAGTTAATTGCTCACTTTTGTGGTAATCAGAAGGTTTCCACAATTTAATTGGAAGCACTAAGGCAGCTTCTGACTGCACTCTTAAATACAAAACAGTTTGTGAATAAGCAGGAATTTTGACGGGAAAAACAAAAAATCGACTGGGATAAGGACGACTTGCAAATGGTAATAAATCACCGGTCTTCACCGTAGTGAGGCGACCATCTGTATCCTCCTGATAAAAATCAACATAATTTAATCTGGCCTTAGACAACTCTAAAATTTTTTCGTGGGCTAAGGGACTTTTATTATCAATCGTAAGCCTTAGCCAATAGGTAGATTGGGTAAACCCAAAATTGAATCCTTCTGTCTGTAAGTCTAGGCTTTGCCAAGCTAAATTAGACTGCTTGTTCTGAATATTTTCCCAGCTAAGTTGTGAAGTTTTATCTTCTAATACGTCAAAAAATGGGATGAGATTAATGGACGATGGATGGGACTCTAACAAACTTAAATGACGACTAGTAGCATACAGTTGACTACCCATTAACTGAATCAACAAGAACAAACCAACCAATATACTTTTTATTATTTTCTGCTTCATAGCCAAAATTATGAGATAAAAACAAAGGGCGAACCTGCTTAATTAATCGCAATTCTTTTCAAATTCTTGCTTTTGTGAGGTCAACATACATAATCGGCCTAAATAATACATTTATTCATTTTTAAACTTGATTTTTCTCAATTACGAACCATTAAAAAAATTCAAATCTGAGCAAAATCCAACAAATCTAACTGATGGCCGCTAATGAGTGCTTGTAGTATTAAAATTGAGTTTATTTCATTTATTTTTCAACTTTCTAAGAAAAGAGACTTTTATGTCAGAGCAAAACTCCACCACTTCAGCCCCCCTTATTATTGATGTTCGATCAGCGGGTGAGTTTAATAGTGGTTATGTGCGCGGTGCTGTCAATTTACCCCTTGACCAATTTGCACAACAAATAGCAAATTTAGTCCCTAACAAAGATACAGCAGTAGTTATTTATTGTGCCGCAGGCGTAAGAGCCGATATGGCATGCCAATTTATGCAACAACAAGGCTATTCGAAAGTCAGTAACGGTATAAATGCAGGTTCTGTGGCCCTAAGTATGAACTTACCAATCGACCGCCTCTAATCAAACGTTTATTTAGTATTAAAGGCACATTGTTTATCAAACAATGTGCCTTTATTCACATCTCAAATATTGATCGTTATTTGTTTTTTTGCTAGACCTCGTAATTGATGCAAAATACAAACGAGTAAGCTTATCTCACGAGTATTTTTAATACCCTATCTTAAAATTCATCTTAAGTTTTCTTTAGCTGCAGCGGCAATAGATTCCTCTGGGTCTTTAAGTTGCTGACGTAATATGGTTTTAGGTGTACCTCTATTATTTGCCAAGGAAAACCGCACCTGCGGATCCGTATGATTTTTTAAAATTTTTGCAATTTCGATAGTGTTACTCCAATCTTCAACATACGAAGCAATCGTGTCTGCGACCTCTACATCACGCTCAATGATTAACAGTGTTAATTCTAGTGAAAGCACTTCTCTAACCGTTCTATTTCTAGCTAAGTTTCGAAGTACCTCAACTGATGCATCTTTCGCAAGTTGAAGAATTGCCTCTTCACCTAATTGTTCTTTATCGGCAATATTTGATCGCACCCTAGAACTAGGATGGGTTATTAAGCCTTCATAAAATTTTTTATAGGCCTCAGTATCCGGTAAGTTTCTAATGACATCAGCCAAAGCAGTACTATCTAGTTTGACTGACACACCGCCAACACTAAGGCTAACAGTACTTAAATCAGGTAAAGTCGTTTTGGTCATAGTAGGTAAACAATTAAATAAAAATTTAAAAAAACATATTATAAAACTCGCAAGTTTTAGGCTTACTAACAATAACAATGAACTATTTGGCAAGTTTCCAAACGCATCCCCTACTATCTTTAGTAGTGGCAACACCCTATAGCATTGACCTCATCTTTGAAATCAATATATCAACAAGTAATACCCATAGCTCATTAAGCAAGACTTTGTTAATACCTTTTATTCGATCATACGTTAGACTTTTTAAATAAGTTTAAGAAATCTTTGCATCTAATTTGACAAGCTGTTTTTTGAATCGGCTTGTTATATCAAACAGCTAGTTAAAATAATAAAAAAATTCCGTGGCATGAATCTTGCGAAAAATTGCTTATGAATAAATTTTTTTTGACTTTACCAATCCTTATTTATCCTACATGGTTGCTTGCTCACGGCAGTACCAATGATGGTTTTCTACACCCTATAACAGGGCTTGATCATTTGTTAGCCATGCTAGCGGTTGGTGCATGGAGCGCACTGATTGGAGGCAAAGCTATTTTTATAGTGCCAATTGCTTTTGTATTCACAATGATACTGGGTGCTTGGATGGGCTTTTTGCAAATCATGCTGCCTTATTCCGAGTTAGGCATTGCAATTTCTATTATTTTGCTAGGTATGGCAATTGCTTTTAATGAAAGAGGCAATATCACAGTTGCTGCTACTGGTGTGGCGTTATTTGGTATTTTTCATGGTTTCGCACACGGAACTGAAATACCATTTAATGCAAATAAATTCAACTATGTTTTAGGCTTTTTAATGACAACCGCCAGTTTACATGTCATTGGTGCTTTTGCAACTTTGCTAACACTTAAAAAAACCTATGGCAGAGAACTTTTAAAAGCAGTTGGTTTTATTACTTTATTATTGGGTATCAATTTTGTTTTTTTAATTGAACTCAAAACTTAAAATAATTCTTTTTTCTGACTTTCAATAGAGGTGGTGACAGCATAAAGCACCCAATTATTTGATTATTTATCTATTAAAAATCGTTTAAATAAAAAAATTGGCCTAGAGTACTATTAATAGTCCCGCTAAGCCAAGCAAAAAAATTTTTAGTTTATTTGACCAAATGCACCATTATTAAAATCGGTAATCGCATCTTTGATTTCTTGCATAGTATTCATTACAAATGGGCCATGACCCACTATTGGCTCAAGAATCGGCTCTCCACTTAATAATAAAAGTGTTGCGTCTGTACTGGCTTCTAGAGCTAAATCTTGCCCTTCATTGGCATACACAATAAGTTGCCCCTCAGAGGCATCATGCTGACCATTTAATCTTACTTTGCCATTTAAAACCACCAAAGCAGTATTCCAACCTTGCGGAGCTGGCACGACTACCGGCACATTCGCTTTAATTTTTAAATCCCATACATTCATGGGAGTAAAAGTAGAAGCGGGTCCTTTTTGATCTTGATATTGGCCTGCAATTAAACGCACTGTGCCACTGTGATTAGGCAACTCAACTACCGGTATTTGCTCTTTTAATAAAGCTTGATAAGCGGGAGCTGTTAATTTATCTTTAGCAGGTAAATTTACCCACAATTGCACCATATGCAATCGACCGCCTGTTTTTGAAAAGGATTCCGAATGAAATTCTTCATGCAAAATTCCAGACCCAGCAGTCATCCACTGCACATCTCCTGGGCCAATAGTACCGCCCTGGCCAGTTGAGTCATGATGCGCTACTTCACCGTCATAAATAATGCTAACGGTTTCAAAACCCCTATGGGGGTGTTGCCCTACCCCACGCCGGCTAGTAGTAGGTGTAAAGTCAGCAGGTCCTGCATAATCAAGCATTAAAAATGGACTCAATTGTTTACCATGACTTTGATAGGTGAATAAAGAACGCACTGGAAATCCATCACCTACCCAATGACCTCTAGGATTGTTATAAATACCAAGTATATTTTTCATAGATAATTTCTTATATGCAAATAATTGAAAACTCAAGGGCATGCAGCCATGGTAGCGATTGAAATGAGCTAATAAACTATTAGGCTATTTTGAGTTTATTACTTAACCATAGTTATTGCTATGGGTGAAAAACCAACAATACAGACCGGCTAAGATCGTGCCATGAACGTAGTTAAAAGTTTGCTAACAGCTTCATTACCAATGCTTTGTAATTAAATAAGGACTATATTGAAAGTTTAAAGCAGTAGCTTTAAAAAATAACTTCCTACCTTAAAAAGCTTAGCATAATGTGTCAACAAGACCTCATCTTTAAAATCTAACACTTCATTATATGTCTCGTATTGCAATCGTAGCCGCTATGGCTCAAGAACTCAATGGCCTCAAAGAGCAACTTATCAATCCAATTTGTACGCCTTATGCAGGACGTGATTTTTGGTCGGGTCAAATCAATGGTAAAGAGGTAGTTTTAGTACTTGCCA
>CAZKWC010000093.1:0-8948 GCA_964556425.1 uncultured Limnohabitans sp. | reverse complement strand
CCGTTGTAATCTTGTTGCCATGCAGTGGTATGTTTTAACTCATTGGCGTATTCGGTCATGAATGATCGGATCTCGTGATCATCGGGAAAATATTCCTCTTTGCACCTACATAAACGTTTGGCTAAACGCTGGGCCAATACACCCAATAAGGCGTCAGAAAAGTTGAAAGGGTCCATACCCATATCAAGCAGACGGGTAATTGATTCGGGGGCTGAATTGGTGTGTAAGGTAGAGAACACCAAATGGCCGGTTAAAGAGGCTTCTACACCCATAGAGACGGTTTCGTGGTCACGTGACTCACCCACCATAATAATGTCGGGGTCGGCACGTAAAAAGGCCCGCATTAAAAGGGCAAAATCAATACCGGCTTTTTTATTGACTTGTACTTGGCGCAGTCCTTTTTGGGTAATCTCGACTGGGTCTTCAGCAGTCCAAATTTTGGTCTCTGGTGTGTTTAAATAGGCCAAAATAGAATGCAAGGTAGTGGTTTTACCAGATCCGGTAGGGCCACACACATAAAACAAGCCATAGGGTTTGTTAATTACATTCAGCAAACGCTCTTTGTTTTGCGCCAGCAAACCTAAGTCATCTAGTGGAATAGGCTCGCCGCCAGCCAAAATACGCATGACCACATCTTCGCCGCCCCCCGCAGAAGGAATGGTGGCTACGCGCAGTTCAATATCAAGGGCACCAAATTTTTTAAAAGCAATTTTGCCGTCTTGTGGCCTACGACTTTCGGAAATATCGAGGTCGGACATAATTTTTATACGCGCCACCAAGGTGTGCCTAATTGCCGCTGGCAACTCTAAAACTCGTTCAAGTGTGCCATCAATACGCAAGCGAACCTGTACCTTATCTTGGCCCATGCCTGGCTCGATGTGAATATCGGAGGCTTGACTTTGGTAGGCATCCATAATGATTTTATTCACCAAGCGCACCATGTCGTTGTCGGCTACCGAAGGACCGGTGGGTTCTTTACGCTCGACGACTTCAGCAGTTTTACCAATATTGGCCAATAACTGATCAATAGAGCCGCCACCCCCACCGCCAATGAGTTGGTCCACCGTGTCTTTAAATTCAGTTTGGGTACACACTTTAAATAAAATTTGTGTGTGTTTGGGGTACTGCTGTTGAACTTGCCTACTACCTTGAGTGGCTTCGGGGTCTAAGCAGACTACTGTAATTTGGCTGTTATTGGCGTCTTCTGAAAGTGGTAACCAGCCTTGACGCAAAACCATTTCGCGTTTGAGCGAGCCATGCAAAGCGTCTTGCTTGACTCGACGTGGCTGATAGGGCTCGTGGGGCACACCGTAAAAGCGTGACAATGACTGACCAATTTGTGCACTACGAATTCGGTGCTGGGTTAATAAGGCGCTTTCAAGGGCAGCGTCATCAGAACCGTTTTGCACTTGTAGTTTGTTAAGCTCTACTTCAGAAATAACATTGGATTGCACCAAAAATGCATATTTACTAGTGGTACGAGGCTCTTGGTGAGAGCGGTTATTGCTTGCGCCGCCTACTTGTAGGCGAATTAAGCGCCCACCTATTGCTTTGGCTAGTGCTTCAGCACCCTCGGTTTCTAGTTTGGTAAACGGTGTTTTGGTTCGGCTATTAACAATTTGTAATACGCCTAATAGGTTGTCGCTTACCACTACTGGTACGGCTAATAACTCGCGGGTTTTAAAGCCGGTTCTGGCATCTACCCCTTTTAAAAATGATAAATTGGAGTTGAGTTTTTTGAGTTCTGCATCGTCATAAACGTTGTGAATATTGACTGTACGCTTGGTCATTGCCACATAACCGGCAATTGATTTTGGCTCTGGAGCCAATTTTAATTCACGGGTTTGTCCACCAGTTAATAACAATTGCCCTATTAAAAGATTTTGTTTGGGGTCAAACTGATAAAAAGTAACGCGTTCAGAGTTCAAGACCTTGCTGATCTCATCAGATAACTCTTGTACTGTTTGTACTAAATTATTGGAGTTACCAAATTTAAGACCTAATTGCTGAATTTGTTTATGAAATAATAATTCAAAGGTGACCGCAAATGAGGTGGATCTATCGCCAGCTGTAGGAGTGTCGGAGGTGGAGTTACTGCGGTCATTCATATATTCATTCCATGCGAATTAAAATCAGCTTTTTCTGGTGGGTGTGCTTGTTCTACTTCTACAGAATAGGCTGTGATAGGTTTGTCAAATCCCTTTATTTGTATATCGGGTATGATTTGCCACTGACACTGAAGTGTACGACAAGAATTTTTAGTTTCTGAGCTGGCAATGATATCGACCCCTAATTGACCGCATAAATTTTGTAAACGAGAGGCTAAATTGACTGCATCGCCAATGACGGTATAAGAGCGCCTAGCTTTTGAACCCATGTCGCCTACCGCCACCACACCACTGGCAATACCAATACTAATATCAACTGTTGGTAGACCTTTTGCTACTAATTCTTGATTGATTTCTTGTAAGGCTTGTCGCAAACTTAAAGCTGCTTGAATAGCCAGCTCTTCATGCCGTTCGGTTTCGACGGGCGCGCCCCAAAACGCCATTACACAGTCTCCCATATATTTGTCAATGGTAGCATTATGATCAATTAAAATATTGGTGAATTTATTAAAAACAATAAACAATAATTCTTGAACTGCAATTGGGTCGAGTTTGGATGCCATATTGGTAAAACCACGCAAATCACAAAACATAATCGTGAGATGTTTATTTTGCGCCAACATAGTAAAGCTGTGAGGGCTTTTTGACATTTGGGCCACAATTTTGGGATGCACATAAGTGCCAAAAATAGCCGCTAAAGCCCGCTTAGACCGTCCCTCCATATAGTAGCCAAAGCTCATATTAATGGCAAGGGCAGCAATACCCATAGACAAGGTGCTAGCCAGTGGAAAAATCATTCCATAATAAGAATAGGCAAGGCTATTAACACCAAATATGAGTAATAAAATAAAAATACCCACCAAAAACGAAATGGAGGGTTCCCGAATTTTGAAAGCTAATAGCATTAACAAAATCATCACGGTGAGGGTAATGATTTCGTAGTCGGTATGAATTTCGGGAATATAAAGTAAATTACCGTCTAATGCCCCTGAAAGTAAATTGGCATGCACTTCTACTCCAGGAAAAGCAGTGCTAATAGGGGTGTTTCTGAGGTCTTGCAAGCCAGGTGCAGTACTACCTACTAAAACAATTTTGTTTTTAAGGCTACCAGCGGGAATTTTCTTTTTCAGAATATCTACCGCTGAAATATATTCAAATGAACCACCAGTAGGCCCTCCTGCCCCTCTATAGGGTATTAGAACGGCAGCATCTTGTGAGGGTTTTAAAAATACTGCCTCGGTTTGTGGTGGTTGTAAATTGGCATGAGTAGCATCTAACCTAAAGTACTGAAGTGTTTTACTGTTACTCCAGTCTTTGGGGTCGGTGATTTTCATGGCCACACTAGAGCTACCAAAGGCGGTGCGCCAGACTTTAATACCGAAAGATTCGTAATATTTACCATCATATTCTGCCAATACAGGCAAATAACGAATCACGCCGTCCTCATCTGGGACAGCATTAAAAAAACCACTATTGACACCTGTGTCAACTAAAATTGGAATATTACTGCCATAACCATTCCAGTGCAGGGCGCTAATTTTCTCTTCGTTAGGAGATAGTTCGTAAATAGGCTTGGGTAAAACCCCGCTAGTGTGTTTTTGGCGATCAGCACTAAAATAATAGCCTAATACCACGGGTCGGTCTTTAATGACTTGAGCAAAACGCTCGTCATAATCCATTTTTTGTGCTTCAAGCTCAAGCTGTAGCTTAGAAGTTAAATCATCTTCAAAATGGGTTTTTGCAAATTGCCGAATGGCTGCATTTTTAGATCGGTTATCGGGCTCGGCAAAAACAAAGTCAAAGCCTACCGCTAATGCGCCTTGTCTATCGACTAACTCTATGACCATATCAGCTAATAAATTCCTACCCCAGGGCCATTGGCCTAATTGAGCCAAACTTTTTTCATCGACATCAATAATTACGATGCGAGGGTCTAGGGTATTGGCCATTTTGGCCTTCATTCGGTTGTCATAGATTTTTGCATCTTGACTACTGATGAAGTCGTTTTTCACATAATTAGTAGCGTGTAAAGCACCAAAAATAAAAGGAATCAGGGTGAGTGCAAAACGAAAAAACCTAGCTAGATTATCTTTTTGCTTAGGCGATAAAAACTCCAGCTTTTCTTTGAGCTTTTCTTTAAATGGGTCCCAGAATATGAGTTTTTTAAGATAGTTCATGGTTGTTCAAGATACTGGAAGGCAGTATCTCGATAAACAACGATGTCTAGATGACGTAAAACCGATTCAGCTGGAAAACAGGGTTGCTGGTTAATAAAAAGCGGTGATTCAGCCTGAATAAGACTGATTTTCCAATGGTAAAAAGGGCTTTTTTCTTCGGTAAAGATAAGCTGAGCCCCAGTAGGTTTGCCCAGTACAATTTTAGGGCCCTTTAAATGAATCTCTTTAACCGCTACTGCTGCTTGCAGCATATTAAGCCTAGGTTTGGGTTGCACTAAAGGAGAAGGGGGGTTAATGCCTTGTAAAGGGGCAAAAGCAGTTACCGCTCTTAATGGATCAAATAATGGGTTGGGGTTCTCGGGTTCAATCCAAGGCGAAATAATACTATTGGTAAAACCATTGTGCTGCGCCAAAGCCGCTTGAGCATGAGCTTGTGTATGCACTGGCGCTATTCTTTGGGATATGACTGCGGAGGTATTGCCAGAGCTGGCGCCAACATGGGATGCTAACTTTGGCTGAGCAAAAGCAGTCGAGGTAGATGTTGTGCCAGGAACTTTTTTAACACAAGCTGCCATTTGAGCTTGTGGGGCTTGAGGCGGTGGTGTAGCTATACCAGCAGTTTGTGCTTGGTTAATAACTTCAAGCAACCACATATCTTGGCCGCCTAAACGAATCTTGTCACCGACAAATAATTGAGTTTGAGAAACACGTTGATGTTTGTACCAAGTGCCATTGGTGCTACCCAAGTCTTGTAGCATAACTTTCCCATCTTGTACTTCTAATTGGGCATGCTTGCCACTTACTGATGGGTTATTAATGACCAAGTCGCAACGAGGATGCCTGCCGATGAGGCAACTGTATTTGGAGGGCAGGCCATGATGTTTGGGTTTTTGTCCAGGGATTTCAACTCTGAGCGCTAACATTAGATTTCACCTATAGAGGACAAAAGGGTAAACACGGACTTAGCTTTCAGGGTGGTAAGATAAAAATGGAAGTTGCGGTTCATATAAATGCCAAAACTTGTAAGCTCAATTCCAATTGAATTGCGACGCAGTCATCTGAAGAAACATGTAGCGATATTGCTAATAATAGGGTTGATACGGGCTTGGACAAGCTAGTTCGCTGATTTTTTCAGCCATAGCAAAAACTATGATTGTTAAAATTGGCCTAATAGTGCATTCCATTGTGATTCGTAACATGCCTGCAAGTCTCGAGTTTTGCGACAGATGCCTTTATTATTGATTAGACGGATATCATTACACAGTTTATCAGCCTTATTATCGCCAATGCAGTATCTTTTTAAATGGTATTTTGGGTTGTAAATCAGTTATTTAACCCCATTTTTCAATTTAAAGCTATAAAATATTATAAATTGATTAAATAGTAAGCAATAAAAACAAAAAAAGCCAGTGTTTCCACTGGCTTTTTGCCGATTTAATTTAAATTTAAGTTAAAAATTAAATCAAAGCTTTGAGTAATTTTGCCATTTCTGATGGATTACGTGTGACTTTAAAGCCGCATTCTTCCATTACTGCTAATTTTGCATCAGCAGTATCGGCGCCGCCAGAAATTAAGGCACCAGCATGACCCATACGTTTGCCCGGAGGTGCAGTAACACCAGCGATAAAGCCAACGATTGGTTTTTTCATGTTGGCCTTACACCAACGTGCTGCTTCTGCTTCATCTGGACCACCAATTTCGCCAATCATAATGACGGCATCGGTATCTGGGTCTTCATTGAACATACGCATCACATCAATGTGTTTTAAACCATTGATTGGGTCACCACCAATACCAACAGCACTGGATTGACCTAAGCCAATTTCAGTTAACTGGGCAACCGCTTCATATGTGAGGGTACCAGAACGGCTAACTACACCAATACGACCTTTACGGTGGATATGGCCAGGCATAATACCGATTTTGATTTCGTCAGGTGTAATTAAACCTGGGCAGTTAGGGCCAAGTAACAAGGTTTTCTTGCCACCAGCGGCTTCTTTTGCCTTCATACGGTTGCGTACTTCAAGCATATCACGCACTGGAATGCCTTCAGTAATACAAATAGCCAAATCTAAATCGGCATCAACCGCTTCCAAAATAGCTGCTGCAGCACCTGCTGGTGGTACATAAATAACAGACACGGTAGCGCCTGTATTTTGAGCTGCTTCTTTAACAGAAGCGTAAATTGGAATATTAAAAATAGACTCGCCAGCCTTTTTCGGGTTCACACCTGCTACAAAGCAGTTTTTGCCATTTGCGTATTCTTGGCATTTTTCAGTGTGAAATTGACCTGTTTTACCAGTAATACCTTGGGTAATTACTTTGGTGTCTTTATTGATCAAAATACTCATGACACTATCCTGTTCTATTCTTTGCTTGACTAGCCTATCAACTTAAACCAATATTGGCTTAAGCTGCGGCACGAGTTGCGGCCACTACTTTTTCGGCAGCTTCGGCCATAGTGTCAGCGCTAATAATGGGTAAACCAGATTCAGCAAGCATTTTCTTGCCGAGTTCTTCGTTGGTACCTTTCATGCGAACCACTAAAGGCACATTCAAATTGGTTGCTTTACAAGCTGTGATAACGCCAGTAGCGATAGTGTCACACTTCATAATACCGCCAAAAATGTTGACCAAAATCGCTTTGACTTTTGGATTTTTCAACATGATTTTGAACGCTTCAGTTACTTTTTCTGGAGTTGCACCACCGCCTACGTCCAAGAAGTTAGCTGGCTCAGCGCCAAACAACTTAATGGTGTCCATGGTAGCCATTGCCAAACCAGCACCGTTTACCAAACAACCGATATTGCCATCAAGGCTAATATAAGCGAGGTCAAACTTAGAGGCTTCTACTTCAGCTGGATCTTCTTCGTCTAAATCGCGGTAAGCTACGATTTCTGGATGACGGAATAAAGCGTTAGAGTCAAAGTTGAACTTAGCGTCTAAAGCTTTGATATTGCCATTGCCTTCTAAAATGAGTGGATTAACTTCAACCAAGCTGGCATCAGTGTCCATATAGCATTTGTAGAGTTTTTGCAAAGTATCAGTTGCTTGAGCCAATGAACCTTCTGGGATACCAATGCCACGAGCCAATGTAGAGGCTTGTTCTTCGGTGAAACCAACGAGTGGATCAACAAATGTAGTGAGGATTTTTTCAGGAGTGGAATGAGCCACTTCTTCAATATCCATACCGCCTTCGCTAGAAGCGATGACAGCAATATGTTGTGTTGCACGGTCAGTTACAACAGACACGTAATATTCGTGTTTGATGTCGGCGCCTTCTTCAATTAAAAGACGACGTACTTTTTGGCCTTCAGGGCCAGTTTGATGGGTAATAAGTTGCATACCCAAAATCTCGTTTGCCAAAGCTTGCACTTCGTCAATTGAGCGACCTAACTTAACGCCACCGCCTTTGCCGCGACCACCAGCGTGAATTTGAGCTTTTACAACCCAAACTGGACCGCCTAGTTTTTGCGCTGCTTCAACAGCCTCTTGTACTGTGAACGCAGGAATGCCGCGTGGAACAGTTACACCAAATTGACGCAAGATTTCCTTGCCTTGGTACTCGTGAATTTTCATGGACCCTCTTCTTCTGTTGGGAGTGATTCTGACTACGTTGATTACAATAACCAAATGATTGTAAATTAAGGTAGCACCAAAAAACATCTGATACTCTATCATGATGCATTGCAACAAACTTAAATCAGTCTTACGATAGGCATAAAATTCTTAATTATTTATTATATAAGTCATGGCAAATATATTTATTGATGGTGAAGCAGGAACGACAGGATTGCAAATTCGGGAGCGTTTAGCGGGTAAAATTGGCATAAACTTGCTCAGTATTGATCCTGACAAGCGAAAAGACCCAGAAGCAAAAAAATTAATCATGCAAAATGCGGATATAGTTATTCTGTGTTTGCATGATGATGCTGCTAAAGAATCAGTGGCAATGATAGATGCTTTGCCTGGCAAAAAGCCCAAAATCATTGATGCGTCCACTGCACACCGAATTGCACCAGGATGGGTTTACGGTTTTCCTGAGTTAAGTGCTTCACAACTTGAAGCAGTAAAGGCCGCTGACAGAGTGTCTAACCCTGGCTGTTATGCGACGGGTGCGATTGCTATTTTGCGTCCTTTAATTGATGCTGGCCTGCTACCCCAAGATTTTGCGGCGAGTTTGCCCTCTATTAGCGGTTATTCAGGCGGTGGCCGGGTCATGATGGAAGCCTATGAAAAAGGTCAAGCTCCTGCCTATGAAACCTATGCCCTAGGTCTTAATCATAAACACATCCCTGAAATATTAGCTAATACCGGTTTGACTCGTAGGCCTTTGTTTATTCCTGCTGTGGCCAACTTTGACCAAGGTATGCTGGTGCAATTGCCGATTCATTTAGATTTGTTGCCCACCCAAGTAAAGGTAGCAGACCTAGAGCAAGCCCTGCGTGCGCACTATGCTGGCAGCCAATGGGTGACGGTAGAGTCTGCTACAGAAAACGGCAAACTAGATGCGGTAGCACTAAAGAACACCAACAAGTTAGAGTTAAGAGTGTATGGTAGTGATGAGTTTGGCCATGCAGTAGTGATTGCTCGGCTCGATAATTTAGGCAAGGGTGCCAGCGGTGCGGCAGTGCAAAATTTAGAATTAATGCTGGGTTAAAAA
>CAZKWC010000092.1:7642-8986 GCA_964556425.1 uncultured Limnohabitans sp. | reverse complement strand
TACACCAATTTCTAAACCATCTTGAATTTGCTGCAAAATTGCATCTTGCTCTTTTGTAGAAAGTGCGGACCAACCATAAACAATTGCACCTATTGCACCACAAGTCATTGCGACAGGATTAAAAACCAACAATGAGTTTCCTACAGTTGTACTTAAACCTGTTTCCAATAGGTTATTACCCAAAAGTAACTGTCCTACCGCAATAAGAGCAACCGATGAGAGGTATCCTAGGCCAAAACCCAATTTAGCAGCATCTAATATTTGCCCAGTCGTAGCAATAGTAGTATTTTCTGATTGTTGAAGTGCCAATATATGCTGATTCATATACTCATTTAGATTTTTTCCAGAATCATACAATTTTGCAATTGCAGCACTCATGGGATTAAAATTGGCAAGGCCAATAATTGCAGATTCAGCAGAAGTAAGTGAAATAGCCATAAAAGTTCCTTTTTGTGAAAATTAAAAATAATAGAAATTTTATGTAAGTAAAAAAGTGTTATTTAATTGATTTTTTAGCGACAAATTACGCCGTTAATTAATTTTTAAAATTTTCTTATTTTGTTGCATTTAAAATCTCCGAAATTGCATTAATAATGGCTGCTGGTTTTTCTAGTGGTATGGCATGGCCACTCTCTACCCACACTTGTTTGGCACCAGGGTGTAATCGTAGAATATCTACTCGTTTTTGGTTCGAGTCCTGGGCTAATACCGAGGTTTCACTCATGGGCTTTTTTGCACTTAATACAATGGTATTGCTACTTTTAAAGGGTGGTAGTGCCAGCATGGCTTGACCAGTTGAATTAATTTCATTGAACTCTTTTTGAGCTGAAGAGTTAATAGTTGCATTGAGCATAACTTGGACTACCTTGGGCCAATTTTCTGGTGCTCCAGCTCCTTTAAATTGCTCTGGATGAGTGGAGTCCACCAAGATCAAGCCTGCCACTTCTTGCGGATAACGCCTAGCATAAAGCTGCATATACAAACCACCCAATGAGTGCCCTACCAACACATAAGGTGGCTGAAGATGAAGTGCCAATAATTGGCTGCGCAACTCTTCAATGATTTGATCTCCAGTACGCGGTGTAATAACTTCTTGGCTATTACCTGTACCAGGTCTGTTATAAGCAAAAGCAGTAGTTTGTAGCGCTACTGCTGGCAACACTTGAGACCACCAATGCAATTGGCCACCTAGGCCGTTTTCAAAAACAACAGCAGGTTTTCCTTGTCCAACTAAGACATATTCCACCTGCCTATTATTAAATGCTGCAGTAGTCACGCCTGGCATAGATGCACAGGCAGCAAGACTGACAATGATTAAACTGAATAAAAACAAACGATAAAAAC
>CAZKWC010000092.1:2209-7542 GCA_964556425.1 uncultured Limnohabitans sp. | reverse complement strand
ATAAAAACAAACGATAAAAACGCAAGTGGGTAATTTTTTTCATGGGATTTTATGAATAAGATGTTTATATCTAAATCTTTCAATACATCATAAGCTGATTGTCAAACTAGTAGATATTGAAATTGCAAGTGAATGTGCTTGTTGTGTCATCTTTGGAATATGAATTGGCACGATGTGATGACGGATTTTAATTAATAAAACCTACCATTGCTTCATTATTAACTCAATTTAAATGGAATAGAAATGAACACAGCATTAACACAAGTAGCTTTTGTAACCGGTGCCTCATCGGGTATGGGTAAAGAAACTGCACTACGCTTATTAGACAAAGGTTTAATTGTGTATGTGGCAGCAAGAAGGCTTGAGCTTATGACAGACCTTCAAGAGCGGGGTGCCATTGCAATTCAAATGGATATTAGCAAGGAAGAACAAATTGTGGCGGCCATTCAAAAAGTAGAGTCAGCCCATGGTGGCATTGATGTGTTAATTAACAATGCGGGTTTTGGTATGTACGGCTCTATGGAGGAGTCGACTATTGCAGATGCTAGATATCAATTCGAGGTGAATTTATTTGGCTTGGCTAGACTCACACAATTGGCATTGCCTTATATGCGCCAAAAAGGGGCAGGAACTATTGTGAATATTTCTTCAATGGGTGGAAAAATGTATACCCCATTAGGTTCTTGGTATCATGCGACTAAACATGCTTTAGAAGGTTGGAGTGATTGCTTAAGAATTGAACTAGCCTCCTTTGGTATAAAAGTGATTATTATTGAGCCCGGTGCGATTGCAACCGAATGGAGCAACGTAATGTTGGGCCCTATGCTGCAAAGGTCTGGCAATGGGCCTTATAAAGCACTTGCCCATGGTTTAGCATCAACAATGAGCCAATCCTATGGTAAAAAAGGAGATAGCTCTCCGACCTCTGAAGTAGCAGAAGTGATTGTAAAAGCAGTGATTAGTAAAAGATCTAAGACCCGATATGTAGTGGGTAAAATGGCAAAACCACTCATATTTATTCGCCACTATTTAGGAGATAAAATTTTTGATAAAGTGATTATGAGTCAAGTGAAATAAGAGTGTATGGGCTTTGTAGTATTACGTGTTTTTTTATTTGATACTACAAAAACTTGCATCTAAAAAATTGAAGTGCTTTTAGCTTATAGCTTCTAGACGCAGTGTAATTTGGAGTTCATATTTTGAAACAAGCAACACGTTTTTGTGTGCAATTGAGCTGGAAACTTTTAATTGTAGATATGGGCTACAACCCAGATGAAGTGCTGCGTTTAGCTCAATTGCCTGCCGACCTATTTAGTAGGCCAGACGCCTCTATTTCAAGTCATGAATATTTTAACTTTTGGCGTAGCTTAGAACAAATTGCAGGTAACGAGGAAGTGGCTCTAAAGCTAGGACAAGTCATTTCAGTAGAGGCTTTTGACCCAGTGTTATTTGCTTGTTTATGTAGTCCTAATTTAAATTCGGCGCTGCAACGCATTGCTCAATACAAGCGTTTGATTGGGCCTTTATTGATGGATGTAGAAGTAAGCCAATTCAAAACAACGGTGCGATTAAATTGTTATGGTCGCGAACAACAAATTCCTAAAAGCTTGGCGCTTGCAGAGTTGGTGTTTTTTACTCAATTATCAAGAATTGCAACTAGGCATAACATAATACCTATGCAGGCTAGTTGCAAACAATTACCCACCAATAAAAATCACTATGATTTGTATTTTGGTTGTTCATTAACTAGCTCTAATCAAATTGAAATTGCATTTTCTTCAAGCGATGCAATTCGTCCGTTTTTTACGCATAATTCTGGTATGTGGCAAGTTTTTGAACCCCACCTTCAAAAAAGATTATCGGTGTTAGATGATGACGCCAGTATGACGGAAAGAGTAAGAGGCGTATTATTAGAAACATTGCCTGCTGGTATGAGCTCAATTGAAATAGTGGCACAACGCTTAGCCCTTAGTAAAAGAACTTTGCAACGTTATTTAAGCGAAGAAAATGTGAGTTTTCAAGAGGTTTTAAACCAAGTCAGAAGCGAGCTGGCACAACACTATTTAAGCCACTCTAGTATTTCTACTGGAGAAATTTCTTGGCTCTTGGGCTTTCAAGAAAGCAACTCATTTATAAGAGCTTTTAGAAACTGGACCGGAAAAACTCCTAATGCCTTTAGACTAAGTTCTTAAAGTGCCTCCCCATAAATCCAGAACTAATTCAATTTGAATTATTATGGATGCTAATTTTTACAATTCGTTAGCGCCTTTACCAGCCAAAATAGCGGGCCGAAATTTTTTAATTCTGGCAATTTTTGTGGCTAGTTGTTTAGCAGAATTAATTTGAAGTACATAACTTTTTTGTCTTCCAGGGCTTAGTTTGTTAAATGCCTCAGCCAATTCTTCGTCTAGATTCATAAAGTCTAATAACTCTTGTGGTAATTCTAGAATACCCTTTTCTTTAACCGGCAACAGCCCTTGTTCGGCATAAGCAATTGCTTCTAACAAATAAGCTTTTATGGTAGGAGCTAAAGTTTCAATTTGCTGATGGTGGCTAAACTTAAAACAATCGGGATGTTGTGTGTTAGGACCTTGTTTGATTAATAATTTGTTTGTGTCTTTTAATAAAGCTGAATTAAAAAAACTTAATCTAAAATCTTTTCTAAAAGCACCTAGTATGGCAATGTTTCTATCCCTATAGGTATAACAAGGATGACCCCATTTAACTTGCTCGGTAAGGCCAATATCTAAACAAATTTTTTGTAATTGTTGTAGTCCTAACTTCCATTGTTGAACTGAACAATCTGCGGTTGCAAAACGATCACAACGGCCGCAACCCTTTTCAAAATAATCAGAACTTATCGTAATCATGGATTGCTTTCCATATTGGCCTACAAAAATAAGAATCAAAGCACTATTTTACAAACCATAGTTGCTGTACAGCCTAGTAATAAGGAATTACTCAAACTTAAAAACTTTATGATGTGTTTTTTCTTACCCACATACGTGCGTGCCTGCTTACACATTAACTACTTATAAGCACAGTGTAATTTCATTCTCTAAGAGTAATGCATTACGGCCTCTTTTTAACCCAAAACTATGGTAAATGGCAAGTTATTCAACTTTATATTATATTAACCACACGAATACATGCAAAAGCTTTTCAATTTAAAATTGATTTTTTATTCGATTGAAAGTTTTAAAAATGCTGTTTTTAAAAGCGTGCTTTGGACTTTTAAGTCTGTTGTTGTTTGTGCCTACACTGGCATCAGAGTTATCCGATAAATTACAAGCGCCTCATTACCTTTTATTAATGAGGCATGCCTATGCTCCTGGAGTGGGTGACCCACAACAATTTCAATTAAGCGACTGCCAGACTCAGCGCAATTTAAATTCACAAGGTCGACTACAAGCTTCAAATATTGGTAATTGGTTAAAAAACCAAGGTGTAACGCAGGCCCAAGTCTATTCCAGCCCTTGGTGTCGTTGTCTAGAAACCGCTCTATTGTTAAACTTTTCAAAAGTACAAACTCACTCTGCTTTATCTTCTTTCTTTAATGAAATGCATAAAGAGCAACAAACTAAATTAGAGTTAGAAAAATTAATGGCTGAAAAAATTAAAACCAAACAAAAAAACGCCTTAATTTTCGTTACCCATCATGTCAATATTTTTGCTCTTACAGGTCAGAATGTTGACTCAGCTGATTTAGTATTAGTTAAGCTAGATATCAACGGGAAAGTAGTTTCTCATCAAGTTATTGCAAAACCAGAATAATGATAATTGAATGCAAGTAATGGTAATTGGTAATTGGTAATAAATGAAAGTCTGACAACTATTTCATTTTTTTAATTGCACTTGTTTTATTTAACCCTTAGAAAAAAACATGAATCTAGAAGCTCAAAATGTATTGGGATCGGCTTTAATGCCCTGCTCTTATGATCCACTCACTGGCTATTTTAGAGATGGTTGTTGTAACACCGATGAAAATGACCAAGGTAGTCATGTGGTGTGTGCCAAAATGACGCAAGCCTTTTTAGATTATTCCTTGGCTTGCGGCAACGATTTAATTACCCCACGGCCACAATACCGTTTTGCAGGTTTAAAACCAGGCGACCGTTGGTGCTTATGTGCTATGCGCTGGAAACAAGCTTTTGATGCAGGAGTTGCCCCTTTAGTGGTACTCGAGTGTACGCATATAAAAGCACTTGAAATGGTAAGCCTGGCCCATTTGCAATCTTGTGCTCTTAACAACTCTAGCTCGTTGGAATAATGGCAAATTCCACAGTTCAAAAAGGCTTTAAAGGTAATAAACAACACTTGCCTAGCAAACCATGCAAAGTATGCGGCAGGGACATGACTTGGCGTAAATCTTGGGCAAAAAACTGGGATCAGGTTTTGTATTGTTCAGATGCCTGCCGAATGAATAAATCTAAGTCATCAAGTTAGTGGGTTAACAAGTTCTTAAAGGGGCTCCATAATTTTGTGCATTTTCATTCTGCTCCAATACAGCTCATGAGTTACCAATTAGTTTGGTTTAAACGAGACTTGCGTTGGCAAGATCATGCTGCTTTAGCCAATGCCGCTAGGCGTGGGCCTGTTCGCTGTATTTACGTTATAGAACCAGAAGTGTGGCTACAAGCAGATGCTGCATTACAACATTTTGAGTTTGTAAAGGAATCGCTGCATGAGCTCCATAAAGCCTTAGCCAGCTTTGGTGGCGGGCTAGAAATACATCAGGGTGAGATAAGCGAGGTGCTTGCTAAGATTTGGCATGAAGCGCCATTTAATCAAATGGCTTCACATCAAGAAACGGGTAATGACTTTAGTTATGCACGAGATTTAAAAGTTCAAGCATGGTGCAAATTACATCAGGTAAAGTGGCAGGAGTACCCTCAGTTTGGAGTCATACGAGGCTTGAAAAACCGCAACCTTTGGCATACCACTTGGGAGAGTTTTATGGCTTTACCATTGCAAAATATCAAGGCCTTGCATTTTTATCCTAGCCATAAGGCCCATTATTTTAGTTTTGACAATTTTATTGCACCCGCACATTTAAAGCATAACCCTAGCCATAGGCAAAAGGGTGGCAGATCGCAAGCTATCACAACTCTGCGTAGTTTTTTAAGCGCTAGAAGTATTGGCTACAGAGGTGGGATTTCCTCTCCATTAACTGCACCCGATAAATGCTCTAGGCTATCGGCTTATTTGGCCTGGGGCTGCATTAGTATGCGTGAAGTAGTGCAACAAACTCGGCAACAAATGGCCCTGCTACCGCCTCAAGCCAATCGACATTTGGCAGGATTAGTTGGGTTTCAAAGCCGTTTATATTGGCA
>CAZKWC010000092.1:0-2109 GCA_964556425.1 uncultured Limnohabitans sp. | reverse complement strand
TGGCCACACAATTTTTAGACTATGAGCCTGGCATTCACTGGAGCCAAATGCAAATGCAGTCTGGCACTACTGGTATTAATACCACCCGAGTTTACAACCCAATTAAACAAGCACAAGACCAAGACCCCCATGGAAAATTTGTGAGAAGGTGGTTGCCTTATATGCGCCGTGTGCCTGACACTTTTTTGTTTGAACCTTGGCTAATGCCCCATGATTTGCAAGCCCAATACGGGCTAGAAATAGGCAAATCAATTCCTTTACCTGTGGTCGATTTGGCTATTGCAACCCGGCAGTCTAAACAAATGCTGCATGGCAGAAGGCAAGACCCTGAAGTAAAAGCGGGAAAATTGGCAATAGTTGAAAAGCATGCATCAAGAAAAAACTTGAATAAAACCAAACATAAAAAATCGACTGAAATACAAAATTCAGAATTAGTTAAACAACAGCTTGGATTTGATTTTTAAGGCTTTATATGTCCCATACCACTCGAAATTTAATTATCATATTGGGTGATCAATTAGATGAGTTTGCCACTGTTTTGAACCATTTTGATCCTACACAAGATAAAATTTGGATGGCAGAAGTATTAGAAGAATCTACTCATGTAATGTCTTCTAAACAGCGTACAACGTTTTTTTTAAGCGCTATGCGACATTTTGCTACGCAGCTAAAAAATAAAGGGTGGCCCGTTATTTACAGTCAACTTGATGATGATAACAACTCTGGTAGTTTGGCAGGTGAATTAGAAAAAGCTATTCAAGCCTACCAGCCAAAAAGCTTGCGTATGACAGCACCAGGCGATTTTCGTGTATTACAAAACCTGCGAGCAGTGGCCCACCAATTTCAAATACCACTTGAAATACTAGACGATGCCAGTTTTTTTAGTACCGTTAGAGATTTTAAGCAGCATATACAGGGTAGAAAACAAATCAGACTAGAGTATTTTTATCGTGAATTAAGACAAAAAACGGGTGTCTTAATGGATGGAAAAAAACCAATAGGCGGGAAATGGAATTTTGACTCTGAAAACCGCTCAAGTTTTGGCAAACAAGGCCCTGGCGTAATACCTGCACCTAGTCGTTTTGCACCCGACTCCATCACTTTAGAAATTATACAATTAGTCGAAAATAAATTAGCCCAGCATCCAGGCAATATTAATCAATTTTCTTGGCCAGTCACACGTAGCCAAGCCTTAATCGCTTTAGATACATTTATTCAACAAAGACTAGCCCACTTTGGTCAATACCAAGACGCGATGTGGCAAGGTGAAGTCTGGCTTTATCATTCTCATCTTGCCTGTGCATTAAATATAAAACTATTACAAGCCACAGAGGTAGTAGCGGCTGCCGAACAAGCCTACCATAAGGGCTTGGCGCCTATAGAGGCGGTAGAAGGTTTTATTAGGCAAATTTTAGGTTGGCGAGAATATGTAAGAGGCATTTATTGGACTCAAATGCCCGAGTATTTAGAGCTTAATGAAATGAATGCTCAAGCCAATTTACCTGAGTTTTTTTGGACTGCAAAAACCGATATGGCTTGTCTGCGAGATGCGATTGAACTCACCCTCAACACTGGTTATGCGCATCATATTCAAAGACTCATGGTCACTGGCTTGTATACTTTGTTGTTAGGTGTAAAACCCAAACAAGTGCATAAATGGTATTTAGCCGTTTATGTAGATGCAGTGGAATGGGTCGAGTTACCCAACACCTTGGGTATGAGCCAATTTGCCGATGCTGGTTTAATGGCCAGCAAACCGTATATTGCGAGCGGCAAATACATAGATCGAATGAGCAACCACTGCAAAAATTGTCGCTACAACCCTGCTATTTCTACTGGTAACACCGCCTGCCCATTTACCACCATGTATTGGGATTATTTAGCAAAGCATGCTGATGTATTAGCCAAAAACCCACGCATGCTAATGCAACTTAAAAATTTAAATCGGCTGAATGAAAGCGAATTATTAGCGATTAGTGAACAAGCCCATCAACACCGATTAAGTGTTGGGGCACTCACAAGCTAAGCCATCCTTTATTTTAGGTCTATGTGATTAAGCAAAGCCCATTTTCTGACAGCATCTTTAGCTGAGGGCGCTGTACCAAAAAA
>CAZKWC010000091.1:0-9354 GCA_964556425.1 uncultured Limnohabitans sp. | reverse complement strand
TTTACCTACCAGCCCTTTAACCAGTCATTTACACAAAAAGATCAGCCCGAAGCCGCCTCTGGTATTACAGCTAAACCAGGCTGGGCTACACGCAATTTTGCAGTGGCAGCCGCCAACCCTTTAGCCACCGATGCCGGTTACCAAGTCCTTAAAGCAGGGGGTAGTGCAGTCGATGCTGCGATAGCTGTGCAATTAGTCCTTGGTTTGGTAGAGCCTCAATCAAGTGGCATTGGCGGCGGGGCTTTTTTGCTGCATCACAATGGACAAAAAATTCAGGCCTATGATGGGCGTGAAACTGCCCCGTCAGCAGTCACCGAAAACCTATTCATGAAAGACGGCAAACCCATGGGTTTTGATGATGCGGTGGTGGGCGGTCGTTCGGTGGGTGTGCCTGGCACGCTGCGTATGCTAGAAATGGCGCACCGTCAACATGGCAAATTACCTTGGGCAAGCTTGTTTCAGCCCGCTATTATGTTGGCCAACGAGGGCTTTAGCGTCAGTCCTCGTTTGCATGCCTTGATTGCAGCCGATTTGCATCTCAAAAAAGACCCTGTAGCTAAGGCTTATTTTTATTTGCCTAATGGTCAGGCCCTGCCAGTGGGTTATTTGCTACGCAACCCTGCTTATGCAGAGGTCCTCAAACAACTAGCCATCCAAGGTAGTACCGCCCTGCATCAAGGGCCAATTGCACAGGCAATAGTGGGCAAAGTGCAAAGTCATTCCAGCAATCCAGGCACTTTAAGTATGCAGGATTTGGCACAATATCAAGCGAAAGAACGCCCGCCCATTTGTCTGGATTACAGCGCCAGCACCGGCAAGATTTACGCCATTTGTGGTATGCCACCCCCTTCTTCTGGCATGATAGCAGTGGGGCAAATTCTAGGGCAGTTATCGCACACCCCTGCTGCTAGCTTTAACTTAGACACTCAAGGTTTACCCACTGCCGACTGGTTGCATCTTTACACCGAATCGAGTCGGCTCGCTTTTGCCGATCGTGCTCAGTATTTAGGTGACCCAGACTTTGTACCGGCACCTGATGGTAAGTTGGGTGGGGCATGGAATAGTTTGCTCGATCCTGTTTACCTCTCCGAGCGTGCCAGGTTAATTGGCAACACCAGTATGAAAGGCTTAGCCAAACCGGGCAACCCCTTGGGCATTCAACAAGCTTTTGGCCCAGCGTCCGAACAGCCAGAATATGGCACCAGTCACATCAGTATTGTGGATGGATACGGAAACGCCTTGTCTATGACCACCACAATTGAGGCGGCATTTGGTTCTCGCCAAATGGTCAATCCGCTAGACCCTAAAGCCCCTGGCGGCTTTTTGTTAAATAACGAACTAACTGACTTTAATTTCAACCCCAAAGATGCAACAGGCCAACTCACTGCTAACCGAGTTCAGCCCAATAAACGGCCTCGCAGTTCTATGAGCCCCACCTTGGTTTTTGACAAAGCCACAGGTCAAGTAGTGCTTACTGGCGGCAGTCCTGGGGGTGCACTTATTATTCACTTCACTGCCAAAACACTTTATGGAATGCTCAATTGGAGGCAAAACGCCCAGCAAGCCATCAATCTCCCAAATTTTGCAGCTTTGGGTGCTCCCACCCTGTTAGAAGAAAAACGTTTTCCAGTAACAACAATAGAAAAACTCAAGTCGTATGGGCACGATGTACGTGAAAGCGTTATGGTCAGCGGCCTGCAAGCCATTGGTCGTGCCGATTTAAATATCCAGCCTGCTAGCCAATTAGGCTGGTTTGGCGGTGCAGACCCAAGGCGAGAGGGCGTAGTCTTAGGCGACTAAGAACTACCCCAAAAAACAAGCCCAGCCTAAGTTGCAAGCATGGCAGGGCTTGGCTCAGGGTTAATCCTCGGTTTGTTTTGGAATGAAGTGTATACACTTGTGTGCACAAATAGTAGCAATGCCTGAATTTTGAAAATCTAACCAACCAGGAGATGACGATGAATGTTTCAACTGTTCACCCAGTAGACGAGCGACTGCCAGCTGGCAAGCTCACCGCGCTGGGGCTGCAACATGTGCTGGTAATGTATGCAGGGGCTGTAGCTGTGCCCTTAATTATTGGTCGAGCCCTCAAGCTAAGTCCCGAGCAGGTCACTATGCTGATACAGGCCGATTTATTCTGCTGTGGCCTAGTCACTCTTATTCAAGCGTTTGGTGCCACCCAATGGTTGGGTATTAAATTGCCCGTCATGATGGGCGTCACTTTTGCGGCAGTGGCTCCTATGGTCGCTATGGCTAATGCTAAACCTGGCGTAGAAGGAGCTGGCCTAATTTTTGGTGCCATTATTGGTGCTGGGGTCATCTCGATGTTGCTGGCGCCAGTAATCAGTCGCATGCTTCGCTTTTTTCCACCGGTGGTAACCGGCACTATTATTGCGGTCATTGGTATTAGCTTAATGCGTGTTGGCATTAACTGGATTTTTGGTGTGCCAGCAGGTCCTACCGCACCACAAATTGTGAACCCCGAGCATGCACAGTGGCTAGCCACTATCAAGAGCATGGCTGGCGCAGCCGTGCAGCCAATTGCGAATGCCAGTGCTGCTGCTGTGGCATCTGTGCCCGCTATACCACCTGGCCTTACATTAGTGGGTACAGTGCCCAACCCTAAATATGCTCAGTTGCCACACATCGCTATTGCAGCAATATCTTTGGTCTCGATTATGTTGATTGCCAAATATGCTCGTGGTTTTATCGCTAATATTTCGGTGTTATTAGGCATCGTAGTGGCTGCTGTAATTGCCACTGCAATGGGTTATATGAATTTTGACAAGGTGGCCAATGCCAATTGGTTTGATTTAGTCTTGCCATTTGAAATCGCCACTCCTGTATTTGATCCCATACTCATCTTGACCATGTCTTTGGTGATGATTGTAGTGATGATTGAATCGACCGGCATGTTTTTGGCGCTCTCTGATTTAACGGGTAAAAAGATTGATCAAAAACAGTTGTCTGCCGGCTTGAGGGTGGACGGCTTGGGCACACTTATTGGCGGCATTTTTAACACCTTTCCCTACACAAGCTTCTCGCAAAATGTGGGCCTTGTAGGTGTGACTGGCATTAAGAGCCGTTTTGTCTGCGTGGCGGCTGGTGCCATCTTACTGTTGCTGGGCTTGTTGCCCAAGATGGCGGCTCTAGTTGAATCATTGCCCACCTTTGTACTAGGTGGCGCTGGTCTTGTCATGTTTGGTATGGTAGCCGCTACTGGTATTCGTATCTTGAGTTCGGTAGATTACCAACGCAACCGCAACAACCTTTTTATTGTGGCGGTATCTATTGGTATTGGCATGATTCCATTAATTGCACCGCGCTATATGCAATGGTTCCCACATGGCTTGCATCCATTAATAGAGTCAGGTATTTTGTTGGCCTCGCTAAGTGCTGTGCTACTTAACCTGTTCTTTAATGGCGCCAACGCTGATAACCGAGATGCAATTGCAGCAGCCAAGCAGGCCGATGCGCATTAAGAGAATTCGTTAAAAAAAAGTAAGAAAGGCCAGCTGAATGCTGGCCTTTTGTGTTTTGGTAGGGGTCTAATAAGTCAGCCAAGTATTCAAAATGTTATAAACTATACGTCAAGATGATGAAGTTTATTAGCCATCTATCTGCGCAAAAATGGCTTGTTACTAGAAGAAAAGATTGCCCCAAACCAGGATTACCTCATGAGCGATATCGTTACTTTTCCTTCCCCCACAGAAATGCATTTCTCACGTTTTATTGCAGCGCCTCTTACTCATGTATGGCGTGCTCATACCGAGCAAGGGCAGTTAGAGCGGTGGTGGGGGCCAGAGGGTTTTACGATTACCACTCATGAAATGGATGTGCGCCCTGGTGGTCGTTGGAAATTTATGATGCATGGTCCAGGAGTCAGTGATGATCCCAACGACCCCTTTGGTGGAGCGCCTACCAACTACCCTAATTTAATTCACTACCAAGCAGTCGAACACGAAGAAAAACTTGTCTGGTCGCACGGTGATTTTAATGAAATCATGTTTCATGTAACCACCACCTTTAAAGCAGAGGCTGATGGCACAAGACTAGAGACCACTATGCGTCTTCCTAGTCAGCAAGAACGAGACGCCAAGGCCACATATGCCGTGCCAGGTCATGAATCTACCATGCAAAAACTCGAAGCTTATTTAAAGCATCCTCAGCATGAGTTATCTTTTACCCGAGTATTACCAGCCCCAGTCGCTAAAGTGTGGAGTGCTTGGACCGTGCGTGAGCAACTCATGCCTTGGTATTGCCCCAAGCCATGGCAGGTAAGCGAATGCGAAATTGATTTACGCCCAGGGGGTGTTTTTCGCACTTTAATGCAAGGGCCCAATAATGAAAGCCATGAACTCGTTAGTTGCTACCTAGTAATAGAGCCGCAGCAACGCTTAATTTGGACCAATGCCTTGCAACCAGGTTATGCCCCTGCTGTTCAGCCATGGTGCACTTGCGCAATAGAACTTCAAGCGGTCAGCGAGACTGAAACACGTATAACCGCCCGTGTCTTGCATGCCGATAGCGCCACCTGTGAAGATCATGCCAAAATGGGATTTCCACAGGGCTGGCATGTGGCCTTAGATCAGATGCTGGAAATGCTGGCCCAATAAGGCCAGTTGTTACTATTGTTATTACTAAAAGCTAAAACAATTATGAAGGATGAGTTTTAAAAAAAACTATGCTTAAGCAATATTTTTGCACTTTATAAAGTGGGTAGTGCTATCTATTTAAATAGTTGTTCTATTTGATATCATTCTTGTATAATGAGTGCATAGATATCAACTAATAAAAGATATATCAAATGGCGAATTTAAATGTTAGAAATTTACCCGATGAGGTACATCGGGCCATTCGAATTCAAGCAGCTCAGCATGGGCGTAGCACAGAGGCAGAGATTCGCCTCATCCTAGAGCGGGCAGTAAGACCCGAGGGGCGCGTGAAATTGGGTTCTTACCTAGCTTCTTTTGCTCGTGAGTTTGACGGCCTTAGCAATGAAGAACATGCTTTGTTTGATAGTGTGCGCATCAAATCTCCTGCCCGTGTACAGAGCTTAGAATGATTTTGCTAGATACCAATGTTATTTCAGAGACCTTGCGCCAAGAGCCCAGCAACAGAGTTATAGAGTGGATTGACGAACAAGCGCTAGAAACACTTTACCTGTCGGCAATTACGGTAGCTGAGTTGCGCGCAGGTGTTGCACTCATGCCATCGGGAAAGCGCAAAGTCGCTCTCAATGAAAATTTAGAAAAGCGTTTGCTACCGATGTTTACCAATAGAGTATTGTTTTTTGATATGGCTTGTACCAAGACTTATGCCGATTTAATGGCAAAGTCACGTACAGATGGTTTAGCCATTGCTACGGCTGATGCCTTTATTGCTGCCATAGCCCTTGCCAACGGTTTTTTAGTAGCGACTCGTGATACTAGCCCGTTTATTGCTGCAGGGCTTAGCGTTATCAATCCTTGGAATTCAAAGTTTTAAGTTGATATTTTTGTAATAAAAATTGCTCCACCCAAGTTGCTACAATTTTTCGGGGTGATGCAAAGCTGACCTTACTAATTACCCAATTGTTAGATCTATCCAATAATTTTCTAAAAATATCAATCGAATCGTTAGCTAAAATTCAAGCGAAGTTGACTGAGGCTCAGTTTATTCTACTTAAAAATAAGAATTTGATTATTGTTAATAATTTTATTTTTATGCCTCTTAATTTAGGTCGTAGCAGCGAAATGCACACCAAGCATTTTCCAGACTAATCCAGTCTGTACAGTTAATTTAGTACCCTCACTTACTGCTTAAGAGTGGTAAATGAGGGTATTTTTTTGCCATTTTTTATCGCTTTTATCCCAATTGTCAATTTGCCAAGAAGCGCTTGGCTCTTTAATAGTTTATTTTTGGGATTGTATTCAATATTTAAAATAACGCAACTAGATTGCGTTACAATATATCGCAATCTAGTTGCGTTTTAATATTTACTGATTCCATTAATGAAGCACAAGCACCCATCATCCTACCCATCTAAGCTGTCGCAAGGGTGCAAAGCGCCCCTCAATTTGCTCCGTGAATATCTCGCTTTAAGTGTATTAGCATGGCCTGCTTATTTGCGTTTGTTAGTGGTATTGCCTGCAATTGTGTTCTTATGGTTAGCTCTCGCCTGGGCCAATGAAGGGCAGGCATGGTGGTAACTCTAAGCAATCTAACTGTCAGTTATAGACAGCATCCTGCCTTGCATCATATTAGTGGTCAGCTACTAAAAGGTTCATTAACTGCAGTCATTGGACCCAATGGATCCGGTAAGAGCACCTTGCTTAAAACGATTATGGGTCTTGTTCGACCTGCAGGTGGAAGTATTCAAACGCAACTCTCTAAGCCCCATATTGCATATTTACCTCAGCATTCAGAAATTGATCAAGCATTCCCAATTCAAGTTCTTGATTGTGTCTTATTGGGGTTTTGGAGTTCATTTGGATTACTGGGTGGGGTGAGTCCTTTGATGCAAAAGAAAGCCAAGCAGGCTATTGGCCGTGTGGGTTTAGAGGGTTTCGAGAAACGTCCTATCAGTTCGCTTTCTAGTGGGCAGTTTCAGCGGGTATTGTTTGCCCGTCTTCTGTTGCAAGATGCTCAGCTCATTTTATTAGATGAGCCATTTAATGCCATGGATTCTCGAACTACAGTTGCCCTATTAGAGTTAATTCATGAGTGGCAAGCCATAGGTAAAACAGTCATGGCGGTACTCCATGATGACTCGCAAGTGAAAGCCCATTTTGATCAAACAGTGTTGTTGGCCCGTGAATTGGTTGCATGGGGTCCTACACAGCAAGTATTAACGCAAGCCAACTTGTTAAAAGCGCGTAATTTAGCAGAAGCTTGGGATGAGAACGCCGAAATATGTCATACCGATCAGGTAGGTGCATCATGAGCCTATCAGAGATTTTAATTGAGCCATTTACCCAATTTGTATTCATGCGTCGTGCCTTAGTTGCTACTCTTGCGTTGGCAATAAGCGCAGCACCATTAGGTGTATTTTTAACGCTTAGAAGAATGAGTCTGTTAGGTGATGCTTTAAGTCATGCCGTATTACCTGGGGTTGCTTTAGGTTTTATGTTGTTTGGTTTGTCATTGCCAGCAATGGCTTTAGGTGGTGTTTTGGCAGGCTTGTTAATTGCTGCAATTGCAGGCTGGCTAAGCCGTGTCACGGTATTAAAAGAAGATGCTAGTTTAACTGCCATCTATTTATTAGCCCTAGCCATAGGGGTGATGCTTATTTCGAGGCAAGGTAGTCAGTTAGATTTATTGCATATTTTATTTGGAAGTGCCTTAGGTGTAGATGCACAAGGATTACTGTTGGTCGTTGGCGTATCTAGTATTAGTTTATTGAGTTTGGCTATTTTTTATAGAGGCTTTATTTTGGAAACATTTGATCCATTGTTTTTATTAGCAACAGCTCATAAAAGTGGTGGAAGGCCTTGGTTGTGGCAACAATTATTTTTAGTGTTAGTCGTTGTGAATTTGGTCGCAGGCTTTCAGACGCTTGGCACTTTAATGGCGGTGGGTTTGATGATGTTGCCAGCGGTATCGGCTCGACTTTGGCATGAAAATATTGCCATGCAATTAATCAATGCGAGTTTACAAGCAAGTTTTGCAGGTGTTTCTGGATTGTTATTGTCTTATCACCTAGACCTGCCTAGTGGTCCTACGATTATTCTTTGTGCCGGATTTTTATATGTCATTTCTTTATTGGTATCGCCTAGTGGATGGTTGGTGCGTATTTTAAATCGCCCCCATAAAGTTGCTTAGTTTTTTTATTAAAAGGATAGTTATGAAAAATAGTTTTCTAAAATTTATTGCCCTAATCGCTTTTATAAGCAGTAGTTTATTTTCTACACTTGCTTATGCTGCATCACCTATTCCTGTTGTAGCATCTTTTAGTGTGCTGGGTGATTTAGTCAAAGTAGTTGGTGCAGACCGAGTAACAGTAACTATGTTGGTCGGCTACGATGAAGATGCTCATGCTTTTGAACCAAAACCTAGCGATGCTAAAAAAATAGTAGCCAGTCAATTAATGGTAATTAACGGTCTACATTTTGAGCCTTGGGCTGTAAAGTTAGCTAAATCTGCCTCATACAAAGGTGACATATTAATCGCCTCAAAAGGAATAAAGTCTTTAGCAAAACAAAAAAAATCAGGCCATCAAGATGAGGATCACGAAGAGGCAGGTCATCATCATCACGAGCACGGTGATCAAGACCCGCACGCTTGGCAAAATCCTAATAATGTAAAGACTTACGTTCGTAATATTGCACAGGCTTTGTCCAAAATTGATCCAGCAAGTGCAGAATTTTATAAGGCTAATGCACAAACTTATATCAAAGAGTTGGAGTCTTTAGATAGCGCCATTACAGCCCAATTAGCAAGCATACCGGTAGCTAAGCGAAAAGTTATTACCTCGCATAATGCCTTCTCTTATTTTGGTACGCAGTATCAAGTCACTTTTATGGCTGCAGAAGGTGTTAATAGTAAAGCCGAACCAAGTGCAAAAGCGATTGCTCAATTAATTCAACAAATCAAGCGAGAAAAAATAAAAGCAATATTTTTAGAGAATATGAAAAACCCAAAATTAATCGAGCAAGTTAGCAAAGAAGCGGGTGTAACTGTAGGAGCCGTTTTATATTCAGATGCATTGTCTTCTAAGGCCGAATCAGGTGCTAGTTACTTGAAAATGATGAGGTACAACCTACAATTATTGGCAGAGGGCATGAAGCACAATTCCTAATTGTTTTCTTAAACATAAAGATTTATTAAGGCACCTTTGCAAAACTCAATATATGCAGGCAAAGTGCAGATTGGAATGGGCTTTTAGGCGGAGTTTAAGACTCATAGTCATTGTGGTTGAAAAGCCAACGACATGTACGGTCCGAACCCCTGCCATGAATTCCTTTAAGAGTTTTGCAAAGGCTATTTAAGTTCAGAAAGAATGATTTTGGTCTGAGAGAATGTATTTTGCATAGCTTTTTCTCTGACCTTAGAATCCTTGCTATTAATTAATTCAAAATATTCAACAGGCACCACTTGCCAAGATAAACCATATTTGTCTTTGCACCAACCACAAGCACTTTCTTGCCCTCCGTTGCTTGTTAATGCGTTCCAAAAATAATCCACTTCTGCTTGGTCTTTGCAATTAATCACAAATGAAACCGATTCATTAAATTTAAAGAACGGTCCTGCTGCCAAAATATTAAACTCCATTCCATGAATTTCAATAATTGCAGTTTCAAATGCACCACCACCTACTTCTGGTGGATTGGTATATTGATGATGTTCTTTTAATTTGCCGTCCGTAAAAATAGA
>CAZKWC010000090.1:8541-9639 GCA_964556425.1 uncultured Limnohabitans sp. | reverse complement strand
GTGATTGCTTTTGGTAAGTTAAGTGGTAAGTACAAGTTTAGATTGTTTCAAGGTGCTCCCGTCAACTTTAAAGGTCAGCATACATTCAACTTATTGTTAGGTGTGGCTGCCATTGCATTTTGTGCAGGGTTTTGGTTGAATCAATCTACCACTAGCTTCTTAGCCATTATTTTGATTGGCTTGTTATTAGGTGTTTTATTGATTATTCCAATTGGTGGCGCCGATATGCCTGTGGTGGTTTCAATGTTAAACAGCTATTCAGGTTGGGCTGCGGCTGGCATTGGTTTTAGTTTGAACAACAGTATGCTGATTATTGCAGGTAGCTTAGTCGGAAGCTCTGGTGCCATTTTAAGCTACATCATGTGTAAAGCCATGAATCGTAGTTTCTTTAATGTTATTTTGGGTGGATTTGGTGGCGAGGCAACTACTGCAGCCGCAGGTGACGGTGTCGCTAGAAGCGTCAAATCTGGTAGCGCCGATGATGCCGCCTTTGTTTTAAGTAATGCCGAGTCAGTGGTCATTGTGCCTGGATATGGTTTGGCCGTAGCAAGGGCTCAACATGCGGTTAAAGAGTTGGCAGCTAAGCTCACAGAAAAAGGTATTTCTGTTAAATACGCTATTCATCCAGTAGCAGGGCGTATGCCTGGCCATATGAATGTATTATTAGCCGAGGCAGAAGTACCTTACGACCAAGTGTTTGAAATGGAAGATATTAACGGCGAGTTTGGACAAGTCGATGTGGCCATTATTTTAGGTGCTAACGACGTAGTTAATCCTGCCGCACATATTAAAGGCAGTCCAATTTATGGCATGCCTATTTTAGAAGCCTACAAAGCTAAAACCATTATTATTAACAAGCGTTCTATGGCGGCAGGTTATGCTGGATTAGACAACGAGTTGTTCTACATGGATAAAACCATGATGGTTTTTGGTGATGCGAAAAAAATTGTCGAAGAACTAGTGAAAGCTATAGATTAAAAAGTTTTGACTGGTAGCTATAAAACCTAGCTTATGAAGTACTACAAAAGCCCTAGTTTTAAACACTAGGGCTTTTTTTTAAAATGACAACGGAATAGTAACAGGACCATCGTTGATGAG
>CAZKWC010000090.1:6170-8441 GCA_964556425.1 uncultured Limnohabitans sp. | reverse complement strand
GCTGGCGTATCTTGTTTTTGAGTGCAAACTAATAATAAAATACCTGGCCCGATTTCACCCACGATATCTTGCTTAACAAGCACATTTGCTTGCTTGACTCTTTGAATTAAGCCTATCATTTCTTGATTTTCCTTCTTTAAAAGTCACTTTCGTAACATTAGATAACAATAAATTACAAACAATCACAAATATCTCAAAATTTGTAAAATTGATAGCTTTTGGGACGTTAAAATAGAGGCAAGATTAATTTAATTAGTCGATTTTTTGAAAAAATGAGTAATAGTTGCAATTATCTAAAATTTTTTTTTTCAAGGTGGCAATTATTGATTAAGTTATAGGCTCCATTTATTTTTATAAAAAAAATGGCTTTAATAGTTCATCTAATCAATATTTTAACTTTGGTCCCCAAAGTCAAAAATATACAAACTATTTGAGTTTTAAATAACTTAGTTTTCTTTGCACATTGGGAGGTGGTATGCGTTTACTCAATCGTTTATTAGGTTCTTTACTTGTTGGCTTGAGTGTGTTTTTAACACCGCTCGCAAATGCTCAGCAAGTGGCGGCATCTGAAAAAATCGGGACTATGAAATTAGTTGAAGGTGAAGTAAAAGTGATTTCGTTAAGTGGCACACAAACAGATGCAAAATCTGGCCATGAATTAGCAGCTGGCGATAAATTAGTCAGTGGCAATAATGGTAGTGCAAGTTTGGTGTTACGTGACGGTACTGTTTTAATGTTATCCGCAAAGAGTACATTAGATCTGAAAAATTTTACTTTTGACTCTACTACCAATGCCGGTAGTATGTTGTTGTCATTAACTAAAGGTACGATGCGTGCTGTAACGGGATTAATTGCCAAACGCAATCCTAATGCAGTTGAAATAAAAACTCCTACGCTAAGCGTGGGGGTGCGAGGTACCGATTTTGTGGTTAACGCTGATGATCCCAATAGCTCTGAAGACATTGCGCTCTGCGCACGCTAATTCGGGGTTTAAATTTGCCTGTTTTAGTTTGATAGGTTTGTTATTTGGTTGTGCTAATCGGGCTGGGCAGGTTATTTTACTGCCACAACCTGATGGCTCTGCTTCGGCTGTAATTGTTACAGCAGGTGAAAGGCAACAAACCATAGATAAACCATTTGCTAGTATTACCGTAAGTACCCAAAAAAACGCAGTTTTAGAAGTAGAACAATTAACCGAGGCGGATGTTAAAAAAGAGTTTAAAACACTCTATACAATTGCTCCTCCAGCACCTGTAAAATTTATTTTATACTTTCAAAAAGGCGGAACTGATTTAACCAGCGAGTCGCTTGAGTATTTGCCAGAGATTTTAAAAGATGTAAATCAACGCTTGGGTTCAGAGGTTTTAGTAATAGGTCATACTGACACTGATGGCGCAGCTGAAGCCAATGATGCCTTATCTTTAAAAAGAGCAAAGGTAGTTTCTAAGTTATTGGTGGATAAGGGTGTTTCTGAAAATAAAATCGAACCTGTTGGTCGTGGCGAGCGTGAATTATTAGTTCCTACCGCTGACGAAGTAGCGGAGGCAAAAAATCGCCGAGTTGAGATTATTGTGAGATAAAAAAAAGGTTTTCATGTGAAGTTGAAGCGGGTAGTTGAATTTTGTAATTCACTACCCGTTTTTTTTGCTAAAGCGCTTATTGAATCGTTAGCTTTAAAAACTTACGTTTTCCTACTTGCAATACATATTCGCCCACACCTAAGCGTAAACCTTTGTCCGCCACTGTTTGGCCATCAATCTTAACGCCACCACCATCAATTAGTCGGTTACCTTCGCCACTAGAACTTGCCATGCCAACGTTTTTAAGCAGAGCACCAATTGCGTAATCAGGTTGATCGGCAGGTAGAGCCAAACTCATGCTTGGAATGTCGTCTGGTATGCCGCCTTTGCTGCGTAGATTAAAGTCTTCTTCTGCTTTATTCGCCGCTTCTAAGCTATGAAAACGTGCTGTGATTTCTTTGGCTAGAGCAACTTTGGCAATTTTTGGATTCATGCCTTGTTGAATTTGCTCTTGCAAGCTACTGACTTGTGCTTCGGTTTGAAAGCTCAGCAAAGGATACCAACGCCACATTAAGTCATCAGAAATACTGAGAACTTTAGCGAACATGGTGTTGGGTTCATCTTGGATTCCAATGTAGTTGTTTTTGCTTTTACTCATTTTATCCACACCGTCCAAGCCTTCGAGCAAAGGCATGGTGAGAATACACTGTGGTTCTTGGCCGTATTCTTGTTGCAAATGCCTGCCCACCAA
>CAZKWC010000090.1:0-6070 GCA_964556425.1 uncultured Limnohabitans sp. | reverse complement strand
TTTGCCTCGATTTGCTCTCGGGTTAGAGCAGGGCGAGTAGTATTGCGGCCAGATGGATCACCAATCATGGTGGTGAAGTCGCCAATTAAAAAAATAACAGTGTGACCCAAATTTTGTAATTGGCGCATTTTGTTTAAAACAACGGTATGACCAATATGAATATCGGGTGCAGTGGGGTCAAGACCTAATTTAATACGTAATGGTTTTCCAGTGGCTTCTGATTTTGCTAATTTTTGTAGCCAATCCTCTTCAGGTATTAACTCGGCAACACCACGTTTGGTAATGGCCATGGCCTCTTTGACGGAGTCAGTGATGGGATAGACAGGTAATTTTGCAGAAATCATGGTTTTATTAGCGTATTTAAAATCTGGATATCAAGTGAAAAGCTTTACAATAAATTGCTCTGATGAAAAACAATATTAAGTCAATATTTATTGACTTAAAGCCTGGTAAATTGATGGTATTTGTAGGCTTTTGCTTTTATCATATAGGTATGCACCGACATTTTAGCATTTGATTATAAAAATAAGCTTTGCTGGCTTTTTTATAAACAATCCGTAAATGCTTACCCCCAAAATCTTGTTTTATTAAAAGTAACCACTATATATGGTTCGATTGGATTTTTGTTGTTTTGTCATTGAGCCTGATCAATTCAGGTTTCTGTAGCAAAACCCAAGATATACGGGCCCTAAGCGGATTGGAGTGGTCTGTTACGTGGATTTTGTTTACCCATAGCCATTGCTTTAGGTAAAAAGCCAACAAAATAAGTCCTTCAAGCCCGTGCCTTGAATGCGGTTAAGAATTTTGCTATAGGGTCTTTTAGCCCTTCATTTTGTAATTTGGTAATGCTATGTCATCTGAAAATAATTATTTCTTTGAATTGGTAAGTGAGTTAAAAGCATTTGCACTTGACCATCAAAAACTATTACTCTCTGGTTTTGTCGGCGTCTCAGTGTTAGCTGCAGGCGGTGCTTTTGCTGTCGCGAACTTGCCAGCTGAACCTCAAATTACGGTTCAACAAATTACCGAGGCTGTGCCCACTACCATTGTTTCCCCCGAAACACTTATCGACAATAAACTCAATTTAAATTTATATAATTCTACTGAACTTCAAGCCTATGACACCGTTAATTCGGTCTTAAAACGTTTGGCCGTACAAGATACATTTGCGGCTGACTTTTTAAGGAGCGATTCATTTTCACAAATGGCTTTTAAATCGCCAGGCAGAATTATTAAATCCGAAACCAATGGACTTGGTGTACTGCAAAAATTGGAAATTAAATGGGTGGAAGGTCAAGATTCGCACTACCAACGTTTAGTAGTGCTTAAGACCAATAACGGTTGGCAATCAGAAATTCAAAAATTACCTCTACAGGTCGATGTGCGCTACCGTGCCACTACTATCAATAGTACGCTGTTTTCAGCGACCGACGATGCACAAATCCCAGACTCAGTGGCGGTACAACTCACAGAAATTTTCTCCGGTGATATCGACTTTCAGCGCTCACTTCGCAAAGGCGACCGGTTTGCAGTTATATACCAAGTGTTTATGGCTGATGGTGATTTAATGCGCTCAGGCCGTGTGATTGCAGCTGACTACGCAAGCGCCGGTAAATCAATTCAAGCCCTGTGGTTTGAGCATGAGGGCGAACCAGGATCTGACGTTAAAGGCGCTTATTACACGGCAGATGGTAAAAATATGAATAAACCATTTTTAGCATCTCCAATTGCATTTTCTCGAATTAGTAGTGGTTTTTCTATGCGGTTTCATCCTATTCTTCAAAAATGGAAAGCACACTTAGGTACTGACTATGCTGCACCTACTGGCACTGCAGTGAGAGTGGTTGGTAAAGGAGTTGTAGAGTTTGCTGGTGTACAAAATGGTTTTGGTAATGTGGTTTATATTAATCATGCCGATAACAAACAAACTGTTTATGCTCATTTAAGTCAAATTAATGTTAAAAAAGGTCAATCTGTGGCTCAGGGAGAAGTATTGGGTGCGGTAGGTATGACGGGTTGGGCAACAGGCCCGCATTTACATTTTGAATTCCGTGTCAATGGTCAACATGTAGATCCATTGGTGGTGGTGAGTCAATCTGAGGCTATACCTTTACCAGAATCAGAAAAAGGTATGTTTTCAGCCTATTCTCAAAAACTATTAAGAGAGCTTAGTTTAGCGGCTCAATATCAAATGGCGAGTGCACAATAAAACATGTCTAATTGGTATATTGGGATTATGTCTGGCACCTCTATGGATGGTGTCGATTCTGTTTTAGTCGATTTTCAGATTACAGGTTTAAAAGTCCTACAACATGTTTTTATTCCCTTTCCTGCTTCGTTACAAAAAGAGTTATTAGCACTCAACCAGCCTAGTCATAACGAGCTTCATCGTGCAGCTACAGCGGCTAATCAGTTGGTTAATTGGTATGCTCAATCGGTAGAGCAATTATTAAGTTTGCAGCAGTTACTTCCATCTGAAGTGCAAGCCATTGGAGTGCATGGGCAAACCGTTCGGCACAGACCTCAAGAGTTTGATGGGGTAGGTTACACACTTCAAATTAATAACCCTGCTTTATTAGCTGAGCTCACCCAAATAAAAGTAATCGCTGATTTTCGAACCCGTGATGTTGCTGCGGGAGGTCAAGGTGCACCATTGGTGCCAGCGTTTCATCAGTCGATATTTGCATCAACTACTCAAAATACAGCGGTTTTAAATTTGGGTGGTATATCTAATATCAGTCTTTTGCCTGCTCCCACTAGTTCGGCTCAAGATGCTGTATTAGGTTTTGATTGTGGGCCAGCGAACGCTTTATTAGATGGTTGGTGCTTGCGTCATCAAGGTCTAGCCTACGATGCAGCAGGGCAATGGGCAGCACAAGGGCAAGTCAATGAAAGTCTATTAGCTCACTTTTTAGCAGAGCCATTTTTTCAAATGGCTCCACCCAAAAGTACCGGTAGAGACTTGTTTAATCTCGATTGGTTAGACCAAAAATTAGTGGGTTTTGAAGCCGTCTCTGCCCAAGATGTACAAAGTACCTTAGCCCAATTAACGGCGCAAAGTATTGCTTTAGCACTTGCACAGTTAGAATTTCAAGCCGATCAGTTATTAGTTTGTGGAGGCGGGGCTTTTAATTTAGACTTAATGGCTAGGTTACAAAGATTATTATCGGCAACCGTAGTTCTTGACACTTCATCTGCCAACCTTCCTCCTATGCAAGTAGAAGCGACTGCATTTGCATGGTTGGCCAAGCAACATTGTGAATCTTTGCCTGGTAATTTAGTAAGTGCAACAGGTGCTAAAGGCCCCAGAATATTAGGTGCTTGTTACCCTGCATAAATAACAAAAAACCCTGCCTAGGCAGGGTTTTTTAATGTTAAAAGCGTAACGCTTAATGATTAAACACTAAAACTAGAACCACATCCACAAGTCGTAGTGGCATTAGGATTGCGAATCACAAATTGCGCGCCTTGTAAGTCTTCTTTGTAATCAATTTCAGCACCAAGCAAATACTGGTAGCTCATTGCATCAATTAATAAAGAGACACCATTTTTGGTCATGGTAGTATCGTCTTCATTGGTTACTTCATCAAAAGTAAAGCCATATTGAAAACCAGAGCATCCACCACCTTGTACAAAGACTCTTAATTTAAGATCCGGATTACCCTCTTCAGCGATTAAATCAGCTACTTTGGCGGCCGCACTGTCAGTAAAAACAATAGGTTCTGGTGGGCTTTGGCTGTCTAATGATTCTGTTGTTGAGGCAGTGCTTGCTAATGAAGTCATGATTTTTCCCAAAAATAATAAGTGGAGTTTATTCTAACCAACAGACGCTGTATTAATACTTTACATAAATCAGCATCTGTAGGAAACATTCAACAACAATAAATGAAAGAAGAATGTGAATAAAACGAATACACCAATCTTAATCGACTTATGATTTTTTTGCTTCGTCTTTATCTTTTGACGTTATTTGCAGTGTGGGCTTTTTAGACTCGATCATTTCTTTCATATCAGTTTGTGGGATCAACTGACCAGTTACTAGCGCACCTTGATGCAATTCAAGTGAACGATAAGAAACATCACCAACCACTTTAGCTTTTGGTTGCAATTCTAATAGTTTAGAGGCGAAGATAGGACCATTAACCGTACCGTTAATAATGATATGTTCTGCATGAAGTTCACCAGTGATAATACCAGTCTCGGAGATCACTAAAATACTGGATGACTCTAAGTTAGCTCTGATATCGCCTGATATTTCACCGTCAATACGAAGTCCGTCACTAAAGCGAATATTTCCCTCAATATGAGCGCCTTTGGCAAGTAAACTTTTAATGATGGGTTGTTTCTTTTTGCTAAACATGGGACTTCCTTTTATTGCGATTCATAAGAATAAAAATTACAGTATTTTTACTGTTTGCACTGTTTTTGTAATGCCGCCAGAATTGAGTTTAGCTGTTAAGGAGCTCACCACAACTTGATTAGGCAATTCAATAACACCTTCAAGGCGTTTATATTGTGTAAGACTAACAGGAATTGAGCCAGAGGGTAAGTTCATAGACCATGGTTTACCACCTTTTGTCCCCGCTATAGTTATCAAAATTTGGCCATTAAATTCTGGGGCATTTTTAACTGACTGCATAATTAAAATTTGCCACTGTAATTGATTAGGGCCTAATAACTCAGCATTGAGACCTCTAATATTGATGGTTTCAGTGGTGCCACCTTGGGTTAGTTTTTGGAAAAAGCCTAAATCATCTCTAAGAGTTTGTACTTCGCTTTCTAGTTTTTTAACTTGCGACTTTAAATTCTCTTTTTCTGCTTTTTCAGCTGTGATTAAGCTATCAGATACATTGACCAAGGTCTGTTTTTTATCGTAATCATTTTTGAGCTGATTGATTTCAGTTTGAAGTCGATCAACGTCAACCCCAGTATGACCTTCAATACCGGCAATATTTTTTCCCAATTCAAACGCCCACAAACAAATCGCTCCAGAAAAACCTAACATCACAGCAATTAATGCCCAGCGCAAAGGCCAGGGTAAATCGCTACGAACGGCCATTCTTGGAGAACTAACGGTAAGTCTGCGTCGTAAAAGTCTGAATCTCATAATAGTTTCGGATTCTACCCCGAGTGTTGCTTATAAAAGGTAATAAAAAGTGAAAAGGCTGCTTTGAATATTACAAAGCAGCCTTTTTGCAAACACTCCATAGCATTTTGTTGCATGGAGTGCAAGAAATAATAAAAAATTAACGTTTGCTGAACTGTTTGCGACGGCGTGCAGAACGCAAACCAACTTTTTTACGTTCAACTTCACGAGCATCACGTGTCACAAAACCTGCTTTGCTCAACTCTGATTTGAGAGTTGCATCATAGTCGATTAATGCACGAGTAATACCGTGACGAGTAGCACCAGCTTGGCCTGACTCACCGCCACCGTTAACATTGACTTGAATGTCAAAAGTTTCAGTGTTGTTAGTTAAAACCAAAGGTTGCTTCACAATCATAATGGAAGTTGCACGGCCGAAGAAATCAGCAATGTCTTTACCATTAACACGAATTTGGCCTGAGCCTTTTTTTAAGAATACACGGGCTACGCTCGATTTACGACGGCCGGTACCATTATTCCAATCACCAATCATTTTCAAGGCTCCTTAAATGTCCAAAACCTTGGGTTGTTGGGCGGTGTGTGGGTGTTCGGCTCCGCCGTACACTTTGAGTTTTTTGATCATGGCGTAACCTAAGGGACCCTTAGGTAACATGCCTTTCACTGCTTTTTCTACCGCGCGGCCAGGGTGTTTGGCTTGCATGTCGCGGAAGTTTGTAGCAGTGATACCACCTGGATAACCAGAATGGCGGTAGTACACTTTGTCTAAAGACTTGGTACCAGTGACCTTGATTTTGGATGCATTAATAATAACGATGTAATCGCCGGTATCAACGTGAGGCGTGTAAATGGCTTTGTGTTTGCCACGCAAACGGAGAGCAACTTCGCTGGCTACTCGTCCGAGGACCTTATCGGTCGCGTCAATCACAAACCACTCATGCACGACCTCAGCGGGTTTTGCGCTGA
>CAZKWC010000089.1:0-9687 GCA_964556425.1 uncultured Limnohabitans sp. | reverse complement strand
CGTGATTTTTGGTCGGGTCAAATCAATGGTAAAGAGGTAGTTTTAGTACTTGCCAAAATTGGTAAAGTGGCTGCAGCTACTACCACCACTTTATTAATTCAACATTTTAAAGCCTCTCAAATTGTTTTTACTGGTGTGGCAGGCGGGATTGGCGCTAAGGTAAAAGTAGGCGACTTAATTATTGCAACCGAGTTATTGCAACACGATATGAATGCCTCTCCTTTATTTCCAATTTACGAAATACCACTTTATGGTAGGAGTCATTTTCCTACTCATACACGGCTTAGTTTTGAATTACAAAATGCATGCGAACAAGTGGTTCAAGAGATTCAAAACCCACAAACTACAAGTTTGAGTATTCAAGCTTTAAGACAAGGGCTACTCGAATTAGGTCTGCCACAGCCTCAATTATTCAATGGCTTAATTTTGAGTGGTGATCAATTTATATCAAGCCAACAAGCGAGCATAGACTTACAAAAAAATATTCCCTTCGCCTTAGCTGTCGAAATGGAGGGTGCAGCAGTCGCCCAAGTTTGTCATGATTTTAATATTCCTTTGGCTGTATTAAGGGTTATTTCCGACAAGGCAGATGACCAAGCGCATCTAGACTTTAATCGTTTTATTGAAAAAGTGGCCTGTTTTTACTCACAAGCAGTAGTGTTCAATTTACTGTCGAGACTTTAAGAAACCGCTACATAGCGTGCTTGAAACCTAGGGTTTGTACTGTTATTTGAAATTTACTTTAGTTCTAAACTATTTACAAGTAAAGTATTTTAAATAAAGGACTAGCCATGAAAATTGTCTGTATTGGTGGAGGCCCCGCTGGTCTGTATTTTGGTCTGTTAATGAAACAACTAGACCCCCATCACGACATCACTATCGTAGAGCGTAACAAGGCCTACGACACCTTTGGTTGGGGTGTGGTGTTTTCAGATGCCACCATGGACAATATGCGAGTTTGGGATCCGGTCACTGCCGATGAAATCCAAAAAGCTTTTAATCATTGGGATGATATTGAATTACTTTTTAAAGACCAAAAAATTCGATCAGGTGGTCATGGCTTTGTTGGAATTGGTCGTAAAAAATTACTTAATATTTTACAAGCCCGTTGTGAACAATTAGGCGTTCAATTAGTATTTGAAACCGATGCCCAATCCGATACCCAATACCCAGATGCCGATTTAATTATTGCCAGTGATGGCATTAATTCTAGAATTAGAAGCCAATACGCCGACACCTTTCAACCCAATATTGTCACCCGTCCCAATCGTTATATTTGGTTGGGTACACATAAGTTATACGATGCTTTTACCTTTGATTTTGTTAAAACAGAACATGGCTGGTTTCAAGCACATATTTATAAATTTGATGAGAACACCACTACTTTTATTGTGGAATGCCCAGAACATGTTTTCTTAGCCCACGGACTCGATCAAGCCGATCAAGAAGAATCGATTGCCTTTTGCGAAAAAATATTTGCGCAAAATTTACAAGGCGCAAAATTAATGACCAACTCAAGGCATTTACGTGGCTCAGCTTGGTTAAACTTTCAAAGGGTAGTGTGCGAGCAATGGTGGCTCAAAAATCAACATAATAGCCATGTTGTATTAATGGGCGACGCTGTCCATACCGCCCATTTTGCGATTGGTTCTGGTACCAAACTAGCTATTGAAGACGCCATAGAATTAACTCGGCAATTTCAATTATTAGGCGACAGTCCAGAGCATATTGGTGAAGTATTAAGCACCTATCAAGAGCTTAGAAGAGTTGAAACGCTAAGACTGCAAAATGCTGCATGGAACGCAATGGAGTGGTTTGAGGCCTGTGGTAAACGCTATTGCGACCCCCTAGAGCCCGAGCAATTTATGTATTCTATGCTCACTCGTAGTCAGCGCATTAGCCATGAGAATTTACGCCTACGTGATGCCAATTGGTTAGGAAATTACGAAAAATGGTTTGCGCAAAAAGCGGGGCTAGAACTTACAAAGGGCGCGCCAGTCCCACCACCCATGTTCACGCCCTACACCATTAGAGACCTTACTTTAAAAAATAGAATTATTGTTTCGCCTATGGCGCAATATTCAGCTAGCAATGGCCTCGTAGGCGACTACCATTTGGTGCACTTAGGTGCTCGTGCAATGGGTGGGGCTGGCTTGGTATTTGCCGAAATGATAGGCGTATGCCCAGAAGGCCGCATTACGCCTGGTTGCCCAGGTCTATACACTCCCGAGCAACAACAGGCATGGAAAAAAATTGTTGATTGGATACATCATCACACTGATGCAAAATTTGCCATGCAGCTTGGTCATGCAGGTGCTAAAGCTTCTACACGGGTGGCATGGGAAGGAATTGATCAACCTCTAGAATCAGGTAATTGGCCCATTATTTCAGCTTCGTCTCAGCAGTATCTTGAGGGCGTTAGTCAGGTATCTAGCCCTATGACTAGGGCTGATATGGATGAAGTAACAGCGCAATTTGTGGCAAGCACCATAGCAGCGGCGCAAATCAATGTCGATTGGTTAGAGTTGCATTGTGCCCATGGTTATTTATTGTCTAGTTTTATTTCACCTTTAACTAACCAACGACAAGATGAATATGGTGGTTGTTTAGCTAATAGGCTACGTTACCCATTAGAAGTATTTAAAGCCATCCGAGAAGTCTGGCCACAAGGCAAACCTATCTCGGTTCGGATCTCGGCGCATGATTGGGTTGAGGGTGGCATTACCCCCGATGATGCAGTTGAAATAGCCAAAGCATTTAAAGCAGCGGGTGCTGACATGATTGATTGCTCTTCTGGACAGGTGAGTAAAAAAGAAAAACCAGTTTTTGGCCGTATGTTTCAAACTCCTTTTGCTGATCGAATTAGACAAGAAGCAGGTATTCCTACCATTGCAGTGGGTGCAATTAGCGAAGCTGATCATGCCAATAGTATTTTGGCCGCAGGCAGGGCCGACTTATGCGCAGTAGCAAGACCACATTTAGCCAATCCTGCTTGGACTCTTACTGAAGCGGCAAAAATTGGCTACACCATGGTGAATTGGCCACAACAATATCGCTCTGGTAAATCACAATTAGAAGCTAATTTTGCCCGTGAAAAATCGCAAAATTTAGCGTCTGCTAAACAAAACTCAGCTGAGAAATAAAATCATCATGAGTACAGCCAATGCTAGCGCTTCAAAAAAACGTCATGCTCTCGTAACGGGTGGTGGCACAGGCATAGGTATTGCCATCGCAAAAGCCTTAGTAGAGCAGGGTATGAATGTGAGTGTAGTGGGCAGGCGTTTAGATGTTTTACAAAACTTAGCCAACACCAACCCTGAACATATTTTTGTCGCACAGGCCGATGTAAGCAACCAAACACAAGTGCAACAAGCATTTGCCAAGGCTAAAGCTCGTTTTGGAAATGTAGAAATTTTAATTAACAATGCAGGCCAAGCGATTAGTGCAGCCTTTTTAAAAACCGACATGGCACTATGGCAACAAATGTTGAATGTCAATTTAACAGGCTCTATGTTAACCATGCAAGCTGCATTGCCCGATATGCAACAAGCGGGTTGGGGCAGAATTATTAATATAGCCAGCACCGCAGGGCAAGTAGGCTATGCCTATGTGGCAGCCTATAGCGCTGCCAAACATGGTGTAATTGGTTTAACGAAGTCGGTCGCCCTAGAAACTGCCAAAAAAGGAATTACTGTGAATGCGGTTTGCCCTGGTTATACCGAAACCGAGATAGTGCGCGAAAGCATAGCTCGAATTGTAGAAAAAACTGGCCGCACCATTGAACAAGCAAAAGCCCAACTCACAGCAGCTAATCCGCAAGGTCGGCTTATTCAAACCAATGAAGTCGCTAATGCGGTGGTGTGGTTATGCAGTGAAGGAGCTAGTGCGATCAGCGGTCAATCGATTTCTGTGTGTGGTGGTGAAGTCATGTAATTCAGGCTGAAAAATCTGTAACTTGATCATGACTAAAACCCTTCAATCAACTCTCTGGCAAACCTCTATTTAGAAACCAAAGGAAACCTACAATGTCCTCCCCTGAAAATAACTCAAACGATAGTTATTACCACACAGTTGATGCTGGTTTATTAGCAGGAAACCATAGACCCTTAAAGGACTATGAAGCACAACATTTTTTATGGCAAGTAGAAAATAGTGTGGCCACCATTACCTTAAATAGGCCTGAACGTAAAAACCCCCTTACCTTTGAAAGTTATGCCGAATTAAGAGACTTATTTCATCAACTCAAATGGGCCAAAGACATTCATGCGATTGTGATTCATGGAGCTGGAAATAACTTTTGTTCTGGTGGTGATGTACATGAAATTATTGGCCCGCTAGTGGCACTAAAAGCCCCCGAGTTACTCATGTTTACCCGCATGACAGGTGAGTTAGTCAAGAACATGCGCACTTGCCCACAACCTATTATTGCAGCCGTAGATGGAGTTTGTGCTGGCGCTGGAGCGATTATGGCAATGGCCTCTGATTTACGATTTGGCACAGCTAGAAGCAAGACTGCATTTTTATTTAACAAGGTCGGTTTGGCAGCTTGTGATATGGGAGCATGCGCTATTTTGCCTCGTATTATTGGCCAAGGCAGAGCCAGTGATTTGTTATACACCGGCCGAAGTTTAGGCGGCGAAGAAGCCGAACGCTGGGGTTACTTCAACCGCTTGTGTAGCCCAGAAGACTTACTTGAGCAAGTACAAACAATGGCCAAAGAAATTGCCAGTGGTCCTAGTTTTGCCAATGGTATCACTAAGACTATGCTGCATCAAGAATGGTCGATGACCATAGAACAAGCCATAGAAGCAGAAGCTCAAGCCCAGGCAATTTGTATGCTCACCCAAGACTTTACTAGAGCTTATGAAGCATTTGTAGCCAAACAAAAACCGCAATTTAAAGGCAACTAAAATGGCAGATACCACTTATCTTGATTGGCCTTTTTTGGATGATTCGCATCGGCAATTAGCACACGAACTTGAGACATGGGCGGCGCAAAATATCTCACATCCGCAGCCTACTCATGCTGATGAACAATGTAAAACCTTGGTGCAACAATTAGGCCAAGCCGGCTGGCTACAATATGCGGTAGCCAATCCTGCGCTACCCGCCTCTATCGACACTCGTGCCATTTGTATTATTAGAGAAACCTTGGCTAGGCATAATGGCCTTGCCGATTTTGCTTTTGCTATGCAGGGCTTGGGCTCTGGCGCGATTTCTTTACAGGGTAGCCCAGAACAAAAAGAAAAATACCTAGGCAAAGTTGCAAAGGGTCAAGCAATTGCTGCCTTTGCTTTATCAGAACCCGACGCAGGTTCTGACGTGGCCGCTATGGCTTGCACTGCCACGCTTTCAGAAGATGGAAATACTTATGTTTTAAACGGTGAAAAAACCTGGATCTCCAATGGAGGCATTGCGGATTTTTATGTTGTATTTGCTCGTACCGGAGAGGCTCCTGGTGCCAAAGGAATTTCGGCATTTATTGTAGATGCACAAAGCCCTGGTTTTGAAATTGCCGAACGTATTGATGTCATCGCTCCTCACCCCTTGGCACGATTAAAATTCAATCAATGCCGTATTGACGCATCACAAAGAATTGGTGCCTCAGGCGATGGTTTTAAAATTGCAATGCGTACCCTTGATGTATTTAGAACCTCGGTAGCAGCGGCGGCATTAGGTTTTGCCAGACTAGCCCTAGACCAAGCTTTGCAAAGAGCTAGCACTCGCAAAATGATGAAAGGAGTGTTGGCTGACTTTCAGTTAACTCAAGCCAAACTAGCACAAATGGCAACCGCCATTGATAGCGCAGCCTTATTAACCTATAGAGCCGCTTGGATGAGAGACTTAGGTCAGAACGTGACCAAAGAGGCGGCCATGGCCAAAATGACTGCCACAGAAAATGCCCAACAAGTCATAGATGCAGCAGTACAAATTTGGGGTGGCATGGGGGTAGTGAGTGAAGTACCAGTAGAGCGACTTTACCGAGAAATTAGGTCATTACGAATTTATGAAGGCGCCACAGAAGTGCAACAACTCATTATTGCTCGCGAGCTAATTCGCCAATTTAATTCGGCTAGTGCTGCATGAAGCGCCATTTTTGCTTATGGAGATAAATATGATACAAACATCCCATATTGACACATTTGCCATTGACCATCTGCCACCATTAGAGCAACAACCTGAGTTTGTTTTTGACTTACCAGAGTTGCAATTGCCTGATTATTTCAACTGCGCAACAGAATTATTAGATAAGCATATTGATCAAGGTAATGGCGCAAGAATTTGTCTTCGTGCAGCAGGAGTGACTTGGACTTATTCACAATTACAAGAACGCGCCAACCAAATTGCCAATGTGTTAGTCAAGGAAATGGGCTTAATTGCTGGCAACCGAGTTTTATTACGTGCACCCAATAATCCCATGATGGTAGCTTGTTGGTTTGCCGTTATAAAAGCGGGTGCTATTGCAGTGGCCACCATGCCATTATTACGTGCTAAAGAATTACAAACCATTATTTCAATTGCACAAATTAGTCATGCTTTAGTGGATGCCAATTTAGCCGACGAAATCAATTTATTAGACTCTAAAAATACTACTCTTCAACATATTTTATTTTTTAACTCTGAGGAAAATAATAGTTTAGAAAATGCTATGGCACGGGCTTCACATCAGTTTAACAATGTAACCACTGCTGCCACCGATACCTGCTTATTAGGTTTTACCTCTGGTACTACTGGGGTTCCTAAAGCGACTATGCACTTTCATCGTGACCTAATTGCCGCTTGTCAATGTTGGCCACAATCGGTTTTAAAAGCCACAGCAGACGATGTATTTATTGGTAGCCCGCCTTTGGCATTTACCTTTGGTTTAGGCGGTTTGGTACTATTTCCAATGGCAATTGGTGCCTCTACTGTTTTATTAGAAAAAGCCAGTCCAGCACAATTAATTGCTGGCATTGAAGAATTTAAAGCCAGTATTTTATTTACAGCGCCCACCTCCTACAGGGCCATTGCCTTGCAAGAACATGGCTTAAAAGGCAGTAGCCTGCGTAAATGTGTTTCTGCCGGCGAAGCACTACCGGCCTCTACCCGACAACTTTGGAAAGAAAGTACAGGTATAGAACTCATAGACGGTATTGGCGCAACCGAGATGCTGCATATTTTTATTTCACACACCGAAGACAATGTAAAGCCTGGTGCAACCGGCAAAGTAGTAAGTGGTTATCAAGCAAAAGTGGTGGATGCCAATGGGCAAGAGTTAGCCCCTGGAACAGTTGGTTTTTTAGCCGTTAAAGGACCCACTGGATGCCGTTATTTAGCCGATGAGAGACAAAAAAAGTATGTGCAAAACGGCTGGAATATTACCGGTGACACTTATTTAATGGATTCTGATGGATACTTTTTTTATCAAGCCCGAACCGACGACATGATTATTTCAGCCGGCTACAACATTGCAGCTCCAGAAGTAGAAGATGCACTCATGCAAAATGAAGCAGTAGCTGAATGTGCTGTTATAGGGGTAGCCAATGAAGAAAGAGGCCAAATTGTAAAAGCCTTTGTTGTACTCAAAGTTGGGTTTATTGCTAGTCCAGAATTAACTCAAGCGCTGCAAGATTTTGTAAAAAATACGGTAGCTCCTTATAAATATCCAAGAGCAATTGAATTTGTAGAACAACTTCCAAGAACTGCTACTGGCAAATTACAACGCTTTAAATTAAAAGAAAACTCTTAAGGAAACTATTATGCAAACACTATTACCCCCCGGATGGCCTCGCCCTCGTGGTTATGCCAATGGCGTTAGCGCACGTGGCCGAATGATATTTGTGGCTGGCATGATTGGCTGGGATGCACAAGGCGTTTTTCATACCGATGATATGGCAGAGCAAGTGCGGCAAGCCCTACAAAATGTGGTGGAAGTTTTAGCTGCTGGTGGTGGCAAACCCGAGCATATAGTACGTATGACTTGGTATGTGACTAACAAACAAGAATACGTTGCTGCCTACCCAGAAATTGGCAAAGCATTTAGAGAACTGATTGGGAGTTTTAATGCCGCTATGACAGCAGTAGAAGTGAATACTTTAGTAGAAGACAGAGCAAAAGTTGAAATTGAAGTCACTGCAGTAGTGCCCGATTAAAAAATAGTTGGATCATTTTTGCGGCCTACTATTGCCACAAAAAATTAATTCACTGGATGATGCCTAGGGTCTAGATCAGATTGAGAGTTGCCCGCATTTTTTTCTTTGACCTTGTTTAATAAGCCGTATAACTGGCCAATTTCTGAGTCAGATAAGTTGGCAAAGGCATTCACAATCCATTGTTCATGAAGTTGCGCCATTTCATTAAATTTTGCCCTACCAAGAGGCGTCATTTGAATTAAAAATGCACGTCTATCTTGGGGTACTGCCACTCTAGTCACCAAGCCATCACTCACCAATTGATCGGTTATACCTGTTACGTTACCACTGGTCACCATTAAACGTTTAGACAGCTCGTTCATTTTTAAACCGTCTGGTGCCCGCTCTAGCTGAGACAACAGGTCGAACCTAGACAATGTAGTTGAAAAATGCTCACGCAATTGATTTTTAACCTGAGTCTCTATGAGTTGTGTACAGGTGAGCAAACGCAACCAGAGTCTAAGCTCTTGCGGGTGCTCTGAAATCGAAACTGAAGAATTAATAGGTGTTTTTTGCATTTTTAAGTTTTAATTTTGACCTAGCGATTCTTGATGACTTCTACTACTGGCAACATGAATTGGTAATCGCCCTCGGAATTAGTCTTTGCAAACCAAAAAATCGAATAACTCCTATTTTATTCACTTTTTTATTGACTTTCTATTTCTAAATAAGTCCTACTAGAGTTTCCTGGAATAAGTTCAGCTGAGTTTAATAAATAGCTAAAAGGCTGAGAATTAAATGATTGGATTGCAGTCGAAATATCAAGTCCATTATCTATTGCTTTTTTCATATGATCAGTAAGCGCCAATAAATAAGCTTGAGTATCGGCTTTGGCGAGTTTTAAATCACATACTTGACCATGTCCTGGAATAATATGTTGTGGGGCTAATTTCTCTATTTCAGCAAATGTAGCTAACCATGTTTGAGTACGACTCACTGGAAGCACGCCTAACATTCTGTTCACATACACCACATCACCAGAAAACATGATTTTTTTAGCAGGCAACCAAACCAACATATCACCCGGTGTGTGTGCACCACCTCTATGTTTTAATTCAAATAATACACCGCCTAAGTTCAAACTTTCATCTGGATTTTTAATCCAATAATTAGGCAAAGTTGGCTTAGTTTGATTGACCAAATCACCAAGCACCCTGCTTAACCCCGCCAAATGCTCGCCACCTCTGTTTTTCATATCTGCAATGGCATTTTGCTGAGCAATTATTTGTGCACCTTGAGCGAGAAAATACCCATTCCCTAACCATCTATGATCTTGACCACCCGTATTAATCACCCACTTGATGGGTTGATTAGTAATTTTTTTAACCGCCTCATGAATTTGCATAGCACTTTTAAAAGTAGCTCCACTATCTATAAGTACTGCGCCCTCTGGAGTAAGCACTAAACCTATGTTGGCGTTTAATCCTTCGTTGCTTGTAGAACGCTGCCCTAACTCACCAATATGAACATACACATCTTGTGTGACTTTTTGAAATTGAACCTCTACAGCAAAACT
>CAZKWC010000088.1:0-10001 GCA_964556425.1 uncultured Limnohabitans sp. | reverse complement strand
TGAGTATTGCAGAAGTTCCTTAATCGCTTACATAGAGTTAGGCTTTATTTTTATGATATTTTTGCCTATTAAATATGAAACACCATTGGTTAGCACGCGCTGTTCTTAGTCCAAGTGTTCTATTGGTTGGCTGCTGTGTTTACGGCTTTATTGCTTTTACTATTTTTTTATCTTTTACCGCTTCCACTATTTTGCCGATTACCGAGTTATCGGAGCAAAATAATTACAGCCGACTCTTAGACTTAACTACTTTTCAATTATCAACCAAAAATCTTGGCATTTTTTCTGCCTTATATGTGGGTATTTGTTTGGTCTTAGGTTTGTTAATGGCCATCTTGATTGATCAAAAAATCAGGGCCGAAAGTTTTTTTAGAACGGTTTTTTTATATCCAATGGCACTGTCTTTTATTGTGACGGGCACCGCTTGGAAATGGCTTTTAGACCCTAGCATTGGGCTAGAGCGTACGGTTCAAAGTTTTGGTTTTACTAGCTTTACCTTTGACTGGATTAAAAACGGTGAGATGGCTATTTACACCGTGGTGATTGCAGCTGTATGGCAATCGAGTGGCTTTGTCATGGCTTTATTTTTAGCAGGACTTAGAGGCATTGACCAAGAAATTATTCATGCTGCCCGAGTTGATGGGGCAAAAAGCTGGCGAATTTATTGGCGAATTATCATTCCACAACTAGGGCCTAGTTTAATTTCTTCTTTTGTTATTTTGGCGCATATGGCAATTAAGAGCTACGACTTAGTGATTGCCTTAACGGGTGGCGGGCCAGGCCGAGATACCTGGTTGCCATCGGTGTTTATGTATCAATACACCTTCACTCGTAATGAAATGGCAGTAGGTGCAGCAAGTGCTGTTTTAATGTTGATTGCCATTGCAATTGTGGTTATTCCTTATATTCGTAGTGAAATGAAAAACAGCAAGGAGACCTCATGAGCCCTCGTTTTACTTGGCAAAGGGCGCTTATTTATTTGGTGCTCATTTTTTTAGCCTTTTTGTTTTTAACCCCAATTTATGTAATGTTGGTGAACTCTATTAAACCACTCGAAGAAATTCGTAATGGCAATTTAGTGAGTTTGCCTTTAAACGCCACTATAGAACCTTGGTTAAGCGCATGGAGTACGGCACAAATTGGAGTGCAACCCATAGGACTTAAACCCTATTTTATCAATTCGTTTTTAATGGTCATTCCGGCAGTCATTATTTCCACCATTTTAGGAGCACTCAATGGTTATGTTTTGACGCAATTTCAAATGAAAGGTGCCTCACTCATTTTTGGCTTATTACTTTTTTCAGTTTTTATTCCCTTCCAAATTGTGCTTATTCCAATGGCTAGTTTGCTCGGTGAGTTAGGGCTTGCCGGTTCGGTAAAAGGACTAGTTTTTGTACATGTCGTTTATGGTATTGGTTTTGGTACCTTATTTTTTAGAAACTTTTATGCAGCATTTCCTAACGAACTAGTGAAATCAGCCCGCATGGATGGAGCTAAGTTTTTTACATTATTTTGGCGTTTAATGCTGCCCAATAGCTTACCTATTATTGTGGTGAATATTATTTGGCAATTTACCAATATTTGGAATGACTTTTTATTTGGTGCATCTTTTAGTGACTTCTCTTCTTTCCCCATGACAGTGGCGCTTAATAATTTAGTGAGTAGCTCTACTGGGGTTAAAGAATACAACGTCCATTTTGCGGGTGCATTTATTGCGGCTATTCCAACTTTAGTTGTGTATTTTGTATCGGGTAAATACTTTGTTCGTGGCCTAATGGCTGGTTCTGTAAAAGGTTAACATGGCAACATTAGAAATTCGTAATATTTCAAAAAGCTTTGGTGCGACTAAAGTCTTACATGAAATTAATTTAGATCTTATTGATGGTGAGTTTTTGGTCTTAGTAGGTCCTTCTGGCTGTGGCAAGAGTACGCTAATGAATATTGTGGCGGGTCTTGAAGCCCCTACTACGGGTCAGTTACTGCTGGCTGGTAAAGATATTACTTTGCTTGAACCCGATGAACGTGACATTGCCATGGTGTTTCAAAGTTATGCTTTGTACCCCAATATGACAGTTGCCAAAAACATAGAGTTTCCATTAGAAATGCGCAAAGTGCCCAAAGAAAAAAGAGCACAAGTGGTGGCCGATGTTTCTAAAATGTTGCAAATTGAGCATCTACTCGATCGCAAACCCAAACAACTCTCTGGTGGGCAACGACAAAGGGTGGCGATTGGCAGAGCTTTAGCTAGGCATCCATCCTTATTCTTATTTGATGAACCTTTATCTAATCTTGATGCAAAACTCAGAGTAGATATGAGGGCTGAGCTTAAAAAACTTCATCTCTCTACCGGCGTAACCACTATTTATGTTACGCATGATCAAATCGAAGCCATGACTTTAGGGACTCGAATTGCCGTTTTAAAAGACGGCTTAATTCAGCAGCTTGCAACGCCTATGGAACTCTACGAAAAACCAGCCAATACATTTGTAGCGAGTTTTATTGGCTCACCTGCTATCAACTTCTGTGATGCCAGTTTAAATGCAAATGGCAACTTAGAAATCAATGGCAAAACATTGAATATTGGCTTACCAGAGTTTGCCAACAAAAAAGTACGTCTAGGTATTCGCCCTGAAGATATTCGCCTTGAGCCTGGTCATTTAACAGGCAAAATTTCTCTAATAGAACCCACTGGTGCAGAAAGTTATGTGCTGGTTGCAGGTGAATATGGCGAATTTACTGTGCGCATGAGTGGCTTATGCAAACAAAGTTTAGGTGATACTGTTGAACTCAATTTCTCACCTGAGAATATTCATTTATTTGATGCCAACACCGGAATGCGGATGAATTAAATAAGCAATCATGGTTCATTTTTAGTTTAAGAATTGGTAGCAAAACTCTTAAGCAAAAGATTCTATTTTTTTAATCTTTTTTTATTTTTTAAATTATGATTTACCACTGCGTTTTTATTCAATTTCGCCCTGAAGTGACGGCTCTTCAAAAAAATCAATGGTGGCAAGAGATTATTCAACTCAAACAAGAAATTCCAGGCTTAATAGACGTATTAGTGGGACCTAATCAAAAATTTGAACAACTCGATAAAGGTTATTCAGAAGGGTTTATTGCCATTTTTTCAGATGCACAAGCTTTGGCTCGTTATCAAAACTATCCGGCTCATCAAGCTACTGGAGCCCAATTAGTGGCCCACGCTGTGGGCGGCAAAGAAGGCATTTTTGCCTACGACCTGCAAGTTCCTTAGTTACTCATTCAACTAAATCAATTGAAGTAATTGATTTAATTTGACAATAAAAAACCCCATTGTTTGAAGTAATCAACAATGGGGTTTTATTATGAAGCCTCTAGTTGGAATTCAGGCTTATTCATAACCCATTTGTTGCCGGCCCAATGGTGTTAACTCTTCAACTGTAAACCGATTTTTAAAATCGACTTCATAATTTTCAGGGGCAAAATCGGGTGAAGAAAGTCCCGCTTCAAAGGCAGTTTTTTGCAGCTTTAAGAAACGATTATTTTTTTCACAAGAGGGAGCCGCACCAATATAAATCACATTGCTATAACCAGTACCTCTGTGCACATCTTCTACACCATGTAAAACATCTGGATGCCACCAGACGGTATCACCTGGATAAACTTTTGGAATCGGTCCGTAAGCCCTTAATAACAACTCATGATGGTCTTTAGAAACCACCATGGCACGACCTGCTTGAGCATTACACAAATCGTCTTCAGCCACATCATCTTGCAATGCTCTCAGCAACATATAGGGTACGGCTAAAACAGTGGGAATAATATTTAAAGTGCCATCACCTGCACCCTGCGGTGTTAAGGCTGTCCAACCTTGAAACGTTCTAAATACACTGCTTACAGCGGGCGATGGAATTTCATTGGTTTCGGTTCTAAAGGCGGCGTCAAATGCGTCATATTTTGTCACATCACCTTTAAAAACTTCGCGGTAAACTTCGCGAAATGGACCATCAATCCAGCGCTCAATAGAGCCAGCATCACAGTGAGCAGACAAACCCAAGGAAGCATCGCCTGGTTGACGCTGACGCACTCTATCGGCATATAAACACTCTAAATCGGGATTAAATACCGCTTTGCCTTCATGCTCGTATTTCCACAGGCGATTGAGCCATTTTCTAGCGTCTGCTAGCTCTGGCGACTGACGCGCTTGCATTTGTGACTTAGACCAATAAATCCCATAAATTTGTGGTTTTGAACTGGCCAAAGTACTAAAGTATTGATCAATGCCTCGCTTAGCCACTGATTTTTCTAAATAGTTATTAGAAGCGAGATATTCAACAATGTCATCGTTCCATGCTTCTACTTTTTTTCTATCAAATACATTGCGAATCACAACGCAACCACGACGTTTAATTTTTTGAATTTGTTCTGCACTGGTATTTTTTAAATCGGCAAACTCTAGCTCGGGAATAGGCTCTATGCCCTGAGCCCGCTCTTGCTCAATTTGTTGAATTTCGGCTTCAATTAATTGAGTTAATTGTGCAAAACGCTGCGGCAAATCAGTAATTTGTTTTTTTAGTAACTTTTTACTTTCAATAATTTTGTCTTTGAACGGTAAATTAAGATCATTGGTTGGCATGGAAAAACTCCAAAGGTGGGGGTGGGAATAAAACTTTAGCTTGGCTAATTCCTGGCCTCGCAAAATGAGCGAGCATGCTTTGTCCCAAGGTTTTACCTGCTAGGCGCAAGTCCTCGAAACAAGCCATCATGGGCTGACGTAAATAAAATGGCAAAGAACTACTGTATTTAATAACTAAATCTAAATCTTTGCCTATTTCTAAACCTGCATCTTGTATGGCGCTGACAATTGCAATAACTGGAGACTCACGAGTCACTACAAAACTATCGTATTGACGGACATTTTCAAGTGCCCACTGATAAATCAATTCAGGTTCATCGTCTAAACTAATTTGATCAATACAATCGCCGACAATGCCATTTAATACTGCTGTTTCAGTAAAACCATCTATTAAATGCTGTCTAAATGTGCCGCCTTGTTTAGGCAGTAATAAAGCTGTTTTTTTACGACCTCGGCTAGCTAAGGCCTGTACCGACATCGCTGCAAATTGCTCATTTGCAAAATCGACAAAACCATGCTCGGGTGTTAACAAGGTTCTGCCATGGGTAATAAAAGGAAAACCTTTTGCTAATAAATACTCTACCCTTTTATCGTGTGGTGAGGTGTGGGTAATGGCAATGCCATCTGCCAAGCCTCTTTCAACCACATATTTCACCTGTGAAATACCACCATGAGCAGCAGTTTCTGGTAGAACAATTAAATGGTAATCAGTACCTTGTACTGAATCGCCTAGTCCATAAATTAAGTTTTGAAAACCAGGATTTTGTGCATCATATTGATTCATAATAAATGCCAAAACTTGTGTACGTCCGGTTTTTAAACGCAAACCGGCTCTATCTTTAACATAATTTAAACGTTCGGCAGCCTCCAAAACCTTGTTTCTGGTTTCTGGCAAAACTGAAGGCAGACCCGCCAATGCCCTAGAAACAGTTGCCAAGGAAAGACCCGTTTCTTGAGCTAAAGTGGTAATGGTTGCTTTTTTAATATGGTTTTCTATCATGACAAGTATTATGTAAACGTTTACATTTAAAGTCAATTGGTTTTTTTCGGATATTTTTAAAATCCTGTACAGCATCAGTTGGCTAATCTATTGGCATATTTATTGCTTCAAATATATCAATTTAAAAAAGGAAATTGAACGATGCAACTTTTATTAGCTAACTTAGATGACAAGGCTGTTCAACAATTACTACTTGAACATTTAGAACATTTGCGCACACTTTCTCCACCCGAAAGTGTGCATGCACTCGATTTAAATGCATTAAGGGCTCCTGAAATTGAGCTCTGGACTGTTTGGCAAAACAATCAAATCATGGGCTGTGGTGCATTCAAAATGCTAAACTATGGAAACACTAAAAGTGCAGAATTAAAATCGATGCGCACTTCTAGTTTGTTTTTAAAACAAGGTGTGGCTCAAGTGATACTAAGTCACTTAATTGAACAGGCTAAGCTTCAAGGCGTTGAAACTCTGTATTTAGAAACTGGCCCAGCCCCTGCTTTTTCTGCTGCTTTGAATTTATACAAAAAAAACGGTTTTGAAATTTGTGGGCCTTTTGCCAATTACCGTCCCGACCCATTTAGTGTGTTTATGAAAAAAAATTTGTTAACTTAACTAAGGCGCGTGGACTGCTTTATAGATTAAAAATATTTTACTTTGAGGTTTTAAAACCATCTTAATAAGGCTGCAAGCGCTAATGCAAATACACAAGACCAACCAGAAAAAAATAACTTCCAAACTCTTTGGATGGGTACAAAACCCACCCCTCTAACTAAACCTGCACTCATAGCCCAAAATAAAGCAAATGCTAAAGCATGGTCTGCCTTACCGTTGGCATCAGCAAAAATAAGTGGATAGATACTACCCAACAACATAATGAGCACGCCCGTCAAAAGACTAGGCAAATGGATGGTGCTAGGCTTTTGTTCTGATGCCTCTGAAGACTCTTTTGGAGCAGGATGATGACTCATAAAAAATTAATCATTCTTAGGTGGCTGAGCATTTAATTTTGCATCTTGAGCTTCACCCCACATCGCATTTAAAATTGCCAACAACACAGCAAAACCTACTCCTAAGACCCAAGCAAAATACCACATATCAACTCCTTTGAGTTTTTATTCCATTTAAAAAATGCTGTTGCATTTAGTTTTTAGTTCGTCTTTTAACTGGCTTGAAAGTTTTATTGCGCCATTTTTAAAAGAGCTAACTTGCACACTGCTAAGTAATACCCCTATAAAACAGGTCTCACAAGCTCGAAGCAAGTCTACATTTACTATTCGCATGCAACAGCCACTACTATCGGTAATTCAACCATTAATAAGCTGCGTGATCATTCTCTTTAATATAGGCTTCAGTCACTTTGCCACTCATTACCTTATAAGCCCAAGAGGTATAAAAAATAATAATTGGCATAAAAATAAGAGTGGCCCAAAACATAATACCCAAAGTTAAATGACTAGAAACACTATCCCAAACCGTAAGGCTTGCAGCAGGCATTGAACTAGAGGGCATAATGAATGGAAACATCGAAGCGCCAGCAGTGCCTATCACACCAATAATGGCGAATGACGAAGCCACAAAAGCTGACAAGGTATGCCTTAAATTTAATAAAACAGCTGTAGCTAGTGCCGCTAACACGCCCAATGCAGGAAGTATCCATAAAAGCGGTTGCGACTGGTAATTAAGCATCCATGCCCCAGCTTCACGCACCACTGTTTTTGCCATAGGGTCTGGCATAGCACCTTGCACAACGCTAGAAGTAATGCGGTAACCATCAATACTTTGCAACCAAACTCCAGCCGCTATAAAACCAAGCAACATGATGAAAGCCGCTACGATAGTGGCCTTAATTACCCGGCCTTGAATAGGGCCCTCTGTGCGATGGGCTAAATAGGCACCACCTTGCATGGTAATCATGGCACTACTCACTACACCTGCTAACAATGCAAATGGGTTGAGTAACTGCCAAAAGCTTCCCGTATAGGTAGAGACTAAATACTCATCAAAACTAAAGGGCACACCTTGTAATAAGTTACCAAAAGCAACACCAAAAATAACGGGTGGAATTGCACCCCCTATAAACAAACCCCAATCCCATGTACTGCGCCATTTTTGATTATGAATTTTGCTGCGGTAATCAAAACCGACAGGTCTAAAAAACAAAGCCCATAAAACTAACAACATGGCCCAATAAAAACCACTAAATGCAGTGGCATAAACCAAAGGCCATGCCGCAAAAATAGCCCCTCCTCCAGTAATAAACCACACCTGATTTCCATCCCAATGTGGCCCCACTGTATTGATAACTACCCGACGCTCGGTGTCGTTTTTTCCTACAAAAGGTAGTAGCGTTCCTACGCCCATATCGTGGCCGTCCATAATGGCAAAACCAACTAACAAAACACCTACCAATAACCACCAAATAATTTTTAAAGTTGAATAATCAATCATGATGTTAGCCCTTATACAGCGGTTGGTGAGGTGTGATGAACGGACTCTTGATCGTAACGACCAGTACCAAGGCTACCTGGCCCCATGCGTGCAAACTTCACCATTAAATACATTTCAACTACCAGCAATACTGTGTAAAAACCAATAAAGCCGGCTAAGGAACCATACAGACTATTTACACTTAATGTTGAAACACTCATATGGGTAGGTAAAACACCATAAATAGTCCAAGGCTGACGGCCGTATTCAGCAACAAACCATCCCAATTCACAGGCTATCCATGGGGCAGGAAGCATGAACAAAGCCGCTTTTAACAACCATGGTTTTTGCATACAATTGGTTTTGAGCGTGCTATAAAACGCCAAAGCAAATAACATCAACATGGCAAAACCAAGACCCACCATAATTCTAAAACTCCAAAACATAGGAGTGACTCTAGGCACTGTATCGTTGACTGCCTTGGTAATAATTTCAGGTGTTGCTTGATTCACATCGCTTACATATTTTTTTAACAAAAAGCCAAATCCTAAATCGGCTTTATGCGCTTCAAATAATTGTTTAGCCTGTGCGTCTTCTCGATTGGCTCTTAGTTTTTCAAGGGCATTCACTGCCACTATGCCACTTAAAATGCGCTCTTTATTTTTGGCTTTAATTTCATGAATACCAGGAATCTCTTTACTAATAGAGCGTGTACCAATTAAGCCCATTAACCAAGGAATTTCAATTTCCCAATCATTTTTTTGCTCGGCCTCGTTAATACCAGCAACCAGTGTTAAACCCGCTGGTGCTGGTTTTGTCTCCCACATGGCCTCTAGAGCGGCCATTTTGGTTTGTTGGGCTTCGCCTACGGTATAGCCTGATTCGTCACCCAATACAATCACACTTAAAACGGAAGCTAAACCAAACGCAGCTGCCACTCGGAAACTACGTTTTGCGAACTCCACATCGCGTTTTTTTAATAAATACCAACTAGAAATTGAAAGCACAAACATAGAGCCTGTGACATAACCAGCAGAGACGGTATGTACAAATTTGGCTTGTGCATCTGGATTAAATACAATGGCCCAAAAATCTGTCATTTCCATTCGCATGGTGAGATAACTAAACTCGGCGCCCACGGGATTTTGCATCCAGCCATTCGCAATCAAAATCCAAAGTGCTGACAAATTAGTGCCAATTGCCATTAATAATGTCACCATTAAATGCTGCGTTCTGCTTAACCTGTCCCAACCAAAGAAAAATAAACCAATCATGGTGGATTCAAGAAAAAACGCCATTAAGCCTTCGATGGCTAAAGGGGCACCAAAAATATCTCCTACATAATGGGAATAATAGGCCCAGTTGGTTCCAAACTGAAACTCAAGCGTAATTCCAGTAGTGACACCTAACGCAAAATTAATACCAAACAATTTACCCCAAAATCGGGTCATGTCTTTCCAAATGACATTACCCGTCATTACGTAAACACTTTCCATAATGACTAATAACCAAACCATACCTATGGTTAAAGGAACAAATAAAAAGTGATAAAGTGCAGTTGCTGCAAACTGCAGTCTTGATAAATCGACAAGTTGTTCTGAAATCATTTTGAACTTTCTTTTTCTGTTGTGCTAACAGGTGACAAAAACTGATTTGCCACTGAGTTTTCATCTACTGCCACTTTTTGATCTCGAATAAAAAACCACCATAATGCAATTAGCAGTATTAACTTAATAACGAGTACATAGGCCAATTTTTTAACCAATGTTTTGTCTGCTAAGTTCATAAAATATTTTTTTGTTTAACAACAATAGAGTGACTTTAGATGACTGGAAATAAAGCGACTAAGTTAGCTTTGAAATTAAGCAACATCAAAACTAAAAATCACCTTATTCCAATTGCTAAAACACCCACTATATACAAGCCGTTTGAGCTACTATTGATTTAAATCACTTT
>CAZKWC010000087.1:0-10405 GCA_964556425.1 uncultured Limnohabitans sp. | reverse complement strand
TTGCCCGATCCATCTTGTAATGTATATGCGGCCTTAGCTGCCACTATAGCCGCGGGTTTAGATGGGATTGAACAAGCAATGCCAGCTCCCGCTATTTGTGATGATGATTTGTATGAATTACACGCCAAACAAAGCACCAAAATGCCTGATCGTTTGCCTAGTCATTTATTAGATGCCGTAGAGGCCTTGGCTCAAAACGAGTCATTACGATCACAACTTGGCGATTCATTCTGCCAGCAACTAATTGAAATCAAGCGACAAGAGTGGGATGAGTATGCCGAGCAAATTAGCCAATGGGAATTACAAACCTATTGTGACCGTTTTTAATTGCGTCTTTTGTCGTATTTTTTGTGAAATAAGCGTGTTAAATGTAGTTTTTTGAGCGCTTGTTGTACGATTCAAACAGATTCAAAAATAAATTACCTTCATTTTTAAGCCAGCAAGTTAATTCTTGCTGGCTTTTGTTTTTTATTTTACATGATGAAATATTGATTTCATATTATAAAATTCAAATTGAAGCTTAATTCAAATTTTATCTTGCATTGTGGTTAGTAAATTTCACATGGAGGAATTGATTGTTTAAGTAATTGATTTTATTAATTTTAATTTTTATCTTGTATAAGACATAAGATAGATAAATACTCTTATATAAGACATAAAATAGAAGCCATGCAAACAGACAAAATTCAATTCTATTGAAGGTCTGAAAGCCCGGTATTGGTATTTTTGTTTTTATCCTTTAGGAGTGTCTCATGTCTCAAAACAATCAGTTGACTCGTCAACAACAAGTAGAAGCCCTTGAAAAAGATTGGGCTACCAACCCACGTTGGAAAGGTATTAAACGCGGTTACACAGCAGAAGACGTCGTACGTTTACGTGGTTCTTTTGATATTGAGCACACTGTTGCACGCCGTGGTGCAGAAAAATTATGGGATTTGGTTAATAACGAGCCTTATGTGAACTGTTTAGGCGCTTTAACAGGCGGTCAAGCAATGCAGCAAGTTAAAGCCGGTGTTAAAGCGATTTATTTGTCAGGTTGGCAAGTCGCTGCTGATAACAACAGCTATGCGTCTATGTACCCAGATCAATCTTTGTACCCAGTTGACTCTGTTCCAACTGTTGTAGAGCGTATTAACAATACTTTCCGCCGCGCGGACGAGATCCAATGGTCAAAAGGTGGCAACCCAGGCGATAAAGGTTACATCGACTATTTTGCACCTATCGTAGCCGATGCTGAAGCTGGTTTTGGTGGTGTTTTAAATGCATTCGAACTCATGAAAGCCATGATTCGCGCTGGCGCAGCTGGTGTGCATTGGGAAGATCAATTGGCCTCAGTTAAAAAATGTGGCCACATGGGCGGTAAAGTGTTGGTTCCAACGACAGAAGCGGTACAAAAATTAATTGCTGCTCGTATGGCTGCTGACGTTTGTGGTGTTCCAACTTTGGTGATTGCCCGTACTGACGCAGAAGCCGCTGATTTGTTAACCAGCGACTACGATGAGAACGATAAGCCTTTCATTCAAGGCGAGCGTACTGCTGAAGGCTTCTACAAGACCCGCAAAGGTATTGATCAAGCGATTAGCCGCGCAATTGCTTATGCTCACTATGCTGACTTGGTATGGTGTGAAACTGGCACTCCAGACTTAGAGTTTGCCCGTAAGTTCGCTGAAGCTGTACATAAAGTACACCCAGGCAAAATGTTGGCTTACAACTGCTCGCCATCATTTAACTGGAAGAAAAACTTAGATGACGCCACAATTGCTAAATTCCAACGTGAATTAGGTGCAATGGGTTATAAATATCAATTTATTACTTTGGCTGGTATTCATAGTATGTGGTACAACATGTTTGATTTAGCCCAAGATTATGTAGCGCGCGGAATGTCAGCTTATGTTGAGAAAGTACAAGAACCTGAATTTGCAGCTAGAGACCGTGGTTATACATTTGTTTCTCATCAACAAGAAGTAGGTACTGGTTATTTTGATGAAGTAACTACAGTTATTCAAGGTGGTAAATCAAGCGTAACTGCATTAACTGGTTCAACTGAAGAAGAACAATTTCATTAAGATTTTGGGTTAATACCTTATATTTCCTTGCAAAAAGCTACGAGATTATTCTCGTGGCTTTTTTTTTTACTAATATTAGTGGATAATATAGCTACTTAAATAACTATTACTTAGTTTATTGTTGTTTATTAGTATATTTTTAAATCTAACAAGGAGTGCATTATGTCTGCATATCTCGAATTAATTGCTCAACGCGATGATCTAGAACGAAAAATCTTAGAAGCTCGTCAATCAGAAATTAAACAAGCTGTTGCACAAGTTCGTACTATTGTTAATCAATTCAATTTATCTGTTGAAGATGTATTCGGCGCTGGAAAAGTAAGAGCCCCACGTGTTGGCGCTAAAGTAGAACCAAAATATCGTGACCCAGAAACTGGTGCAACGTGGACTGGCCGTGGTAAAGCACCAAAATGGATAGAAGGTAAAGACCGTGAGCAATTCGTAATCGAAGCTTAATGTTTTTCCTAAAGTATTGATTTTGTTCAATGCTTTAGGAATTTCTGCAAAGCACCGCTATTTTTTAGGCCTGTTATAAGCATTTCTTAAAAATGCTTTGCAGAGCTTCCTTGCTAGTTTTGCTCAAAAATCTAATAACAATAAATCTATTGCAGTTATAATCAATTTATTGTTAATTATGGTAAGTAGTTGGCTTTTGATATATTTTGCGCATGTGTTTATCATGCGCTTTTTTTCTTTTTTAAACTAATGGTGGCTCTAAATGCTTAATATTACCCTTCCAGATGGTTCTGTTCGTCAATATGAGGCCGGAATAACCGTTTTAGGTGTTGCTAATTCTATTGGCGCTGGTTTGGCAAAAGCTACTTTAGGTGGATTAGTCAATGGTCAATTAGTCGATGCGAGTTTTGTTATTAATACCAATAGTCAATTGTCGATTATTACAACTAAAGATAGCCAAGGACTTGAATTAATACGACATTCAACTGCTCATTTATTAGCTTATGCGGTTAAAAGTTTATTTCCAGATGCACAAGTCACAATTGGTCCGGTAATTGAAAATGGTTTTTATTATGATTTTTCATATAAACGACCCTTTACACCCGAAGATTTGTTACTAATTGAAAAGAAAATGCATGAATTGGCAAATAAAGATGAGCAAATAACTCGTCGAGTATTACCAAGAAATGACGCAATAACGTATTTTAAAAATTTGGGTGAGGCGTATAAAGCTGAAATTATTTCGAGTATTCCAGAAGACCAAGAAGTGTCTCTATATAAAGAAGGCGAATTTGAAGATTTATGTCGTGGACCCCACGTGCCAAGTACTGGCAAATTAAAGCATTTTAAATTAATGAAGGTGGCTGGCGCTTATTGGCGCGGCAATCACAATAATGAAATGTTGCAAAGAATTTATGGTACTGCTTGGGCGACCAAAGATGATTTACAACAGCATTTAACCATGCTTGAAGAAGCTGAAAAACGTGATCACCGTCGTTTAGGTCGCGAACTAGATTTGTTTCATATTGATGAACACGCTCCAGGTTTGGTTTTTTGGCATCCAAAAGGCTGGACAGTGTGGCAATGCGTCGAACAATATATGCGTCAGGTCTATCGTGATAACGACTACCTAGAGGTAAAAGGCCCACAGGTTATTGATAAAACCCTTTGGGAAAAAACAGGTCACTGGGATAAATACCGTGACAATATGTTCACTACCGAATCCGAAAAGCGTGACTATGCTTTAAAACCAATGAACTGCCCCGGTCATATCTTGATCTTTAAGCAGGGCATTAAGAGTTACCGTGATTTACCATTGCGCTACGGTGAGTTTGGTCAATGTCACCGTAACGAGCCATCGGGTGGTTTGCATGGCATTATGCGTGTGCGTGGTTTTACCCAAGATGACGGACATATTTTCTGTACCGAAGATCAAATTTTGGCTGAATGTACTTATTACACCAGTTTGCTACAAAAAGTCTATGCTGACTTTGGTTTTAAAAATATTATTTATAAAGTAGCTACACGTCCTGCCGCCCGTATCGGCTCCGATGAAGTCTGGGATAAAGCCGAGCACGCCTTAATGGAAAGTTTACGCGCTTCTGGTTGTGAGTTTGAAATCGCCCCTGGTGATGGTGCGTTTTATGGTCCTAAAATTGAATACACTTTAAAAGATGCGATTGGTCGTCAATGGCAATGCGGCACTATGCAGGTTGATTTTTCTATGCCTGAACGCCTAGACGCCAGTTATGTAGGTGAAGACGGTGCCCGACATAGACCTGTTATGTTACACCGAGCCATTGTGGGCAGTTTAGAGCGCTTTATTGGTATTTTGTTGGAAGAGCATGCGGGTGCTTTGCCAGTTTGGTTAGCTCCTGTTCAAGTATTTGTACTCAATATTACCGATTCTCAAGCAGAATATGCCCAATCTGTGGTTAAAAAGCTTAAAAAATTAGGTATTAGAGCCGAATTAGACTTACGCAACGAGAAAATTACGTTTAAAATAAGAGAGCACTCATTACAAAAGCCACCCTATATTTTAGTGGTTGGCGACAAAGAACGAGATGCTGAGTCGGTTGCAGTTCGCGCCCGCGGAAATCGTGACCTAGGTGTTATGAGTTTACAAGCCTTTGAAGACTTAATAAACCTTGACATTGAAAACAAAAAATAAGCCAAGATTTGAACCAAGGCTGAAATCAAATTCAGCCTTCTCTTCAATTTTGTTTCTTTCAGATTTTAAGGGGTTTTAGCCATCGCTACTGAATTTCGAGACCGTCGTCAACGTGAAGAACGTAAACATCGTTTAAATCGTGAAATTATGGCGCCTGAAGTGCGTTTATCTGGCCCAGATAACGAGCCTTTAGGTATTATGACCGTTTCCGAGGCCCTTCGTTTGGCCGGAGACTATGATGTGGATTTGGTGGAAATTGTTCCAACAGCCAACCCACCAGTTTGCCGTCTTATGGACTATGGCAAATTCAAGTATCAAGAGCAAAAGAAAGCTGCTGAAGCTAAGGCTAAACAGACAGTAATCGAAATTAAGGAAATTAAATTCCGCCCTGGTACTGATGATGGTGACTACAACATCAAAATGCGAAATATTCGTCGCTTTTTAGAAGATGGCGATAAGTGCAAAGTCACATTACGTTTCCGTGGACGTGAAATCACTCATCAAGAAATTGGCCTTGCTTTATTGCAACGTATCCGTGATGAATTATCTGATTCTATTATTGTTGAACAATTCCCTAAATTAGAGGGAAAACAAATGGTCATGATGATTGCTCCTAACCGCAAAAAACCTGCCCCAAAAGCAGCTAATGCTGGTAATTCGAGTCAAAACAATGCTACACCATCTGGTTCTGGTAATGCAAACGCATCAGAAACCACTGTATAATAGTAGGCTGTAATTAATTAACTAATTATTGAACAGATAAAACTGTTAAAGGTTTTGTCTGTTTTTTAATAGGGTGCTTTTATTAGCGCCCCGGCAATAATAACTTTATTGCTGCACAAGTGGCTCGGGGCCAACAAGTCTGGGGTTGGTTCTTCAGCGCCTCACGAGCACAATGTAACAGGAGCATCTAAATGCCCAAAATGAAGACTAAGAGCAGCGCTAAAAAGCGTTTTCGCGTTCGTCCAGGTGGTACCGTTAAACGCGGTCAAGCTTTCAAACGTCATATTTTGACCAAGAAAACTACCAAAAACAAACGCCATTTGCGTGGTGCAGTGAGTGTTCATGAGACCAATATGGGTCACATGGCACAAATGTTGCCTGGCCAAGGTATTTGATTTAACGACGAACTAGGAGCAACAATATGCCTCGCGTAAAACGTGGTGTGACGGCAAGAGCCCGTCACAAAAAAGTACTCGCCCTTGCTAAGGGTTTCCGTGGTCGCCGTGGTAATGTTTACAGGGTCGCTAAAGAAGCGGTCATGAAAGCAGGTCAATACGCATACCGTGACCGTCGTACACGTAAACGTGTATTCCGTCAGTTATGGATTGCCCGTATCAATGCGGCAGCACGTCAATGTGGTTTAACTTATAGCCAATTCGCCAATGGTTTGCGTTTAGCTGGTATTCAGATCGACCGTAAGGTTTTATCTGACATCGCTATTCACGACATGGCTGCCTTCCAAGGCATTGTTGATCAAGTCAAACCAAAATTGGCTGAAATCAAATTGGTTTGTGGTAAAGCAGCAGCTTAATCACTAACTAAGCACCATAGGGGCTGAGGCTTAACAGCCTCGGCCTTTTTTGTTTGTTAAACGACTTATTCATGAACGACTTAAATACCCTAGTTCAATCAGCCCAAACGGCTTTTGATGCAGCCCAAACTCCAGCCGAACTAGAAGATGCGAAAGCCATTTATCTAGGTAAATCGGGCCAACTCACCGAGCTGATGAAAGGCTTGGCCAAGTTAACGGTTGAAGAGAAAAAAACCAAGGGTGCAGCTATTAATGTGGCTAAACAAGCAGTAGAGGCTGCTTTAACTGCTCGTCGTCAAGCCCTAGCCGATGCTCAATTGCAAGTGCAATTATTGGCCCAAGCGCTAGACGTTACCTTGCCAGGTCGCCAGCGTGGCACTGGTGGTTTGCATCCAGTTTCTATTACGCTAGAGCGAATAGAAGGTATTTTTGGTTCTATGGGTTTTGATGTGGCAGAAGGCCCAGAAATCGAGAGCGATTGGTTTAACTTTACTGCGCTTAATACCCCAGAAGATCATCCAGCAAGGTCAATGCATGACACTTTCTATGTAGAAGGTGGTACACCTAATGCACCCAATTTATTACGTACCCACACCAGTCCTGTGCAGGTTCGTTATGCAGTTCAGCATGTTAAAAAACACCGTGCAGCCTTAGACCAAGGTTTGCCAATGCCAGAAATTCGCGTGATTGTGCCAGGCCGCACTTATCGTGTCGATAGTGATGCGACTCATTCACCTATGTTCCATCAATGTGAAGGTTTATGGGTAGGCGAGAACGTCAGCTTTAAAGATTTAAAAGTGGTGTTTACCGATTTTTGCCGAACTTTTTTCGAATCCAATGATTTGATTTTGCGCTTTAGACCTAGCTTCTTCCCATTCACTGAACCAAGTGCCGAAATTGATATTCAATTTAGTTCAGGTCCCAATGCAGGTCGCTGGTTAGAGGTGGCAGGTTCAGGTCAAGTGCATCCTAATGTGATCCGTAATATGGGGCTCGATCCAGAGCGTTATATTGGTTTTGCCTTTGGTATGGGTCCTGACCGACTCACTATGCTCCGATATGGTGTCAATGATTTGCGCTTGTTCTTTGATGGCGATGTTAGGTTTTTATCGCAATTTAAAGCCTAATTAACATGCGACATTGAGTGTCGCTTGTTAATTTTTGTCGTTCACCTAAAACAACATTTGTTTTATAAAAAATTTTCCTTAGTCCTTCAGGATAACTTATGCAATTTCCAGAGTCTTGGTTGCGCGCTTTTTGCAACCCACCTTTAAATACTGCCGAATTGGCTCATACATTAACCATGGCTGGTTTAGAAGTCGAGGAGTTAAAAGCTGTTGCACCTGAATTTAGCGGCATTGTGGTAGGCGAAATCAAAGAAGCTGTACAACATCCAAACGCCGACAAATTAAGAGTTTGCCAAGTCGATATTGGTGGTCCGCAATTATTAGAAATTGTCTGTGGTGCACCTAACGCCAGAGTGGGCATTCGTATTCCGGTTGCGACAGTAGGTGCCATATTGCCTCCTGGCCCAGATGGTAAGCCTTTTCATATTAAAGTGGGCAAACTACGTGGTGTAGAAAGCTACGGTATGCTTTGTTCAGCACGTGAATTGCAATTATCAGAAGACCACGGTGGATTGTTAGAGTTAGCCCTAGATGCGCCTTTAGGCATCAATATTCGTGAACATTTAAACTTAGATGATCAATTATTTGTGCTTAAACTCACACCTAATTTATCACATTGTTTAAGTGTTTATGGCATAGCCCGTGAGCTTTCTGCTATTACGGGTGCACCTTTATTAAAGCCTTCGTTTCCAGCATTAAGCACCAGTATTTCAGATGTGTTATCGGTCGAGGTACAAGCCCCCGATTTATGCGGTCGTTTTTCTGGCCGCATTATAAAAGGTGTGAATACGGCAGTTCAAACCCCACAATGGATGGTAGAGCGTTTAGCACGCTGTGGTCAACGCAGTGTTTCACCTTTAGTAGATATTTCTAATTACGTCATGTTTGAGTTGGGTCGTCCTACTCATATTTTTGACCTCGATAAAATCCAAGGTGGATTGCAAGTACGCTGGGGCAAAGCAGGTGAAAGCCTTGAATTGCTCAATGGCAATACGGTTCAATTAGATGATAAAGTGGGTGTTATTGCCGACGCTCATCAAGTCGAATCATTGGCCGGAATTATGGGTGGTAACTCTACTGCCGTTTCTGATAGCACCCAAAATATTTATGTAGAAGCCGCTTTCTGGTGGCCTACTGCTATTGCGGGTCGCTCACGTAAATACAATTTCTCTACAGATGCAGGGCATCGCTTTGAGCGTGGTGTCGATCCAGACACCACCATCGAGCATATCGAACATATCAGTGCTTTAATTCAACAAGTGTGTGGTGGTCAATTAGGCCCTATCACCGATGTTCAGCCCAATATGCCCAAGCCTAGGCAAGTCGCATTGCGTACAGCCCGTGCCTCTAAAATTATTGGTATGCCAGTAAGCACCGAACAATGTGCAGATGCGCTAAAACGTTTGTCATTGCCTTTATCTGTTAGTGCTGACGTCATTACAGTCGATGTGCCTAATTATCGCTTTGACATTACTATCGAAGAAGATTTAATTGAAGAGGTTGCCAGGTTAATTGGTTTTGAGAATTTACCGACTCATCCACCTTTAGCGCCTATCACTGCAAAATTACGCCTAGAGTCACAGCGTGGTCCTTTCCGTGTAAGACGTTTATTGGCCGACCTTGATTACCAAGAAACCATTAACTACAGCTTTGTCGAAGAAAAATGGGAGCATGAGTTAGCAGCTAATACCAATCCTATCCAATTGCTCAATCCAATTGCTAGCCACTTAAGTGTGATGCGCAGTAGTTTAATTGGCTCACTTATGCAAGTATTGCGCTTTAACCTAGACCGCCGTTTAAGCCGTGTACGCGTGTTTGAGTTAGGCCGAGTTTTCTTAAAAGACGAATCAGTACAAGATACCGACAACAGTGTAAAGGGTTTTGCTCAACCAATGCGAGTGGCTGGCTTGGCTTATGGCTCTGCCCAATCATTACAATGGGGTGTTTCTGATACTTCAGTTGACTTTTACGATGTAAAAGGCGATGTTGAGGCTTTATTAGCTCCCTACAAACCACGTTTTACAGTTGCCGCGCATCCCGCCTTGCATCCAGGACGTTGTGCTCAGGTTTGGATAGGCGAGCAGGCGATTGGTTTTGTCGGAGAATTACATCCAAAATGGCGTCAATCGTATGATTTGCCAAAAGCCCCTGTATTGTTTGAATTAGATTTACAGGCCGTATTACAGCGTCCTATTCCAAGTCCTCAAGCGGTATCTAAGTTTCCAACCGTGCTGCGTGATTTGGCTTTAATGGTGCCTAATGGCGTCACTCACGATGATTTAGTGAACACCATACAAGAAGCCGCTCAACAAGAGCAGTGGTTGAAAGACGTAGTTTTGTTTGATGTGTATCGCTCAGCCACTGACCCTGCACAAGAACCGAGTTTTGCAATGCGTTTAAGCTTGAATAAAGAGGATGCGACTTTACTAGATACAGAAGTTGAAGCTTTAATTCAGACAATTGTGCAACACTTATCTGCTAAATTGAGCGTTCGATTACGAGTTTAAGTCTAAATCCTTGACTTGACGCCTTTTTTTGGGTCAAATTGAAATGTTTGAGAAAGGTGTTAACAATGCAAGAAGAAATTGGAAATTCTGAAAAGGGTGCTTTGACTAAAGCTCACCTGAGCGAACTATTGATTAATCAGGTCAATTTAAATCGTAAAGATGCCAAAGACGTTGTTGATGCTTTTTTTGAAGTCATATGCAGGCACCTTATCAATGCTGAAGATGTCAAAATTTCTGGTTTTGGCAATTTCCATGTGCGAAGCAAATCAACTCGACCAGGACGTAATCCTCGAACTGGTGAATCAATTGATATCAAAGCACGCAGTGTGGTAACCTTTCATGCAAGTCAAAAATTTAAAGATCAATTAGAATAATTATTGATGGTGGCTTAAAAACCTAAAAACATCAGGTTATAATTTGCGTCTTCGGTGTGTGGCGCAGCCTGGTAGCGCACTTGCATGGGGTGCAAGGGGTCGAAGGTTCGAATCCTTTCACACCGACCAAATTAAAAAGCCATTCAGAATTTTCTGAGTGGCTTTTTAATT
>CAZKWC010000086.1:5317-10566 GCA_964556425.1 uncultured Limnohabitans sp. | reverse complement strand
AGTTATTGGCAGTTTCAATTGGCGCAAAATTCTAGCTTTACGCCAGTGGGGCCTGGGCTTAAATTTACCCGTAATGGCATTGTCTTTGATGGCCGCCCCATTAGCAATGCCGATGGCTCCACTTATTTAGCTCAATCTGAAATGGATTCAGCTAAAACCGTTGGAGTAGATGCGATTAGTTTGTCAGCGTTTAATCAGCCCCGAGCACATTTAGCGGGTGGTGGGGTACTTGGTAACATCGTTGAAATCAACGCGAGTAATGTCACTTTCCGAGACTTTTCTTTAAGTGGTAGTTCTTCTAGTGGTGTTTATGTTCAGCCATCGCCAAGCCCTACCGGTTTAAATATTTTTAATAACTTATTGGGTGTTTATCCTAGCGCTCGAGATTTTAATACGGCGTCTGCAACTAGTTCCGATCGGTTAACTAGGGGCATTGCCACGGAAACTTTGTCTGGCACGGTAAGCGGTGCATCGGGCACTAATCCTAGTAGTTCGGCTGCCAATATTTATAACAATATGTTGGTTAGAATGAACACCGAAGAGGCGATTGTATTGGCTTTAAATGCTTCGCAAACTACCAACGGTGTAGTAGTGAAGGGCAACCGTATTTACAATTCTGCGGCTAGTGCAGCGGGTACACAAGCGGCAATTGTGGTGGGTAAGTCGGGCACTGCTACTAATAATGTTATTACGCAAAATTACCTCGATAATTCGGGCTCTAATGGCACGGTTAACCGAGGAATCGCAGTTCTAAGCTCTACCAGCAGCACCAATACTATTTCTAATAATCAAATTATTTCAGCAGGTAACGGAGCGGCTGATTCTTCTGCTGGTATATTTTTGGCAGGCGGTGGTAACACCATTACTAAAAATGCTATCTCTGGCACAAGAGCCAGTACAGTTGCCGATAATGGTAACGGCATTACGACTACTTCAACCGCAGCCAATACCATTTCTTCTAACAGTTTAAGTAATAACAATGGCGCGGGCGTGTTAATTGGTGCTTCTGCTTTAGCGGTGGTTTCACAAAATACCTTTACTAATAATCTTCGTAACTCGATTGATTTAATTGATAGCAATACCAGTTCGGTTACCTCTAACTCGACTCTTTTAAATGGTGCGAATTGTGTAAGCAATGGTTCTACTGCCAATGGTGGTTTGCCCCGACCAGAAGTGACCAGCTTTAACTTAGTAGGCTCTAGTTTAAAATTAACCACTTTGTTTTGTGGGACTGGCACTCATACTCTAGAAGTGTATAAAGCCAGTCCTGGCAATGGCGATTTTGGTGCCTTAGATGGCACTGCCTCTAGTACTTGTGCTACGCCCAATGCTTCATCAGCCTCTTGTGTGGCCACTGGAGAAGCCAGTGTCTATGTGGGTCGCATTACAGGCGTTACAGGAGGGTCTGTTTTTGATTCCACTGTTACTTTGGCTAGTGGCGTTACAGTAGCCGATGGCGACGTGTTAACCGTTTCCTCTACCTGTACCTCGGGTTGTACTTCTACAATGCTGGGTACTAGCGAGATGAGCGCAGTAAAAACGCTAGGTAGTAGTGTGGTATCTATTACTGGTAAGGTCTTGCTCGATCCTAATGCCACTGCAGGTAGTGGTAGCGCATTAGCCTCACAAACGGTTCGTTTATTTTCTAAAAATGGGGTTCAAATTGCCTCTACTAGCACTAATAGTACGGGCGATTATAGTTTTAACAACTTAAGCCCCGATACTTATTATGTGGCTGCAGATGCATCTTTTAGAGAACAAACTTGGGGTAGTTCGGGTAATGCAGATACTGGTTCTGGGCCTATTTGTACGGGTGCTAGTCCTAGCTATACGGCAAGGGCCAATTACACTACCTCGCCCAGTGAGTGGGTAGTGGGAAGCCCAGGCGCTAATCCATTAAATGGGCCATGTTACGGTGGTAGGAGGGGCAATACTGGCGATACACTTTCTACTGTGTCTGGTGGTTTTGTTTTAAACGACAAAGAACATGTGATTAAAGTGTTAGCCGTTACGCAAACGGCTGTGACTGGAGTCAATTTTGGTTTTAGTAATGATGTCGTGACTAATGCTAACGACTTTGCAACTTGCCCGGTAACAGGCACTGCTGGCAGTTTGGTAGTGGCAAGTTGTCAAGGTAGCTTGCGTCAATTTATGACCAATGCCAACGATATAGCAGGAGCCAATTCAATGAGGTTTGTGCCGGCAGTAACGCCTAATCAAACCACTTACTGGAGCAATGTATTATCGGCTGGTTTGCCCACTGTTACAGGCGGTGATACCACCCTAGATGGCACTACCTATAACAACACCGATGGCACAAGTATTTTAAACACTAACAATGTGGTGTTGGGTAATACCACTACTCAAGTAGGTCGAATTACTGGTACCTTGCCGGGTTTAAATGCACCAGAATATGAAATTGTAGGCGGCGCTTTTAATGTGAATGCTAGCAACTTTGTGATGCAGTCAATGGGGGTATTAAGAGGTCAAATTAATATCAATCCTTCTACCAATATTTTGTTTAATAATATGCTTTTTGGTAGTTTTGCGAGTGGTTTTACAGACCCAGGAAACGCCAACCGTAGCACCTATCATATTTTTGCTTCATCTAATATTGCTGGCATGACGATTCAAAATAGTTTGTTTGGATTTTCTAAATTGGGCGGCGTGTTTTTAAATAATTATTCCCATTCAGATATTAAAATTTTAGACAATGAGTTTAGATCGAATGGTTTGAATTCTGTGGTGGATGAAAGTGTTTCATTGGCAGGGGTTACCAGTATGACGGGTGACTCTCGGGTGGACCATAGTTTGTTTACCAACAATATTAGCTCAGGTATTCAGTTTTATACGTTTGGTGGCACTTTTCAGGTGTTAAACAGCAGCTTTATTAGTAACGGTACGGGTTCAAATGCCGGTGGTATTAATCTGCATAAAAACACCAATAATTTAATTACTATTAAAGATAATATTATTCAAAATAACACGGGTCCTGGTATTTATGTGGCTGGTTTTAGAGGTAGTTTTATTAGCCAAAATCACTTTAGTGGCAACTCGTCTAATGCAATTGACCTTAGCAACAATGGAGTAAGCTTAAACACCAATGCCTGTAATAATACCTCGGGTGGTAGTTCACCTAATGGTGGTTTGGCACGGCCTACCATTAACACTGCGAGTTTTATTTCTGGAACGCTAACTGTTACCGGTACTATGTGTGCTACAGGAAACTTTAACATAGAACTTTATAAATCAACCCCAGGTACTGGCGACACCAGTGCAACCGATGGCTTGTCTGCTGGTGAAGGATCTGTTTATTTAGGCACTTTAAGCAATCGATCTGGCGGAACATTTAGTGGCAGTATTACCACCTCCGATTTAGCAGCCACTGATCAAATTACAGCAATTGCTATTCGTACCACGGCAGGCCTTGGCACTATAGGCGATACCTCCGAATTTGCGGCTAATATATTTTTAGGCAATGTCTCTGGGGTAGTTTTTCAAGATACTAACGCCAACCTTCTAGCCTCTGAAACTGTAGGTGATAGTAATAACCCAGTTTTAAGTGGACAAACTGTGCGCTTATTTAATAGCGCAGGCACTCAAGTAGCTACCACCACCACTAATGCTTCTGGAGCTTATTCATTCTCTAATTTGGCCACCAGTACGACCTATTATGTCGCAGTAGATGCACCAATCGCTTTAACAAGTGTTTTATACGAGCAAACCTATGCCAGTGCAGGAACAGGCAACGGTGGCGTGGCAGGCGGTTCGGGTTCTGGGGTTTTATGTATAGGTTCCGATTACACAAGTCATACAAGCAATCCTACTTCAGATAGCAACGCCCTTAATCCAAGTACGGGAGCATGCTTTGGCGGTAGGCAAGCTTCTGTAGCCGATGCGGGTACCACTACTTTAAACACTAAAGAACATGTCACTCGAATTGTGGTTGATTCTTTAGCGACCGCTATTACCAATGTTAATTTTGGATTTTCTTATAACGTAGTGACCAACGTACTAGATACGGCTCAGCAGGGTTCTTTAAGGCAGTTTGTTATTAATGCCAACACAGTAACGGGTGCCAATTTAATGCGTTTTGTACCAAGCTTGGCGCAAAATGCTGGCTCTAGTTCGTATTGGTCAATTAGTTCTGCAACCACTATCCCTACCACTAGCATAGCTATTACCGATTCCTACACCACCATAGACGGCACTGCATATAGCAATCAAGATGGCAGCACTGTAGTAGATTCTAATGCTGGTACTATGGGCTATGCAGGTAGTGTTGGTTTGGGTACGGATGGAGTGCTTGGTTCTGGGGATGAAGCAGTCATGACTAAAATTAACCGACCTGAGTTAGAAATGATCAATAACTCGGCACCCGCAGCTCCAGGTTTTTTAGTCAAGGCCGCCAACACCACGATTCAAAATATGGCGATTTTAGGATTTGGTAATACCACTAATGCTTATTCTCAAATTGTGGCTAATTCGACTATATTGACTACTGCATCTAATGTGAATAATTTAAATGTGAATAATATGGTGTTGGGCCTTAAAGCCAATGCGAGCAGTTTAGATTCTCCTGGTGTTACACAAGGCTCTGGAATAGACATTACCGATGTGGGAACAGGCTTGGTATTTACCAAAAATATTATTGGCTATATGCCCTCTGGCAACGGTATTTTAATTTGGGGTAGTAATTCAAGCTCAGCTACCATTAGTCAAAATTATATTTTGAGCTCTAAGTTTGGTGTAGGGGTCAACAATGCCAATAGCACAGTTTCTGTGCTGCAAAATAAAATTGAAACCTCTGGTACTAATAGTGTGAATGTTACAAGTGCGACCGCTGGTGGCGTTTTAATTTCTGAAAATACACTCACTGATGCCTTAGGAAATAGTGTTGTCATTTCGGGTAGCAACCACACTGTTAGCAAAAATTTAATTAATGGTACGACGGGTAATGCAATTGCCATTACTTCTGGAACTGGTAATTTAATTAGCAAAAATAGTATTTTTACCAATTCATTGTTAGGTATTGATTTGGCTAATAATGGCGTGACGGTTAATGATGGCAACGACTCTGATAGTGGCGCAAACAATCTACAAAATTTTCCAATATTAGGGGCGAGTTCAGTCAGTGGTAGTAGTCTTAATATTAAGGGTTGTGCACCGGCTAGTAGCACACTTGAAATTTTTATTGCAGATCAAACCAGTACCACTTGCCCAGCAGGCAATAGAAACGCCTCTGGTGA
>CAZKWC010000086.1:0-5217 GCA_964556425.1 uncultured Limnohabitans sp. | reverse complement strand
TTAACTCGGCCGATCAATTTACCACTGAAATTAGAACCGGTATAACTGCCAATGCAGCTACCACCACTGGTACGGTGGTTTCTACTACTTCTGGTGCTATTGGTGGAGGTGTGAGTACAACCGGCAGCACTTTAAGTTTTACCGCAACTGCTTACGAGGCCAATAACTCAGTTAATTACACCATCACGCAGGTCATGTCATCGGGTGCTGTGAGTGCTGCCAATTTATATCGAACCACCATTATTTGTAGTAATGCCGCTTCTAGTAGTTCGACAGTTATTCCTACCAGCAAAACCCTGTTTAATCCAGCAGTAGGCTTAACACTTTCTTTAAATGCGGCAGACAATATCACTTGTACTTTAGAGGATACCCCGCAACCTCAATTAACACTGAATAAAACAGTGGTTGCAAGGTCGGCATCAAGCGATGAGTTTACCGTGGCAGTTTCTGGAAGCGGTATTCTAGCGGGTGTGACTTCGGTTAGTACAACTGCTGGCGCTACTAGTGCAACGACTGAGTTGATGACTTTAACCCAGGGACAAACTTATAGCCTCACTGACACTACCACGGTGGGCAGTAGTAGTATGACCCATTATGCAAGTACTATTAGTTGTACCAATAGTAACTCGGCTTCAACCACAACCTTACCAAGCAATAGTGGCTTAATTAAATCGGGAAGTCCGCTAGTGGTAAGTGCAAGTCTTAGCCCTGTAGCAGGTGACATTATTACTTGTACTTTTACCAATAATTTAAACCTGCCTAAAATTACAATTAAAAAACAAACTCGTAATGCAGTGGGTAGTTTTAGTTTTACCGGTACCAATGGATTTGTTGAAAGCACGGTTACCACCACTCAAAATATGACGCAAAGTTCTGAAGCAACAACAGCAAGTAATGCGGGTCAGTTTTTAGCGTCAACAGCTGTCGCTACCACTATTACCGAGGTATTGCCAAGTGCTTGGGCATTAGAGTCGGCCTCTTGTTTTGATAATAATGCGGCGGTGAGTGGCAACCCAACTGGCAGTGTAATTGGTAGTTTAAGCAGTAGTAATGCTCTTGCCATTGACGCTTCATTTATGAAAAATGGTGCCGATTTGATTTGTACTTTTATTAACCGATTAGTGAACCCTATAATTGCAGGACAGGTCTTTGTTGACAATGGGCTGGGCAGTGGTGGTATTGCCAACGACGGTATTAAAAATGGCACTGAATCGGCGCTTGCGGGTGTTAACCTGCAGCTTACCAACTGTAGTGGTGTTGCCATTTCAGGTGTGGCAAACGCCAACACTTCTGCAGATGGAAGTTATAGTTTTAGTATTCCTGCAAGTGTTAGCAGTGGTAGCACTGTATGTGTAGAACAAACCAATTTGGCCAACTATAGTTCTACTACCGTGGCTCCTAGTTTTCAGTCTAGCTACGAAAGGACGCTTGATAAAGTGACTTTAACATGGGCTGGATCGGCTATTACGGGAGTAAATTTTGGTGATGTATTAACTGCCACTTTAAATGCCAACATTAATAAACAAGTCGCTCCTGGTAGCAGTGTGAGTTTGCCTCATACTTTTACAGCAGGCACTGCTGGTGTGGTGAGTTTTAGCATCATTAATAGCCTTAGTACACCGGTGCTAGCGGGTTGGTCTGAAGTGATTTATACAGACGCTAATTGTGATGCCAAAATTGATACATCAGCAGGTGATAGTGTACTTAGCACCTCATTAAATGTGACGGCTAATCAGGTGGTTTGTTTAATTGTGCAGGTCACATCTCCCTTGGGTGTGCCGGAAAACGCTCAAAGAAGTTTTCAAATACAAGCTAATTTTGTGTACGACAATTTAAGCACTGTAAGCGAGTTGTTGCTAAATAAAGATGTTATTTCTAGCACCAGTTCTGCTTTGGTACTAGTAAAAAAGGTAAGAAATTTGAGCACTTCTGGTAGTTTTGGAGTTCAAAATACAGCCAAAATTGGCGAGCTTCTTGAATACCAAATTACATTTACCAATAATAGTTTAGCGGCTATTAATAACTTAGTGATTAATGATGCCACACCGGCCTATACTGTTTTTGTATCGGCTGCTTGTCCTAGCAGTTTACCTACTGGAATTACTGCTTGTGCAACTCCTAGTAACGCCTCTGGCAGTGCACCTAGTGTGGGGGCATCTGGCCCTATTAAATGGGTGTTTACAGGTGTCTTACCTGCGGCCGGGACTGGTTTGGTAACCTATTCAGTGAAGGTTAATGATTGATGCTGGGCTAAGTGTAAAAAGCCTCTATTGGCTTATTGAATAGAGGCTTTTAAAGTCAGCTTATAGCATTTTAAAATGGGTAGTTTTACCAACCAAGATTGTAGGAGATATTAATGGCGTTGCCGCTGTATTGTTTGCCTGTAACGCTGTGTTTATAGCAAACCTGTGCATTGAAGCTACTGTCCTCATCTAATTGATGACTCACTCCAATACCTAATTCAAGCCATGGTTTTGAGTTGTTTTCTGGGCTGATTACCTGACCTGCAATCATGCGAGTTGGGCTCACAATTAACTCTTGCCATAAATTAAGACTTGCGCTCCAGTCGGTTTTTGACGGCACAGAAGTTTTTTTGTTCGAATGAAATGCAACACCCAATCTAGCTCTCATACTTTGGGCTTCTTGTTGGCCCACAACGGAAATAGAGTCGTCAAAGCCATCGTAGGTCATGGCCTGATAAATAATTTGAGCTTGCGGAGTAAGGCCGAATTCGCTTGTACCCAAGCCAATAATTTTGCCCATTTCAGCTGACAAAGCCACTCCTAAGCCATTTTGTTTGGCAGATATATCATATATGTCGATAAACTCAGTACGATTGCTAATGACAATGGCTTGTAAATCAATATAAGGGTTGACTTCGTTGCGGCGAGTGTAATAAACACCTAGGCCATAATTATTGGTGTAGGATTGACCGGTAACATTACCTGTTCTAGTAAAGGCTCTTTGTGTATCGAAATAATCAGCAACTTGTTGTCCTATGTTGACCGTTATACCAGCATTAACTTGTGTTCTAGTACCCTCTATTTCCGTATCCGATCTCATGGTATTTTTACCAAACTGAAGTGTTTGATCCGACTGATCGTGTTCAAAAGTACTGCTTTGATTATGCGTTTGATTATTAAAGGTACGACCCCAAATGTTAAAATGCTCTAAGTTAATTGATTGTCTGTGTTCTAAACTGCCGACGAGATAATTTATTTGGTCAAATTGGGCTTGAGCGGCTTGTAAATAACCCGAAACTGCTGGCCTATAAATAGTGGGTTCAGATAGCAATAACGGGCTTGGTGTTGCTATAGGTGTTTCGCTTATATTAGAAGGAGTCTTACTCATTAAACTCCAGTCTTTAGCAGTTTTGTATAAAAAATACTCGTAAATTCCAACTTGAACTGGTGTAGCAAGCGTAAAAACAGCATCTGAATTGCCTTGAACCTCAATTATCTTAATACCATTGATAGTAGCACCACCAATACCACCACTGTTTTGTACTAAAACATTGCTAGAACCAGAGGTATTACCAAAAATAACTAATTTATCGGTAATAGAAGAGTCGTTTCCAAGCCGAGTATTAAACAAAATATTCGAGCCAACTGAGCCCACATAATCGCCTGTAATTTGAAGTTGTTGCCCAAGTGCATTGCCTCTTAAATTAAGCCTACCATGATTAATGACACCTTTGCCACCCGCAATAGTGAAGGTATTTGTATTGAAGCCAAGTTGACTACCTGAGTTAATTTCAACTGCATTATTTGAGCTTAAATTGGCGGAGTTTTGTAATATTAACTGTTTACCTGATAAATTTACTGCGATATTATTAATGATTTTAATTGTTTCAAAATCAATGATATTTTCTGCGTTAACTGAAGTCGAATGACTATTTGGTAAAAAATTATCAGCTCCATCTTCAGTATTTAATATTAAATTGCCATTATTTGCAGAGCCGTTGTAAAGTTCAAATCTAGAGTGCTCGGTTGTAGCTCTTGAATTACCGTTTAGCACCACATTTTCTAGCCCGCAAAAAGTATTGTTTCTTGAATAGTCTAAATAATTAGCATGAATACCTAGTGTGTCAGTAACAACTGAAATATTGCCAATCTCGTTCTTGTCTCCTATAGAGATATTGTCTTTTTCAAGACCCAATTTTATAAATTTGTTAACTGTTGAATCAGTAAAATGATTAGAAATAATTATCTTGTTTGAGCCAGTCAAAATGTTTTTAGCACTGTAGAAGCCCCAGAGCAAGTTTGCTTCTCGAGGGTGCTGTTCTTTATAGTAATAGTGGTCATTGTGTTTTTGCACTCGCTTGCCTTGGCATTTGAACTCAACAATACAGACAAAACGAGACCACTTACTTGTAGGGATTTTGTAATGTTGCGCTCAAGCAACTTACTAGTTGATTTATTAATTGATTGATTTTTATTTTTTTTACATTTATCTGAAGTATTTTTAGCTACTGCAAACCACGATTGTGTACTAAATTGAACAATACTTCGCTGATTTTTATTCATAATATTTTCTTTTTAAAAAATCAGTCTATGCTTTTTATTTTTAAATCTATCGGGTTTAATCAATTAACTCAAATATAAATTTTATTTAATCAATTTAGTGCTTAATAAGACACACTTTTAGACAATTATTTTTTTTAAATGGTAATTTAATAATTTTAAATCTAATTTTATAAATTTTTAACTTATTTACTAAGAGAAAAATCAAACTTCCAAAATTTATTTTTTATAGTTTTTGTTAATAAAAATAATTTATTTCACATTATAAAATTTTAAAAAAATGTAAATGAATGTAGATAAATAATTTAATTAGTTAATATTCGGTTATATTAACCACATTTATATTTTAATTATTTTTATTTAATTTAAATAAATCTTTAATAAATTAGTGATTAATATTATTAAAAAATTGATTCGTCAAAATTGTTCATTTTATCTAAAGGGTATGGTTTGGCAATTTAGATAGCATTGAAGTCTAAGTCTTTGTTGCTAAACATCCAATTAACTATTGGTTCAATATTGGCCCGACTAATAGCTGTTGCTAATTAAAGTAGCCAACATGGTTTGACATAGGCAAATCATAAGTACCAATTGCAAATACCATAAAAAACCCCACTCTTAATTGATAAGAGTGGGGGTGCCACTTAGTATTTATTATTTAAACTATTTTTACCATTTTAATTGGTAAGACACA
>CAZKWC010000085.1:0-11074 GCA_964556425.1 uncultured Limnohabitans sp. | reverse complement strand
TACAAAGTCAAAGCGCCGTTTTTGATGTCGCCTTTGTTGTCAAAGCTGATGTTACCAGTAACACCTTTGTATTGGATTTTAGCCAATACTGGGAGGTATTTTGCTGGGTCAGCAGACTTAGCATCAACCATGGCTTTAACCATTACGTTGGTAGCGTCATAAACGTATGGAGCGTAAACTTGAACTTCAGCGCCAAATTTAGCTTTGAATTTTGCATTGAAAGCTTCCATGTCTTTTTTGCCGTCGCCGTCAACACCGCCAGCTTCAGCACAAACTACTTGACCGTCAACCATTGCGTCACCAGCCAATTTAGCCAATTCGCTTGAACAGATGCCGTCGCCGCCCATGAACTTAGCAGAAATGCCAAGGCTCTTCATTTGGCGAATCATTGGGCCTGCAACTGCGTCCATACCACCGAAGAACACGACGTCAGGTTTTTTACCTTTGAGTGTTGTCAAGATTGGTGCGAAGTCAGTAGATTTGTCGGTTGTGAACTCACGACCAACAATTTTGCCGCCTTTAGCTTTAACTGCTTTTTCGAATTCGTCTGCAACGCCTTGACCATAAGCTGTACGGTCGTCGATAACAGCAATTGATTTACCTTTGAGTGTATCAACAGCGTAACGGCCTAAAGTACCACCTAATTGAACGTCGTCAGCAACAACGCGGAACGCTGTTTTGTAACCGTTACGTGTGTATTTTGGGTTAGTAGCAGAAGGAGAAATTTGTGGAATACCTGCATCGCTGTAAATTTTGGATGCTGGAATAGTTGTACCAGAATTCAAGTGACCGATAACACCGGCAACTTTCATGTCAGCCAATTTTTGAGCAACAGCAGTACCTTGTTTTGGATCGCCTGCATCATCTTCAGCTACCAATTCCAATTTAACTTTTTTGCCGCCGATTACAACGCCTTTAGCATTGAGTTCTTCAATAGCTAAACGTGCGCCGTTTTCGTTATCTTTACCCAAGTGAGCGATGCCACCAGATGTAGGACCAACGTGGCCAATTTTAACAACCATATCTTGAGCAGCAACCATGCCTGCAAAAGCGGCGATAGATGCGGCAACTGTAAGTTTTAGCTTCATTTGCATAAGAACTCCAAAATTAATAAAAATAAGTTGAGAAGCCTAAGGCCTCAACAAACGATACGATACCCTAAAAAAGACAGATTTTACCTAGGGAACATACTAATCATGCGAATGATGCATGACGTGATGCCGAGTTTAGTCGTTTTTTTACAATCTATTGTGCAACTCCAATATAAGACCTTTCGATTTGTAAAAAGACCAGCGCTTTCTAGCCAACTGTAAATCTTCTTCTTGCTGTGAAACAATTTCAATAACTCTATGAAATTGTTCATAATTTTCAGTCACTTGGGTACTTAGATTGAGTAATACATCACTTTTTGTGTGTTGTTCAATTGTGACTAACTCAGTAAGAATCACATCAGTGCGTTGTAAGGTAGTTAGTGGTGCATTACTTAAACAATGTGGTGCAAATCCATCGGCAGGCTCAGACCACAAAAAATGGTCGAGCTGACGAAGTTCTGGTGTTGCGGCTAACACCAGAACTTTTAAATTTTGTGCTCTGGCTTTTTGAATAATCTTACTTGCGTATTTTATTTTATGAGCCACATTTAAATGGAAATCAACTTTAGTCATGCTTATTCTGATTGAACCGTACTAACTTTTTTAGAGGCTACTTTTTTTGCTCCTGCACCTAAAGTATTACTTTTAGTGGTTTTAGCTGCCGTTTTAGCTTTGGTAGTGGTTTTAACACTCGGTTTTCTAGCTTGAGCTACTGGTTTTGCACTGGCTTTATTAGTGGCATCTGGCATGTCGTACTGCTCTGTTAATGATGAAGTTAAGTATTTCATCAATAAGGGCACTGGCCTACCTGTAGAACCTTTTTCAGCACCTGACTTCCATGCAGAGCCAGCAATATCTAAATGGGCCCATGGCATTTTGGCGGTAAAACGCTGTAAAAATTTAGCCGCTGTAATAGAGCCCGCTGCACGGCCTGCGATATTGGCCACATCTGCGAAGTTAGATTTCATGCCCACTGCATATTCCTCATCTAAAGGCATACGCCAGCATAGGTCACCACTAACATCACCGGCTTTGTTTAAGTCAAACGCGAGCTGATCATGGTTAGTAAATAAACCACTACGAACACCCCCTAAGGCAATGACACAGGCACCCGTAAGAGTGGCTATATCGATAACGACTTTAGGATTAAAACGTTGCGCATAAACCAAGGCATCACATAAGATAAGGCGACCTTCTGCGTCGGTATTCAATACTTCAATGGTTTGCCCATCCATGGCGGTAATGACATCACCTGGTTTTAATGCATTAGGGCCTGGTAGGTTTTCGCAAGTAGGAATTAAACCTACAACGTTGATATTGGGTTGACTTTCTGCGAGGGCTTTAAAAACACCCAGCACACTAGCGGCACCGCACATGTCAAACTTCATTTCGTCCATTTCTGGACCTGGCTTTAATGAAATACCGCCAGAATCGAAAGTAATACCTTTACCTACCAATACAGTAGGCGCAACAGTTTTAGCCGCACCCGTATAACGCATTACGATAAAACGTAAAGGTTGTGCAGAGCCCTGTGCAACTGCCATAAAAGAGCCCATGCCAAGAGTAGCGACTTCTTTTGGACCTAATACTTCGGTCTGTATGTTTTTGGCTTTACCTAATATTTTGGCCACTGTGGCTAAGTCGGAGGGAGTTGCATAATTACCAGGACGATTACCCCACTCTTTTGCAAGCTCTACGCCAACAACGGTGGCTTTTGCATAAGCGAGCTCGGTTGTAGCTAAAGATAGGTCTGATTTGGCAACTGCAATTTGCACTTCACGCAAGGTGCGACCCGCTTGCCCTTGCTTTGATTTACTAGTCGTGTAAACATAAGTGGCATCGGCGCAAGCCAATACGGCCGCTTCAATCAGGCCAGAAGAAAGTGGGCTTAGTCCTGCTAATACTACTGTTACTTTTTGCGGCTTAGTCGATTTAATACTTTGTACGCCAGTCAAAATTGCTTTTTTAACTTGAGCGGGAGTAGCTTGCGAGAGACTCACCAAAATTAATCTTTTGGAAGAAATGCCATTTGCCTTGTAAATATTTAAACAAGTATTGCTATTGTGGTCAAGATCTTTGTCAGAAAGGGCCTGTTGCGCTAAACTAGAAATAGGGTCGGCAGACCATGCGGTGTCGGGAGTAATTAACACTATAAGTGCGTCTGATGAAAATTTTGCAGCTTGCGCAAAGTCTAAGGTGCTAAGTTTAAAGTCCATAATAGATGTGTCTAAAGGTTAATAACTACCGTTAAAATAGATTGAATCTATACATTAGCACAAATACAAACTAAATATTTATCTCAATGCTGTTTCAATCCACATTTCGAAAAGAGTTGGCAAAAAATTTTGCTGGCATCATGATTATATTAATCACTATTGTCATGACCATGATGCTGATTCGAGTTTTAGGGCTAGCCTCTAAAGGTCAAGTCAATCCCGCTGACATTCTATTAGTAATGGCTTATTTTGTCTTGGGACATATGCCCACGATTTTAACTTTGTGCTTATTAATTGCTGTGGTGCACACATTAACCCGTATGTACAAAGACAGTGAAATGGTAATTTGGCAAACCAGTGGAAAAGGAGCTAGAAGTTTAATAAGTCCGGTTTTTGGCTTTGCTTGGCCCATTTTAATTGCCATTTTTGGTTTGGCCTTAGTCATTTGGCCTTGGGCGAATACTCAATCACAAAATTTACGAGATCAGTATGAGAGACGTGGCGATCTTGAACGAGTAACACCTGGTGTATTTCAAGAATCCTCTGATGGAACAAGAGTCTTTTATATTGACAAAAACTCTAGTGCAGCAGGTAAAAGTAATGATATTTTTGTTTATGAAAACCGTGGTGGTAAAGAATCGATTGTGACAGCAAAATCGGGGCATTTAGAGTTTTTAACTGCAGGTCAATTTTTAGTTTTAACTGACGGTCAACGCATTACGCTAGATGCAACTAAAGACACAATTGACTTTAGTACATTTAAAAAATACGGCAATATTATTAAGTCCAATACATTTAATCCACTAAACGATGTCCCAACCAAAACCATTTCCAGTTACAACTTAATTAATGACCCAAAAGATGAAAACTTAGGCGAATTGGCATGGCGTTTGAGTTTAGTGTTTGCCGCTTGTAATTTTATAATTTTAGGCGTGGCACTTTCAACTAACTCAAGCCCTAGAACAAGCCGCAATCAAAGTTATGTCGTGGCATTGTTTGCATTTTTAATTTACTACAATCTTATTAATATTGGCCAAACTAGAATTGGTGACGGCAGAAGTAATTTTTATCTTTGGATGATAGGTTTACATGGCTTTACCTTCTTGATTGGTTTTGCTTGGTTAATGCTTAATCACTTAAATATTAATTTAAAAAAACTCCTACACTTATTAGTTGTGCTTTTAAAAAATAAAAATAATAAAGGAGCAAAATTATGAAAATTATTCGTAACTTAATTTACAAAGAAATCGCTAAAACAGTTGGCTTAATCGCTATGGGTTTTATTGCCCTTTTCTTATTCTTTGACTTTGTAGATGAGCTATCTAAAATTGGAAAGTCTAGTCCGTTTGGCACTGGTACCTATGGTTTACTGCAAGCAATTGCTTATGTTGTATTACTTATACCTGGTCATTTATACGAATTATTGCCAGTAGTGGTGCTAATTGGAGCCACATGGGTTATGGCAAGACTGGCTAAAAGTTCTGAGTTTACTATTTTGCGCACCGTTGGATTAAGTCCTCTACAAGCACTTCAACTGATTATTGGTATTGGTGCTATTTTTATGGCCCTTACATTTATTCTAGGTGATTACATCACACCTGTAAGTAGCCGAACTAGTCAACTCATTAAGGCAAAATACCTAGGGAAAATTACTTCTGGCCAAACAGGTGCTTGGTTAAAAGAAAAAAATGAGACTCAAAATTACGCCATTAATATTGGTACGTTTAGACCCGATGGCGGTATTGAATCAGTACTTATTTTTGAATTTAATGTGGACGGTACAATTAAATCCATTACCGATGCAGAGCAAGCAGGTTTCATGGACAATGCATGGTTGTTAAAGAAGGCCAATAAAAAAACCTTTGATACCATCACCAACGGCAATCAAGGTGCACCAATTATTGAGCATCAAATTCATGAAACACTAGAATTCAAAACCAATATTACCAGCAGTATGGTGGGGGTTGCTTTATTAAAACCAGAAAAAATGAGTACTATTGATTTATACCAATATATGCGCCACTTAGATAAAAACGCCCAGTCGGCGCAGCTTTACGAAATTGAGTTTTGGCGTAAGATTTTTTACCCTATTGGTTGTGTAGTGATGTTAATTTTGGCTTTACCTTTTGCCTATTTGCACTTTAGAACTAAATCAATTAGCACCTATGTTTTTATTGGTATTTTAATTGGTATTAGTTTTTTTGTGCTCAATACCCTGGTCAGTTATTTTGGTAATGTGAACCAATGGTCGCCACTACTTACTGCCGCTATGCCTAGTTTGTTTTATAGCATTGTTGCTCTTGCTGCTTTTAGTTGGCAAGCGCTTAGAAGATAAATATTATTAAGGCTAGACATGGAAAATTTATACGGTGCAATTATTTTTGGCCACGGCTCACGCGACCCTTTATGGTATGTGCCTATGCAGCAAGTGGCAGAAGACTTTAAAAAACTCAACCCCAATTGGCAGGTGAGTTTGGCCTTTTTAGAAATGAATCCCCTTAGTCTTGAACTAGCAACTCAAAATTTAGCTAGCTTAGGGGTTACCCATCTTCGTATTACACCTATGTTTTTTGGAGTGGGTAAACATGTACGCGAAGACTTGCCCTTATTGGTCGATGACCTTAGAAAGCAGCATCCTCTCATGACCATAGAGTTATTACCTGCGGTGGGAGAGCATCCAGAATTTTCAATGTGGGTGGCTCAATTAATCAGTCGCTCTCATACACCTATTCATAGTTAACATGAATTTGCACCAATTTCGCTTTGTTCTAGAAACGGTAAAGCAGCAACTTAACCTCACCGAGGCAGCCAAGGCCCTGCATACCTCGCAGCCGGGTATTTCTAAAGCCATTATCGAACTTGAAGAAGAATTAGGTATTCAAATTTTTGCCCGTCACGGTAAACGAATTCGCCGCATCACAGAGCCTGGTTATTTGGTGATTAAAAGCATTGAAATGATTATGCGAGAAACCGCCAATTTAAAGAAAATTGGTCAGCAGTACAGCACCGAAGGCACAGGACGCTTGTCAATTGCCACGACTCACACACAAGCGCGTTATGTGTTGCCCAACCCGATTACCAAGTTGCGTGAGAATTTTGCAGGAGTCAATATTACCCTGCATCAAGGCTCGCCGCACGAAGTAGCTAAAATGCTGCTCGATGACAGTGCCGACATTGGAATTGCCACCGAATCGCTTTCTAGTTACCCTGAGTTAGTCACTCTACCCTGTTATCAATGGCAACATGTGTTGGTCTTGCCAAGCCATCATCATTTGGCTCAAAAAACAAACATAAGCATTGAAGACTTAGCGCTTGAGCCTTTAATTACTTATCACCCTTCTTACACGGGTCGAAGTCGTATCGACCAAGCCTTTGCCAGTAAAAAACTCAATCCCAGAATTGCCCTAGAAGCAATTGATTCTGATGTGATTAAAACCTATGTTAAAACTGGTTTAGGCATTGGTATTGTGGCTGAAATGGCGGTGCAAGAAGTTTTTCCTGGCGGTGGTAGTGAAGGTTTAACCGTGATTCCATTAGGTCATATTTTTGGCCAAAACGTTACTCGTATCGCATTTAAACGTGGCGCTTATTTACCCAATTTTGTATATAAGTTTGCCGAACTTATTAGCCCTCGGTTAAGCAAAGAATTAATCACTTTGGCCATGCATGGCGACAAAGATGAATTTGAACTTTAAGGCATTTATCCATGAATATTCAAACTAAATTTCCCAAGATTGGCACTACTATTTTTACCGTGATGTCGGCATTGGCCAATGAGCACCAAGCGGTTAATTTAGGACAAGGGTTTCCAGATTTTCATTGCGACCCTCTGTTGTTAGACGAAGTCACAAAAGCGATGCAAGCTGGGCATAATCAATATCCACCCATGACGGGCATTGCCCCTTTGCGCCAAGCAGTTTCCGATAAGTTGCTAGCGCTTTATGGCCGACTCTATGACAGCAACACAGAAATTACCATTACGGCAGGCGCTACTCAAGGCATATTAACGGCCATTTTGTCGGTAGTAAAAGCGGGGGATGAAGTAATTGTATTAGAGCCTTGTTATGACAGCTATGCACCCAACATTGAATTAGCCGGTGCCACAGTGGTTCGCGTCCCCCTAGACCCTGGAACATTCCAACCTAATTTCGAAAAAATTGCAGCTGCTATTTCAAACAAGACCCGACTCATCATCATTAATACGCCGCACAACCCTAGTGCAACGGTTTGGTCTGACCAAGACATGCAACAACTAGATGACTTGTTAGCCAACACCGATATTTTAGTGTTAAGCGACGAGGTATATGAGCACATGGTGTTTGATGGTGGCCATCATCAAAGTGTGGCACGTTTTAAAAACCTAGCTGACCGGTCATTTTTAATTTCTTCTTTTGGTAAAACTTATCATGTAACGGGCTGGAAAATTGGCTTTGTTGCTGCACCTGCGGTACTGAGTGCAGAGTTCAGGAAAGTGCATCAGTTCAATGTGTTTACGGTGAACACACCAATGCAATATGCAATAGCCTCCTATATGCAAAATGCAGCACCTTATTTGAATTTGCCAGCCTTTTACCAAGCTAAAAGAGATCGGTTTTTAGCTGGTTTACAAAAAACTCGCTTAAAGCCTTTGCACACCGCAGGTACTTATTTTCAGTGTGTGGATATTTCTGCCGTAAGCCAATTACCAGAGGCCGAGTTTTGTCAATGGCTGACCACTGAAATTGGTGTGGCCGCCATTCCTTTATCGGCTTTTTACGGCAATGGATTTGAACAAGGCATTGTGCGTTTTTGTTTTGCCAAACAAGACAGCACTTTAGATGAAGCCTTGATCAGACTTAGCAAAATTTAAACCTTAATGGGCTTGCTCCCAATTAGGACCTTGACCTAATTCGGCAAGCAGAGGCACTTTTAATTGGGCCACATTGGCCATAATGGCGGGAATTTCTTGTGTGACCCAAGCTAGCTCGTCATGCGGCACTTCAAACACCAATTCATCATGTACTTGCATAATCATTTTGGTGTTTTTGTTTTCTGCTTCTAGCCTTTTTTGTACTGCCACCATACTGAGCTTAATTAAATCAGCAGCTGTGCCTTGCATAGGTGCATTAATCGCAGCTCTTTCTGCGCCAGCACGACGCGGGCCATTAGGGGAGTTAATTTCGGGTAAATATAAACGCCTACCCATTACAGTTTCAACATAACCTTGTTGCTTAGCTAAAGCACGTGTGGAATCCATGTAATGCTTCACGCCTGGGTAACGCTCAAAATAACGTTGAATATAATTTTTAGCACTGGTGTTATCAATATTTAAATTACGTGCTAAACCATAAGCGCTCATACCGTAAATTAAACCAAAATTAATCACTTTCGCAAATCTTCTTTGCTCGCTACTCACATCATTGACTGCCACGCCAAACACCTCTGCGGCAGTGGCTCGATGTACATCAATACCTTCTTTAAAAGCATTTAACAAAGCTGCATCGTCACTTAAATGAGCCATGATGCGAAGTTCAATTTGACTGTAATCAGCACTGGCAATCACACAACCAGGTGCGGCTACAAATGCCTCACGCACTCTTCTGCCCTCTGGAGTACGAATTGGAATATTTTGCAAATTAGGATCTAAGCTAGAAAGACGCCCCGTAACAGCCACCGATTGTGCATAGTTGGTATGCACTCGCTTGGTGTGGGGATCGGCCAATTGCGCCAGTTTATCGGTGTAAGTACCTTTTAACTTTGCCAATGAACGGTATTCTAAAATCTTGGCAGGCAAAGGAAAATCTTCGGCTAATTTTTCTAATACTTCTTCATCGGTACTAGGTGCACCTGTGGCGGTTTTTTTAACCACCGGTAAACCGAGTTTTTCAAAAAATATTTCGCCAATTTGTTTAGGGCTAGCGAGGTTAAATGTTTGCCCCGCAATTTCATAGGCTTGTAGTTCTAACTCATGAATACGTTTACCGAGTTCGCCACTTTGCTGTGCTAACAAAGGCCCATCAATTAACACGCCATTACGTTCGATTTTAAATAGTGCTTGGCTACTGGCTATTTCAAGCTGGTAAACCGATAACAGTGCGGGATTTTTTTCTAGATGAGGCCACAAAGTAAAATGAACTTGCAAAGTAAAGTCGGCATCTTCACAAGAGTAATGACTTGCTTTTTCTATTTCAACTTGATCAAAACCAATTTGATGAACCCCTTTACCACAAAGGTCTTCGTAACTTAAACCTTTAAGTCCGCAATGCCTTAAAGCCAAGCTTTCTAAGCCATGGGGTTTGTGTACTTCAAGTACATAACTTTGCAGCATAGTATCGTGTAAATAACCTTGAATATGAATGCCGTGATTGGCAAAAACATGTTGATCATACTTAATGTTTTGGCCAAGCTTTTTAATTGCTGGGTTTTCTAGCAAAGGCTTCAATTGAAGGAGTACTTCTTGCAAAGGCAATTGAGTTTCCGTGCTGACATGCGCTAATGGAATATAAAAAGCCTCGCCTACTTGCATACACACACTAATGCCAACTATACGAGCGCTCAGCGGCACTAAAGAGGTGGTTTCGGTATCTATGGCAATAAGCGGCGCTTTTTGCATTTGCTCTAATAACAAGGCCAATTGTTCTGCGGTTTGCACCGTTTGATAATTATGGTGATTGGCTAAAGCGCTAGTGCTAGTGTTAGTGTTAGCAAATAAATCGTCTTGTTGACCAACACCACTGTGCAATGCGGTGTTGCTGGCAGCATCAGTAGTGATACTTGGTGGATTAGCGCCTGAATTTTGCGCAAACTCAGAAGTGCCCACCCCTTGAGTGAATAAATCTGGAGCAACATCGGCACTAGCAGGGCTATTTTTTTGGGCTTGGGTTTGCAGATTTTTTAACAAGCCTTTAAAACCAAAACGTTCGTAAAAAGTAATCAGCTTGCTATTTTCTGGCTCTTTAAAAGTGATAGCTTCTAAACTGGGATAACCTTTAATTTCTTGATCGAGGATACAGTCGGTTTTAATTTGAAGTAAGCGCTTAGCTTGTGGTAACCACTCAAGGCTATTACGGAGGTTCTCGCCGACCACGCCTTTGATATTGGCATTATTAGCAACTACTGCATCTAGGCTGCCATATTCAGTAAGCCATTTAACCGCCGTTTTAGGACCCACTTTAGGCACTCCTGGTACGTTATCTACTGCATCACCGACCAAGGTCTGATAGTCGAGCATTAAATGCGGTGGCACTCCAAACTCTTGGGTAACCCCTTCAATATCGCGACGCTTTCCATTCATGGTGTCAATAATGGTGATGTGAGCATCTACCAACTGCGATAAATCTTTGTCGCCACTGCTAATAATGACTTCTATGCCTTGCCTTGCGGCTTCTTGAGCCAAGGTACCAATTACATCATCTGCCTCTACGCCAGTCACCGCTAACACTGGAAAACCTAATAAAGCCACTACTTCATGTACAGGCTCAATTTGGCTACGTAAATCATCGGGCATGGGTGAGCGATTGGCTTTGTAGGCGGGATACCATTCGTCTCTAAAGGTGGGCCCTTTGGCATCAAAAATACAGGCGCAATAATGATAGGGGTATTCTTTACGCAAACTTTGCATCATATTGACCATGCCCCTAATTGCACCCGTTGCTGGGCTATCGGGGTTTTTACTATCAACCCGCATGTCAGGCATGGCAAAAAAAGCTCGGTATAAATAGCTTGAACCATCAATTAAAAGGAGTTTTTTTGCTTCTAGGCTTATTGGCTGGTTCATAACATCAAAAG
>CAZKWC010000084.1:8023-11156 GCA_964556425.1 uncultured Limnohabitans sp. | reverse complement strand
GCTACATTGTTAGCACGGTCACGTTGACGGTTGATTTTAAAAACAATCACCGCCCAAATTAAAAACGAAGCAAAAACAATAATGCCAGCCAAAGAGCCATGGGCCAATAAATGACCTAATGCCCATACTTTTACCGATAAAGTCATGGGGTGCTTGAGTTTGGCCTTGAAATGATTACGCGGCACATAGGCGGCCACTAATAAAATAAAGGCTACCAAGGTGAATAAAGAGTTGGCATGACGCATGCCCACAGGTGGCGACCAAATCCAACCACCTTCTGCTTTAGCTTGTGGATAAGCCAAAACAATGAGTACAAAACCAATAATCGAAATAACAGAATATAAAATCTTCCAGCCATTAGGGCCTAATTTTGCGATGGCCGCTTGTCTTTGTTGGGGCAAAAGTGCTTGAGTTAAATGAATGCCTAAAAAAATCACCAAACCTAAAATTAACAGAGTCATAACCATTCCTTTATAAAGATATAAACCCAAGTCTACAAGCAAGCCGTGCTTTATTCAAGAAAGCCTGCTAATCCCCTTTTTTCTTTACAAAAATGGCTGGCTAATGTGCCTATAAAAGGCTTTATTTTTTAGATTTTTTAGCTGCACTTACTGCTGCTCTTAAGGCCAAGGCATAGCTATCAAGGCCAAAGCCAGCAATTTGTCCTGTCACAATATCGGCCAAAACCGAATGATGGCGGAAGGCTTCACGGGCATGAATATTGGACATATGCAGCTCTACCACAGGGCAGGTTAAGATGGCGATAGCGTCTCGAATGGCATAACTGTAGTGTGTCCAAGCACCCGCATTAATAAGTACCCCATCTACCCCGTCATGATAGGCTTGATGAATACGTTCACACATTTCACCCTCGTGATTGGTCTGAAAACTATCAACCTTTACGCCCAATTCTTGCCCCAAATTTTGAAGGCTTTGATCAATGTCCGATAAAGTGGCTGTGCCATATTGCACAGGGTCACGTTTACCAAACATATTGTGATTAACACCATGCAACATCAGAATATTCATTGCTAAAACCTATTCAAGAATCAATTAAAACACTGCTAGTTTCAAGTCAAGCCAGAGTTGACGCTAGCTGCTTAAGGAAGCCCTTGCAAAACTCAATACCTGCAGGTATTCCTTAAATAATCATAAATCAAAAAAACTAGTTTTGAAATGAGTCCAATTATTGTTGTTGGTAAGACTTGTTGCCATTGCCGTTAATGCAATAACGACCACCTTTAGGGCCAGTACACAAATTATTGCTGCTGCATGGGCATTCGCTAGTGAGTGGATTAAAACCGGCAGATGGTGCTTGACCCGCTGCAGTCCTGGTTCCACCTTCATTGCGTCTAAAGGCCTCTGGTTCCACTGGATTGGCCAGCGCCCATAAGCCTACTCTGGCGCTTTGAGATTTTTCTTGAGCTTGTGCATATAAAACTCTATCGCTGGGTTGTTGGTCTTTTTGGTATTTTTTGTAATGCCAAGCAAAACCACCTTTAATTTGTTCTAGGCCAGCATCTTTGCCGTTTACCAAAACTCTAGAAATTGTTCTGCCATAACGGTCTTTGTTGGTATCGGGTATGGTCACCTTTTTTCCAAAAACCAAATTAGATAAGTTTTGTCTAGAGCGAGTGCCAAAGTCCTGTGCTTTTTCTGGTGCATCAATCCCAGAGAGACGAATTTTATGTTGGGTTTTTTGTGCATCTAACACGGTTACTGTATCGCCATCGGCTACACCAACCACCACACCTTCAAAGGCCAGTGCTTGGCCTATAAGACCTAAAAACAAACTGAAGGCCACAACAAACAATCGAATAAAAGCAGTCATAAAAATAAAGATGTAAAACAAAATGGCAAAAGAATCTTCCTTCAGCACTTTGCTGTTTGGGAAGATTCGGGACTGGATGAAAGGAACAAAGAAGAATTTTTACGGCATTAATATCAAAGCCAAGCCAAGTGATAAGGCCAAATTTTGAAACACTTGCTTTAAGCTAAGCAGATCAAAATCTCACCCTATAACTGAACCCAAAGGTTCTTTATGTTGATTAGCTTTCACTAATGCCAAATAAAAATATATTCAGAATCATAAGCTTAACTCACGTCAAATTCTGACGCAGATAAGGGGTTTTTGCTATCAAAAATAGTGTTTCGATATTTTTTAACGATAAAGCACTGCACTTAAGGCCTTACCTGTAGGACTTTGGCTTTGCACTACTTGTTCTGGGCTACCGGTGGCAACAATTTGTCCGCCGTTTTTACCACCTTCAGGGCCTAGGTCAATAATCCAATCGGCTTCGGCAATTACATCAAGGTCATGTTCAATTACCACCACACTGTGACCAGCATCTACCAAGCGGTGAAGCACGGTAATGAGTTTGGCCACATCTGCCATATGTAAACCAACGGTGGGCTCGTCTAGCACATACAGTGTGTGGGGAGTTTTTTGCCCCCGCCTAGTGATGTCATCTCTAACTTTACTCAGTTCGGTCACCAATTTAAGGCGTTGGGCTTCACCACCGCTTAAAGTCGGCGATGCCTGACCCAAAGTTAAATAACCCAAACCAACATCTTTTAATAACTGCAAGGAATAGGCAATAGCAGGCATAGTGGCAAAAAAATCAACAGCTTCGTCCACTTCCATTTGCAACACTTGGCCGATGTTTTTACCACGCCAAGTCACGGCTAGGGTTTCGGGATTAAAGCGTGCTCCTTTACAGGTTTCGCAGACCACTTTTACATCGGGCAAAAAGCTCATGCCAATAGTGCGCATGCCTTGACCTTCACAGCTGGGGCATCTGCCCTCGCCAGTGTTAAAGCTAAAACGGCTAGCGCTATAACCACGTGCTTTGGCCTCTAAGGTGTCGGCAAATAATTTACGAATCACATCCCAAAAACCAATATAGGTAGCGGGGCAACTTCTGGGTGTTTTACCAATAGGGGTTTGGTCCACTTCCAACACCTTATCTACCGATTCATAACCTGTAATTTGTTCAACAAACTCTAAAGCTGGGCCATTGCCAGCTAGCATGGCATCTCGGCCGGCTTTGGTACTGGCTTGTTGCACCAGATTTTGTACATTGCTTAACAATACCTCACGAGCTAAAGTCGATTTTCCAGAACCACTCACACC
>CAZKWC010000084.1:0-7923 GCA_964556425.1 uncultured Limnohabitans sp. | reverse complement strand
GCATCTCGCAAATAGCGACCCGTTAAAGAGTTAGCCTCATTCATCACATCTTGCAAGCTACCTTGGGCGACTAAATTGCCACCTCGAATACCCGCACCAGGGCCAATATCAATAATATGGTCGGCATGCCTGATGGTGTCTTCATCATGCTCTACCACTACCAAGGTATTGCCTTTGTCGCTTAATGAATGCAGGGCTTTTAATAAAATTTGATTGTCTCGTGCATGTAGTCCAATAGTCGGTTCATCTAGAACATAACAAACGCCTTGTAAATTGCTACCCAATTGAGCGGCTAAACGAATACGTTGGGCTTCGCCACCACTTAAAGTGGGAGCTCCTCGGTCTAGAGTTAAATAACCTAATCCAACTTGCTGTAAAAACTCTAGGCGTGAGGCAATTTCTGCGATTAAGTCACGGGCAATTTCAAAATCTCGGGTGTTTAATGCGTCTGGTGCTTGAACTGATTTCACCCAATCAATGAGTTCATCAATACTTTTGGCTGCAATATCGGCAATGCCGAGTTTTTCGCCCTTAATGGAGCCAAAGCGAACCGCCCTAGAGGTGGGATTAAGTCGGCTTCCCGAGCAAGTAGGGCAGCTGCCAGTGGGGGCATCTTCCAATTCGGGTTCCATAAAACTTTGTTCTCTGCCTTTGTTGTCTTCATTGGGCAAAGTGTCATCTAAAATTTTACGTTGATCTTTAGTCAGTGCTAAACCTGTGCCCACACAATCGGGGCACCAACCTTGTTTGCTGTTATAGCTAAACATACGTGGGTCGAGTTCTGCATAACTGGTGCTACAAACTGGGCAAGCACGTTTGCTAGAGTAGGTTTCAAGTCGTCCTACACCCAAGGTGCTAAGGCCGTTTTCTAGGGCATGGGCAAGGCCATCTAATTGACTTAAAACCATCATAACACCCTTGCCATGCACCAAAGCTTGTTCTATACCTTGGCGTAGCAAAGCTTCTTGTGCCGCCTCTACGGTAAGACTTAAAACAGGCAGTTCAATCGAGTGTTCTTTAAAGCGATCTAACTTTGGAAAATTTTGCGTCGAAACAAATTGTCCGTCCACTCTTAAATGGCTATAGCCTTTAGGTCGTGCCCATTCGGCAAGCTCGGTGTAAATACCTTTTCTAGAAATCACCAGCGGGGCTAATAAACCCACTTCTTGGCCTTTATAGTGGCGCATTAAATGATTCAAAATAATTTCAGGGCTTTGTGCCTGTACAGGGCTGTCATCATGAATACAATGTTGAATGCCTAACTTCACATACAACAAACGTAAAAAATGCCACACCTCGGTTGTGGTGCCAACAGTTGATTTACGTCCACCCCTAGATAATCTTTGTTCGATGGCAACTGTGGGAGGTATGCCATAAACTGCATCTACCTCTGGCCTGCCAGCAGGCTGCACAATGCTACGAGCATAGGCATTTAAACTTTCTAAATAACGTCTTTGGCCTTCATTAAATAAAATATCAAAAGCCAATGTCGATTTACCCGAACCGCTTACCCCAGTCACCACATTAAATTGACCTCTAGGAATATTCACTGACAAACCTTTGAGGTTGTGTTCCTGTGCATTCACAATAGAAATATGATTTTTTGCTTTTTCTTGATTAAGCTTTAATTGCTGTCGGTTTTCTTGCCACACAGCGGTAGATTCGGCTAAACCTAAATTGCCAAGACCTAAGGTTTCTTCATAATCACGAAGGGCTTGAGCCGTGTGGGATTGGGTATGCCTAGCCAACTCTTCAGGATAACCTTGTGCGACTAATTGACCGCCTGCTTCACCGCCATCGGGACCCAAATCAATAATCCAATCGGATGCTCGCATCACATCTAAATTATGCTCAATTAAAAACACCGAATGACCCGCATCAATGAGCTGGCGCAATGATCGCATGAGTTTGGCAATATCATCAAAATGTAAACCTGTGGTGGGCTCATCGAATAAAAACAACATGCCTTTTTGAGCTAGTTTTTGTTTGCTAGCCGATTGCGATTTGGCTGCCTCCACCAAATAAGCCGCTAGTTTTAAACGTTGTGCTTCACCCCCAGATAAAGTGGGTACGGGTTGGCCTAGCTTGACGTAGTCGAGTCCCACATCGACCACTGGTTTTAAAGCTTTCACCAGTTCACGGTCTTGCTGAAATAAATCAAGTGCCTGTGCAACGGTCAAATCTAATACATCGGCCACATTGAGTGTTTGGCCTTTGCGAGTAATGGTGACTTCCAAAATTTCTGGTCGATAACGCTTGCCATCACATTCTTGGCAGCGTAAATAAATGTCGCTTAGAAATTGCATTTCTACATGCTCAAAACCCGAGCCACCGCATATGGGGCAGCGACCATCACCACCATTAAAACTAAATTTACCAGCGGTGTAGCCTCTGCTATGCGCTAATTCAGTTTGAGCAAATAAATTGCGCACGTGATCCCATGCACCAATATAACTCACTGGGTTGGAGCGAGCACTTTTACCAATCGGGGATTGATCAACAAACACCACATCGCTTAAATAATCAGTGCCTAATAATTCATCATGTAAGCCAGCAGACTCGGTGGGTTTACCAAAATGCCTAAGCAGTGCAGGGGCTAATACATCTTGCATTAAAGTTGATTTTCCAGAGCCACTCACGCCTGTAATGCAGACCATTCGGTGCAGTGGAAATTCAATCGTTAGATTTTTTAAATTATTTTCTCGTGCACCAGTTAATATTAAACGAGGTGTGTTTTCTTGCACTAAACGTTTGAGGCCATTAGGAATAGTTTTGCGGCCACCTAAATAGTGGCCGGTTAAAGTGTCCGCATGCCTAAGTTGCTCTACCGAACCATCAAACACAATCGAGCCGCCTTGTGCACCAGGTCCAGGGCCCATATCAATCACTCGGTCAGCAGCGATCATCACTTGCGGGTCATGTTCTACCACTACTAAAGTATTGCCTGCATCTCGCAGGCGTAGCATGGCCTCTGTAATACGATGCATATCTTTGGGATGCAATCCAATACTAGGTTCATCTAAGACAAACAAGGTGTTGACCAAAGAAGTACCAAGTGCGGTAGTGAGGTTTATACGTTGCACCTCACCACCACTTAAGGTGCGGCTTTGCCTATCAAGACTTAAATAACCAATACCCACATCGCATAAATAATATAAACGGGTGCGAATCTCATCAAGAATTTGTTTCTGGGCTTTTTTCTCGGCCGAGTCTAATGGGCTAATGGCGACATCAGTACTTTGTGGCTCCTGCATACTGCTGTAGAGTCGATTACAAAATACTTGTACTTTTTCTATCGGCAGTTGCATTACATCATGCAAACATAAACCAGGCAAAGCTTCTAATTGATGACGTGTCCACGTTACGCCCTTGGGCATAAAGCGTGCACTTGGGTGCAACACTGCATCGGCGTCTTCTTTGCTACCTACCCGCCATAATAAAGATTCTGGTTGTAGTCTGGCTCCATTGCAGGTAGGGCAGGGTGTATAGCTACGGTATTTAGACAACAAAACCCGTATATGCATTTTGTAGGATTTGGTTTCTAGGTATTCAAAAAAACGTTTGACGCCATACCATTGTTGATTCCATTTGCCGTTCCAATTGGGTGAACCCTCTATGACCCAATCTTTTTGTTCTTGGGTCAATTGGTAATATGGCGTGTCACGAGGAATACCAGCTTGCTCGGAAAAACGCATCAAATCATCTTGGCATTCTTTCCAAGCGGGCGTTTGTATCGGTTTGATCGCACCAGCCCTTAAGGTGAGTTTGTCGTTGGGAATGACTAAATTAAAGTCCACTCCAATCACACGGCCAAAGCCCCGGCATGCAGGGCATGCCCCTACTGCCGAATTAAAAGAAAACATCGAACCACTAGGCTCGGTATAGTGCAAGTCACTATCGGGGCAATGCAAACCCTTTGAATATCGCCATACAACTGCAGGGCCTGGCTCTGAGCTAGCAGTATTTTCAGTGCTTGTTGATTCTGGCAAAAGATGAACGTCAATACGGCCATTGCCACGTAATAAACATTGTTCTATGGCGTCTAAAACGCGACTTTGGTCGGTGTTGATGAGTCTGAATCGGTCGGCAATCACGTCAACCACAATTTGTTCTAGTGTTTCAGAAACATTTGCTTTGGATTTTTTTGCAGAAGCCTTACCAGCGGCATCTTGGATAAAATCAGGGTTAGCAATGGTAATGGTGCGTTGGCCTAAGGTACGGGTATAGCCACTAGCGGACAACCAATCTTGCATTTGTTGCTGACTGGTATTGGCCGGTAAATGCACCGGAAAACTCAGTGCTAAACGTGGGTTATTGAGCTCTTGTGCTTTGGCCAATAACTGAGCATAAATAGTTTGTGCCGTGTCATGTTTAACTGGGTAGGCAGTTTTTTGATCAAATAATTGCCCCACTCTGGCCCATAATAATTTTAAATGGTCATTGAGTTCGGTCATAGTGCCTACCGTCGAGCGAGATGAGCGAACTGGGTTGGTTTGATCAATCGCAATAGCGGGTGGCACACCTTCAATTTTATCCACTGCAGGTTTATCCATACGATCAAGAAACTGCCTAGCATAGGCAGAGAAAGTTTCTACATATCGGCGTTGGCCTTCAGCATAAAGGGTATCAAATACCAAACTTGATTTACCAGAACCACTTGGCCCTGTAACCACGGTGAGCTCACCTGTTTGAATATCTAAATCTAGATTTTTAAGATTGTGCTGTCTAGCACCTCGGATTTTAATCGATGAGCTCATAGGGATGAAGAGTATTCAAAAGGTGAAATGTAGGCTAGGGTGGGGCTTTAATCAATGAATCGTACTGATAAGCCCTGAAAATAGTGAGAATAAAATCAGAAACAGTGCCAATACGGTCTCTATTTTTTTAATGAATGGGCTAATCATACACAAGTTAGAAAAGATATGAAAAGCAATGGGTAACAGCAACTTAGAAGCCTCGTAAAAGGTCGATCAATTTTTGCGACAACTATGTAATGCTAAGGTATTAACAAAATAATAAACCTCATCAAAAAATGAATTTTGATGAGGTTTATTGATAATTGCAGGCTTTCAAACTAACTAATAAGACTAGCTTGGGTGGTTGTCATCAGCCAACTCAAATAATTTATCAAAAGGTAGCGCTTGTTTAACCAAAATAACGGTACAGGGGGCATCCATAGCGACTTTAATTGGAATAGTCGCTAACCATCTTTGGGTTTGTAAACCATGGGTAGCAGCCCCCATTACCAACACACTCACATGGTTTCCTTTGGCATATTCAATTAAGGCATGGGCTACATCACTTGATTCCAAAACATGATAGGACACTTGATGGTCGTTTAAGTCAAGACCTTGAGCCCATTGTTTGAGGTTATTAAGATGCTGCCTTTGGAGTGTCGTTTCACTGCTGGCGTTACTTGAGGCAGAGGAGCCAGAAATAACCGTCACACAAGCTAATTGTGCACCTGGCCTGGTGCCCAAAGATCGCTCTACTGCTTGTCTTAATGAATAGAGAGTGGCATCAGTGACGTCTTGATGCGGTACCGCTACCATCACAATGGGCACTGATTCAATTTGTTCGGTGGCCAAGGGACTGGGTTGGTATTGCATACCAGCGGCTTTAATCCAACGTTTAAAGTGGGTTTTAAAGCCGGTACCTTTGATTTTTTTGCCTCTAGCCGTGACCTTGACCTGTTCAGGGTGGCGCAAATCAAATGCCAAATGGGCCGCCGATGGGTAGCGCTTAGCCGCCTCAGATTCTAGACAGCGCATGACAATTTCTTGCAGCCACTCGGGCACCTCTGGATTGAGTTGCCTGACTGGTTTAGGATCCATCCAGAGTCGTTGGCGTAGGCCTCCTGTGGTGGCAGGTTCACCAAAAGGCAGTTCTGCAGTTAACAGCTGATACAGCATGACGCCTAATGCAAAAATATCGCTTCTGGGGTCACCACGTACACCCACTACCTGTTCTGGGGCAATCCAAGCAGGGGAGCCCACTGCTTTACGCAGTTGCTCGGCTAATAAATCGGGATAATGGGCATGATAGGACAAACCAAAATCGAGCAATACAGCGCTACCATTTTCTTTAATAATAATATTGGCTGGTTTTAAGTCGAGGTGCACTGCATTTTGTTGGTGCAGGCTATGCATCGCAAGCGCAACCGATATACCTAGTTGGCAGATTTCTAAATTAGTTAATTTTTTGGCTTGCTCAACCCAATGATCAAGCGTTTTACCCTTCACATATTCCATTACTAAATAGGGGGTGTTTTCAAGATCGCCAGCTGCTACAAAGCGCGGAATATGAGGACCCTCTAAGACTTGAAGAATTTGTTGCTCTACTTCAAAGCCGACAATATTTTCTGCACCATCACCCGCTGTCATTTTGGGTACTTTCATGGCCATGTCAAAACCAGGTGTACTTCCATCGGCATAAGTAACCTGATAAACATGAGCCATACCACCCGCGTGTAAACACTCTACTACTTTAAAACCATCTAGATGTTCGCCGGGAGCCAATTTTTTCATCTGCCTGTTTCCAATCGGTTTGCAAAAAATTCTGGGATGCCAGCATCACGGATTGCTTGAGCTGCGCTTAGATAATCATAAGCGACTCTAAAAAAAATTAATTGATTTTTATCAGTATCGAGTATGGCGTACATGGCTCTATTGTTGCCATCACGGGGTTGTCCAACCGATCCCACGGTAGCCAACCATGAGCGGTGTTTATTAACTGGAATCGGCACGGTTGGATGCGGTGAAAACTGCATAAGACTCGGACCTTTGCCTTTGTAATAAAGAGTTTGTTGATGCACATGACCACAAAACACATATCTCACACGAGGCCAAACCGTGACTGCCGACAAACTATTACTAGCTGTTCTGATATCTGTCACATAGCGCCATTTATGGGGCTCGTCTGCACTGGCATGGACTAAAAAACATTCATCTTCTTGTAAAGATAGCGGAAGTTGATCAAGAAATCGTAGTTGTTCGTTGTTGAGCTGATCGTGAGTCCAAGCGGCTGTACTGGCTCCATAGGTTTCCACTACCGTGGGTGGATTAACCGCCATTTCATCGTGATTCCCTTTAATCACCATAGCGCCTTCATCATGGTATTGCATCACCAATTGCGTTACTTCGTTTGGATAGGCGCCATAACCTACTAAATCACCCAAAAATGCAAATCGGTTTGCACCTTGATTTTTGGCATGTAATAAACAGGCCTCAAGGGCATGTAAATTGGCGTGAAGATCAGATAACAAAGCCAATTTCAAAATAGACTCCAAATGATAAAAATATGAGAAAACGCAAAAGGCGTAGGTGAATTTTAACCAGCTAATTGAATCATAAATTAGGCAATTAATGAAATAAATGTTCTTTTCTGAAAGACTTAAATCAATATATTTAATGAATTTTGATAGGGCTTACCCTAGGTCTAGGTCTAAATTACAGCTTATGTAAGACGAGTGCAAGCCTACTCAAACAAAGTCCACTTGTCCGGTTTAGGAACTATTACATTAGAGGAGTAATTTATGGCAAATGAGATTCGCCCAATGTCACCCGAAGAAAAGAAGGTTATCTTCGCTTCTTCACTGGGTACAGTATTTGAATGGTATGACTTTTACCTATATGGTTCATTAGCAGCTATTATTGCTAAGCAATTCTTTAGTGGTCTTGATGAAGGCTCAGCGTTCATTTTTGCTTTGTTGGCTTTTGCTGCAGGCTTTATTGTTCGTCCGTTCGGCGCTTTGGTGTTCGGCCGTTTAGGCGACATGATTGGTCGTAAATATACTTTCTTAGTTACCATTTTATTAATGGGTTTATCTACGTTTATCGTAGGTATTTTGCCAAATTACGCCACTATCGGTGTAGCAGCTCCTGTTATCTTAATTGCTTTGCGTATGTTGCAAGGTTTGGCTTT
>CAZKWC010000083.1:0-11390 GCA_964556425.1 uncultured Limnohabitans sp. | reverse complement strand
ACAGGTGTTGGTACTGGGCTAGGCACTGGCACAGGTGCTGGACTAGGTTCTAATTTAGGTGCAGGCGTTGGTGCTGGAGTGGCTTTTACGACAGGCACTGGCACCGGAGCAGGCGGTGGTGGAGGTGGAGGGGGCGGTTGAAGCTTGACTACAGGCTCTTGTGGGCGAGGCTTAATTGCTTTTTGCGAGGGCCGAGCTTGAACAACCACCGCCGGAGTAGGCGGTGGTGTGATGACTTTAGTGATGGGCTTAGCAATCTTGACCATTACCACAGGCAATGGTTCTTTTGGTAAAGTTTCTGGCAGGGGTTCCAGATCAACTGTTGTGTAGATCAGCCCAAAAATAAGACCTAAATGCACCAATAATACCAAGCTAGCAGGAGCTAATCGAGGATACTTGTCAGGCGCTAAAGGACGACTCGTTAAAAATGACATTGCAGACTATCTTCTCAAATTGGGGGAAATAAAAACCAAAGGGTTGTCACTCATTATTAAACTTTTAAAAGATTCTTGAAGCAGAATATACTTGAGACTCTCTATCTATAGGCATGTTATGGACCGTTTTTTACAATTTTTAGCTGTTTTGCCTCAATATTTGATTCCAAAACAAGCCCTCACCGAAATAGCTGGTAGCTTTGCTTCCAAAAATCGTGGAAAAGTCACTACTCAAGTCATTAAATGGTTTGTTAAGCGTTATAAGGTAAATATGCCTGAAGCTGCAAACCCCGATATCAGCAGTTATGCTAGTTTTAATGAATTTTTCACCCGTCCTCTTAAAAATGGTGTACGCCCGTTAGCAAATGTAAGCTTTGTAAGCCCTGTCGATGGAGCTGTTAGCCAATTGGGACCGATTCAAGATAATCAAATTTTTCAAGCCAAAGGACATTCCTACTCTACCCAAGCCTTGGTTGGGGGCGATGCTAATTTAGCCGATTTATTCAAAAATGGGTATTTTGCCACCATTTATTTAAGCCCTAAAGACTATCACCGTATTCATATGCCATGTGACGGCAAATTATTACGAATGATTTATGTGCCTGGAGATTTGTTTTCGGTCAATCCTACAACAGCAAGAGGTGTACCTGGCTTATTCGCTCGCAATGAGCGTGTGGTGTGCGTGTTTGAAACTACCAATGGGCCAATGGTATTAACCTTAGTTGGAGCCACTATTGTGGGCAGCATGGCAACCGTTTGGGCAGGGATTATTAACCCACCCAGAAAAAAAGCCATTACCGAATGGACTTATCAAGACCAAAATATTGTGCTTAAAAAAGGCGACGAAATGGGGCGCTTTTTATTAGGTTCAACTGTCGTTTTATTATGGCCTTCACTCGAACAAGCTGGTTTTGCTTTTAACCCAAGTTGGCAAGCCGCCACACCAGTTCAAATGGGTCAAGCAATGGCCACCTTAAATGCGCCCTTTACCCCTTCTGTATGAGGTCTAAAACAAAACCTGCCTCTGATCAACAGGCCACTTACAGTGGGGCTGCCAAACCACCAGCGGGCTTGGCACTTTATGCCCAAGTGCGTGACTTCATTAATCAAAAAATTAGTGACGGCACTTGGCAAGCAGGTGATAAACTGCCCTCTGAAAATGATTTAGTCAAACAGTTTGGTGTGGCTCGCATGACGGTCAACCGGGCCCTCAAAGAGCTTAGCCAACAAGGCCTTATATTTAGAGTGGCAGGCGTGGGTAGTTTTGTCAACGAAAGCCAACCCCAGTCCACCTTGCTACAAATTGCCAATTTAGCCGATGAAATTAAAAATCGTGGCCATATCTATACATTTGAACTCATCAAAATAGAAAGAATTGCAGCTTCTTCAGAAGTGGCTTCTGCACTTGATTTAAATGTGGGAGATTCGGTTTTTCATAGTGTGTGTGTACATCATGAAAACAATATCCCTGTGCAGCTTGAAAATCGCTACGTCAATCCTAAAGCGGTACCTTTGTTTATAGAACAAGATTTTGCCAGTACCACTCCCTCAGAGTATCTTTTAAAACAAGTAGCCTTTGACCAAATTGAACATGTGGTAGATGCGGTTTTACCCACTGCCGAGCAATGCCAACTTTTAAAAATGCAAGCCAATCATGCTTGTTTATTATTGACTAGGCGCACATGGTTGAGACAAACTGCAATTACCTATGTCAAATGTTTACATCCGGGCAATCGATACCGACTTGGCGGTCGTTTTTTGACCGACGGTAAAAACCAAGCGACTTAAGCTTGTGGTCTTCTCAAGCTAGCAAAAATACACTCTTTATTAGATTTTCGAAATTTTTTTTTGTAATTTTCTTGACAGTTTTCTTTTTTTCGGTTTTACTTGTCTATACAGGACTAACAAAATGAAGACAACTAATATACACCTACACCCCGGCCAAGTCAGTTTGGCACAATTACGCCGTATTTATCAAGCACCAATCAAGCTCTCTTTTGAGCCTCAAGTACTTGAAAAAATGAAAACTTCACAAGCCATTGTGCAGGGCATTGTGGATCAAGACACGGTGGTTTACGGTATTAACACTGGCTTTGGTAAATTAGCTAGTACCCAAATTCCCCACGATAGATTAGCCGAGTTACAACGTAACTTGGTTATTTCTCATAGTGTGGGTACAGGTACAGCCATTGAAGCTAGCACTGTGAGGCTAATTTTGGCCATGAAAGCAATTAGTTTAGCGAGAGGCCATTCTGGGGTTAGGCCTGAATTGGCCAACGCCTTATTAGCTTTAGCCAATGCCAACATCACCCCCATTATTCCCGCCAAAGGTTCAGTGGGTGCATCTGGTGACTTAGCACCCTTGGCACATTTAGCCTGCGTATTAATTGGTGAAGGCCACGCTAAAACCGCAGACGGTCAATTGGTATCAGGCAAAGAAGCCATGGCTTTAATCGGTCTAGAGCCTTTTGTTTTGCAACCTAAAGAAGGTTTGGCTTTATTAAACGGTACACAGGTATCAACAGGCTTGGCTTTAAGCGGATTATTTGGCGCTGAAAATGTTTTTGCAGCCGCATTGGTAGCTGGCGCTTTAACACTAGAAGCCATTCACGGTTCGATTAAGCCATATGATGCACGCATCCATGAAGCACGTGGCCAGACTGGTCAAATTGCCGTGGCTAAGGCGGTGCGCGAACTATTAGCTGGTAGCGAGATTATTCCTTCTCATGCCAATTGCGGCAGAGTACAAGACCCCTATTCCATACGTTGCGTGCCTCAAGTCATGGGAGCTTGCCTCGATAATTTAGTGCACGCCGCCAAAATTTTACAAATCGAAGCCAATGCCGCCTCCGACAACCCATTGGTGTTTGAAAATGGTGATGTGATTTCTGGTGGTAATTTCCATGCCGAACCCGTCGCTTTTGCAGCCGATATTATTGCTTTAGCAGTATCAGAAGTAGGCGCTATTTCCGAGCGTCGCACTGCCTTATTATTAGATACTGGTTTATCTGGATTACCACCTTTCTTAGTAAAAGACAGTGGTGTTAATTCTGGTTTTATGATTGCCCAGGTCACATCTGCCGCTTTGGCCTCTGAAAATAAATCATTGGCTCATCCTGCTAGCGTTGATAGCTTGCCAACCTCTGCCAACCAAGAAGATCATGTCTCTATGGCCACTTTTGGAGCAAGGCGTTTAGGCGATATGGTTAATAACACAGCAGTAGTAGTGGGTATTGAAGCCATGTCAGCGGCACAAGGCATCGACCTTAAACGTGAATTAAGAAGCTCTGATTTGGTAGAGGCTCAATTTGCAGCTATTAGAAGCAAAGTAGCCTTTTTAGAGTCTGACCGCTTTATGGCAGATGACATTGAAGCCATGCGTTTATGGGCCCATCAAGATGCTTGGCCAGAAGTGCTGTTAAACATCTTACCTAGCCACTCTAGCAAGCTCTAAGCAATACCCCATCCCTTCCCCAATTTGTACCCAACATACATTACCTCATATGAGCTCCAACACCTCACTAGAAGATCCTCGTTTTGATGCAAGCCGTGAAATTAAATCACCTAGAGGCAGTCAATTGCATTGCAAAAACTGGTTAATTGAAGCAGCCTACCGAATGCTGCAAAACAACCTAGATGCAGAAGTAGCAGAAAACCCCAAACACCTAGTGGTGTATGGTGGTATTGGCCGTGCCGCTCGTGATTGGGAATGTTTTGATCAAATTTTAGCTTCACTACGCGAACTCAACGAAGATGAAACACTGTTAATTCAAAGCGGTAAGCCAGTGGGTGTTTTTAAAACACACAGCAATGCACCACGGGTTTTATTAGCCAATTCCAACTTAGTACCTAAGTGGGCCAACTGGGATAAGTTCAATGAACTCGACCAAAAAGGTTTGTTTATGTACGGCCAAATGACCGCCGGTAGCTGGATTTATATTGGCTCACAAGGAATTGTTCAAGGCACCTTCGAAACCTTTGTTGAAGCCGGTAAGCAACACTTTAATAACGACTGGTCCGGTCGCTGGATTTTAACTGCTGGATTAGGTGGAATGGGTGGTGCACAACCACTAGCGGCAACCTTAGCGGGTGCGGTATCTCTTAATATTGAATGTCAGCAATCGAGTATTGACTTTAGATTACGCACTCGTTATGTAGATGTACAAGCCAAAGATTTAGATCATGCCTTAGAGTTGGTGCAACACTACACCTCGCGTAAAGAAGCTGTTTCGATTGCTTTATTAGGCAATGCTGCAGAAGTTTTACCCGAATTGGTGAAACGCGCCCAAGCCGGTGGCATTCGTCCTGATTTAGTCACCGATCAAACCTCAGCTCACGACTTAGTCAATGGTTATTTACCATTGAATTGGACAGTTTCACAATGGCGTGACGCACAAAAAAATCCAAGCCAACATGCTGCTTTGCAAAAAGCTGCAGCCCAGTCATGTGCTGTACACGTGCAAGCTTTATTAGATTTTTATGCGATGGGTATTCCTACCGTTGACTATGGTAATAATATCAGGCAAGTAGCCTTTGATGAAGGTGTTCTAAATGCCTTTGATTTTCCTGGTTTTGTACCTGCCTATATTCGCCCCATGTTTTGCGAAGGTAAAGGCCCCTTCCGTTGGGTAGCTTTATCGGGTGACCCTGAAGATATTTATAAAACCGATGCCAAAATCAAAGAGCTATTCCCTAATAATCATCACACCCATCGTTGGTTAGATATGGCACGTGACAGAATTAGTTTTCAGGGCTTACCCGCTCGTATTTGCTGGTTAGGTTTAGGCGAGCGTCATATTGCAGGATTGGCCTTTAATGAAATGGTGAAAAACGGCGAATTAAAAGCCCCTATCGTGATTGGTCGTGACCATTTAGACACCGGCTCTGTGGCTAGCCCCAACCGAGAAACCGAAGCCATGCGTGACGGCACTGATGCCGTCTCAGACTGGCCTTTATTAAATGCCATGCTCAATACCGCAGGTGGTGCCACTTGGGTCAGTTTGCATCATGGTGGTGGTGTGGGCATGGGTTATTCTCAACACTCTGGTATGGTGATTGTGGCAGATGGTACGGAGGCAGCCGCCGAACGTTTGGCCAGAGTGTTAGTCAATGATTGTGGTTCTGGTGTAATGCGTCATGCCGATGCAGGCTATCCACAAGCGATTGCTACTGCCAAAGCTAAGGGCTTAAATTTACCCATGATTAAATAAACGCTTCTGTATCAATTTATTTAAAGCATTTTTTAATTCATAGGAAACACCAATGGAATTGGAATATATTTTTTTTGATGCCAACACCATAGAACCACAAGCTTGGAAAAATGGTGGTGGTCAAACTCAAGAAATTATTTCATTTCCTATTGGTGCTAATTGGTCCGATTTTATTTGGCGTGTCAGTATTGCCACTATTCAACAAAGTGGTCCATTTTCTATTTTTAATGGAATAGACCGTATTATTTGTTTATTAAAAGGTGATGGAGTGATTTTGCATAGCCAACATCAGCCCTCTCACTTTTTAAATCAAACCATGGTACCCTATTCCTTTAAAGGCGAACAAGCCATAGATTCTGAAATTTTAGGCCCAAGCTGTGACGATTTAAACCTCATGACCAGGCGTGGCCAAGCCACTGGCAGTATGCAAATTTTCAAGCACTCCAGCGAGTTGCAACTTGAAGCTAATTGCTTTTATTTATGCTTGGTGCAGACAGGTCATTGGCGTTTTAGTTGCCAAAACTTCAACACTGGCCAAGCGTTTTTAGAGTGCAGCAGTAGGCAAGGTTTTTGGACTCCAATTCAGCAACAAGCTTCACATTTGAGTTTTAGCTGCAGCAGTCAAGAGAACTTCACTACTAGCCATTTAATTGTCATGAAGATACAACTTGAGTCGGCCCAATAGTTCCCTTTATTTTTACACTTAGGCTGCATTATGAATGCTTCATCCCCCATTTTTTCTCACCCTAGTGCAGACGGTGTTTGGCATCATATTCAAGAAGATGCTTATTTCCCTTTAAGTCCTATAGCCCAGCCAGATCTAGCCTCGACCAGTGGCCATTTAAGACCTATGAGTTTGGTGGTACAAAATCAAATTTTAGTGTGGGCTGGCCCTAGTCATGAATTGCCAAGCTGTTATAGCGCCTTAACGCATTATGATTGCCGTGATTGTATTGTGACACCTGGCTTGGTAGATTGCCATACTCACTTGGTTTATGCAGGCCATAGAGCCAATGAATTTGCCATGCGCCTAGAGGGAGCCAGTTATGAAGCCATCGCCAAAGCAGGTGGCGGCATTATCTCTACTGTTAATGCGACCCGCCAAGCCACTGAAGATGAATTATTTGCACAATCTGCACCACGCCTAGAGGCATTATTAGCCGAGGGTGTTTGTGCACTAGAAATTAAATCGGGCTATGGTTTAAGCCTAGCTGACGAGCGCAAACAATTAAAAGTAGCCAGACGCTTATCACAGCATTTTGATGTAAAAATTCAAACTACTTTTTTAGGTGCTCATGCCCTACCCCCCGAATACGCAGGCCGCCCTGATGACTATATTGATTTAGTGTGCCAAGAAATGTTACCTACTCTTGCACAAGAAGGTTTGGTCGATGCAGTCGATGTATTTTGTGAAAACATTGCTTTTAATTTAGCGCAAACCGAAAAAGTTTTTAAAGCTGCGCAAGCATTGGGACTACCCGTTAAATTACATGCCGAACAACTCAGCGATATGGACGGCGCAGCCTTAGCAGCCCGTTATAAGGCCCTGTCATGTGATCATATTGAGCATTTATCTTTAAAGGGTATTGCCGCCATGAAAGCCTCAGGTACTGTTGCCGTTTTATTACCCGGGGCATTTTATAACCTACGCGATACCCACGTTCCCCCTATTCAGGCATTACGTGATGCGGGTGTACCCATGGCGGTATCTACCGACCACAACCCAGGCACATCACCTGTACACAGTTTATTATTAATGACCCATATGGCTTGTACATTTTTTAGATTAACAGTGGCCGAAGCTTTGGCGGGGATTACTTGTCATGCAGCTAAAGCTTTGGCACTTGAAAAATCTTATGGTCAATTGCATATTGGCCAAGTTGCCAATTTTGTAGTCTGGCCTTGCAAGAGTGCTGCAGAGTTAGTCTATCATTTTGGCCATCGTCCCAACTGCACCGTCATTCGGCAAGGCAAAATTGCACAAAATTATTTAGCGATTCAAGCTCAAGACAGCTCGAGTAGGCACAATAAAAAGGATACGCTTGAATGAGCACACGACAACTATTCGCCAAAGATGCATTATTGCCTACTGGCTGGGCTCAAAATATACACCTCACTTGGAATGATGAAGGTGTTATTGAGTCGGTCTTCACTGGTGTAGATGCAAAGGCTATCAACACGCTATCAGTCCCTCATGCAAAAGGGCCTTTATTGCCTGGCATGCCCAATTTACACTCCCATGCTTTCCAGCGAGGGTTTGCGGGTTTAACTGAATTTAAAAATCAATCACAAGACAGCTTTTGGAGTTGGCGCACTCAAATGTATCAGTTTGCTTTGCAAATCAGCCCTGCGCAAATGCTGGCGATTGCTAAGTTTTTATATATAGAAATGCTGCAAGCAGGTTACACCTCGGTATGTGAGTTTCATTATTTACATCACGACACCGATGGTAAAGCGTATGCAAATGCCGCTACTATGGCTCAGTGTTTGTTGCAAGCAGCACAAGAGACAGGAATACACATCACTTTGTTGCCCGTTTTATATCAACACAGTGGTTTTGATGGGCATGCGCCATTAAAAGAACAAAAAAGGTTTTTGCATAGTAATAAGGCAATGCAAAAACTATTAGAACAATTAAATCCCATTTGCCAAGCACAAGACGCCGTATTGGGTGTAGCGCCGCATTCTTTACGTGCAGTCACCCTAGAGTCTTTAAAAGAAGCCTTAGATGGTTTGCACAGTCTGAATACAGCAGCCCCTATTCATATTCATATTGCCGAACAAATGGCCGAGGTGAATGCTTGCCTTGCATGGAGTGGTAAGCGACCAGTTGAATTATTACTTCATCATTTTGAGCTCAATTCAAAATGGTGTTTAGTGCATGCCACTCATTTAAGCCCAAACGAAATTAAACAATTAGCGACAAGCCAAGCCGTAGCCGGTATATGTCCTAGTACTGAATGTAATTTAGGCGATGGTATATTTAATATGCCCGCTTGGTTAGAGCATGATGGAGTCTGGGGCATTGGTTCTGATAGTCATGTCTGTGTGAACGCAGCAGAAGAACTCATGCTACTTGAATATAGTCAACGTTTACATCTTCAACAACGTAATGTGATTAAAAATCAACAACAGCCAGACGTTGCAAGTGCCATGATGTTAGCCGCCGTCAAAGGCGGTGCCCAAGCCAGTGGCAGAAATATAAATGGTTTAGCGGTAGGTCAATCGGCTGATTTTGTCGTACTTGATGCCGAGCATTTTGCGACTGCTTGCTTACCACAAGCCCCACAACAATTGGCTAGTCATATTTTTGCCAGTCACCGAAGTAATGCCATTGAAAGTGTTTGGGTGAAAGGCCATCGACTGGTGCACAATGGACAGCATAGCTTTGCGCAGAATGCGAAAGAGCAATTTATTCAAGTGCGCCAAGCACTTTGCTAACAAGCCTAACTCTATTGAAAGACTCAGCTTTTATGAAAACCACCTCTGCAGCGCCAGCACCATTTTTATTGCATGAAGGCCAATCACCCTTAATGATTTCAATTCCTCATGTAGGAACCTATATACCCCCCGAAATTGCGAATCGACTACAAACCCATGCACTCGCAGTGGCGGACACCGATTGGCATTTAGATGTTTTATATGAGTTTGCCAAAGCCCTTGATATTACCGTTTTACAGGCCACGCATTCTAGGTATGTAGTGGATCTTAATCGTCCGCCTGATAATGCCAATTTATATCCTGGCCAAAACACGACAGGTTTGTGCCCGATTGATGACTTTGCAGAACAAGCTATTTATTTACCAGGTCAAGAACCAAGTGAATCTGAAATTGCACAAAGAGTTATTCATTATTGGCAACCCTATCATGAGCAACTCCAACAACAATTATCTAGGCTAAAAAACCAACATCCACAAGTCATTTTATGGGATGCCCATTCTATTGCCAGCCAAGTACCACGATTTTTTGAGGGCCAATTACCTGACTTTAATTTTGGTACGGCAGATCACAATAGTTGTCCCACTTCAATTTCAGATTTGCTCATCGATATAATGAAGCAAAATAGCCATATTAGTTATGTTTTAAACGGCCGTTTTAAAGGTGGTTATATTACTAGGCAGTATGGCAACGCCAACTCCAATGTTTATGCCATTCAATTAGAAATGTCTCAACGACTTTATATGTCGGAACAATCACCCTTTGCATATTTAGCCACACCAGCAAGCAGTGTTCAGGTAGTTTTAAAACAATTATTAGCTCGACTGCAATTGGCGCTCTCCCAATAAATAGTTAGTTAGAGGGGGTTGCCTCCTTGCCTTTCTAATACTAGCCACTCACTCCCACCCCTCGCAAACTTTTTTTTAAGTCCTTTTTTCCTTAGGGAAATTAAAATTGAAAACAACACTTTCATCAAAAAAATATATCAATTAAAATATATTGGGAATTTTTCTTATACCCAATATCTAAAAAATAACACGCTTAATGATCTAATTGCAGAATCAGTGCAAAAGTACCAGTCTCTACTATTACAGACTGGTATTTTTTTGCATTTTTATTTTCTACAACTACCGTATTAATAGTAATATTTAGCATCTTTAGTTAACATTCAATATTCATCAACTAAAGCGGATATCGAGCGATCTAAAAAGCTCGGATTTATGCAACCTGATCAAGGCATTTGTTATGTATTTTTTTAATAATCGACAACAATCGATCAAAGTTCTCATCATGAGCATCGCCTGCACGATTCTTGTTGCTTGTGCAGCACCTAAACCTAAAGTCGAAGAACCCGTTATTACTTTACCTATTCGTATTACAGAGCGCGGGGTTGAAATCACTATTCCTGATCAAGTTTTATTTGAAGTAGGTAAAGCCGAAGTGAATCAAGAAAAGGCCCTACCCTACTTTAAACAATTGGTCTATTTAATGGGTAAGTCCGATAAAAACATCTTGGTAGAAGGACATACAGATTCTCAAGGACAAGAAGCAGCCAACCAAATCCTATCTGAAAAAAGGTCCCAGGCTGTTTTTGATTCATTGGTTGCTTTAGGTGCACCAAAAGACAGAATGCAAATGAAGGGCATGGCAGCACGCGTACCAGTTGCACCCAACGATGTTGCTTCAGGTCGAAGGCTTAATCGCCGTACCGAGATCATTTTTTTAGGTGAAAGTCAAGCCAAACTTATCAAAGGAGAACCCGTTGGTACGTTCGAACATGCTGCGGCTCGCGTAAGACGAATTTTAGAAGAGGCAACAGAATGAATTCAAATAACACTAACTCCATTTCCAGAAGGCAATTAATTAGCAGAGCTTCTGCATTAAGTTTGGCGGCTGCTGGTTCAGTAAATGCTTTAGCACAAGCCAATACCAACAAACCTAAAAAAGTTTCTGGCAAAGGCTCATCTAATTTAGCGATTGTATTTGGCAGTGGTTCTGCTAAAGGTTTTGCACATATTGGTGTGATTAAAGCCTTTGAAGAAGCGGGTATTGAACCCAATTTAATTGTAGGGACCAGTGCTGGTGCATTAGTAGGTGGTTTTTGGGCGTCTGGCTTAACTGCATCCGCCATGGAAGACTATGCTTCTAAAGTGAAAGAAGCCGATATTATTGATTTAGGTAGTAACACCAAAAGAGGCATCGTCTCTGGTGATACTTTTCAAAATTATTTAAATACTCTCACCAAAAAACGTTCTATTGAACAACTCAACACTCGATTCACAGCTGTGGCAACTGCTTTTAAATCGGG
>CAZKWC010000082.1:0-11614 GCA_964556425.1 uncultured Limnohabitans sp. | reverse complement strand
TTGGCACCAAATTTAAATTTTATAGGGCAAAAAGCGTTGGTAACCCATGAAAAAATAGCTAAAACAGCCACATTAAAAGGTTTTTTGGTTCATAGTATTGTTCATCCTAGTATAGAAAAAGTAATAGCAGGACTAAAATCCATCACATGACTGATTTAAAAGACAATTCCAATCCCATGGATACAAAAGCCAATAATACTTCATCACCAAATGTCGATGCGGTGGTAGATAGTGATGCCACATCTAATTCATTCATAGCGGTAAAATCAAAAAGTTTAAGCTTTCATTTGACTTGGATTTTGTTGCTTGTATTATTGATTTCAATTATTAGCACCACTACTTTGTGGCAAAAGTTGGGCCGTATTCAATCACAATTAGCCAAACAAAACCAAGAGGCCAATGAAGTCAGTAAAGAGGCTAAACTGCTGGCAAAAACTTCTAGCGAAGTAAGCCAAGAAGTGGCTGCTAAGCAGGCTCTATTGGAGGCAAAGTTAGCAGAGTTGGCCTCGGAAAAAGCGCAAATAGACGAGCTGATGCAAACGGTATCAAGGTCAAGAGTTGAAAGTTTAGTAATTGATATTGAGTCGTCACTTAATTTAGCTCAACAACAAAGTGCTTTAACCGGTAGCGTAGAGCCAATCGTTATTACCCTACAAACGGCTCAGCAACGTATCAGTCGATCACCTTCGCCACGCTTGGCTGGCTTAGAAGCAGCTATGCGAAGAGACCTAGAGCGGGCTAGAGCGGTAACTACACTTGATACACCCAATTTATTAATTAAATTAGATGATGCCACTCGATTGGTGCAAACCATGCCATTGGTGATTGCATCCTTAGATAATCAGCATATTAAGTCTACTACTCAAGCAGTCATTAAACCTGAGCCAAAGCAAAAAACCAATAAAAATGCAAAGCTAGCTGCTTCTGTGGCATCAAGCGCAGAGTCCGATCCCTCTTGGTATGAGTTTGATTGGAGCGGTGCTTGGCAACAAATAAAAAATCAAATTTCAAGTTTAGTCAGAATTAGCCCTATTGACTATCCTGAGGCGGCTTTATTAACTCCTGATCAAGCATTTTTTGTTCGTGAAAACCTAAAACTTCATTTGTTGAATGTTCGAGTGGCCGTGTTGTCTAGACAATTTAATATTGCTTCTGCTGACCTCACTAGATCAATGGAATTAATTAATAAATATTTCGACCCTAACTCTAAACAGGCTCAAGTATGTAGCTCATTATTGTTGCAAATTAATTCTCAATTAAAAACGGGCAAGTTACCCACTGTCACTGATTCTCTTAATGCAAGCAGTGCATTATTAGGAACAAAATAATTCAAACTCTTAAAAGAAAGTTCAAAAATAATGAGAGTTGCTTTTTGGTTATTATTTGTTTTTGCGGTGGCAGTTTTAATGGCCATGATAGCAGGAGGAAATACGGCGGTAGTAACCTTGTTTTGGGCACCTATTCGGTTAGATGTGTCGTTTAATTTAGCTATTACTATTCTAATTATTGTTTTTGTATTGATGCATTTTTTTTGGCGCTCAATTTCAGCCCTTTTAAAATTACCAGAACAAGCTCGCATTTGGAGGCAATCGCAAAGAGAGAGAGCTCTGCATCAAACCCTTTTACATGCTGAAGCTCACTTAGCTTCTGGGCGTTATACACGTGCAAGCAAAGAAGCTAAGCAAGTAATGAACTGGTTGCAAGAGCATCCGGAGATGAATGAGTTAGGTCATACTGCATCCTTACAACAATCAATTGCAGCGTTAACTGCTGCCAAAGCTCATCATTTTTTGCAAGATTTAAAGCAAAGAGATCAATTAGTTGAGCAAGCCCTACGTATGGCAAGTCAAGCAAAATTGTCACCTGTGCAAGATGCTATTGTGCTTCAAGCAGCTACTTGGGCTCTAGAGCGTAACGATGGTAAATTAGCGTTACAACACTTAGCCAATTTAAGTGCTGGTGCAATCAGAAGAACGGCTGCACTAAGATTAAAACTAAGAGCCCTGCAATCTGTAAAAGATGCCGGTAAAGCGCTTGAAACAGGGCGATTATTAATTAAGCATAAAGCCTTTTCAAAAAGTGCGAGTCAAAGTTTAATTAGAGGTTTGTGTTTAGCTTTATTCGAGCAGGCAAGAGACAGTGTTCAAATGCAAAACGCTTGGGCTTTATTACAAACAGAAGAAAAATTAGAAGTAGAAATTGTTTGTTTTGCGGCTAAAAAAATGGCTCAATTGGAAGGGTCTTCGCTGGTGGTAAGGCAATGGATGCTACCAGTTTGGGAGCAGTATATTTATAAAAACGCAGCAGAAAACTTTGATATTAGTTTGATAAGAAAAATGGTTTTAGCTTTGCAAGAGCATTTGCAAGATTTAGATTCCACTTGGTTAGCTAGCATTGAGAAATCGTATTTAAAACGTCCTAACGAAGCTAGTTTGCAGTATTTATTTGGACTGGCTTGTTTGCAACAAAAGTTATGGGGCAAAGCTGAAGTCTTATTAAGTGCATCTACAACGGCATTGAAAGGCACAGAGTTTGAACGACAAACTTGGTGTGCTTTGGCTGTCTTGTCAGAGCAAAAAGGACAGCAAGAAAAAGCTGCACTTTATTATAAACAGGCCGCTTTAGTGAGTGATTAAAGTTTTTACTTGATTAAAAAAACATAAACAAAAAAGCCATGTGCAATGATTGCTACATGGCTTTTTGAGTGCAGTGCTTTCTTAAGCTTTTGCAGGGCGGTTGATATTGGCCGCGTCTTTTGCCAACTGTGTAATGCGAGCCCAGTCACCACTATCGACTGCGTCTTGAGGTGTTAACCAAGAGCCACCCACACAAACCACATTAGATAAGGCTAAAAACTCAGGTGCATTGGCAAGTGACAAGCCACCGGTAGGGCAAAAACGAATGTCAGTAAATGGCCCACCCCATGCTTTCAACATGGCTAAACCACCCGCTTGCATAGCTGGAAAAAATTTAAGTTCGGTAAGGCCGTCTTCTTGTGCTTGCATGATTTCACTACCAGTTGCAACACCGGGTAATAAAGGCAGTTGCATCGCTTTACTGGCTAGGCCAATAGCTTTGGTGTAGCCAGGGCTTACGAAAAATCGCGCACCTACTTTGGCACTTGCTTCAAGATCGGACACGCTACGTACTGTGCCAGCACCAAGTACCGCTTCTGGTACTTCGTTGGCGATTAAGCGCATAGCCTCTAGTGCCACAGGTGTACGTAAAGTCACTTCTAACATACGAATACCACCTGCTACTAAGGCCCTTGCTAAGGGTACAGCATGTTCTAATTGATGAATCACAATGACTGGGATGACTGGTGCATCTCGCATTACGTCTAAGGCAGATAATGTTTGGGGCAATGGGGCTAAAGTTACCATGTGCAAGCTCCTTCTTCGGCAGTGGTGCAGTTGCGGCGTAATGCCGAAAATAATGGACGACCCATGCCTTGATTATTGGCCAAGGCCAAGGCAGTAGGCAAAGAGGCCAAGTTACGTTGAGAAAAATCAGGACAATTTAAAACCAATAATTCGCCTGTAGTGGCGTCGAGTCGAATAAGGTCACCGTCTTGCACTAAAGCTAAAGGGCCACCCATTGCGGCTTCAGGGCTGATATGAATGGCAGCAGGCACTTTACCAGATGCACCACTCATACGACCGTCCGTTACTAAAGCTACTCGGTAACCTTGATTTTGTAAAACTGCAAGGGGAGGAGTAAGTTTATGTAATTCAGGCATACCGTTAGCCCTTGGACCTTGCCAACGTACCACACAGACTACGCCACCATGCTTCAAACAATCGGCTTCTAGTGTTTTAGCGGCAAATGCAGCTAATAACTCTTCTTGAGAATTAAAAACTCTAGCGGGTGCTTCAATAATATGATTTTCAGTGGGTACGGCTGAGGTTTTAATCACTGCTCTGCCTAAATCACCTTGAAGAAGTTTTAAGCCACCACTATGACTAAATGCATTTTTTGCAGGTCGAATAACCGACTCATCTACACCGTGTTCTACATCTTGCCAGCTTAAATGATCTTCAGCAAGAGTAGGGCGCTGACCGAATGCGGCAATTCCTTGTGGGCTAGCAGTTAACACATCTTCATGCATAAGACCATTGGCCAATAACTCCTTGATGACTAAAGAGGGGCCACCTGCAGCTTGGAAGTGGTTGACATCGGCACTTCCGTTTGGATAAACACGGCACAATAAAGGCACTACATCAGATAGGTCAGAGAAGTCGTTCCAGTCAATTAAAATACCGGCAGAACGGGCTACAGCAACCCAATGGATTAAATGGTTTGTAGAGCCACCAGTGGCTAATAAAGCCACCATAGCATTCACAATACAACGCTCATCTACCACTTTACCAATTGGTGCTCTTGCCTTGCTCAAATTCAACTCGGATGGTTTTCGAGTCATCTCTAAAACCATTTTGACGGCGTGTTCAGTGAGTTGATCACGCAGATCGCCAATTGGTGGTACAAAAGCCGCACCTGGTACATGTAAACCCATGGCTTCAAGCAACATTTGATTGCTATTAGCAGTACCGTAAAAAGTACATGTTCCTACGCCATGGTAGGCGGCTGATTCGGCTTGTAATAATTCGGCTCTGCCTACTTTGCCTTGTGCATATTGTTCACGTACTTTGGCTTTATCGCCGTTCGATAAGCCAGATCCCATTGGACCGGCTGGAACAAATAAGGTGGGTAAATGACCGAATTGCAAAGCACCAATTAAAAGGCCTGGGACGATTTTGTCGCAAACACCTAGCATTAATGCAGCGTCAAATACATCGTGACTTAAACCTATGGCGGTGGACATGGCAATGGCATCTCTTGAAAACAGAGACAACTCCATACCTGCGGTACCTTGTGTTACGCCATCACACATGGCGGGTACACCACCAGCCACCACTGCGTTTGCACCTAAGCGACGAGCTGTTGCTTTAATTCGGTCGGGATAAGACTGATAGGGGGCATGTGCAGACAACATGTCGTTGTAAGCCGTCACAATTGCAATATTGGGTGCTTTTTCTGAGACAATTTTGAACTTATCTTGAGTTGGCCATGCGGCAACGGCATGTGCAATATTGGCGCAACCCATGCGATCGGTGCCTAGCTGGCGCGAGGCCATTTGCTCAAGCTCAGCCAAATAAGTTTCGCGCAAAGCGGCACTACGATTTTGAATGCGTTGGGTAACGGAGGCGATGGTGATGTGTGTGTTCATGATGTTTGGTAACTTTGTTACAGACAAATAGTAACGCTCAGTCCCTTGAAAAGTTGAGTTTTTGTTACTTCAAGGTTACCAAATTTGTTGAAGTTGTGCCTAAGAAAAATAAATGACAGGGCTATGTATCAAAAATACACAGCATTTTTGTAAAAAATACCAAAAACCCCTTTACTACGTCATTGATTTCAATCAAATGGGTCAGAAAATGTTACATTCAATTAATTTTACAAAAACTAACATTCAAATTTAGTCAAAATGATGCAAAAAAACACGGGCTGGTTGGCACGCATAATACTGCGACATGACAGACTTTTATTACCCATAATGGGTTTAATATTGTTGCTGGGTGGTTCATTTTCTGTTTATTTCGCCTATTCAAGTTCAGAGCGTTTAGCACAAGCAATGGCTGTGGAAGATGTTGCACGTCACGCCTTGTCAGTAACGCAGTTTAGAAACTACTATAGTTCGGAAATTGTTTCGAGAGCCAAAAAAGCGGGTATTAACATAACGCATAATTTTCATAATCTCGAAAACTCCTTGCCTTTACCCGCCACATTTGCAATTGAGTTTGGTGAATATTTAAATCAACATGACAAAAGTGTGGCTGTGCGTTTGTATAGCGACTTTCCATTTCCTTGGCGAGATTCCAATCGTAAATTGGACTCATTTCAACTTGATGCATTAGCCGCCTTAAGAAAAAATCCTAATAAGCCTTTTTATCGATTTGAAACAATTAACGGAGTTAATACCTTAAGGTATGCACAGGCCGATAAAATGTTGGAAACCTGTGTAGCTTGCCATAATTCATATCCTGGTTCACCTAAAACCGATTGGAAAGTCGGTGAAGTGCGCGGCGCATTAGAGGTTACTCATCCATTAGATGCTTGGGCTTTAAATGCACAAAAACAACTTAATGAAACCCTAACGGTTTTTTTAATTATTGGCTTGAGTAGTTTTGTGGTGATATGGTTGTCGATTAAAGGTTTACGTAATGCACTCACTCGGTCACAAATTTTGGCCGACCAGAGGGCAGGAACCAACGAGTCCTTAAGAAAAGAAATAGAAAGAAGAGCCATTATTGAGAAAACCTTGGTTCTCAATGATCAAAAATTAAACAATGTATTTAACTCCGTTATGGAAGGCCTTGTAGTTACCGATAGAAATGGAGTGATTGTTCAGCACAATACCCAAGTACTTGAAATTTTTGGTTATGAGTCCAATGAGTTAATGGGCGAAAATATTAAAATATTAGTCCCAGATCATCACAAAATACACCATGATGCGTATTTAGAAAATTACCTGCGCACAGGTGAAAAAAATATGATGAAACGCCCACGAATCGTTTCTGCACAAAAGAAAAATGGACACATTTTCCCGTTGCGAATCACCATTAGTGAAACACGTGTGCTAGATGAAGTGTTTTTTATTGGCGTATTGCAAGACTTCTCGCAAATTCAAGCCGATCAAGAAGCCTTAATCAAAGCAAAAGATAAAGCAGAGCAGGCCAACAAATTAAAGAGTGAGTTTTTGGCCAATATGAGTCACGAAATTCGCACTCCAATGAATGGCGTGATTGGTATGACCAACTTAGCTTTATCTACCCAGCTCGATGATGAGCAACGGGATTACCTCACGATGGTGAAGGTTTCAGCCGATAATTTATTAAAAATTATTGATGATATTTTAGATTTTTCTAAGATCGAAGCGGGCATGTTAGAAGTCGAGAGTATTAATTTTGATGTCCGTAAGGTAATGCATGAAACATTAAGATTTTTAGAGCCAAAAGCGGCTGAAAAAGGTTTGCAACTCACCTTTCAAATTGCCCCTGATGTGCCTGAATACATAATTTCTGACCCTTACCGGATGAGGCAAATCTTAATCAATTTGGTAGGCAATGCAATTAAATTCACAAAACAAGGGTCTGTGTCGGTTGCGTTGCAATTGTTCTCCATTACCGACGCTAATTTGGTATTAAAAATGAAAGTAGCCGATACAGGTATTGGCGTTCATGAAAGTAAATTGGAAGATATTTTTGGTACTTTTGTACAAGCCGATGGTTCTATTACTCGTCAATATGGTGGCACCGGATTAGGCCTTGCCATCAACAAACGCTTAGTGGAGTTATTAGGCGGAAAAATTGAGGTGCAAAGTGAATTAGGCAAAGGTTCTGTATTTAGTTTTACCTTTACAGCCATCAAAGGTGACAGTGCAAACTTAACCGTTGCTCCTGCCATTTTGACGAATGAAAAAACTACCAAGTTACATGTCTTAGTAGCCGAAGATTATTTGATTAATCAAAAGTTAATTGGTATTCAGTTACAACGCTTGGGCCATACATTTGAAATGGCAGAAGACGGTCATAAAGCACTTAGCTTGCTTGAGCAAAAACAATTTGATTTAGTTTTAATGGATATTATGATGCCAGAAATGGATGGCTTAACTGCCATGAATCATATTCGTGAAAAAGACCAACAAACGGGTAAACGTACGCCAATTATTGTTTTAACTGCGCATGCTATTAAAGGCGATAGAGAAAGATTTATTGACGCAGGTGCAGACGGTTATGTATCTAAGCCCATTCAGGTTGAGTTGTTAAGAGCGGAGATTGAACTGCTACAAAAAAACAAAATACTGCAGTAACGGCTTGAGGTGCTTAATGAAACAGCGAAAAAATGTTCTGTAAGGGGTGCCATGCAGTCATTAATAAGCTCGTTAAAATAATATACCTCAACAATTTACCAACTGCCATATAAAAAATGCAGGGCCAAAATGGCATTTTTAACCAACCGGCAACCAAACAAAGTGGGTCACCAATACCGGGTAACCAACTTAATAAACAGGCCTTAGGACCTAATCGATTTAAAAAATGAGTGGCTTTCAAAATCATTTTATTGGGTCGATTAGGGTGTAATATTTGCTGCGCTCCCCAGCCTATCCACCAGTTGCTTGCACCGCCCAAAGTATTGCCTATGGTGGCAACAGCAATAGTGGACCACCACCAATCGGGTTGCAGTTGAATAAGTCCAAAAACAGCTGCCTCCGAACCTAACGGTAAAAGAGTAGCACTCAAAAAAGAAATAATGAAAACGCTACCTAATCCATATTGAGGTAAAGATAAAATTTGCAGTATCGACTCAAGCCATTCGTTCATAAAAAATAAAATTAAGCTATGAAAGAGCAAGCAATTCATTCAAAGCAGTTAAAAACAAGCCTTATTTCGCTTAAAATTTAGGCATTAGTGTTCTTGTATTCTAAACTGCCCAACTACTAGCCTTTCCAAACAAAGCTAGCTTTATCAATATCTGCATTTTGATAGGCAAGACTGCTTTTGAACCTAGCATCACCATTTTCTTTCCAATTCAATTACAGCATTCCATGCGCATAGGACCTTACCAGTTAAGTAATTCCTTGTTGGTAGCTCCTATGGCGGGAGTGACCGACAGGCCTTTTCGCGTCCTGTGCAAAAATTTAGGTGCTGGCTATGCAGTGAGTGAAATGATGACTTCACAACCACAGTTGTGGGCCACTCAAAAATCTAAAACTCGCATGAACCATGATGGTGAGAATGCACCCATTTCGGTTCAGATTGCAGGCACAGAACCTCAGCAAATGGCTAATGCAGCTTTATTTAATATCGATCATGGCGCACAAATAATTGATATTAATATGGGTTGCCCTGCTAAAAAAGTCTGCAATAAATGGGCTGGGTCTGCTCTTATGCAAGATGAAGATTTAGCGATCAGTATTGTGCAGGCAGTAGTGAATGCATGCCAAGTGCATGGTGTGCCAGTCACACTGAAGATGCGCACTGGCTGGAGCGATCAGCATCAAAATGCCTTGTCTATTGCCTTAAAGGCACAAGACGCAGGTATACAAATGCTGGCGCTACACGGAAGAAGTCGTGAGCAAGGTTATAAAGGCCAAGCCAGTTATGAATTAATTGCTGAGGTAAAATCTCGCCTCCAAATTCCTGTTGTGGCTAATGGTGATATTGATTCCCCAGAAAAAGCAGCAATGGTTTTAAAAGCAACTGGAGCGAATGGCTTAATGATTGGAAGGGCTGCACAAGGCAGACCGTGGTTATTTCGTGAAATAGCCCATTATTTAGCAACAGGACATTTTTTACCCCCCCCTATGGTTACGGAGGTGCGTCAACTTTTGTTGGCCCACTTGCAAGATCATTACAGTTTATACGGTGAATATCTTGGGCTCAGAAGTGCGAGAAAACATATCGGTTGGTATGTTAAAGCACTGCCTGGCGGCCAGGCTTTTCGTTCCTATATGAATACCCTTGAGGACTGCGAGCAACAATGGCTGGCAGTTGCTCAATTTTTTGATGAATTGGCCCAGAGCCACACACTTTTGCCAGTTACAGAGCAAAGTGAGAACTTGAATTAGAGTGAAGTAATATGAGTAAGCATTTAATTGAGCAGGCCGTAAGCAGCAGCTTACAAGCCTATTTTACCGACCTAGATGGAGCCGAGCCCAGCAAGCTTTATGACATGATGATGATGGTTGCCGAGCGTCCTTTATTAATCGAAGTGATGCAACGGGCTAACCAAAACCAATCAAAGGCTGCGCAATGGTTAGGCCTTAATCGCAATACCTTACGTAAAAAATTACAAGACCATCAGTTATTAGACTGAACCATTTTTTTTATTTTTATTTTTAATTAGTTGGGATCTTCACATGAATGCCTTAATTTCTGTTTCTGATAAAACAGGCGTATTAGAACTCGCCACAGCACTTGCTGCTAAAGGTGTTAAATTATTATCAACTGGTGGTACAGCTAAGTTATTAGCTGATGCTGGTTTAGCAGTAACAGAAGTAGCGGACATGACAGGTTTTCCTGAAATGTTAGATGGCCGTGTTAAAACTTTGCATCCAAAAGTGCATGGCGGCTTATTAGCTCGTCGTGATTTTCCTGAACATATGCAAGCTTTAAAAGATCATGGAATTGATACCATTGATTTTTTAATCGTTAACCTTTACCCTTTTGAAGCCACAGTTGCCAAAGCCAATTGCACACTAGAAGATGCCATTGAAAATATCGATATTGGTGGCCCTGCAATGGTACGAAGCGCTGCTAAAAATTGGCAAGATGTAGCTGTTTTAACCGATGCAAGCCAATATCCAGCCTTTATTGAAGAGCTCAATACGCAAGGTGAAATTAGTCGTCAAACACGTTTTGCATTATCAGTAGCTGCCTTTAATCGCATTAGCAATTACGATGCCGCCATCAGTGATTATTTGTCAAGCATTGCACAAGATGGCTCACACATGATGTTTGCTGCACAAAGCAATGGCCGATTTGTTAAATTGCAAGATTTACGTTACGGTGAGAACCCGCATCAACAAGCTGCTTTTTATCGTGACCTTTATCCAGCACCAGGTTCTTTGGTAACAGCCGTTCAGTTACAAGGTAAAGAGTTGTCTTATAACAATATTGCAGACTCCGATGCGGCTTGGGAATGTGTAAAAAGTTTTGAAGCTAATGCCTGTGTCATTGTCAAGCATGCCAACCCTTGTGGTGTTGCAGTGGGTGCTAATGCGCTTGAAGCTTATTCAAAAGCATTCAAAACTGATCCTACTTCTGCCTTTGGCGGCATTATTGCATTTAACTGCCCAGTCGACGAAGCGGCTGCCAAAGCAGTTTCAACCCAGTTTGTTGAAGTGTTAATTGCCCCGTCTTATTCCGATGCCGCACTAGCTATTTTCCAAGCCAAGGCCAATGTGCGCGTATTACAAATTAGCTTGCCAAGTGGTGGTCCATCGGCTTGGGACAAAGGCCAAAATTTAATGGATGTGAAACGTGTGGGTTCTGGTTTATTAATTCAAACTGCCGATAACCATCAACTTAGTTTGGCGGATTTAAAAGTAGTGAGCAAAGCTCAACCTACTGCAGAACAATTACAAGACTTAATGTTTGCTTGGAATGTGGCCAAATATGTGAAGTCTAATGCTATCGTGTTCTGTCAAGGTGGTATGACAATGGGAGTGGGTGCTGGTCAAATGAGTCGCCTAGACTCGGCTCGTATTGCTAGCATTAAAGCCGGTCATGCAGGTTTAAGTTTAAGTGGTACCGTGGTCGCTAGTGATGCATTTTTCCCATTCCGTGATGGCCTAGATGTAGTGGTAGATGCTGGCGCAACAGCTGTGATTCAGCCCGGCGGTAGCATGCGTGATGACGAAGTAATTGCGGCTGCCGATGAGCGCGGTGTGGTCATGGTGTACACCGGTGTGCGTCATTTTAGACACTAAAATAAACTAAAAAAAGCAGGTTGATAAGCCTGCTTTTTTATTGCTAATATTAAAAACTAAAGAGTGGTATCAGTTGTAAGAGCCAGCCTTCTGGATTAACTCCATACCGATACCAATTGACCA
>CAZKWC010000081.1:3515-12063 GCA_964556425.1 uncultured Limnohabitans sp. | reverse complement strand
CCCTTAGAGTCGGGGCATATTAGTATTGCCAGAGCTACAACCAGAGCTCAATATCCTGCTAAATTCCAGTTAATTGCCGCCATGAACCCCTGCCCCTGTGGTTACTTAGGCTCGACGCAAAAAGCCTGTCGATGTTCACCCGAACAAATCAATCGTTACCAGGGCAAATTAAGTGGTCCTTTGCTCGATCGTATCGATCTACATATTGAAGTTTCGGCCATGAGTGCTGATGATTTATTAAGCCCTAAGCAAAAAGAGTTAGAAATAAAATCGGGTCAAAAAAGAAATGAAACAAGTCTTGAAGTGCAACAACGTTGTGCACAAGCCAGAGAAATAGCCCAACAGCGTCAAGGCAAACCCAATAGTGCACTTCAAGGCAAAGAACTAGAAGAACAAATGAATTTAAGCAACGAGGCCAGGCTATTTTTAATGGGCGCCGCTACCCGATTAGGCTGGAGCGCTAGGGTGACCCACCGAAGTTTAAAAGTAGCCCGCACTATTGCCGATTTGGCCCAAGCCCCAGAGACTCAAATTACCCATGTGGCAGAAGCCATTCAATACCGTAGGGCATTAAGAAGTCCGCAATAAAAACTAGGCAAAAAAAACCGCCATTTAAAAATGACGGTTAAAAAATTCAAAGCTAATTTGAAAAGCTAGGGTTTATTTGGTAGGTAAAACCGTGCCCACACATTCACCAAAACCAATTCGGGCAGCGCCTGGTTTTTCGCACCAGGCTTTTAAAATAATGGTGTCGCCATCTTCTAAAAAGGTACGGGTTTCACCATTAGCTAGGGTAATTGGATTTTTTCCACCAGCGGTTAACTCAATTAAAGCACCTGCTTGATCTAGGCTAGGGCCCGATAAAGTGCCGCTGCCTAATAAATCACCTGCTTGTAAATTACAGCCATTGACGGTGTGGTGGGTGACCATTTGGGCAATTGTCCAATAGGCATGTTGGTAACTGGTTTGGCAAATCGTACTGGCAGCATGGCCAGATTGTTTCATTTGTGGTGTGAGGTAATCCACTTGCAATTGAATATCAAAAGCGCCTTGTTCACGATTATGAGCCGAGTCTAAATAAGCCATAGGTTGCGGGTCGGACGCTGGTCGTGTAAAGGCGACTCGGTATGGGGCAAGTGCCTCAAGTGTGACCACCCAAGGCGAAATGGTAGAAGCAAAATTTTTCGCCAAAAATGGACCCAAGGGTTGATATTCCCAAGCTTGTAAGTCACGTGCTGACCAATCATTCAACAAACAAATACCAAACACATGATCTTCAGCTTGCGTCATGGAAATAGGGTCACCTAGTGCATTACCAGAGCCTACAAAAATACCCAATTCGAGTTCAATATCGAGGCGTTTGCTGGCGCTAAAAATAGGTTCGGTAGCGCCTGGTGGCATGATTTGCCCTTTGGGACGAACAAAACTTTGGCCAGAAACACCAATGCTGGAAGCACGACCGTGATAACCAATTGGTACCCATTTATAGTTGGGTAAGAGTGGGTTGTCGGGCCTAAATAATTTACCAATATTGGTGGCATGATGTACCGAAGTATAAAAGTCGGTGTAGTCGCCAATTTGTGCAGGTAGGGCATATACCACTTCAGATTGGGCCACTAAACACTCGGCTATTTGGGCTTGTACCAAAGCACTGGCATCTGATCTTAAAGCACGAGATAAAGCCAAGCGCAAAGCCGACCAATAAGTGCTGCCCAATGCCATTAATGCATTGAGTTGGTGTGAGCTTGCTGCCTTGGCTGCTTCTAGTGCTAATCCAGACAACAAATCCTTAGTGGACAAAATAGATAAGTCGATGATTTGATCACCAATCGCCACTCCAGAAGTAGCCTTACCGTTATCTTTGCGTTTAAAACTTGCAAAAGGCAAATTTTGAATAGGAAAATCAGTACCGGTTGCTTGGGCACTGGCTAGCCAACTTTGCAAATTAGCTTGATGGGTTTCGTTGAGTAAAGACATGCAAACAATCTTAAAATGAAATGGAGGTAGGGCTATATAAAATCAATTATTTGCGCCGCTTATTCAGTGCCAGCATTGGCCATGCTGCCATCATGCATCCAAGCGGCATGTTTAGGTGCGCTCTTGGTTTGTGCCCATTCATTGAGCATTTCCCATTTAACGTCATCTAGCATTTGCATCATTTTAGGCGTGCCAGTATCGGCGGCTAATTCAAGGCGATGACCATTGGGGTCGAAAAAATAAATCGATTTAAAAATGGTGTGATCGGTGGGGCCCAACACAGAAATGCCAGCCGCTTCTAGACGTTCTTTGGTTTGAATTAAGGTGTCAACCGAATCCACTTTAAGTGCTAAATGTTGCACCCAAGCTGGTGTGTTGTGATCTCTATCCATTTCGGGCTGAGTGGGCAACTCAAAAAAGGCCAAAATATTACCATTACCCGCATCTAGAAAAACATGCATATAAGGGTCATGGGCTTTGGTCGATGGCACTTCGTTTTCAGCAATGGCTAAAACAAACTTCATATTCAGATGTTTTTCATACCATTCAACCGTTTGTTTGGCATCTTTGCAGCGATAAGCAACATGATGAATTTGTTGGACTAACATAATAAAATCTCCTTAAACATCAAGACGTGCTATTTGCATAGCTTGCCTTAGTACTGACAGATCACCAATATGGTTAGAAAGCAATAAAACCAGTTTAGCATTGACCATGGCACTTTGCTCGTCTGATAGGTCACGATGGGTTTCAATTAACATTTCATAAAAATCATCACCAGGCGAAAATTTATGAAAATAACGTTGACCAGGCTCTGCAAAATTAGGGTTTAAATTCAATGACATTTTGAATCCTTGATTAATGGGTGTTCATGGTCGCTTTAGCTACTGCCGCACTAATTTGTGCTGCATGAATACTGCGCCATCTTGCGCTTACATGTTGATCGGGGCGAAGTAAATAAGTGGTGTTGTCTTGGCAATCAAAACGCTCGGCAAAACGTCCTGCAACATCTACATAGACGGGAAAATCAAAGTTACTAGCTGGCGCTTGTGCACACACCCATATCACTTTTACCGCCATATGGTGGCTAGTTAAAGACGCTAACTCTTGGCTGAGGGCTGGGCTCATGACTGGGGCTTGTTGACTATAAATAATAGCCATAAATTCATTACCAGTAATGTCGCTTAACCAAGTATCTTGACCATTGAATTGCAATGGTGCGTCATCAATTGCCGCACCTGGCACCATATTGCCAGCAAAAACATCGGTGTCGGGCGTGTTAAGTGAAGATTGGGTTAAATAAGTGGCAACAGACAAACGACCAGAATTGACCAGTGACCTCGCAAACGCATGGTCTTTAGCCAAGGCTAAAACAGCGTTTCTAAAGGTTAAAGAAGTTTTACTTTTGGGCGTAATAAAATCGGTAGAACGGGTCGAGTTCATGATGTTTTCATCGGCTGCAAACCCACGCTCTTCCGAGTAAGTGTTTAACAATGATTCAGGTGCTTTACCCTCTAACACTAATTTTAATTTCCAAGCTAAATTATCGGCATCTTGAATACCGGAGTTAGCACCACGTGCACCAAACGGTGAAACCTGATGGGCTGCATCACCGGCAAACAAAATACGGCCATGTTTAAATTCTGTCATGCGGCGGCACTGAAAGGTATAAACACTGACCCATTCCAAATCAAACTCCCTATCGTCACCCAACATGGCTTTAATACGTGGGATGACATTCTCGGGTTTTTTCTCTTCTTCTGGGTCGGCTTGCCAGCCTAATTGAAAGTCAATCCGGTAAACATTATCGGCTTCGCGGTGCAATAAGACCGATTGATTTTTATGAAAAGGCGGGTCAAACCAAAACCAACGTTCGGCTGGGAAATCGGCTTTCATGACTACATCGGCAATTAAGAAACGGTCTTTAAACACTTTGCCGTCTATTTCTAGACCCAACATGCGGCGAATATTGCTTCGAGCCCCATCGGCCACAATTAACCAGTCGGTTTGTAGTGCATACACACCGTCTGGAGTTTCAATTTGCAAACTTGCGCCTAAGCCCTCTTGAGAAACAGAAATAACTTTGTTTTTATAACGCAAGTCAATATTAGGCAGTTGGCGGGCTCTTTTTACTTCGTATTCTTCAAGGTAATACTGCTGTAAATTCACCATGCCAGGACGTTTAAATCCGGCTTCTGGTGTTAAGTTGAAGTTAAATACTTCATCTTCGTTTAAAAAGGTACGGCCTACATTCCAGCTCACACCTTTGGCTACCGTATCATCACCTACACCCAAGCGGTCTAATACTTCTAAGGTTCGTTTGGCATAACAAAGCCCTCTAGAGCCCACAGAAACCGTATTGTCATCATCTAACACTACTACTGGTATGCCAGCTTGGGCGAGGTCAATGGCGGCTGCTAGGCCAACTGGGCCTGCTCCCACCACAATGACTGGATGCCGGACAACTGAACTAGAAGTTTGATCGGGCGAAGCAAGATATTCAAAAGTGGGGTACTGATAGGTGCTAAGCATGCTGTCCTCGAAATTAGGTGCGCAAAAATATTCAATTAACCGGCTTGAGCTTAAAAGCCAAGGCCTCTTGTGAAGGAGCGAGGCTTTGCTGTGAAACAAAGCATCACTGCTTGCAAAAATTAAAACTAATAATTAATAAATGACTTAATTAAGATTTAGCTTGTAAACCATGCCACATTTCTTTATCGCGCTCTGCAGTCCAAATACGTGGATGTTTAATGCCACTGGCTTCATCTACTGCACGGGTTACATCAAACGGTAAACAATGTTCGTAAATAAAGACTTGGCCAAATTTTGGATCCATGGCTTTACGGCAATGCGCCATTGCTTGGTTTAAATTCATACCCTGTGCTACTGCTTCTTTGGCTGAGCTTAAAAGGGTAGTTACAAAGTCACGGGTATAGGCCAAACCAGAGGCAACACGCTCGGGTGTGTCAAGTGCAGGACCACGACCAGGTACTACTTTTTCTGCACCTAAGGCAGATAAAGCGTCTAAGGTAGCAGGCCATTCTTCGAGTTGTGCGTCACCGGTATAACAAGCGGCATCGGCTTCTACTAAATCGCCAGAGAACAAGACTTTTTCAGAGGGAATCCATACCACTGTATCGCCTTTGGTGTGACCAGCACCTAAATGCATGATTTTGACTTCTAAATCACCCATCCAAAGTGTCATTTCTTTTTCAAAAACCAAAGTAGGCCAAGTCAAACCAGGAATGGAATCGAAATTGTTAAATAGACGTGGGAAACGCTCGTATTCGGATTGCATGTCTTGTGCACCACGCTCTACAATCATTTCATAAGTGCCACGGCTAGCAATAATTTCTTGCATACCCGCCTCTTTATAACCAGAAGCACCCAACACACGAACAGCGTGGTAATGCGATAGCACCACATATTTAATTGGCTTGTCAGTGACCTTACGAATTTCGGCGATTAGGTTTTGAGCCATGACAGGAGTGGCCAAAGTATCGCAAATTAATACTGATTCATTGGTAATAATGACACCAGTATTAGGGTCACCTTCGGCAGTGTAAGCCCAGCAATGGGCCGATAATTGAGCAAAAGTCGTTTTTTTGACTTCAAGGTCAGCAACAGATGCAAATTGTGTGGTGGACATAGAAAAGCTCCAAGTTGGAAGATGCAATCATCTTATCATTAAAATTCGCTAATGTAAAATCAATTTGTCTATATCTAAATTTTGATTCATTTATAAAGAATTAGAAATTGACTCATCTAATGACAATGTTTAACATAGCACCTCAACCAACCATGAACCAAAGAATGCAACACGAAGACGAAAAAGAAAGAAGAGGGATTCAATCCATTGAGGTGGGAGGGCAGCTATTAGTCGCCTTGTCAAATACCGGTAACCCTATGACATTAAAGCAATTAGCGGAAGCTGCCGATATGACACCTGCTAAGGCACACCCTTATTTAGTGAGTTTTGGTAAAATTGGTTTGGTAGCACAAGATCCTGTTTCAGGTCGATATGGCTTGGGTTCATTGGCTTTACGCATGGGTTTAGCTGGTTTAAGGCAGTTAAATCCAGTCCGTTTAGCCATGGGTGTAGCGCTGGAACTGGTACAAAAAATCAATTTAACAGTAGCTTTAGCCGTCTGGGGCAATGGTGGCCCAACCGTGATTCATCTAGAAGAATCGAGTTACCCTATCCACATGAATTTAAGACCTGGCACGGTGATGTCTTTAACTACCGCCACAGGGCAAGTATTTGGGGCCTATTTACCAGCCAAAAAAGTCGAATTATTTATAGAGGATTCAGCACATCCAAAAGCCTTTCCGCACATTGTGGGCGACTTAAGCAATTGGAAAGAATTACAGGCTTTATTTCAAGAAGTAAGAAATAACGGTATGGCAAGGGTAATTGGCAAACCCATACCTGGAGTGAGTGCTTTTTCTGCGCCCATCTTTGACCATCATGGTAATTTGGCCTTGGTAATGACAATATTAGGCCCTACCGGAGGTTTTGACCCCGATTGGCAAGGCAGCAATGCACTGGCCCTCAAAGAAGCAGCCAATACCATCTCCATGCAACTGGGTTTTTCTAGTCATTTAAACGCCACTAGCTAAACACAGCTTGGCCTAAGCCCAATAGCAAAACAATTAAGATTGATAAAAACTATAAGGCACAAGCAAAAACAAGGCCTAAAGCACAGACAATAGGCAGATGTCACAACTACACACTATTTTGCGCCAATATTTTGGTTATGAGAATTTCCGCGGCCCACAACAAGCCATTATTGAGCATGTGGTGGGCGGTGGTGATGCCTTGGTGTTAATGCCAACAGGCGGCGGAAAGTCACTGTGTTACCAAATTCCAGCCATTGCCAGGCAACAAAATGGCTTGGGCATTAGCATAGTTATTTCCCCTTTAATTGCCTTAATGCACGACCAAGTAGGTGCACTAGACGAGGCTGGTGTCAATGCTGCCTTTTTAAACTCTACGCTGACTTTTGCACAGGCCAATCAAACCGAACAAAAGTTAATGCGTGGTGAAATTACCCTGCTGTATGCTGCTCCCGAAAGAGTGACTAACCCAAGGTTTTTGGCTTTATTAGATGCCTTATACGAACAAAGAAAAATTGCCTTGTTTGCGATTGATGAGGCTCATTGCGTAAGCCAATGGGGACATGACTTTAGGCCAGAATACCGCTCCCTCACTTTGCTCCATGAACGCTATGGCGAAGTGCCAAGAATTGCTTTAACCGCTACAGCCGATGCATTAACCCAAAGCGATATTGTGGAACGTTTGCAATTAGAGCAAGCCAAGCAGTTTGTGAGTAGTTTTGACCGACCCAATATTCGCTACACCATTGTCGAGAAAAAAGATCCTACCCAGCAATTATTGCGCTTTATAGAGCGAGAACATGAGGGTGATGCTGGAGTGGTGTATTGTCAGTCGCGCAAACGGGTAGAAGAAATTGCTCAAAAACTATGCGAGTCGGGGCTAGACGCACTGCCTTATCATGCAGGCCTAGACGCCAGCGTACGACAAGCGCATCAAGATCGATTTTTACGCAGTGAAGGCGTGATTATGGTGGCCACCATTGCCTTTGGTATGGGCATTGATAAACCCGATGTGAGGTTTGTGGCGCATATTGATATGCCTAAAAACATAGAAGGCTATTATCAAGAAACGGGCCGTGCAGGCCGAGATGGTGAAGCGGCCAACGCATGGATGTGTTATGGCTTGCAAGACGTTGTGAATCAACGCCGCATGATTGATGAAAGCCCTGCCAATGAAGATTTTAAGCAGGGCCTGCGTGGCAAGTTAGATGCCTTATTGGGTTTAGCAGAAGCCAATGATTGCAGGCGTGTGCGCTTATTGCAATATTTTGGAGAAAAATCAGAACCCTGCGGTAACTGCGATAACTGTTTACAGCCGCCCGCTATTTGGGATGGCACCGATGCCGCCAGAAAATTACTTAGCACCATTTATCGCATACAACAACAAAGTGGTATGGGTTTTGGTGCGGGTCATATTATGGATATTTTGCGTGGCAAAGTTACCGATAAAATCAAGCAACATCATCATGAAATTATTAGCACCTTTGGTTTAGGCGTTGCCTATAGCGAAGCCCAATTAAGAGCTGTGCTAAGGCAGTTAATTGCCATAGACGCCGTTAGCATTAATGCCCAGGCCTACAACACACTACAACTTACCGCTGGCTCTAGGGCGGTGTTAAAAGGTGAAATACCCATTCATTTAAGAGCCTCGGTGGCCAGCTCGGTTAGCAAGTTAGAAAAATCTGCTGCTAGCAAAGTAAAAGCCAAAACCAAAGTGCCCGATTTTTTAGATGCCGATGGACAAAAACGTTTTGTGGCCTTAAAAGCCTGGCGCGCCGAAATTGCCAGAGAGCACAACCTGCCAGCCTTTGTGATTTTTAACGATGCCACCCTAAGCGCAGTAGCCAGCACAGCGCCCACCTCTTTAGATGATTTAATAGGAATAAGCGGAATAGGCGAGAAAAAACTACAAGCCTATGGTGAAGAGGTGTTGAGAGTGATTAAAAGGGCTTAG
>CAZKWC010000081.1:2084-3415 GCA_964556425.1 uncultured Limnohabitans sp. | reverse complement strand
GGAAATATAGATGCCTCAAGAAAATAATTTAAAGCCCCATCCTAATCGACAATTGGTTTTATGGCTGGCATTGCCTCAACTCATTACTTGGGGCAGTGTGTATTACACCTTTGCCTTATTACTAGGCCCTATAGAACAAGCCTTGCAATTAAGCCGTGCACAGGCATCTTTGGGTTTTAGTTTGATGTTGTTAGCCGATGGTTTATTAGCCTTGCCACTAGCCAAATATTTACGCAATGGTCATGAGCGAGTCATTATGACGGCCGGTACTTTGTTAACCGCTTTGTTATTGGTGCTACACAGCAAAATTCAAACTCAGTGGCAGTTTTATGCGGTATGGACGGGCTTAGGTTTGGCCGGTTCTATGTGTTTATACACACCCTTGTTTACGGTGCTAACTCAAAGGTTTCCGCATCATTTTAGGCAAAGTATTATTACCATTACTTTGGTGGCTGGGCTGGCTAGTACCGTGTTTATTCCATTGTCTAATGCCTGTATAGATGCATGGGGCTGGCGCAATGCTTTATTGTTTTTGGCTAGTTTGCAATTGCTGATTTGTTTACCCATTCATTATTTTATTTTGCAAGAAAAAAACTTTGAACAGCCTCTAGAGGGTCAGCAGCAAAAGCCTGTACCAGCTGCCAAAGAAACCAGGGCCAACTGGGTGATTCTAAAAAAATATTTAAAAAATCCTGCTTATTATTTTTGTGGATTTTTTATTATTTGCTCAATGGCAGTGACCTCTGCTTTACCACCGCATTTAATTGCCATTTTGCAAGAAAGAAAATTAAGCCCCTACTGGGTAATTGCTATACCGGCAGCCATTGGTTTTATGCAGGTAGTGGGACGTTTAGTATTATTTATGACCGAGCGTTATTGGAACGTGAACAAAAGCAATTTATGGATTGCCGCTTTATTGCCCATTAGTTTTTTATTATTTGACTGGCCCAGCACCAACATTGTTATTTTAACTTTATTTGTGGTGTTATTTGGTTTTGCAAATGGCTTATTAACCATTGTAAAAGGTACGGTTATACCTCTGTACGTGAACCAAAAAGATGTGGCCGTATTAACGGGGGCTTTAGGTTTTCCACAAGCCATTGCCAAAGCCAGCGCGCCTTTACTACTAGGCTTAAGTTGGAGTCCAAAAGTGGGTTATTTATATGGCTTAATCGGACTTACTTTTTTTGCGGGGGTGTCGGTTATTGCTTTGTTGGCAGCACAAAAAATGGCACAACCCAGCCATTGATATTGCACCATACAACCGCCAAGGCTTAGTCCTCTTTGTTTAAATGCTGAGCCAATGCAGCTTCCACTACCTCTTGGGTTAA
>CAZKWC010000081.1:0-1984 GCA_964556425.1 uncultured Limnohabitans sp. | reverse complement strand
CCAAGTCCCTTTTCGAATAGCCAAAAGGGTTTGGTTAATTTCAAATAAATGTCCTGCATCAATCGCATGAAAATTTTGATCTCTATCGGGGTCAAGTGCAATAGAGGCCACAATGCCAACTCCCATGCCTAATTCCACATAGGTTTTAATCACGTCGGCATCCATGGCGGTTAACACCACATTGGGTTGTAAACCTACCTTTGCAAAAGCGTCATCAATATGCGAACGACCAGTGTAGCCTAACTCATAAGTAATAATGGGGTAATTGACTAATTGTTCTAAAGTGACCTGACCTTCTACTTCTAATAAGGGATGGTGGAGCGGCACGATAATGCTATGGGTCCAGCGATAACAAGGAATAGTCACCAATTGTGGATATTGATTTAAGGCTTCGGTTGCCACTCCAATATCTGCTTCTCCCGATAACAACATTTCTGCCACTTGTTTAGGCGAGCCTTGGTGCAAATGAAAGGTCACTTGTGGAAACAACAAACGAAAATCCCTAACCGCATGAGGCAGGGCATATCTGGCTTGTGAGTGGGTAGCCGCAACCGATAGTTTCCCCTCTAACTTGGCACTAAAATCAGCACCGACACGCTTTAAGTTTTCACAATCTAATAATAGACGTTCAACAATAGGCAACAAGGTTTTGCCCGGCGGTGTAAGCCCAGTCAGGCGTTTGCCACTTCTTATAAAAATATCAATGCCTAACTCATCTTCGAGCTCACGAATTTGACGACTCACTCCTGGCTGTGAAGTAAACAAAAGATGAGCCACTTCGGTCAAGTTAAAGTTACATTTAACCGCTTCTCGCACTGAACGTAATTGTTGGAAATTCATATTTATTTTTTGGAGTAAATTTGATCAAAACTTGCACCATCTGCAAAATGATCTTTATCGGCTTTAGCCCAGCCGCCAAAGGCTTGTTCAATGGTAAACAAAGGCAGTTTTGGAAATTGTTTAGAGTATTTGGCTAAATATTTTTCGTTAATAGGGCGATAGAAGTTTTTACCAGCAATGTCTTGCCCTTCATCAGAATAAAGGTATTGTAAATAGGCCTGCGCCACAGCACGAGTGCCTTTTTTATCGACATTTTTATCCACAATAGCAACGGCAGGCTCGGCTAAAATGCTAATCGAAGGATAGACTACATCTACCTTGCTACCAAATTCTTTTTCTAATAAGTTGGCTTCATTTTCCCACGAAATAAAAACATCACCCTGATTGCGCTGTGCAAAAGTAACCGATGAGCCTCTTGCTCCGGTATCTAAAACGGCGACATTTTTATAAAGTTGGCCAACAAACTCTTTGGCTTTTGCCTCGCTGCCATATTTGCGTTTAGCAAATTCCCAGGCCGCTAAATAATTCCAGCGTGCACCACCAGAAGTTTTAGGATTGGGGGTAATGACACTAATCCCTGGTTTAACCAAATCATCCCAATCTTTAATGTTTTTGGGATTACCTTGGCGTACCACTAAAACAATCGTAGAAGTGTAAGGTGAAGAGTTGTGTGGCAGACGTTTTTGCCAGTCAGCTGGAATAAGGCCACCAAACTTGTTCAAAGCATCGGTGTCACCAGCCAAGGCCAAAGTGGCCACATCTGCCTCTAAACCATCAATAATTGAGCGGGCTTGTTTGCCAGAACCACCATGCGACTGCTTAATTACTACCTCTTGGCCCGATTTGGCTTTCCAATATTTTGCAAAGGCAGTGTTGAACTCGCTGTAAAGCTCACGAGTAGGGTCGTAGGACACATTTAATAAATTAACAGTTTGAGCTTGGGCATGCACCGTCAAACCAAATAAAAGGGTGGGAATAGCAATAGAAACCAGACGGCGTAAGGAGTTCATAAAATACCTCAATTCAAAAAAATTAATCAGATGTATGAATTTTGAACCGAGGTCTTTAAAACTGGAACTAATAATTTCTTAGTTCTTTATTACAAAAACGTCTATGCAATTGTTTTACGCTATTTAAAAACCAC
>CAZKWC010000080.1:9918-12356 GCA_964556425.1 uncultured Limnohabitans sp. | reverse complement strand
GGGGGTAGTCAAACAACCCTGCATCATTACTCGAGACTTGCCCCCTACCAAGCAAGCTCTTGTATTGATAAAATTGCCTTGAAATAAACCTAGAATTTGTACGTGGTTTTTTCAAATTACACGATTCAAGTGAAAATCGAAAATTATTTTAATAAAATAGATCCACTTACTCTAACCTGTACCTCCGAACTTCCAGCTTGTACTGGTACCGGTGCAGAATCGGCCATTGCAAAAACCATATTTTTAGATCGAGCTGCAAACATAGGTTCTGATTCGCCTCCCGATTCTGTAATCACTACATTTTTAATGGTGTAGTCGGTAAACCCAAAACTTTTAGCAATACCTGTTGATTTTTGTTTAAAACGCTCTATAGCAATTGCTTGGGCTTTTGCGTTGGCCTCTAAGCGTTTTTCTTCACTTAAACTAAAAGTAGTTGAACTGATGACCATCGATTTAACTGCTCCTGCAGCTTGTGCAATTGCACCAAAATCTTTGCCCTCCACACTTAACTCGGCAGTGCCTTGCCAACCATTAATTTTGCCTTGATTACTATATCTAGGATTTAAACTAAAACTACCCGTTTGCACAGAATAAGTATTAGCACTTGCATTGGTTTTTAATTGTTTTAAAGCCTCATCAACCGCCTTTTTTAATTGCTCTTGTACTTGTGCTGCTTCTACCCCCTCTTTGGCAGTGCTCAGATTCATTTTTAAAAAGTCCTGAGCTGCACTCATTGAAGCAGTAGTAGAAAGTTGAATCATATTCGTGGCATGGTTGGCCATAGAAGAAGGCGTCTCTTGAGCAATAGCTTGAAAGCCAGTTAAACTAAATAAACCAACAAATAATACTTGCGTACCGATTGTTTTTAAAGATAAGAAACTAGAAAACATTGAGGAATTGAATTTATTCATAAAATTAAATAATTATTGACCATTTTTTAATGCTTCACGCAATTGCCATTTTTCTTCAGGCGTTAAGCGTTTTTCATTAGCGATTTTTTTTGATTTACGGTTACGCAATGCTTCTTCAGTGGGAGTTCCTGGGGCTTGTTCGTAAACAACCGAATTCACACCGTAAAATCGATGCGCTTGACCACCCACTGGCACCTGTGCATGGACGAGTGAAACCATTGCAATAAAGAGCATGAAACCCAAAATACACTTACTCGATATTTGATGTAACATCATTTTCCTCTATTTAAACCTAAAATCAAACGGATTAATTATGAATGCTTTTGTACGCTGTTTGCCAGTTAATTGTAACCTGTTGTGACTTTTAAAATACCACTTACCATTGTTCAATTACTCATTGCCAATTACTAAACAAAGCTCTTACCCAACTCTAACCCAATTAAAACTTTCTGCGGCACTAGGCTTTAAAATGAAACCACCCTATTTTTCTCATAAATTCAATTTTGACAAAATAAGACAATACAGTAGTTGATCAATGCTAGCAATGTCGCTCGCTCAGTTTTAACAACCAAGACTCATAATAAATAATACAAGTCAATTTGAGAACTAATACACAGAATTAACAATCGTTTTTAGTCGATTAAGTTGTTTCAAGTCATAATTTTGGACTTAAACCTTCTAAAAAAATAAGGACCTATTAAATTTTTGTTTGTAACTGTAACTAGCTACCCAATTTCAATTTTATAGATCACAATATAATGCCAAAATACAGCAAGAACAATATTTTGTAGCCGAACTACAACAATCAAATTGTTACAAAATTGTAAGCCGTGTTAGCTTAGTTCAACACATAATTCAATTTAGTTTTTAATGAACACAAAGGAGTTCACTCATGTCAGATTCTTCCAACAAACCGGACCGTATTTTAGTTGTTGATGACGACTCACGTATGCGTGACTTACTAAGGCGCTACCTCACTCAAGAGGGGTTTGAAGTGCATGTAGCTGAAAATGGCAAAGCAATGGACAAATTAATGCTTCGAGATAGCTATGATTTGTTGGTGCTCGATTTAATGATGCCAGAAGAAAACGGCCTAGCAATTCTTGAACGCTTGAGGGCTATCAAAGATTTAACCCCAATCATTATGTTAACGGCAAGAGGCGAAGAAGATGATCGCATTAAAGGCCTAGAAACTGGGGCTGATGATTATTTACCCAAACCTTTTAATCCAAGGGAATTGCTTGCTCGCATTCAAGCTGTTTTGCGTCGCCGTCCGCAAACCGAAACACCTGGTGCGCCTAGCCTTGAAGATGAAAAAATTAATTTTGGCATTTTTGAGCTTGATTTAGGTCGTAGAACATTATCCAAACAAGGTCAAGACATACCCCTTACTACGGGTGAGTTTGCGATGCTAAAAACTCTGGTTCGTCATCCGCGCCAGCCTTTATCTCGCGATAAATTAGCACAAATGGCAAGAGGGCGCGAATTTGAAGCTTTTGATCGTAGTTTAGACGTACAAATCTCAAG
>CAZKWC010000080.1:0-9818 GCA_964556425.1 uncultured Limnohabitans sp. | reverse complement strand
CAAAAAACCATTTAATTTGTCCAGTTTTCACTTTTCAATTGTATTGATTGTGAAATAAGCCTTCTAATTTTTTACTCAATAAACAATCTTGCAGCAAAACTTTAGAAGCATCAGTTTGCCTTAGATTGTTAAGTAAAGGGTTAAACCCATAACTATGGCTCTAAAAAAAATCAACTCACTAAACCCCTAGTTGCTTACACAAAACTTTTATGAGTTTTATACAGAGTCTTTCAATGATTTTCATGATCAACCCTCACCTGACAATTCAACAGTCGAAGCAAAAAACTATTTCTATTCAAATAAAGTTTTAACCCTCACTTGCTACTGCAATGCATTCTCATTTTTAAACCAGTAGTAGAATCAACCTTTTCTGATTACCACCCATACCTCTAATGGAAAAAGTATTTTCAAGATTGCCACGTCTCATTAGACGTTTTAGACCAGGGCTGAGTCTATTTTGGAGAACTTTCTTTTTTCTCTCTATTTTGTTGGGTGCTTGTACCGCCGCATGGATTAAAGTAGCAATTGAACTTGAAGCTGAACCAAGAGCGATTCAATCTGCCCAGCAAATATCTTCACTTATTAATCTAAGTCGCACTGCGCTAATTCACGCTGACCCTATCTACCGCATTGCCCTAATAAAGGCTATTGCCCTTGAAGAGGGTATTCGAATTGTGCCCAGAGAACCAAATGATGTTGTTGCCCCCTATTTAGATGACCGATTAAATAAACGGCTCAAAGGGGCTTTATTAGACAAATTAGGTAGCAACACTGTTGTTTCAAGCAGCGTCAATCACCAATCAGACTTATGGATTAGTTTTGATATTGATGGTGATAATTATTGGCTTCAAACTGACCCGTCTCGAGTCACACCCATTACATCAGAAGCATGGGTCACCTGGTTATTTGTTACCGTAGGTTTGTCTTTATTTGGCTCTGCATTAATAGCTGATTTAATCAATGAACCTCTCAAAAAATTAGTCGATGCCATTTTATCTGTACAAAAAGGTGATTTCACAGGAAATACTCTAGACGAAAATATCAAAACCACAGAAATTCGTACAGTTAATCGAGGGTTTAATTCAATGGCTAAACAATTAGCCAAATTAGAACATGACCGAGTTCTATTATTGGCAGGACTTTCTCATGATTTAAGAACTCCACTTACTCGAATTCGCCTTGAAGCTGAAATGAGCATTCAAGATGCTGAAGCAAGAACGGCCATGACTGCTGATATAGATCAACTCGATCAAATGATAGGAAAGTTTTTAGAGTATGCAAGGCCAATTAAAAATCAACTAGTGGCGGTCGATTTAAACTCTGTCGTCAACATCGCTTTTCAGCATGTGACTCGTCATAAAGAGGGGCCTGTTATGCTTACGCATAACTTTTTGCCAAGTTCATTTTGGGTTCAAGGAGACTCGGTTGAGCTCAACCGAGTATTTGTGAATCTATGCGAAAACGCCAGACGCTATGGCAAAACTCCAGACACTGAGCCAGAACAAGTTGAAATTGAAATCTATGAAGCTACAAGCAATCAACTTCAAGACAATATTCATTTTGCAAAGAATCCAGAATACGCCCAATTAAAATGGTTGGTTTTTAGAGACCATGGGCAGGGCGTAAAAGAAGAGGAGTTAACACATCTTTTAACTCCTTTCTACCGGGCTGACAACTCAAGAAGTCAAGCAATGGGATCGGGTTTAGGCTTATCTATTGTTGAACGTGTAGTTGAACAAATCCGAGGCAAAATTTTGATTCAAAATCATGCAGAAGGAGGCCTTGTAATATTTTTAGGATTTTGTCATAGTGCCAAACCTGAAACGCTTGAGTTAACATCATAATCAACCACAATGAAAAAGGCTTATTTATACAAATAAATAAGCCTTTTGCGTAGAGGCTAAAAAAAGCTTAACTCATTTACACAATAAACAAATTGAATTAGCCTCAATTGCTTTGCCTTCACCTACTGGTCCCATTTTTTCGGCAGTTTTAGCTTTGATATTAATATCGCCAAGCTCTAGACCCATCACCTTAGCTAATTGAGCTTGCATCAATGGAATAAAGGGGGCTAATTTTGGCGCTTGACAAACAATGGTGCAATCAATATTACCAATCTGCCAACCCAAGTCGGTTATTTTTTTTACTGTGTCGGCCAGCAAAACCATAGAGTTAGCACCCTTAAACTGCGGGTCAGTATCGGAATAATGCCGACCAATATCACCCAAAGCGGCGGCCCCCAGCAAACAATCAATAATGGCATGCGCTAATACATCGGCATCTGAATGACCTAATAAACCTAGGTGATAAGGAACCTCAATTCCACCCATAATCAGTGGTCTACCCTCTACCAAAGCATGCACATCCCAACCTTCGCCCACTCTGATTTTTTTCATTTAAATACTTTCTAAAAATTAACTTTTTCGCCTTCAACTATTTTCTATTGTAGGCACAAAACGAATTATTTTAAGCCCACTATCAAAACCAAATAAGCCCTAGTTGGACGCTATTCAATTCATCAAAAAATAATCTTCTCATAAGTGACAGCAACTCTGGAACTCAGCACAACTTCACTCAAGCTTGACTAGCTAATACCAATTATTGAATGAGTGATGCTTGCCGCCAAGACAATAAAGCCTCAGCTAAAGCAAAATCTTGTGGATAGGTCAACTTAAAATTGTGTGAGCTACTTTCTATGAGCATTGGCGCCAATCCTAAAAACTCTATAGCACTGGCCTCGTCGGTTACCAATGACCCTGCTTTTATGAGAGCCTCTTGCAACAAAGCCAAAGGAAACATTTGTGGTGTTTGAGCCAACCATTTATGGGTCCTACTTAATGTTTGTTCAACTCTAGGCTGAGGATTTTTTTCGTTATCTATTTGAGCTTGCTTCATGGTATCCACCACTGGGGTTGCCAATAAACCGCCCACTTTATCTTCATAACAAGATTGAATTAAATGTTGAATTTGTTCTAAAGTAATTAAGCACCTAGCTGCATCATGCACTAAAATCCAATCGTGCTGCTCGAGCCCTTGTTCTTGCAAAAAATGTAATCCATTTAATACCGTTTCTGCACGAGTTAAGCCACCCTTTTGAATCACTTTAAACTGACTAGGAAAATGATCGGGTATTTGATATTCATCGCCTGGCGAAGTAACTAGTAATAGGCCATCAAGTGAGTTTAATTGTGCAAAAACTTGTAAGGTGTGCTCTACCACTTTTTGCCCTAACAACATATGGTATTGTTTAGGAACTACGGTAGCGGCCCGACTGCCCGATCCTGCACATGGAATCAGTGCCCAAATTTTTGGTTTTTTTAAAATTGCAGTGGAATTCATCATCATAAGTTAGTAGTTGACTAGTGGAAGCTACAAAAATTGTTTATAGCCTCAATAACTAAGTCATAGCATTTGTTAGATTGCCCCAATTATCTAGGATAATTACACAAGCTCTGCGTGAATCTTAATTTTCTGTCATGCTAGGCACTTGATTACTTCAAAGATTTGCAATTTCATATCATCAATTATGAGATAAGTTATCTAAAAAGTAGCCCCGCTATCGCCAAGCAATAATAGTATTTAACTTCGTGCCAAGCCTACTTAGTTCTTCAATGTAAAACTGCAACGACTCAACTCATGGATTTACCTCAACTTAATGTCGGCAAAAGGTTTAACCTGCCACGACTGGTGGGCTCTTCAGATGCCCTAGTCTTGAGTCAATTGGCCCTAAGGGCAAAAAAAGAGGGCAAAATATTAGCTGTTTTAACCGCTGATGCACTTGACGCACAAAGACTTCTTGAAGAAATTCCGTTCTTTGCTAAAACTATTCGGTGTGCTTTATTCCCCGACTGGGAAACCCTACCCTATGATAGTTTTTCGCCTCATCAAGACTTAATTAGCGAGCGACTTGCTACTTTATGGCGTATTTCTCAAAATAAAGCCTCAGACGGGCTAGATGTGGTGTTAATTCCTGCAAGCACTGCCCTTTATCGTTTGGCGCCGCCTAGTTTTTTAGCCAAATATACATTTCAATTTAAAACCGGACAAACCCTTGACGAGGCTAGTTTAAAAAATCAACTCACTATTGCGGGTTATAGTCATGTGAGCCAGGTAGTAAGTCCTGGTGAGTACGCAGTGCGTGGCGGCCTTATAGACCTATTTCCAATGGGGGCGGTAATGCCCTTTAGAGTAGATTTATTCGACAAAGAAATTGACTCAATTCGCACTTTTGATCCAGACTCTCAACGCAGTTTGTATCCGGTGCCTGAAATAAGATTATTACCAGGTCGTGAGTTTCCCATGACCCCAGAGGCACAACAACAATTTAGAAGCCGTTGGCGTGAACGACTCGATGGTGACCCCACCAAGAGTCGCATTTATAAAGATATTGGCAATGGAGTTACCACAGGGGGTATTGAATATTATTTACCCTTGTTTTTTGATGAAACAGCCACTATTTTTGACTATATAGGTCAGCAAGCCATTTTGGCCACTCATGGCGATTTAAACGGTGCATTTGAGCGTTTTTGGCAAGACACCAAAGACCGTTTTAAAATGATGGTAGGCGACCCAGAACGCCCCGTCCTACCACCCGAAGAATTATTTTTAAGCACAGAGAATTTTTTCACTAACGCAAGGCAATATGCTCAAATTGCCCTGCAATCCGAAAAAACCACAACCACTTTGCTTGAAGCGCCAGCCGATTCCAAGGCTACTGAACCAAGCCTTGCGAATGCTCATAAAAATGACTTTTATGACGTGCAAAGCCTACCGTCTTTATCTGCCATTCGGGGCAATGATGAACCCTTACAAAAATTAAAAACCTATCTTGAACATAGCGCTCATCAGGTTTTAATCTTAGTGGAAAGTGATGGCCGACAAGAAAGTTTGCTTGATTTTTTACGCACTCATCATATTCAACCCACTTCTTTTGCTGGCCTAGCTGATTTTAAAAATAGCACTGAAAAACTAGGTATTGCCACCGCTAATTTGGCTACTGGATTTTCTTGGTTAAGCCAAAAAATTGATTTTGTCACTGAAACCGAAATTTTTGCCAGCGCGCCTGCAGTGCGCAAGCGCCGCAAACAAGAACAAGCCAGTGATGTAGAAGCTTTAATTAAAGATTTATCAGAACTCTCTATTGGTGACCCAGTAGTCCATTCCGCCCATGGCATTGGCCGATACAAAGGTCTCATAAGCCTTGATTTAGGTGTTAAAAATCCCGATGGAAGTGTTCAGGAACAAGAGTTTTTACATCTTGAATATGCAGACAACGCCACCCTCTATGTACCCGTTTCACAGCTGCATCAAATTAGCCGATACACTGGGGTAAGTGCAGAAGAAGCACCTTGGCATAAATTAGGCAGCGGTCAATGGGAAAAAGCTAAACGCAAAGCAGCTGAACAAGTACGTGATGCAGCCGCAGAATTACTCAATATTTATGCTAGAAGGGCTTTACGCGAAGGTCACGCCTTTAGATATTCGCCCCAAGATTATGAAATTTTTGCCAAAGATTTTGGCTTTGAAGAAACCGCTGATCAAAGTGCTGCTATTCATGCCGTCATTCAAGACATGATTTCACCAAGACCAATGGACCGCTTGGTGTGTGGTGATGTAGGCTTTGGTAAAACAGAAGTAGCGTTGAGGGCGGCCTTTATTGCAGCTATGAGTGGTAAACAAGTTGCACTACTAGCCCCCACCACTTTATTAGCCGAACAACATTATCAAACTTTGGTAGACAGGTTCTCTAAATGGCCGGTAAAAATTGCCGAGATGAGTCGATTTAGAACCACCAAAGAAATCAATGCCGCTCTTAAAGGCATGGCAGATGGTACGCTAGATATTGTCGTAGGTACGCATAAACTCATTGGTAAAGATGTTAAATTTGATCGCCTTGGTTTATTAATTATTGACGAAGAACACCGCTTTGGGGTGCGTCACAAAGAGGCCATGAAAGCACTTCGTGCCGAGGTCGATGTATTAACCTTAACTGCCACGCCAATTCCTCGTACCTTGGGTATGGCGCTAGAAGGACTGCGAGATTTAAGTGTAATTGCCACGGCCCCGCAACGTCGCCTCGCAATTAAAACGTTTGTCCGTGAAGAAAGCAATGGCACCATCCGAGAAGCCATATTACGGGAGCTCAAACGTGGTGGTCAAGTCTATTTCTTGCACAACGAAGTAGATACCATAGAAAACCGCCGTCAAGCCTTACAAACTTTATTGCCAGAAGCCCGTATCGACGTAGCACACGGACAAATGCCCGAACGAGACCTAGAGCGAGTCATGAAAGATTTTGTGGCTCAACGTTTTAATGTTTTGGTTTGTTCCACCATTATTGAAACAGGTATTGATGTACCCACCGCCAATACCATTGTGATTGCCAAGGCCAATAAATTTGGTTTGGCTCAACTGCATCAGTTAAGAGGACGTGTGGGTCGCTCGCATCATCAAGCTTATGCCTATTTATTAGCCCCTCAACAAGAAGATTTAACCAAACGAGCCAACCAACGCCTAGAAGCTATTACACAAATGGAGGAGCTTGGATCGGGCTTTTATTTGGCCATGCATGATCTTGAAATTAGGGGTGCTGGTGAGGTATTAGGTGAGAACCAAAGTGGTAACCTCACCGAAATTGGTTTTCAACTTTATAACGAAATGTTGGCTGAAGCTGTACGATGTTTAAAAGAGGGTCGTGAGCCCGACTTATTGGCCCCTTTATCGGTTACCACCGAAATTAATTTACATGCGCCAGGTTTATTACCCAGTGATTATTGCCCTGATGTAGCTCTGCGTTTATCTTTTTATAAAAAATTGGCTACCGCTAAAAACATTGATCAAATTGATCGATTATTAGAAGAAATTGTGGATAGATTTGGCAAGCCACCTGCTGCCACACAAACCTTAATTGAACAACACCGCCTCAGAGTCATTTGCCAACCCTATGGCATTATTAAAATAGACTCAAGCCCTACAATTAGCCAAATCACATTTATGCCCAACCCACCGATTGATGCAATGCGTATTATTGAATTAATTCAAAAAAACAAACACATTAAATTGGCAGGTAATGACAAATTAAAAATAGAACGCACTCAAGAAGATGTGAGCAAAAGAGTACAACTGATTCGTGAAGTGATTAGGCAACTAGGAGCGCCTATTCAAAAATCAACTCCTTCTTTAAAGGTGTAATAAGCCTACTATAAACACTTAACTTACCTGAAAAAATACCTATAACTTACTTAGCTTTATTTCATTTGTAGGTTTTTTTATCCACATCATTTTTCATTTTATTTTTTATGTCTGATAGCGCCTCTTCTTTTACTCCCCCTAAGGGCATTCAAATCAATCATTTAAATAGCGAATTACCGCTTCAGTGGTCGCAATTTAAACTCATTGCCTTTGATATGGACTCTACTCTCATCAATATTGAATGTATTGATGAAATAGCCGATTGTGCCGGACGAAAAGAGCAAGTTGCAGCCATTACCGAAGCGGCTATGCAAGGCCATATCACCGATTACAAAGAAAGTTTACGTCAGCGTGTTGCCTTATTAAAAGGTGTCACAGAGCAACATTTGCATGAAGTATATGAACAGCGATTAAATTTCAATCCTGGTGCAAAAGAGCTGATTGATGCTTGCAAACAAAACGGTTTACATACTCTTTTAGTAAGTGGCGGCTTCACTTTTTTTAGTGATAGAGTGATTAACGCTTTAGGCATACAAAAAGCAAAATCGAATCAATTAGAAATTGTTGATGGTGTCTTAACTGGCCATATTACTGCCCAATCCTGGGGCGATATTTGTGACGGAGAAGAAAAGAAAAAAACAGTTTTAGAGTGTTGTGCAGAGCTAGGAATCAACCCAAGCGAGTGCATTGCAGTGGGTGATGGTGCTAACGATTTACCTATGATGTCAGTGGCTGGCTTGTCAGTGGCCTATCATGCCAAACCCAAGGTAAGAGAGCAAGCAATGGTTGCCATTAATGAGGGTGGTTTGGATTCTTTACTTGAATTATTTCAATCAAACCATCATCAATAAACTAGGCAACCAGCTGATTGAGTTTTTATTGCTTAAATTGTTTTAATAATCTCTTTAGTGCCCGCTGGCACCACAAACTGTGCCAGCGTAAAGCTCCGTGATTCAGGGTCTTTTACATCCTGCACTACTTTTAACGTAGTAGTTAAAGTTTTAGCTTCAAAATGAGCCACACCATAACCCCTATATTTTGAATTGGCATATACAAAATGCGGATTATTGGGTAATATTTTTTCCACTACTGTTTTAGCCCTAGAGCTAATGCTTGTGCCACAAAACTCAACAGCCACATTGGCGCTGCTGGCCTTATTAGCGTTAAAACTCTTTTTCACATGACCAATCCAATTTTCATGTACGTCACCACCCAATAAAACAGGATTAGGCACTTTATACTGGTCAACTTGATCAATTATTCTTTGCCTGTTTGCTGAATAGGCATCCCAGCCATCATAAAAAAATTGGGGTTGTTCTACCGAGCCATTATTGCGTTGGCTAAACAAGGTTGATTGGCCCAATACATTCCAAACACAAGGTTTTTGGTGGGCCATTTTTAATTGTTCATCTAGCCATTTTTCTTGCGCAAGACCCAGCATAGTTCTTTTATCATCGTACCAATCTGAGCATTGATTGGGCTTCACAATAGAGGCATTTTTACGCTCAAAAAAACTGCATGGCTGAGGGTCTTTATATTGACGACAATCGAGCACATGGAGCTGCGCCAATTGCCCCCACTGATAACTTTGAAAAACTCGTAAATCAGCACCCGAAGCCAAGCCTTTTAAACCCAACTTTAAGCTCTGTAATGAAATTGGCATATTTTCATAATAAGCCTGATGAGCGGCTATTTTTCGCTGTGCAAAGTCAATCCCAAATGGACCACTAAACCCTGCTTGTTCGCCTGCATAATCATTTTGCACTTCATGGTCATCCCAAGACATTATCCATGGCACATGAGCATGAATGGCTTGTAAATGAGGGTCTGATTTATAAAGCGTGTATCGTTCACGGTAACTTACTAAGTCATAGGCCCAACCTAAAACATAATGCCGGCCTAATGTACCCACAGACGGATACTCGTAAATATAATCACCCAAAAACAAAACAGCATCTAGATTTTCTTGCAACATGTGGCGCCATGCACTGTAAAAACCTTGGTCGTAATTTTGGCATGATGCATAAGCTAAACGAAGTGACTGAATCTCATCTGTTACTAATGCTAGGGTTCTAGTGCGACCCACTGCACTTTGTACATTGCCCACCATAAAACGATAAAAAAACCAAGTGTTTGATTTTAAGTTTTGAGGCTCAATATGCACACAATAATCGAACTCGGCCGAAGCCACGGTTTTACCTTGCTGCACTATTTTTTTAAATTGCGCATCTTGGGCTACTTCCCAGATTACCGGCACCAATGGAGCTGATTGCTTTTGAGAACTTAGCAAACCAGTTAAACGGGTCCAGAGCACCACGCTAGAACTAGTAGGACTGCCACTAGCCACACCCAAAGCAAACAGCTTGTCGCTTACTTTTAATGAAGAGGGACTTGATACACCAGATGCCCAAGAATGAACCGTAGAAAATGGCGAAACCACCGCAGATAAAAAAGCAAGGTAATCTCGTCTTTGCATAAAAGCCCTTATCTGCAGTGGAAATTGATGAATAATGGAAGAAAAATCAATTTTACTCTTAACTAAAATACCCCATAAATTTTAATTTGGTTTTTATCACAATAATGGAGCTAGTTCATAAACTACTGCAAAAACTTTAGACGAGTAGGTA
>CAZKWC010000079.1:1668-12531 GCA_964556425.1 uncultured Limnohabitans sp. | reverse complement strand
GCGGCAACAAAGTCATTGACCATTTTTTCTTTGTTATCGTCTTGGGCATACAATTCGCAATAAGATCTTAAGATCGAGTTGGAGCCAAAAACTAAATCGACTCGGGTGGCAGTAAATTGTGTTTTTCCTGTGCTTCTATCCACAATATGGTAGCCGTTTTTGCTAGTCGGTTTCCAGCTGTAGGCCATATCAGTTAGTGTCACAAAAAAGTCATTGCTTAAAGCACCTACATGATGGGTAAATACACCGTGTTGGCTATTGCCATGGTTAGTTCCCATTACACGCATACCGCCTATTAGCACTGTCATTTCTTGTGCAGTTAAACCCATTAATTGAGCACGGTCTAACAACATCTCTTCAGGTTGTACGGCGTAATCTTGTTTTAGCCAATTGCGAAAACCATCTGCAAGAGGCTCTAATACTGCAAAAGACTCCACATCGGTGTGCGCTGCAGTGGCATCACCACGGCCTGCTTTAAAAGGCACATTCACTGCATAACCAGCCGCTTTTGCTGCTTGCTCTACACCCACATTGCCAGCCAACACAATCATATCGGCCACACTCGCACCCACTTGCTTGGCAATATCTTCTAACACGGCAAGCACTTTTTGTAAACGTGCTGGCTCATTGCCCAACCAGTCTTTTTGCGGAGCTAATCGAATACGTGCACCATTGGCACCGCCTCGTTTATCAGACCCCCTAAAGGTTCTGGCACTATCCCATGCAGTGCTTACCATCTCGCTTAAACTTAAACCACTAGCAACAATTTTTTGCTTGGCTAATTGCACATCATATTGACTAGAGCCTACAGGTACTGGGTCTTGCCAAATTAAGTCTTCGCTAGGCGCATCAGGGCCAATATAACGCGCACGAGGACCTAAGTCACGGTGGGTTAATTTAAACCATGCACGAGCAAAAACTTCAGAAAAATAATCGGGGTTTTGATAAAAATGTTCTGATATTTTTCGGTAAGCAGGATCCATTTTCATGGCCATATCTGCGTCGGTCATAATAGGATTATGGCGAATAGATGGGTCTTCTACATCAACAGGTTGATCTTCCTCTTTGATGTTAATAGGTTCCCATTGATGAGCACCTGCGGGACTCTTTTTAAGTTCCCAATCATAGTTAAGAAGCATATGAAAATAGCCGTTATCCCATTGGGTAGGATGAGTAGTCCATGCGCCTTCAATGCCACTGGTTACCGTATCGCGCCCAATGCCTCTTGTGGTTTTATTCAACCAGCCTAAACCTTGCGCATCAAGTTCTTCACCTTCTGGCTCTGGGCCAAGGTTTTTAGCACTGCCATTACCATGCGCTTTACCTACCGTGTGACCACCAGCAGTTAAGGCAACGGTTTCTTCGTCGTTCATGGCCATACGTGCAAATGTAAGGCGTACATCTTCGGCTGTTTTTAACGGGTCAGGTTGCCCGTTTACGCCTTCTGGGTTCACATAAATCAAACCCATTTGTACAGCAGCTAAAGGGTTATCAAGCGACTGGCGGTTATTACCATCGTATCGATTTGCACCCAACCATTCTTTTTCAGCACCCCAATAAATATCTTTTTCGGGATGCCAAATATCTTCACGACCAAAACTAAAACCGTAAGTTTTTAAACCCATGGTTTCATAGGCAACCGTGCCAGCTAAAACGATTAGGTCGGCCCAACTAATTTTATTGCCGTATTTCTTTTTAATAGGCCACAACAAACGACGTGCTTTGTCGAGGTTGGCATTATCTGGCCATGAGTTAAGCGGGGCAAATCGTTGATTACCAGTACCAGCACCACCTCTGCCATCGGCAATGCGATAAGTGCCAGCTGCATGCCATGCCATTCGAATCATGAGGCCACCATAATGTCCCCAATCAGCGGGCCACCAGTCTTGGCTGTCGGTCATTAAAGCCGCCACATCGTCTTTAAGCGCTTGCACGTCTAAGTTTTTAAGCTCAGCACGGTAATCAAAACTCTTTAAAGGATTGGTTTTGCTATCGTGCTGATGCAGGATATCAAGATTAAGCGCATTAGGCCACCAGGCCATATTGCTGGTATTGGCATTAGTTTTGGTGTTACCACCATGCATAACAGGGCATTTTCCTAGATCAGACATATAAAACTCCTTTGTTTGAGTGAGCTTATAGTCTAAATCTATTGGTGTAAACAGTGTAATTGTATTTTTTTATTTACAATATAGCCTAAGACTATGAAAGCAATACTCACAAAGTTAAGAATAAAATGAAAAAGCTAATTTTCGTATTGGTATTTTTAGCTTCAAATTGAACATTCACCCTAAAAGGAAAAACAAATGGGCATTCTTTCTGGCTTATTAGGTAACGCTGGTGTTGTTACTCCCGAAAAATTAGCGGCCGATTACGGTAAATTACTCATACAAGGCGAGATTATTGAAGTGGGCTTTGTGGTAATTCGTGACACTTTTGTGTTTACCAATAAGCGTTTAATTTTGGTCGATATTCAAGGTATAACTGGTAGCAAAATTGATTACCTAAGTATTCCATACAGCAAAATTACCAAATACAGCATTGAAACAGCAGGTACTTTTGATTTAGATGCCGAGCTTAAAATTTGGGTAGGCAGTGACCACACGCCTATCTCTAAAAAGTTCAATAAAAAGGTCAGTATTTATGATTTACAAATGGTGCTTGCCGAGCATATTTTGTAATAACTTTAAAACGCTTAATTGAGCCACGAACATAACGCAGCTAATTACGACATAGAGCTATGTTGGGCTGCGTTAATATGCGACGAAAAACTATCATTTTCATAAATTTCAAATGACATATTCTGTCGCATTACTCATAATATTTAGCGCTAAAAATGCATTAAGGCCCTATAAAAAAATCTCTATATTAGCTATTGCTCGGCTTACATAGTCTTCTTTTTCACCGACTGGGGCTACGTAGTGCATTGCCTCTTTGGCTGCCTCTAAGCCCTGGGTTTTTGCAATTATCCAGGCAGCTAAATATTGCGAAGCCAAGCAACCGCCTGCAGTGGCAATATTATTTTCTGCATAAAATGGTGTGTTTAAAACATTTACTCCCGACTCCTGTACCCATGGTTTGGTGATGAGGTCGGTGCAGGCTGGGATTTGACCCAACAGGCCTAGTTGCGCCAAAATTAAAGTTCCCGAGCATTGTGCTCCAATTAACTGCTTATTAGGATCAAGACCTGTTTGCAGTTGCTGCATTATTTCTGGGTTTTTAACCACTTCACGGGTTTGCATACCACTACCCACAATCACCGCATCCGATAAATGCAGTCGCTCTAGCCTTGATTGCGCTAAAACAGTAACACCATTCATAGAAGTAACCGAATCTTCTGGGCAACAAATTTCTACTCGCCAATTGGGTTTTTTAATTCGATTTAATATGCCCAATGCAATAAAAGAATCGAGTTCGTTAAAGCCTTGGAAGGTGAGAATAGAAATAAGCATTGTTAGCCATCGGATGTAAAAATAATGAATAATTTATTCTAGTTCAGATTGAGTCAAAACAGTTAAATGCAGTTAATTGGTCTTTCATATGGTTTTTTAATTAAAATGCCTTTAAGAGCCACTCTAGCCCACCCCAACCCGCTTATTAACATGACTTCACTCCATATCCAAACCCCATTACTTCCTTCCAAAATCAAAAGTGCAAACGCCACTTCAACTCAATTTTGGCTCAAAATGGAGGCCTTACAACCAAGCGGTTCATTTAAGATAAGAGGAGTAGGTTATGCCTGCGAGCACCATGCTAAAAATGGTGCTCAACGATTTATTTCGTCTTCTGGTGGTAATGCGGGTATTGCAGTGGCTTATGCGGGCAAGCAGCTTCAAATCCCGGTAGTGGTGGTGGTGCCAGAAACCACCAGTGCTAGGGCTAGGCAATTAATTGGCCAAGAGGGGGCAGAGCTAATTGTGCACGGCGAAAGTTGGGCAGAAGCCAATACCTTGGCTTTGTCAATGGTAGGCCCAACAGACGCTTTTATTCACCCTTTTGATGACCCCTTACTTTGGCAGGGTCATGCCTCTATGATTGATGAAGTAGTAGCTCAGGGTGTTATTCCTGATGCGGTAGTGTTGTCTGTGGGCGGTGGTGGATTATTAGCTGGGGTAGCTTTGGGCCTAGAGCGAAATAATCTGTCGCACATTCCTATTTTTGCCCTAGAAACCATAGGAGCAGCCTCTTACCTTGATGCCAAAGAAAAGGGTTATCGTTCAGAGCTAAGCGCCATTACCAGTATTGCTAGTTCTTTAGGTGCCAAACAAGTGTGCCAACAGGCTTTTGATTATTTAAGCAAACGCACCATTTACAACTTGGTGGTAACAGATCAGCAGGCGGTTAACGCTTGTGTACAGTTTTTAGATGACCACCGGCTGGTAGTCGAGCCTGCTTGTGGTGCTGCATTAGCAGGTGTTTATGACGGTCTTATTGTTGCGCCCACCTCCTTGCTGCCACCTTTTGAGTCAGCTAGCCACCATACAGACGAGTCACGCCATAAAAACGTGCTAGTGATTGTTTGTGGTGGTGTTACTGCTACCGTACAACAACTACTCAGTTGGCAACAACAAGCACTTTAAAGTGTTAGCCCTTTTACCTTGATAAGGTGAAGGGTGAGTGTGAGTAGATTGATAAATTAACAAATTGATGAATTAGCAATGTTTCATCTTTACATGCACAAAATATTTCTTCTTGGAAAAAATCCAATCAACATTTTTTGAACTAGCCTATTACCTAGTACACCTTCTACTCCAGACATTAACAAAGTAGTTCCTAAAATACCTTGTAACCTACCAGTTTGAAAGTTAAACGCATGTTTGCCAAGTACAAATTTAACATTGTAAGTGTTGGTCACAAATTCACCCATCATAGGTAAAAAGTCTTGTTCTTGGCCTAGGTCTGGAAAGCGATCCACACATTCATTTTGTAAATAACAAATATGCGAACCTGTATCAAAAAACATTTTGTATTTCACACCAGCAATTTTCACCCTAATAATAGGAATACTCATAAAGTCTTCGAGCGGGTGTAGTTCTCCAAACGTACCAAGTGGTTTAATTGAAACTACCATCTTGGCTTGTAGCAGGTCAAATAAAATATCAAAATTTTCAAGAATATCCATACCAATTAGACCACTACATTTTGTTCCTGTAATTTTAGAAAGTATGGGTGCGGTTATTCCTAAGTGGGTATTAGGGATTTCAAACCTTTCTTTTTCGATCATAATATTTTTATGATCGCCAAAACTAATAGGCGAGCCTGTGTCTATGAGCCACATTTGGTTATTAATTTTTGCGTACAGGTGATCAAATTCGTAGCTAAGTGGAAATTCAGTCATTTTTTCCCAATTCTTCACCAGGCAATATTTAACAGAGGTAATTTGAGTAATAGGTAGCAAAACTCATGGGCATGCAGACATGGTGCGAACTAGTGTGTCCTATTAGGCCGATTTTGATACCCATAGCCTTGTTATGGGTGAAAAGCTTGCGAAATAGGTAATCTAAGCCAGTGTCATGAATGCAGTCAAGAGTTTTACAGTGGATTCTTAATTATTAGATAATACTGAAATGTGTAATGCCATTGCTTGCTAGCTCTAACAATTTACAATTTTTAGATTTCATTTGAATCATTCCTTTTTCAAACCATGACTCATTCTTTAATTACTATTTACCATAACCCCAAATGCGGCACTTCGCGTAATACATTAGCCTTAATACAAAATACGGGCATAGAACCAGTAGTGGTTGATTATGTAAAAAATCCCCCCTCCAAAGCAGAGCTTAAAGATTTAATTAGTCAAATGGGATGTAGTGTTCGCGATGTGTTACGCGAAAAAGGCACTCCCTTTGCAGAGCTAGACTTGGCCAATACCAAATGGACCGACGAGGAGTTGCTTGATTTTATTGGGCTGCACCCTATTTTATTGAATCGGCCCATTGTAAAAACCGAGCTAGGAGCAAAATTATGTCGCCCTTCTGAGGCAGTGCTTGATATTTTGCCCTTGCCACAAAAAGCCGCATTCAGTAAGGAAGATGGCGAACAAGTGGTAGATGCCAATGGCAATCGCCTTAGCCCTCCATAAATTAACTCAATTGAAGTGAGTTAATTTATTTAATTAATGCCCATCCATTAATATTGAAGACAAGCCATAGCAGCAGATACAAAGTGGCAATTACATACAAGTAAATTTTTGCTTTTGTTTGATTTGTAAAGTACAAGAGTAAAAAACCAGCCCACGGTATGATTTGTTCTGCATGCACACTTAAAAAATGGGCGGGCCTTAAGTCTGCACCTGCTAAATGCCAGCCAAGCAAGGGTACACCCATACCTGCTTGGGGTTGTTGTCCGCCTAACAAAAAACCATTAATAACGGTTAATACACAGGTCAATAAAAGGCCTTGTACTACCGCTAATTCATAGGTGCTAAAAGTGTGAGTTTTTGTTTTATAAATTTTCCAGCCCAACCAGCCCTGGGTTGCTGTTAGCACCACCGCCATAATACCCATTAAGGCATACATGGCCATATAAAAAACACTGGTGTTGTTGTAGTGTGAAGCTTGGCCTAGGGCAGCTTGCCAACTAATGTAAAACACCTCAAAACCCGAGCTAAATATTAAGATTCTAACCATCCATTGGGTTTGTGAATGATTGCGCCACTGCACGGGTAACAAAGGTATAAACCAAGCAGTCGTTAAACTCATCACAATAGTGGCGGCCATAAATTTAATCGGTTTTACCCACACTGGCACATCTCTAATAATGCGGTCATCTAAAAAATGTAGCAGTAACGCAACTAGCATTAAACCCAACATAAAAACGGCGTAATTGCTAAGTGTGGCTTGCCTGCGTTTAAGCTCTTGCCAATAGTAGATAGGGTTAAAGAGGCTTGGGTTCATACTAGCATTTGCGCGATCGGCCTCACAGGCTTGAGGTTTTGGAGTTGTATTCATAAGATTAGCTTGAAGTTAGTTGTTGCTATTACCCCACTGATGTGCATTATGCCCGTTAGCCATATGAATACGAGCTTGTAAGGTCTATTAGAGGTTTTTAGCGGGATGTATGAGTGAATTGCTCGCCATAAGTTTGTTTTATTGACGACGCTATTTTTTAGCACATACTTGATATTTTGATTTTGATCAGTTAATATACTGTATATGAATACAGTTATTTTACCAATTCACAATTTACAGCAAACCCCCGAGGTCCTCTTTTTAGATGCTGAGCCAATGCCTTTGCCCTTGGCTCAGTCTTCTTTGCCTGCAGGTTTTCCCTCGCCTGCCACCAACTACCTAGAGCGTCATCTCGACCTCAACGAATACCTCATAGGCCACTATAAAGCCGCCACCTTTTTATTCTCGGTAAAAGGAGACTCTATGCAAGAGGCGGGCATACTCAATAACGACAAAGTAATCGTCAATCGTGCGTTGCCACCGCAGCATGGTCATATCGTAGTGGCCGTACTTAACCAAGAGTTCACTCTTAAAATTTTGCACCAAAAAAATGGTCGTCTAGAGCTTCATCCTGCCAATAAAAGTTACCAACCCCTTATAATCCACAAAGGCCTAGAACTTCAAATTTGGGGTGTGGTCACAGGCGTGGTTAGACGGTGTCAATATCCTTTAGCCACCACAGCAATGTAAACTTTAAAGGTTTTATATGGCATCTCTATCTGCTTCCAATTCCCAAGTTCCTGCTACGGCTCAACTTACGCCCACCTCGCAATCCAAGCCCAAACCTAAGCCCAAAGCAGCATCCAAAGTTAAACCCACCACTCAACCTAAAACAAAAGCCCCATCCTCATCTCCAGAACCAACTTGTGCAAGTCCCACTGACTATTGGCCAACGGTAGCGCCAGCATCAAGCCGAGCACCCAGCCACTCTTTATTCCAGCCTGTGCCGCTATTACCGGTATTTGCCCTGGTCGATGCCAACAATTTTTATGTCTCTTGCGAGCGGGTTTTTAAACCTAGTTTACAAAACACCCCAATGGTGGTGTTGTCCAACAACGATGGCTGCGCTGTGGCCAGGTCCGCAGAGGTAAAAGCGCTTGGCGTTAAAATGGGACAACCATGGTTTCAAATGCAAAAATTAGCCAAAGAGCATGGCATAGTGGCTTACTCTAGCAATTACGCTTTATACGGTGATATGTCAGAGCGGGTCGTCAATGTGTTAACCGACTACACACCCGACCTAGAAGTCTATAGCATTGATGAAAGTTTCCTTAGAATTGAAACCACCATGCACCTCTGGAACGGTGCTACTCCTATGGGGCATCATGTTAAAGAGCAGGTCATGCGGCATACTGGTTTGCCGGTTTGTGTGGGTTTGGGCCATAGTAAAACCATGTCTAAATTAGCCAACCATATTGCTAAAAAAAATCCGCAATTCAATGGCGTTTTTAATTTAGCTCATATACCCCAAGAACAACGTGACACTTGGTATCAATCAATATCGGTCTCTGAAGTTTGGGGTGTGGGTCGGCAAATTAGTGCACAGCTGCACGATATGGGCATTCATACCGTTTATGATTTAGCTAGCGCCCCTATTAAAAAAATTCGTAGCCAATTTGGCGTAGTGTTAGAGCGCACTGTTAAAGAGTTACAAGGGCAATCGTGTTTGGCCCTAGAAGACCTTCCTTCCGCTAAACAACAAATTATGTCTTCTTTGTCGTTTGGTCGTCCTGTAACCGAACTCTCCGAGCTCAAAGAAGCGGTGGCTTGGCATATTCATTCGGCATCTGCCAAATTACGTGCACAAGGCTCTTTTGCGGGCGCAATTTATGTGTTTTTGCAAACCAATCGCTACAAGCCCAATCAATCTCAATACCATCCGTGTTTAGCCACTGCTTTATCAGAACCCACACAAGACACCTTGCAACTCACCCAGCAAGCCATAGCCAGCCTAGAAAAAATATTTAAGCCCGATTATTGTTATAAAAAAACAGGCATTGTGTTACTTGATTTGCAAAATAAAGCACAACAACAGGCTAGTTTTTTTGATGATGAAGCCGCTCAGCAACAATCCGAAAAAGCCATGGTGTTAATGGATCAAATCAATCAAAAATTTGGTAAAAACACACTAAGAAGCGCCGCTACGGGTATTGGCCACAGCTGGAAAACCAAATCCGAAAATAAGTCTCCTAGTTACACTACCTCTTGGAAAGAGCTACCAGAAGTTAAATAAATCAAATAAGTGAATTAATTAATTGCATTGTGCGGTAACAATATTTTAAAAAGCACAGTGCAATAGCATGATCTACATCAAAATAGCCTAAAAGGTATGGGTCATAATCATTTATGACTCATCAAAATTCCCAACCTGCGTCATCCACTGACGCTAGTAAAAATTCAGGCCCTAATGTTGCCATCAGTGTTACTAAAGCCATCAAGCCTAGCAATACCAGTAGCAATACTAGCAGTGGCAGTGGCAGTCACGCTTCTGTGTTAATAGGTTCGGGGCTTAGCCATGAGCTGGCGGCACAACAACTAGCACAAGACGGTCCCAACCAAATTCCATCGGGACAACACAGAAACTTGTGGCGCAGAATCACAGATCTACTCAAAGAGCCTATGCTGGCATTATTGGTAGCGGCAGTGGCTATTTACATGTTACTAGGCGACTTCAACGAAAGTTTAATTTTAGGCAGTTTAGTGTTGGCGGTGATTGCACTTACTCTTTACCAAGAGGGAAAATCACAAACTTCAGTAGAAGCCTTACGCCAGTTAAGCCAACATTTTGCGCATGTAAAGCGAGAAGGCGTGCTGATTAAAATTCCGTCCCGCGACATCGTACAAGGCGATTATTTATTCATAGCAGAGGGCGATCGAGTGGCAGCAGACGGATACCTACTGCAAGCCGAGCATTTACAAATAGATGAGTCATTGCTAACAGGCGAATCAATTGCGGTAAATAAAAATACAGCCAGCGCTCATTTACCAATCAAAACCTTAGCAGGTCAAAACCAACATCAAAACGATGAAGTCGCTCAGCAAAACCGAGTTTATTCCGGTAGCTTTGTGGTTAAAGGGCAGGGCATTGCGTACATCACTCACACCGGTCCACGAACCGAGATGGGTAAGATTGGTGACTCATTAAACCAAATCCACCATCAAAACCAAAGCACACCGCTACAAAAACAAACTCGACAACTAGTGAAAGTATTGGCCTTTATTACTTTGGTGCTTTGTTCACTCATGATTATTATTATGGGTTTGCAAAACGATAATTGGTTAGCTGCGGTGTTGGCGGGTGTTGCTCTAGCCATGGGTATATTGCCAGAAGAATACCCAGTAGTGCTGACTATATTCCCGGCCATGGGTGCACAAAGGTTGGCCAAACAAGGTGTTATAACCCGCAAAATGACCGCCATAGAAACCTTGGGGGCTATTTCGGTTTTGTGTACCGATAAAACAGGCACCCTTACCGAAAACCGCATGACGGTAAGCACTTTAGCTGTGGCGCTGAAAAACGGCACCAACCCAAATCAAGCACCAACAGCACAGTTTTTTAATATAGCCGATTTAAAAAAGCAACTGCGACAAAATCCATCGCATCATATTAATTCACCCGCATCAGAATCCTCGCTGCAACTACCCGAGCAGTTTCATGAGTTAGCTGAACACGCCATTTTAGCCAGTGCCCCACAAGCCTTCGACCCTATGGAGCTAGCTTTTCATAAGCTAGGTCAAGAGTATTTAAGCCAAACCGAACATCTGCATCAAGATTGGCAATTGGTTAAAACCTATCCATTAAGTTCTAAGCTAAGAGCCATGTCACATGTTTGGCAACACAGTCACGACAATGGCTACACCATTTCGGCCAAGGGTGCACCAGAAGCGGTGATGAATTTGTGCCACATGACAG
>CAZKWC010000079.1:0-1568 GCA_964556425.1 uncultured Limnohabitans sp. | reverse complement strand
AGGCAGTTTTCCTAGTGCACAATGGCCAGAACAAGAGCATGATTTTGATTTTGAATGGATAGGCTTAATTGGTTTAAGCGACCCTATTAGGCCAGAAATTGCACAAGCCATGCAGGACTGCCAAACCGCAGGTATCAAGGTCTTAATGATTACAGGTGATTACCCAGCCACTGCTAAAGTCATTGCACAACAAGCAGGAATGACCCAAGGCAATGTACTGTCGGGGCAAGATCTAGAAGCCTTAAATGATGAGCAACTTGCTCATCAATTAAAAACTACCAATGTGTGTGCCAGAATTTCACCACATCAAAAATTACGCATTGTGCAGGTGTTAAAAGCCAATGGAGAAATAGTAGCCATGACAGGTGATGGGGTTAACGATGCCCCTGCTTTAAAGGCCGCCCATGTAGGAGTCGCCATGGGGGCTAGAGGAACCGATGTAGCCCGTGAGGCAGCATCGTTGGTGCTGGTAGATGACAATTTTGCATCTATTGTAAAAGGCATACGAATGGGGCGCAGAATTTTTAAAAATTTGCAAAAATCGATGACCTATATTTTTGCCATACACATACCCATCGCCACCATTGCATTTGTGCCTATGCTGTTTGCCTTGCCACCCATTTTAATGCCCTTGCATATTGCCTTGTTAGAGCTCATTATTGACCCTGCTTGCTCTTTGGCATTTGAAAACGAAGCCGAAGACCCCGACATTATGCAAACCCCGCCGCGCAATCCATTGGTAGCCCTATTAGCTACTAGCAACATTGTGTATGCCTTTTTACAAGGTCTTATGGCGGTGTTGGGAGTAGGCCTTGCCTATTACGTTGCCACACTTCACACACTGCCCAGTTTAACTCTATTGCCCACCACGCAAAGCATACGCACCAGCGTGTTAATAGCTCTTATTACCACCCATAGTTGGTTAATATGGATTAACCGAGCAGAAGGTCGTCCCTTATTTTTACGCCGCCATTCACAAGCAACCAACAGGGTAGCCCTATGGATTACTGCTGGCGCATGGTTAATGGTATTAACAGGTGTGTACCTACCATTTTTTGCAAACGCATTAGAGTTAAGCCCACTTAATTTAGCCCAATTAGTAAGTGCGATTGCGTGTGGCTCTGTCAGCTTAGTAGGCCTAATAATGTTGCGCAATTTTAAAAAATTGAAGGTGATAAAATGATGAACTTAACAACACATTAATCAATCAATTTTGATAAATTAAATCCAATATTAGTCATTAATCAATCAATATTGATATAATAACTACATGGACATGATGTTAGCCACTGAACCCGAAATCCGCATCGAGCTAGGCTCGCGGGTTACCCAATTACGCTTAGAAAAAAACTTAAGTCAATCTCAATTGGCCTTAAGGGCGGGTATTGGCGTTGCCACTTTGCAGCGCTTCGAACAAGGCAATGGTGCTACGCTAACCACCTTTATTCAAGTGCTAATGGCGCTAGGTCATCTTGATGATTTAAACTTAATACTTGCACCCCCCCAATTAAGTATTAAGGCTCTTGAAGCCCAATGGCGTTTAAAAAATAGAGTGCGTGCGTCTAGAA
>CAZKWC010000078.1:0-12615 GCA_964556425.1 uncultured Limnohabitans sp. | reverse complement strand
TGCAATACAGTTATTTAGAATTAGCCCAACTCTTAATTAGCCAAATTCAATCACAGCAATACCGTGTGGGTGAGCGTTTGCCCTCGGTAAGGGCTTTGGCTAAGATGTATCAATTAAGCCCCTCTACCGCAGTGCGCTGTTATAGGCATCTAGAAAATAGTGGATTTATTCATGCTCAGTCAAAATCGGGCATGTATGTGGCTGATTGGAAACTACTACATAGTCAAAACAATATTCCTCAAGCAAAAGCTGGGCTCAACTCCACTGCTGGGGCTATTCAATTGCCTCGTAATAAAGCGGCATTGGTGCTTACTCAACAGCCCAGCCCTAGGGGTGATGCGCACCACACTAAGCGCCGTGTTGCCCCACCCGCTTATGAAGAGTTAATGTCATTACAGCACCGTATGAGCCAGCTGTATGAACTGACTGAACAACCCTTAAAATGGCAATTGCATTTAGCCAGTGCAGACCCTAATTGGTATGCCTGTAACAAGCTTGCAAAATTACTCAAACAAGCCTTGGTATTGCATCCACATTTGTTAGGCCAATATCCTAACGGATCTGGTTGGCCAGAATTAAAACAAGCCTTAAGCCAATGGATGAGAAGTTTTGGGCTTGATTTAAGCGAAAACGAATTGTTAATTACCAACGGCAGTACCGAGGCCACCAGTTTGGCATTGCAGGCTGTTGCGCAACCAGGAGACTGTATTGCAGTAGAGTCACCAGTATATTTTGGAGTTTTGCAAACCATAGAAAAATTAGGTTTAAAAGCAATTGAAATTCCTTGTAATGCAGGCACAGGTTTAAGTTTAGAAGCGCTTGAATATGCACTCGAACATCAAGGCTCGATTAAGGCGGTAGTAGCTATGAGTAGTTTTCAAAATCCTACTGGTAGTTGTATGCCAGACAGCCATAAAAAGAAATTATTAAAGCTAATAGAAAAACATCAAATTATGTTGATTGAAGATGATGTTTTTGGAGACCTGTCGCATCAAGTAGAACGGCCTGCCCCAATTAAAGTATGGGACAAACATGAAAGAGTGATTTATATTGGTTCGTGCAGCAAAAGTTTAGCACCCGGTTTTAGAATTGGCTGGATTGCGGGTGGTCGTTATCATGCTGCAATTAAGTCGCTTAAATTGAGTTATTCTTTGGTAAGCCCCTTGCTAGAGCAGGTGGCTTTGGCAGAATTTATAAAAGGCGGTGATATGGCTTTGCATTTGCGTCAATTGCGCCAGCGTTTAGCCTCTAATGTGGGGCTGGCTGTAAAAGCAGTAGCCCAGTATTTTCCGTATGGCACCAAAGTCATTAGCCCTGCAGGAGGCTGGTGGTTGTGGTTAGAGTTGCCACCTTCAATTTCTAGCTTAAGCTTATTAAAACTAGCAATAGCCAACTCTATTTCTTTTACCCCCGGCATGGTGTTTACCAACACAGGTAAATTGAATCATCATTTAAGAATTAATTATGCAAGGCCTTGGGCAGAAATTGAAATGGCACTTCAAGAATTGGGGCAGCTTGCGCATCAGCAGTCAATTAATTCAAACCAGCATAACTGAATAATCAACATAGCTTATTTGAGATTGTATCTGCTTATTTTTAATCTAGGCAATTGGCAGTTTGCAATATATTCTAATAATCGTTAGAATATTAGAATGAATAAACGAAACATAAAAGATGCACTTTATGAACAGGTCGCTCGCATTGGCAAAGCCACTTCAAGTCCTAAACGACTTGAGCTTTTAGAATTATTGGCCCAAGGCGAAAAATCTGTTGAAGTTTTGGCTGATGAACTCGCCATTGATATAAAACTCGCTAGCTCACATCTACAGGTTTTAAAAGAGGCCCGTTTAGTGCTAGCACGCAGAGAAGGAAAATTTATTTATTACCAATTGGCAGGCAGTGATGTGGGCAATCTTTGGGTGGCTATGCGAGAAGTGGCACAAGAGCATTTATTAGAGTTAAGGCTTGCACTAGATGCTATATCCTGCGCCCCCGATAAGCTTGCAAGTTGCAATCGCAAACAAATTATGGAGCAAGCCAAACGCGGTGAAATTATTATGATTGATGTTAGGCCAAAAGCAGAATTTGATCATTCACATTTGCCCTTTGCTCGGTCTATGCCTTTAAATGAAATCGCCAAACGTATTGCAGAACTGCCAAAAAATATAGAAATTGTTGCCTACTGCCGTGGCCCATTTTGTCTTTTCTCTGAGGAGGCGGTGCAGCTGCTTAGCGCTAAAGGTCGTAAAGTGAGCAAGCTGTTGGATGGGGTAGCCGAATGGACCAGTGCAGGTATGCCACTTGAAACTCAATAAATTCTAACTATTTTAGTTTACCCCTCTTGGTACAACCCTCATGACCATCAAATACGGCATACAAGACAATAAGACTCAATTGCTTTTACTACTTTTACAAGTGTTATTAGTGGGGCTTACTATTGGCATGACTAGAACCGTAGTGCCAGCGCTTGCCGAGTCTGATTTTGGAGTTCCAAAAAACTCGTTTTTATTATTAAGCGCCTTTGTTGTAGCCTTTGGTTTAGTAAAAGGTGTGATGAATTTTGTCGCTGGTCGCCTGTCTGAACGGGTGGGCAGAAAAAAAGTTTTATTACTAGGATGGTGGGTGGCTTTGCCTATTCCAGCCATGATTGGTTTTGCCAGCAGTTGGAATTGGATTGTGGCAGCAACCGTTTTATTGGGTATTAATCAAGGGCTCACATGGTCTATGACTCAGACTGCTAGTCTAGACCTTACCCTCGCTAAAGAACGAGGCTTAACCTTAGGGCTCAATGAATTTTCAGGTTATGTGGGGGTGGCGCTAGCCGGCATTGTGACCGCTTATTTAGCAACCCAATTGGGGCCTCGTCAAGGTATTTTAATATTTGGTACTAGTGTGATTGTGTTGGCCATTTTTTTAACTCTAGTGGGGGTGAAAGAAACGCTTACGTGGGCTCAGCAAGCGGTAGTTCAACAAAGTAGTTCGCAAAACACATCCTCAAGCAAGCACTTATTAGGAGCAACTGATGAAACTAATAATGCTAATGCCACTAAAGCCTCTAATGCTGCAAGTGCATCACAGCCTCGTTATCCGCAGGGGGTTAGCGCACAGCCTACTACTCTAGAAATTTTTACACTAATGAGTTGGCGAGATAAACGGCTAATGGCTTTTTGTCAGGCGGGTCTAGTAGAAAAATTTGTCGATGCTTTAGTATGGATTTTTTATCCCATTTTTTTATATCAGAAAGGTTTGAGTCTTTTAAGTGTAGGATGGGTAATTAGTTTTTATGGCTTGGTTTGGGGTGGCTCGCAATTGTTCACAGGAAGCTTGTCTGACCGCTTTGGCAGGCACTTACTTAATGTGGGAGGCATGTGGCTTTGTGGAGCGGGTGTTTTGGCAATGGTATTGGGTCAAGGCATTGCCTGGTGGATTAGTTCTGCAGCAATTACCGGTCTTGGTATGGCTATGCTCTATCCCAATCTTTCTGCTGCAGTTGCCGATATTTCTCGGCCAACTTGGCGAGGTTCTGCAATTGGTATTTACCGTTTCTGGCGTGATTTGGGTTATGGAATTGGGGCTTTCGGCTTGGGTTTGGTGGCCCACTTAACTGGACAAATGCAATCAGCATTTTGGCTGGTGGCTTTAGCGATGTTTGTCTCTGGTGGTGTGCTTTGGTACTTTGGTGAAGAGACCCATCCTTTAATCAATTCCGAGCAATGAGTTTAATTTTAAGGTTAAAAGCGATCCATAAAGACAATCGCTATTTTGCAGTGCTTTTAACTGTTTCCATACATTTTTTGCTACTTGTATTACTGCAGAACAAGTCTTTACCAATATCAAAACATTCAGCCGAAATTAAAGCAAAAGAGGCTATTGTTTTTCTGGCAATTACGACTCCGGTAGAAGTACCTAAGCCAAAACAAAAACCTTTCCTAGAGGCTAAACACAAGGTCTTTCAAGCCGCCAACTTGGCGACTGTACCCGTGTTAAATCAGACTCAAAAAAACACTGCCTTGCCAACACCTAGCCTGCCAACTGAAACTCAGCATGAACTGGCTACACAAGCAGCACCCTCTGCACCAACAGCAAATGAATGGGCTTTTGCTGCACGTTATACCTTGCACAATAGCAAAGCTTATCGCTACAACTGGGGGCAACAAATTAGAAGTATGATGGGTACAGCGGTTGAAGGTGCAGACCAAGGGGTCGTCCGATTTAGAGTAGAAATTGCACCCAACGGTACACTTTCGAAATTAGAAACTTTATGGTCCACATCTGCAGTGGCAGAACAATTAGCTCGCAAAGCCATAGAAAAATTACCTGCACTTCCCCCCACGCCAACAGGACAGCCTTTGATCTTTGAAAAAACAATTTCCTTCTCGCCATTTGCCACCGATGGCCCACCTATTTATAAAGATGATTGTTTACCACAAGCACCGGCATTTAAAAACCCATTTGTTTGGGATGGGCAATCAGAGCCCCAAGTAAAAGCCGCTAAACCGATTGAAAAATTAGATCCTGAAGCACTTGAAGAATGCCTTAAACAATTGCCACAAGACACTACAGAAGCAGAAAGTGCTCACGACCAAAGACTTTTTGAACAGTGGGGCTGGAATAAAAAAAGTAAATAAAAAATAGGTCGTGAATTGTGAAACTGCTTATCTAAGTATATGAGGCAAGTGCTAAGCTAGCTTTTTTTGACGTTTGAACCATTAGGCCAAATCCGGTATTCGTTAACATCGTTGTCACTTTAATTCATTTTTCACTTGATCAAACCACCATATTGAAAATGGCTAGTTTTCAAATGTAGAGTTTTAATTCACAATAGCACATGGTTGATTTTGCTGATGGCATTTAATACTGGCACATTCACATGCATGCATTTACTTGCCACCGCAATTTTATTGAATATATTACCGCTCCCTTTTATTATGGAAACACCCATCAAAAATAAAAAGTTTTCTTCTCAAGAAGAATATTTCCAAAGCGCAAGCCCGCAGGCTTTGCCTTTGTTAATATCAATTCAGCAAAAGGTAGAAAATTTATTGCCAAGCGCCACTCGATGTATTAGTTACAACATACCTGCGTTTAAAGAAAAACGCACTTTTTTTTATTTTGCTGCCTTTAAAAATCATATTGGAATTTACCCTCCATTAAAAAATGACACCGCCCTGATTGCAGAGTTAGCTCCCTACCGTGGGGAAAAAGGCAATTTGACATTCCCTTACAAGCAAGCCCTACCACTTGAGCTAATAGGACGTGTGGCAGTGGCTTTGCATAAAGAATATGAACTAAAGCTTTAATACGATTTGAATCACTTGAAACAAAAAAAGCCAACTCTTTACAAGCACTTCTTGCCTAGAGTTGACCTTTTTTAATCCGTATTTTTGAATATTTTTTTATTAACTGTAATCTAACAGCTAATGCGCCCCTGCTGCTGCATCAGCACCAGAATTGGCGTTGGGGCCGCCTGTATTAGCAGCTACTATTTTTTTAGGTTTGGCTATCCACACCAAAGGTATTAAGCATATAAAAATAATAGATGAGGCTAAAAAGATATCATCGGCAGCACGGGTAAAGGCTTGTTGATCTATTATGCGATTAACCGATGCCAAAGCTTGTTCATAGCTTAAACCAGAGGCGACTAAGCCATTAAGGGTGTTAACTGCCACGCTATTGCCTTGTTGCAGACTTTCTACCAAATGTGCATGGTGCATGATAGCCCTGTTTTGCCAAATAGTAATGGCAATAGAGGTGCCAAACGAGCCGCCTACAATCCGTACAAAACTAGACAAGCCCGATGCAGAAGCTATTTTTTCTGGTGGCACACCGCCCAAGGTTAAAGTGGTAAGTGGTATAAAGAAAAACGCTACTGCTATACCCTGCACTATGGTGGGAAACATCAAGGTATTAAAGTCGGTTTGCGTATTAAAGTGCGAGCGCATCCATAGGACTAAGGCAAACACAATAAAAGCAAACGTAGTGAGGCTACGAGGGTCAAACTTATTGATATTTTTGCCCACCAAAGGTGACAAAATAATCGCAAATAAACCAACCGGGGCCATTAACATACCCGCTTGGGTAGAGGTATAACCCATAAACTGTTGCAACCAAAGTGGCAATAAAACCAAGTTACCAATAAACAAACTATAGGCCACTGACATGGCTAATGTACCGGTCCAAAAATTGCGAATTTTAAGCAATTTAAGGTCCACTACAGGATGTTCATCGGTTAACTCCCAAGCCAAGAAAAATGCAAATCCAATCGCAGAAACTATTGCATAGGTAATAATTTCATTGGAATGAAACCAATCTAGTTCTTTGCCTTTATCTAGCATAATTTGCAAAGAGGCCACGGACACAACCAATAAAAACAAACCCACTTTATCAATTGGTAAAAGTTTTATAGGGGTTTCTCGGTCTTTAAAAATGGCCCAGGTAATAAAAGCCGCCAAAAATCCTACTGGTATGTTGATATAAAAAATCCAACCCCAATGGGTATTGTCAGTAATCCAGCCACCTAATAAGGGCCCAATAACGGGCGCTACTAAAGTGGTCATGGCCCACATCGCCATTGCCATACCCGCTTTAATAGGCGGGTAACTCGATAATAGTAAAGCTTGTGCCAATGGCATCATGGGGCCCGCCACAAAACCTTGTAATGCCCTGGCAGCAATCAAGGATTCCATATTGGGGGCTAGGCCACATAACCAGGAAGCCAAGACAAACAGTATGACACTCATGACAAATAAGCGCACTTGTCCAAAGCGTTGAGACAGCCAACCAGTTAAAGGCAGGGCAATTGCATTGGCCACACCAAAACTAGTAATCACCCATGTGCCTTGATTGGGACTCACACCTAAATCACCGGCAATGGCTGGTAATGAGACATTGGCAATAGAGGAGTCAAGCACATTCATAAAGGTAGCCGCCGACAAAGCGATAGTACCCCACATGCGTGCACTCCCCTCTAGCGGAGGGTGCGGTATAAATCGGTTAGTGGTCATTTTATTGAACCGATTGATTGGCAGCGCCAGCACCTAAATTGGCCGCAATAATTTTTTGCACTTCTTGCGCTGCTTGAGCGTCAAAACTAAGAACTTGCTGGGCATTTGCCTCGTTCATGGCCTTGGCTTTAGCCGATTGCACTGCATTGGCTGCTGGGTTGGTAACGGCTGCGCCGGATTGATTGGTCACATCCACAATGGCTTCCATTGAGAGACCCACACGCAGTGGATGCTCGGTGATTTGTTGTGGGTCTAGGGCAATACGCACAGGTACACGTTGTACTACTTTAATCCAATTACCAGTTGCGTTTTGTGCTGGCAATAATGAAAAAGCAGCGCCTGTGCCTGCACTTAAACCTAAAACCTTGCCCTTGTACTCTACTTTGCTACCATATAAATCAGCAATTAAAGTGACGGGCTGACCCACTCTAATTTGACGTAATTGCACTTCTTTAAAGTTGGCATCTACCCATACATCTTGTAATGGAATAACTGCCATAAAAGGCACACCAGCAGGCACGCGTTGACCAATTTGAATACTGCGCTTAGCGACATAACCGTTCGCAGGGGCAGTTATAGTGGTGCGTTTTAAGGCTAAAAAGGCTTCCTTTACTTTAGCAGCAGCAATTAATACATTAGGATGAGTTTGCACGTTGGTACCATCTGTCATGGACTGGTTGCTATTGAGTTGTTGCTTGGCAGCGTTCACACCTGCATTGGCTGCTGTTAAATTATTTTTTGCATTAATTAACATACTATTGGCATGTGCTAATTCTTCTTTAGAAACCGCACCGGTAGCCACCAAGGCCTGTCGCCTGCTGACATCTTCTTGAGCCCGGGCCACCTCGGTTTGAGCTTTGGCAATATCGGCTTGACGCACGGCTAATTGTGCTTGTAGGGTGTTATTGTTGGCATAAACACCCCTGACTTGTCGCACTGCTTGAGCCAAGTTGGCCTGAGCTTGTTCTAGAGCAGTTTTAGCATCACTCGGGTCTAACTGCACTAACACTTGACCAGCTTGTACATAGTCAGTGTCATCGGCAGCTACCGATATAACCGTGCCACCAATTTGCGGTGTAATTTGAATCACATTGGCTTGTACATAAGCGTTATCGGTGAGTTCTTGGTTACGGCCAATAAACCATTCGTAAGCACCATAAGCAAGTCCTAATAAAACCACAATTGAAATAATGGTGAGGGCTTTTTTACGTTTGGGATTACCGGCTTGATCGGGCAATGCGTTGATAGTAGTGGTACTCATAATATTGGTATTTTTTTGTTAAATTGAATTGAAATTAATAGTGCTTGAATTGGCTATTGATGAATTTGAAAAATACAAAAAAGTGCCAATTAAGAAGATGGTCTTACACCACCAAAGGCTTTTACCAATTGGATTTGATTGTCTAGCACTTTTATTTGAAGCTCAATTTGCGCTCTTTTTGCCTCTTGCAACTGGCCTTGACTGCTTAACACAATTAAACGGTTATTAAGTCCCGATTGATAGCGTTGATTAGCCAATTCATAAGCCTGTTGCAAATGGCTCAATAACTGTTGTTGAGCGTTTTGTTGTTGCACTATGGCTTGGGCAGTACTAATAGGCTCGGAGGCTTCTTTAACGGCCTCTAATAACACACTGTTATACGACTCTAGGGCTATATCAAAATCTGCAGTTTTACCACCTAAATAGGCTCTTAAACGGCCACCGTCAAACAAGGGTAAACGCACTGCAGGGCCAACGCCCACTTGGCTACTGCCAGAATCAAACAGTTGGCTTAAACCAATACTGCTTAAACCCAAGAAACCTACTAAATTAATATTGGGATAAAACTGTGCTTTAGTGGCTTTAATATCGGAGTTGCTGGCCTCTACCCGCCATTTTGCTACTTGAATATCGGGACGATTGGCGAGTTCATCTAAATACAGCTGGCTGGCTTGGCTATTGATTTTTTTAGCTTGCTCTACAAAAGTATTGGTGTTAATTTGAATAACAAGTGCACTTTCGGGTTGTGCGGTAAGTGCGGCTAGCACATGTCTTAGCGCTTGTTTTTGTTCTTGCAAAACGGCTAATTTGTATTGCAACTCTGCTTTACTGGCTTGAGTTTTAAACAGCTCAGCTTGGTTATCTATGCCCGCTTTTATACGTTGTGAAAGTAAATTTTCTTGCTGGGTAATTAGCTCTGTAGTGGCTAAATAATTTTGTTGCAATAATTCGATTTTAACGAGGGCTAAATAAGACTTGGCTACTTGAGCCGACAAACCTAATTGAGCTGCTTTTAATTCTGCTTGAGCCACTTGTACTTGTGCGCCGCCTGCATTTAATAAGGCTTTTTGTTTGCCAAAAAAGTCGAGTTCCCAGCTAAATGCCGCTTGTAGCGTGCTGGTAGTTAAAACTGAACCAGCAATCGGAGGTGGATAAATAGCATTCTCACTAAACAACTGACGGGTTGCATCAAAAGAGCCTGTAGCATTGATATTTTGGCTTTGACCTAAAATGCCTAAAGCCGATTGAGCTTTACGGATACGCGCCTGGGCAATGGCCATATTGGGATTTTGCTTGAGGGCCAAGTCAATTAATTGATTGAGTTGAGCATCTTTAAAACCCAACCAATTTTGCAATTGCACACTACTAGGTTTTACGACTGACTCAGTTGTAGTAGTATCTTGGAGCAGTGCAAAACTAGCTTCACTAGATTCGTTTGAGGATAAAGCCGCCGGCAACTTAAGCTGTGCAAATGGATTCACACCCGAAAAACTAGCACAGCCGCTAAGACTGCTTAGTAGCGCTAAAGCCAATACCCAATCAGGTGTTAAGTATTTTTTTTGGCCACTTTTTTGAGTGGGTAAATTTTCTGGTTTGAACAATTGTTGCGTCATAAAACCTCTAGTCAATCAGTTTAAAAGAATCAAATTTTTTGATTCATATCAGTCGTTTTTACTTACTTTTTTAGCTTTGCTGGTCTTGCGCATTTTTTAAAATTCGATTTAAAAACGAACTCAATTGATCAAACTCAGCTTGTGAAAAATCTTTTAAATGGGCATTTTGTACCGTGCTTAATAACTGCGGAATTTGCTGCGCCGCTTCTATTCCCGTCTGAGTTAATGAAATATAAATCACTCGCCTATCGGTCCCGGAGCGTTGACGCTGAATGAGGCCTTTGGCTTCTAACCTGTCTAACTTTCGGGTCATTGCGCCAGCATCTAGGTTGCATTGACGAGCTAAATCAGCTGCGGTGCATTGTTGGCAATGCAGTAGTTTAAAAATGGGAATCCATTGGGCATCAGTTAGCCCGGTGTGCTCTATTAGTGACTCGACTTGCTGACTGGTAGTTAGCAAGATTTGCTTCATTAGATAAGCAATACTGCTTTCGGGTTGGTAATTATTGGGGTCGTAAAATTGAATCATGAGATAAAAATGGGGGGCTAAAGGCCCAAAAGTACTGCAATATTTTTAAATTATTTAATTGCTATTGCAATGATTGTACAAACAATTATTGCTTAGGCAAGTATTTTAATTTTAAAAAAGAGCACTGTGTTATAAGTGCTCATTTTTAGTTATATTGGCTTTAAATGACGCTAAAACCCGCTATTTTTAAAGCATTGGCTAAATCTTGTTGTAAATCTTGCACTGCCTCTAGGCCAATACAAAAGCGCACCAAGACACCTTCACGAATAGGACTGCTCTTTAAACTGCGCATACTAGGCAAGTCGTAAGGCACTACCAAACTGACGGGGCCAGCCCAGCTATAACCTAGTTTAAATAGCTTTAAAGCGTCGCAGAAGGCATCGACTTGAGCGCTAGGAACATTGGCGTCAAACACCACAGAAAACATACCTGCGGCTTTGCCAATGGCATCGGTGCAAAGTGCTTTCCAATGTTGGTGACCAGGAGAATTAGGTAAACTAGGATGCAAGACTTGCACAAAAGCAGTTTGTGTAGTGGCCCACAAAGCCAACTGCCTAGATGCCAAATCGTGGGCTTGGTAACGTAGCACAATAGAGGGTAAACCACGCTGAACCGCCTCTACATCGTTAGCTCCCACACCAATACCTAGGTGCATATGGCAATTAACAATTTTGCGGTGCAGGGCTAGTTCACGAGTGCAAACACTGCCCATTAACACATCACCACCACCACTGGGGTATTTGGTTAAGGCATGGGCGGTAAAATCAATACCTAAGCCATTGCCCAAATCAAAGGCATTAAAGGCCAAACCTGCACCCCAAGTATTATCGAGTGCACAAAGCACTGATTTTTCTTTGCAAACCGTTACTAAACCGATGAGGTCTGGGAATTCTAGAGTTACCGAACCAGCAGCCTCTAACCAAACTAACCGAGTAGCTGTAGTTATTTTTTGGGCTAAATCTTGTGGGTTTAAGGGGTCGTAAACATCCCAAGTAATACCAAAAGAAGCAAGCTGCCCGCTTAACATGGCTTTGTTTGGACCATAAATATTATCTGGAATTAAAACCTGATCACCGGTTTTTAATATGGCTAAATTGACTAATGATAAAGCCGACAAACCACTAGGCGTCAACACGCAGTATTTAGCTCCTTCTAGGGTGGCGATTTTTTCCTCGAGTAAATAACTATTAGGCGTGCCGTGCAAGCCATAGGTGTAGGCTGATTTATCTTGCCATTGACGGCTTCGCATAGCCGCTACATTAGGGAAAAAAACCGTAGACGCCTTTTGCACTGCTGGTTGTGGGGCAGCAAAATCGGCGGGGGGCACATAAGAATGATGTATGAGCTCGGTATTAATAGCAGGTATTGGGCTGGACATAGAATTGTGGCTCATAACAAATACGGTGTGAATAGTGGAATTAAAAAAATGATTTTAGCCCAGTGGGTTTCAATCGTCTAGTTGATGCTGGATTTTGACTCGGGGTTGAAACTTAATTCAGTTTTTTCTTGATTTGTAGCTTGTGTGAATAGCTATGCACACTTTGGATTTCATTTTTAACCAAAAATCTAAAGTACTCTTCTAGTGACAATATTTTGTACTGCTTTATCCGTTCCAACTATGCAACAAGCAAATATAGCTTGACCGATTAGTGTTGAATAAACGCCACTGGAAAATTTCTATCTTTAGTATTGAGTATGCTACTTGATTTGAACTTCTATTATTTATCATAACTATTTTCGCTACTATTAGGCGTATCTATACTATTCAATCAATTTATTAAAAATATTATTATTTTTCTTTTTTAATAAATTTGCATTTTTAGTAAAAATACGTAATAAAATATTAATTTTTGGGAATCGGGATGTTTTAAACCAAATCAACTAATATTACAAAATTTAGTTTTTTTGCTGAGTTTTCCAAAGAGGATCCGATTTTTGTATGTTTTATATGAAGGAGTGAGCCATGAACTTAGTTGAACGTGCAATGGAAATTGTACTTAAACCCAAAGAAACTTGGGCGGTGATTGCGGGAGAGCAAAGTAGTATTGCATCCATTTACAAGAATTACCTTGTTTACCTCGCTGCAATCCCACCAATTGCAGCTTTCATAGGTCTAAGCCTTATTGGAGCAGGTGCTTTTGGTATCAGTTTTCGTGTACCAATAATCGCTGGGCTAGGAAACATGATAGTAAGTTTCATTCTCTCCCT
>CAZKWC010000077.1:1409-12747 GCA_964556425.1 uncultured Limnohabitans sp. | reverse complement strand
GCTCATGTGGTTACAACATCAAATGGCTGCTAAGGAGAATAGGAACAAAAGGGCTGAGAGGCCTATTTTTTAGCCTATTCAATGAGTGCTATAGGTGGCAAATAAGCGGGATATTAAAAAAAACCTTAGCAACACAATCAATAACGGAAGTTGGTTGAAGAAAGCTGTTTGCAGACTCAATTACTGCTCATAATTGCAGTCAAACTTTGGTTTTGAATTTTGCAGGTTCGACTAACTAACACGAACGAAGACTAAAAAACGCTTTGACCAAGCTTAGATGAGGTGGTGTGGTTGGACGCTTACGCTCGGTGTGGCGAATACTGCGAAACAAACCAGCTGTAGCATAAAAGCCCAACTCGCGTCCAAGTTGATAAGCGCCTTCGCAACGTCAATCCCGATTCAAACCATAACTATGTGCCTCACCATATAGGAAGAAAGGCCTTTGCGAATTACCAGGTTCTTGAGAAATAGTTAATCTGTTTGCTCACTTCGACTAGCCATCCAAGGCTGCAAACTGCGTAATAACTGGGCTGAGTGAATACTTAACTGAAGGATTTCACTAGTTTAACTTAGGTGTGACTTTCAGAGCGAGTAAGTTGTGAGAGTGTGTAGAACCGAAGCAAAAAATCAATGAACTATAAAACATTGATTTATATATTTTCTATGCCACGGAATAGACATTACATTAGATTACTTATCAAATAAAGTGTAAGTAAAAGTATATTTTAGAAATATTATTGTTCATTTATAAATCTTTATATGCCTAGAGCCAATTTAATCATTTATAGTGTTAATCTAAATTTATATTTAATAAATTAAATTTCATAAACTATATAAATAAAGTGTTATAAAATGTAATTATTGCATAAATTAACTATAAAATATAATAGTTAATTGACGTAAAAGCATATATTTAAAAAAATTAAACATAGAATAGAATTAATTTTATAAAAAAATTACATTTTTATCTCTAATATAAATAAACTCTAATTTTAAATTTATGAAACTTTTTGTTCATATGCCTAAATGTGCAGGCACATCTGTATTAAATCTCTTAGAAGCAAGCGTAAGCAATAATTTAATAAAAGATTACGATTCTTGTTTTAAAATTCCGTTCGAGCCAAGAGAGCAGAAAATAAACGAATTTCTTAACACTAACAATACAGTAGCAAATGAAAAAATTGTATATGGACATTTTTTTCCAATTAAGTATTTAGCTAACTCAACCGAAAATACCACACTAGTAACTATATTAAGAGACCCAATCGCAAGATTACAGTCTCATTACAAATATTGGAATTCTGGCGATTTTTCCGACCATTATTTATGGCGCAAAATGAAACAAGAAAATTGGACATTTGAAGATTTTGCTTTAAGTTCGGAAATGCAAAATATTTATGCCCAGCATTTTACTAGAATAAATTTGAATGACTTTTCTTTTATTGGTGTTTACGAAAATTTAGACTATTCAGTTAAACGATGTTTTGAAGAGTTAGAAATTCCACTTAATATTGAAATTCCTCGTTTGAATATTTCAGAAACAAAAGTTGTTATTAATTTGAATGATGATTTAGTTAATCAAATTAAAAAATTTCATTCTGACGATTACGAAATTTATAATTATGCTTTAAATAATTTTAATCATACAAAACAAAAATCTAGTTGTTTAAATAAAATTATTAGTTTTTTTAAAATTAATTAATAGTTAAAAACACTGAGAAATAATTTTTAGTCAAAAAAATTTGTTTAACCTGTTTTATACTCCAAGTATAAAAAATATTTTTTATTAAAAATAACCCCTAATTATATATCCTACACTAAATTTACACTTAAACATTTTGTAACTAAAAAATAATCATATATAATTTGCACCGTTGTTGGTAAATTAAAACATTAAAATGGCAAATAAAAAAATAATTGTGGTGTTAGGTATGCACAGGAGTGGCACTAGCGCCTTTACTCGCAGTTTAAAAGTATTAGGAGTGGACCTGGGCAACAAGCTCATGCAGCCCAATGCAAATGTCAACAGTAAAGGTTTTTTTGAAGACCTAGACATTAACCAGTTTAACGATTATTTGCTTCATAAAATGGCTTGTATTTGGAGTAGTTGCTCAATACCCCAAAATAATCAATTAGAACTATTAGACAACCAAGCAGATATTGATACTGCCGTTCAATTGTTAAACAACAAATTAGAAAACACTGATTTATTTGGTTTTAAAGACCCACGGGTTTCTGTTTTATTACCTTTTTGGCAAAAAATATTTAAGCTTTGCAACCTTAATGTTAGTTATTTAATAGCTATAAGAAACCCACTAAGTGTGGCCTATTCACTGCAAAAACGTGACCAATTTAGCATTAAAAAAGGTTTGTTTTTATGGTTTGAATACATGTTAGCTAGCATGCAACAAACCCAAAATTTAAATAGGGTATTGGTGCATTATGAAAACTTAATGTTGGATCCAGTTACGCAAATCAATACAATTGCCCAAAATTTAAATTTAACTATTAACAACCAAGAACTTAACAGTTTTACTGATGATTTTCTAGATCCTAATTTACAGCATAGTAATTTGACTTTAGAAGATTTAAAAAATCATGTCGATTGTAATGAGTCAGCTTACCAACTTTATGAAAATTTTTTAAACTATGAGCAGCCACAAAGTGTGGAAGATATTAATTTAAAAAGCACAATTAATTTATTTCACACTGAAATAAACCCCTATATTAATGAATTAAAATTTCAAGACAGTTTAGCAATTAAAATAAATGAAATTACTCATGCTAACCAGTCTTTAGTCAAAGAAATTTCTAATTTAGGTAATGAGCGAATTAAACTAATAGAGCAATTAGAAGAGCATATTAAAATAATTCATACTGAAAGAAAAGAAATTTTTGAGTTGAATGAAAGAATTAAATCAAATGTTAAACATATTGAGTTTATGGAGGTTAATATGCTTAACATTACCAACTCCCTTAGCTGGAAGTTAACCCAACCACTAAGGTCGCTTATGAAGCTAATTCGTTAAGCTTAAAGCATTAATAGAGTTTGTCTTAAGTCCAAAGGATAGACTTTATTTGTTACCCCACAATTCAGCCAATCGTGCATCACGTCCACAGCTGTTACGGTAATATTTATAACGTACAGGGTTCTTTTTATAATAATCTTGATGATAGTCTTCGGCTGCATAAAATTGGCTTGCCAACACTATTTCAGTTTTAATGGTTTCTTTAAAAGGTTTTATTTTTTCTAAAGCCGCCTTAGAGTCTTGGGCAATTTTGAGTTGAGCTGGGCCTACTGCGAAAATAGCAGTACGGTAAGGGTTACCATAATCACAAAATTGTTGGTCTTTTACGGTTGGGTCTATGGTTTTCCAAAAAAAATCGACTAATTGGCGGTAGCTTATTTTTTTAGGGTCAAAGACTATTTCGACCGCTTCTGCATGGCCGGTGTTTTTAGACGACACCGCCTCGTAGCTCGGGTTGGCTAAATTACCACCAGTGTAGCCAGAGGTAGTTTTTAAAACCCCTGGTACTTTGTCAAAATCATACTCTACACACCAAAAACAACCACCTGCAAAAATAGCAGTTTCGGTGGTGTTTTTAGCACTTGAAGCAGACGCGCTTGAGTTGGTTTGAGCGGTAGTTGCCAAAGCTATGCCAAGCAAAGAACCGAACACAAATAATTGAACAAATGGTAGTTTAAAATTTTTCATGATGACAATCTGAGTTGTAGTAGTGCTGTCAATGGTTAAGCTTTAGCTTCTTTAAAAGTGAGTGCAACCCCGTTATTGCAATACCTTTTGCCTGTAGGTGCTGGGCCATCATCAAATACATGACCATGATGACCACCGCATTTGGTACAGTGGTATTCTGTGCGGGGCAACACTAATTTAAAGTCGGTTTTGGTGCCTAGAGCGCCTGGTAAGCTTGTAAAAAAGCTGGGCCAGCCGGTACCGCTGTCAAACTTCATTTCTGAAGTAAATAAAGCCAAGTCACAGCCAGCGCAGTGGTAAACCCCTTTACGTTTTTCATTATTTAAAGGGCTAGAACCCGCTCTTTCTGTGCCTTCAGTGCGTAAGATGGCAAATTGTGCAGGTGATAATTTTTGTTTCCATTGTGCTTCGCTTAATACCAAAGCATTGGCCGCAGTGGGTTTGCTTTGACTAAATACCCAGGGCGCTGCACTAAGGCCAAGAAGGGCGGTAAAACCTTTAAAAATTTTTCTGCGGTTCATTTAAGTTTTCCTTTAAAAAGGGTTACGTTGAATGGCTACCAGTTACGTAGTATTTGTTTAATAGTTGCCAAGTAATTACTCATTAATTGTCTTGTACTCAATAGTCGAACAAAAGTCTAAAATCTTACATAAAAAATAAAACCCACCAATAATGGGTGGGTTTAGAAGGGGTAAGTCGGTGGTTACAAGCTTAAAAGGTTTTAAGGTTGCAACAAACGATTAATGTTTTGTACATCAGAGGCACTTAATTGCCCAGTGGCTTGTTTTAATTTTAAATGGGTAATCAAGGTGTCAAAGCGTGCTTTCGCTAAATCACGTTTGGTTTGGAAAAGTTGGCTTTGTGAGTTCAAAACATCAATGTTAATGCGCACACCTACTTGGTAGCCAAGTTTGTTAGCATCAAGTGCGCTTAAGCTAGAGCTCTCTGCTGCTTGTAGGGCATTTACTTGTGCATTACTCGACATTAAGCCTAAAAAGGTACTACGCACAGTTTGGCTAACGCCCCTAGTAGCTAATGTTACATCTGCTTTTGCTTTTTCAACTAAAGAGTTAGTTTCTTTAATTCTGTTTTCATGGGCAAAACCAGCAAATAAGGGCATGTTAAAAGAAAGCCCAATTGTGGCTGAGTTGCTACTAGAACCCGTGTTGCTACTGGCACTGCCGTTTAAACTTTCGGAGCGGCCATAACTAGCATTTAAATCTAAGGTAGGTTGGTGCTGTGCTTTGGCTTTTGTCTGTTCTAGTTCGGCTACTTCTAGGGCAAGTTTTGCCTGAATAACAGACGGGTGCTGAGCCACAGCCGTATCTACCCAGCTTTGCATTTCACTTGTTTTTACATTGGGTAAAACAACCGGTAGCTTAAGCAATTTGGGCGTAATATTGCTTAAACCACTCACATTTTCAAGGATTAATCGCTTAATTTCAACATCGTTTAATGCGACTAACTCTTGGGCGGTAGTTAAGTCAAAACGCGCTTGTGCTTCACGGGTGTCAGTAATGGTGGCAGTCCCCACTTCAAAGTTGCGTTTGGCAGAAGCCAGTTGCTCTGAAATAGCTGTTTTTTGGGCCTTTACATAAACCACCGACTCTTGCGCGGCTAATAAATCAAAATAGGCTTGGGTAACTCTAATAATTAAGTCTTGCTCGGCAGTATTTAATGCGGCCTGTGCTAATTCAAGTTGTTTTTTGCCTTGGTTATAGCTTGCCCAGTTAGAGGGCCTATAAAGGGGCTGATTAAAAGAGAGAGACATATTACGCGCACCAAAACTTTTATCAATAGTGGCGCCTCCATCGGGGGTGCTGGACTGGTTAGTTCTGGTTTGCCCAGCATTAAAACCCACAGTAGGTAAAATACCCGCTTTGGCTTGGTCGGCTTTGGCTATATTAGCCTCATAATTAGCTTTTGCACCAGCAACGGTAGCATCGTAAGTTAATGCAGCTTGGTAAACTGATTCAAGGCTTTGCGCTTGCACTGCTGCCGAATTACAAAAAAGCAATCCTAGTGCAATTGATACAGGACTAAGGCTGGAGTAAAACTTGGCGTTCATTAAAAAATCCTAATTAACAATATGCAATCAATAAGCAAGCGACTAAGCCAAAATAGGGCAAACCATATTAGCCCTATTTTCTATTTAGTTTAAAACTGAAATTCGCTGGGCTCAGGAAAACCTAGCAAACGAGGCGCAACGGTGTCCCAAGGTTGGGTAGTTTCAAATTTATTTTCACTAATGCTTTTGTAAATAGTGGTACGCATCATGGGTTCATGACCCACAATTGCGATTACTCGGCCCAATACTTTTAATTGATCAAAAATAAAGCTGGGCACACTTGCCACAGAGCCAGTCAAAATAATTACATCAAATGGACCTTTTGGGCTTTTGTACTGGACCGCATCGGCATGCACTACTTCAACATTGCTAACTCCAGCTTGGCTTAAATTGGCTTTGGCTAAATCAGCAATTTCTTGGTGTAATTCTAGGCTCACCACTTCTTTAGCTTTACTTGCCAACAATGCAGTTAAATAGCCAGAACCTGTGCCAATTTCCAAAACGGTTTCGTGTGCTTGGATTTTGGCATCATGGAACAAACGAGCTTGAACGCGTGGTGACAACATGAATTGGCCACAAGGCAGGGGTAACTCGGTATCTACATAGGCCAATACTTCTTGACCCGCTGCAACAAAATTTTCACGAGGAATTTGCTCTAATATTTCAAGAACATCGAGATCGAGAACATTCCAAGGTCTGATTTGTTGCTCAATCATGTTAAAACGGGCTTGTTGCATATTCATTTGGATTATCTTCTTAACTGTTAAATGAAAAATAAGGGTTTATGCCTCTATTTTACTCGTGCTATGTGACGTTGTGCTTGCACCGAACTTGCGTTTAAACCAATTGGCTAAATCATCCATATAACAATACATCACGGGAACTACTACCAAAGTTAATAAAGAGGAAGTAATTACTCCGCCAATAACTGCTTGGCCCATAGGGGCACGTTGTTCAGAACCTTCGGTAAGGGCAAATGCCAAAGGAACCATACCAAACACCATCGCTAAAGTAGTCATTAAAATAGGCCTTAACCTGACTTTTGCGGCTAATAACAAGGCCTCTGCACGTGGCAAGCCTGGCGCCATTTTACCTGTTTCATCTAGGTGATCTTCGCGCGAGCGAATCGCAAAATCAACTAATAAAATAGCATTTTTGGTAACCAAGCCCATTAGCATGACCACCCCAATTATCGAAAACATGGAAAGGGTAGAGTTAAAGGCCAATAAAGCCAGCACCACACCAATTAAGGTCAATGGTAGTGATGTCATTAAAGCAATGGGTTGTAAAAAGCTCTTGAATTGACTTGCCAAAATCATGTAAATAAAAATAATGGCCAGTGCTAGTGCAGAAACCGCATAGCCAAAAGATTCCGCCATATTTTTGGTAGAACCACCAAACTGGTAACGGTAACCTGGTGGTAGTGCCATGCTGTCCAACACCTTTTTAATATCATTAGAGACTTCGCCAGCCGAGCGACCAAAGGCATTGGCATTGACCGAAACTTCTCGGGTCAAGTCACGACGGTTAATTTGGTTGGGGCCAGTGGTTTCTTTTACTTCGGCTATTTGACTGAGTTGCACCACTTTTAAACTGCCATCGGCTGCGGTGGTAGTAAAGGGTAGTTTTTCAAGGTCTTGAGGTGAGTTTCTGGCTTCTGGTTTTAAGCGCACGTTCACGTCATAGGTTTGGTCATCTGGTGCGCGCCAGTTGCCTACTGTAGTGCCTGCCACCAAGGTTCTTAATTGGTTACCTAAACTAGCAGTCGCCACGCCAATATCAGAAGCAATATCTTGCTTAATCGTAATATCAACCGTTGGTTTGTTGGCTTTCATGCTGGAGTCTAAATCGACTAGGCCAGCAGTATTTCTGATTTTGTCTAAGGCTTGGCTAGAAATTTTTTCAAGTTCTGCTTGGTCTGGGCCTAAGAAAGAGAACTCAATTTGTTTATTGCCACCCACTGCATCGGTAAGGCCAACGTGTGTAACCGTAATGCCTGCAATTTTGACCAGCCGATCGCGCAATAAAGCTGACATTGCATCGGCACTTCGACTACGATTTTTTCTATCGACTAAGCGAATATAAATAGACGCAGATGTCTTGCCAGAAGCACTACCCGTGTTAATAGTGCTTAAGGTGTATTTAACTTCTGGAAAACTGCGAATAATATCTTCCACTTGTTTGGTTTTGGCTTCTGTTACCTCTAGCGAAGAACCCGCTGGTGTACTAAAAGTTAAAGAGGTTTCGGAAAAGTCGGCTTTAGGTACAAATTCGGTGCCCAACACCCTTACCATTAAAATACTGATAATAAATACCACCATTGCAATCGCTAAGGTAGATTTTTTATGTAACAAAGACCAGCGCAAGATTTTTTGATAACCGTTTTCAAGTGCGGTAGTGCCAGTATCAAACCACTGCGTGACTCTGCCAATGGTATGGTCATACCAGCCTTTTCTGGGGCCAGCAGGTTTGCCATGCGAGTCAATGCTTGGATCATGCCAAATGCTACTCAGCATTGGGTCTAGGGTAAAACTCACAAACATAGAAATAAGCACTGCCGCCACAATGGTAATACCAAATTGGTGGAAGAACTTACCAATAATACCGCCCATAAAACCAATTGGTAAAAACACCGCCACAATAGACAAGGTAGTGGCCAATACCGCCAAACCAATTTCTTGTGTGCCATCTAAAGATGCTTTAAAGGCGCTTTTACCCATTTGTACATGGCGCACAATATTTTCTCGCACCACAATGGCGTCATCAATTAATAGTCCTACGCACAATGACAAAGCCATTAAGGTAATCATGTTAATAGTAAAGCCAAAGGCATTCATGAACAAGAAAGTACCAATGACCGAAATAGGTAAGGTAAGGCCTGTAATAACGGTAGAGCGCCAAGAGTTTAAAAACAAAAATACAATTAAAACAGTTAATAAAGCACCCTCAATTAAGGTGCGCTTTACGTTATCAACCGCTACTCGAATAGGTCTAGAACCATCGGTGACGTTTTCTAGTTTCCAGCCTTTAGGCATTAGACTTTGCATTTCGTCACGGGCTTTATTTAAGCCATCTACTACCTGAATGGTGTTTTCGTCTTGTGATTTTTGTACCTGTAAAACCAATGCACGCTGGCCGTTGAACAAGGCTAATGATTCTGCTTCTTGTGCTCCATCATTGATTTGTGCTACTTGAGATAAACGAATAGCAGCACCGCCTCGCCTTGCCACAATAATATTGGCAAAGTCTTCAGGACGTTTCATGCGAGCATTAATTTGTACCACACGGTCTTGTTCTAGATTGCGCACCGAGCCTACTGGCAAGTCTTGATTTTCATTTCGTACAGCAGCTACTACTTGGTCTGCAGTAATACCAAAAGACTCTAAAGCTTGAGGGTTTAAATACAAATTAATTTCACGTTTGGTGCCGCCTACCACCGTAACAGAACCCACTCCACGCACATTTTCTAAGCGTTTTTTAAGTGTTTGATTGGCCCAATTGGTAAGCTCTACTGCATTGGCTTGAGAGTTTTTATCTTCGGGTAATACGGCCACCGACCAAATCGCTCTGGCACTAGGATCAAAACGTAAGACTCTTGGCTCTTTCACCTCAGTTCTTAAACCCGCTTTTATGGTGGCTAATTTTTCGCGTACATCTTCGGCTGCTTTACGCCCATCAATGTGCAATTGAAATTCAATTACCACTACCGATTGACCTTCGTAGCTTTTAGAAGTTAAAGCATTAATACCTGCAATTGAGTTAACACCCTCTTCGATTTTTTTACTCACCTCGGTTTCAACGATTTCAGGAGATGCGCCAGGATAGTCGGTTACCACCACAATAACCGGAAAGTCAATAGAGGGAAATTGGTCGACTTGTAAACGTTGATATGAAAACAAACCCAAGACCGTAATTGCCAACATAATCATGGTGGCAAAAACTGGGTTTTGCAGACTGACTCGGGTAAACCACATAATTATTGCCCTGATGAAGTAGAAGCTGGCGCTGATGCAGAAGAGGCGACTGCAGGAGCCACAATACGAATCGTGCTACCTTCGCGCACAATACCTAAGCTAGGCGACAAAATTTGACTGTTGGCATTAAGTCCAATGACTTCTACAACGGTTTGATCATTGACTTCGCCTCGTTTACCTAAACTGACTTTTTGATGTTTAACCGTGTTGCCCTCTAGGATTTGTACATAAGGACTGGGTTTGTCGGTGCGAATGGCACTGACAGGCACCACTAACGATAAGCTTTCACCCATAAAAATTCGGCCTTGTGCAAACAAGCCATGTTTGAGTGCTTCATGCTGGGCGACGCTTAAGTAAACCAATACCGAGCGACTGCCGTTTTGTACGCTAGGATTAATGCGCACCACAGTGGCCTCTAGGTTTTCAATGTTGGTGGAGTCGATTTTTATTTTTGCTTTTTGACCAATTCGAATATTTTGTGCATCGCTAATAGGTAAACTGGTTTCGAGTTCTAACTTAGACAAATCCACAATTTCATATACTCGACTGTCAATACTGAGTCGCTCGCCGTTTTGAGCTAATTTTTGTGAAATAACACCCGAAATAGGGGCTTTAAGTGCAGTATCAGATAAACTTTTTTGAGCTAAATTAACACCTTCTAAGGCCGCTTGGTAACTGGCCTTTGCCCCATTAAAACTAGAACTCGCATTATCGAGTGCTGTTTTACTAATAAAACCCTGGGTCATGAGGGCTTGGTTATTGTCAAATTGACGCTGGGCAATATCAAGTTGAGATTTTGCTGAGGCGGCTTGTTGTTGGGCTTGTTTAAAACGGGCTATAGCCTCTGTTGCATCTATTTTGCCAAGTACTTGACCGGCCTTTACATTTTCGCCTTCGCGTAGTGTTAAGCCAGAGATTTCACCTGCCACCTTGACTTTAACAAAAGCCGATTGAACCGCTTTAATAGTGCCGGTAAGCAAAATGGTTTGACTTAAGTTTTGGGGCGAGAGTGTGAAGACTTCGGAAGCTTTAATTTCTAAAGTGCTACTTGTATTAGAGCTAGCAGTACCACTTGCTGGAACGGTTGAAGTAGTCTTTTGAACAGTTTTGTCTTGTAAATTGGATTTTTTTTGATAAATAAAATAAATAGCTACGCCAATTGCTACAACAATAGAGCCCAACAATACAATTTGAGTGGATTTTTTCATTTGAAATATAATTTTTTAAAAGGGTAAAAAACTCTTACCCTCAATAAGACTGATTTACTATAGCATTCTTGAGTAAATCTAGGGTAAAGTTAAATGAAAATTAAAGTAAGCAAAAACAGTAGCGGTAATAGTTAAACTACAAAATAGTGAGTACTTCAACAGATTAAATAATATAGTTTTTTCAATGTTGATTAAATGTAATCAAAATCAATCACCAACCTATATGTTGGTGATTGAAGAAGCCTATGAATGCAAAGACTACTTAAGGCCTTGGCCAAATTGATCTTGTACTAAAAATAAGGGCCTATCTTTTACCTCTTCGTAAATACGACCAATATAACTGGCAATGGTACCAATTGCTAACATTTGAAT
>CAZKWC010000077.1:0-1309 GCA_964556425.1 uncultured Limnohabitans sp. | reverse complement strand
GGTTTTTCGAACAGCGTAAACTACATCAACTCCACTTTGCCATTTTTCAAGCATAGTAGAAATATATTCAAAAGGATGTTGTCCATCGGCATCCATAAGTACCACCACTTCGCCCTTGGTGTGTTTTAAACCCGCTGCAATGGCAGGCTCTTTACCAAAATTTCTAGATAATGAAATAAAAACCACACTTGAAAATTGTTGACACAATTGCCTGGCCACTTCTTGCGTGTTGTCTTTGCTACCATCATCAACAATAATAATTTCAAAGGGCGTATTTAAATTTGATAAATAAGCTTGTAATTTTGGAATAACAATAACTAAATTTTTTGCTTCGTTATAGGCCGGTAATACACAAGAAATACTAGGCCACTGATTGTTACGTTGATTCATTAGGGGTGTTATAAAAAGTGGGTTGTATGGGAAAATTTTTTTTTAGATAGGGTTAATTTTAAAACTTAATTCGGCCTTATCAACAGTTACTTGATATTGATTTAAATGGTCTAAAAAATATTGACTATTCAAATATTGAAATTCTTGTACTCTTGCTGCAGAAATAGTATCTTGTTCTTCTAATAATAAGCTGGGGTGACACATTAAAATCGAATCTTGAATTGGCGTAGTTTGCTTGAGCCAGTTTTCCATGCGCTGTGGGTAGCTGATAGGGCCAATTTTTAAATCATAAATTCCACTTAAATAAGGTAGGCTCAAAATATTATTTTGAGAGGCTGATTTTAATAGTGGCCCAGCTCCCATCAAAGCAATAATTTGCGCCTTTAATGTATTTTGTGGCTTAATTGCCCTAGAAATACGAAGATAAGGCATTGGTACATTAGCGTTTTTATAGCTGAATAAATACCGCTCTAAAATAACTTCTATAAGGGCTTGGCGAATGCCACTAAACTGATGAATATGTTGGTGACCATCTATGTGACTAGGAGCTTGAGCCCAATATTTCTCAAACCAATCAAGTTGCTGATGAATTATTTTTTTGCAATCAGCAATAGAGTTTTGACCTAATAAAGACTTCAACATCACAGAATTTAAAGAGCCACCATGGCCATTAGCAATAGCAAATTCACTAGTCCAATCAAGGTGTAAGCCAACATCAATTTGACCTTTTAAACTCTGTAGTGAAGCGCTATGTGAGGGCCACAGTGGCGATAAACTCATAACGCTTGTGGCCGAAATTCTTTTATTTTTTGCAAGCGTCTCTATGGCCAAACTAATAGGCTCTGATAGCGCATAATCGTCGGCACAAATAACTAATGATTTCATATATAACGACCAAAATCAATTAAAAATCTAAAAT
>CAZKWC010000076.1:2240-12954 GCA_964556425.1 uncultured Limnohabitans sp. | reverse complement strand
CTTTGCAGTGTGAGGTAGGATATAGATTTTACTTTTCAAGTGGAGTAGAGTAATGCTGGCATGCTTGGCTAAAGTGGCTGAAAAACACTGCCCATGCTGAATCGGGTTTTTCTGGTCCTCCCCCTGCCAAGGGGGAGCTAGAGGGGGTAAGGTTTTAAAAGGTTAGTTTTGATATCCGCTGTTGGCATAGTTGGTCTTTCTGCTTGTCTTTTCGCTGCAGTAATTCAACAGCTACGTAGTAAATTCAGTTTACACTACGAATCTTTTTACCACTAAAATTCAAAAAATGATAAATAGAAGTAAAAAGTGGAATTGTAAATTTCAGTACAAAAGGGGTAAATGAAAATGCACAAATTGAAAATACCGACTTGGTTGGCATCTTTCATTTTTGCGGGAGCATGCCTTTCCTGTCATTCGGCTTCATCGCAAACTGAAGCGGATCTTTTGATGAATAAAATTGCTACTGCCACTTATTATTCATGGGGTATGGTGGGTACACCTGCAAAAATATCGGATGCTGAAAATGCCACCAGACAACTTCGTAAAATTACGAACGCAGACCAAATTTATACCTACTTACTTAAAAGTAGTAATAAAGATAAGGTGAGTGTTGAAGGGAAGTTGTATATGGTTTGCGCCTTGGCAAGTATGGACATCAAAATATTTTCACGTGCAGTAGCTGAATTAAAAATAAATGATCAAGAAATGAGTGTTTTAAAAGGCGACATTCTTTCGAAAGTTTCTACCAATAAAATTCTGAACCAAATTCAAAGAGATAGTTGTGAAATTTTAAAGTAGAAGGTGGAGTTCATTAGACATAAGAGCTTATCTGTCAAAGACTTTAATCCTCGAAAAATATAATAATTTTGATTATGAAAAGCATTTCTAATTGAGTGATCAACTCATTCGTGCATTGCTAAAACCGTCGTATACTTTTTTTCTACATCTTTAGAAAATAGACAGCTCTACCAAAGCATGCAACATTCTAGAATGCTCATAAATAAAAAAAGTACTTGCAATATTATTGTTTTTTATACGAGCTGACCACGTGGTCTCAAACGCAGAGAGAAATTAGTAATAGAGCTCAACTTGACAGGGAGCGTGAAAAACTTCGTGCTCCCTGAACCGATGCCAACCATAAAACCTAGAGGAGGTTGAATTACCTCAGTGCGACAATTTTTTATGGTGACTTCGATAAAAAATCATTTAATTTTTGACCGACCACACCACCCGTATAATCTGAAATATGGTCAGTATGATTATATAAAAGTATATTATTGAGTAGCGGACCACACACATCGGTTTGTCTGTTGCAATAGATATCAGTTGCATCAAATATTTCTACATATTTTAGATGTGCTTGCTTAATGTTATTTAACATTTTTTTGTACCCACTAATTTGACTTTCAAACGTAGATAAGGGTACAAAACAAGCTGGATTTTGTTGGGGAAGCAATTGATTAAAAAATTCAAATGCTGTTTTGCGTCCAACGCAGTCATAGGGATGGGGGAGTACAGGGTTATCAACCACAATCACTACTTTTTTACCTGCTTTTATAAATTTTTCAACTGCAAAAGTGAGGCCAGATTGGGTATTTTCATATACCTCGTCGGAAACAAGAGGTAAGTTTTTTAAGTAAAAATGATTGTAATTTTTTTCAGTTTCTAAATTGGTTCCATCTTTGAGTTGAAATAATCCTCTAATGGAAGTGACTAAAACTACAGTTTCAATTTCTGAATTTTGAGCGATTGCATTACTCGCTATGACTGTAAGTGGAGTGCTTGTGTCATCGGAGTCGGTAAGTGTTGGAATGGGTGCGCCATGAATACTCGTACCACCAATCATTAACCACCGTGCTTGGTCTGAGGATGTTCTAACCAAGCCTTGGTAAAGTGCATAAGCCTTGCTATCGCCCATTAAAGCATATTTAACATTACCACGTTTATCATGGCCACAGACTTCAAATAAACTCATCTCCTCTGGTTTGGAGATACCACACCCATTTACAAAATTTTCGTTTGAACTAATTTTGGTGTGATCTATTAAGGCTTTATTATAGTGATGAACATTTCTGGCTGGTATACCATTAAGTAAATATGTAGTATAGCCAACTATTCCCACCAATAATAGTACAAATGAAATCAATAAAGTTTGACTCAATTTTAATGATCTGTGTCTTATTGGTTTTTCAATAAACCAATAAGTAAACCATGCTAAAAGGGTAGATAAAAATAAAATACCAATCATTAGTTTATTATCAACTTGATTGCTGTAAAGTATTCTAGTAAATGTAATTAGTGGCCAATGCCATAAATACAGGGGAAAACTAATAAGTCCTATCCAAACTAAAAATTTATTCGCTAAAATATATTTATTGATTACAGCATTTGGTCCTGAATAAATAATAAAAATACTGCCTAATACTGGAATTACTGCCCATTTACCAGGAAAACTTAAATTATTACTTATTCTATAAAAACTATAAATTAATAGTATAAATCCAAAAATAGAAAATAAATTATTTAAATTATTTAATTTATTTGATTTATTATTGCTATTTCTAATTAAAAAATAGGCTAATAAACCTCCAGCAGCTAACTCCCAAAATCGAGTAAATATAGAATAAAAAGTAGCTGTTGGATCAATTTTTACATTTATAAAATTATAAGTAAATGATAATAATATTATCAATAACAAAAATGGTTTAAAAAAATATTTGTTTTTATTAAATAATATTATTAATAATGGCCATAATATATAAAATTGTTCCTCAATACCTAAACTCCATAAATGTAGTAATGGTTTAGAATCGGATGAATTATCAAAATAACTAACTTCACTCCAAAGTATTAAATTAGATGTAAAGCTTGCCCCACCAAAAATATGATAACCAAGTTGTTTGAATTCTGTATCTAATAAAATAAACCAAGCTAATATATAACTAGAAATTAAAACTATTATAAGCGCAGGAAATATTCTTTTAATTCGCCTCGAGTAAAATTCAATAAAATCAAATTTTTTATTATCATAATTTTCAAAAATAATACTTGAAATTAAAAAACCTGAAATTACAAAAAAAACATCAACACCAGTAAACCCACCAGTTAATAATTTTGGAAATGCATGAAATAAAACCACAGAAAGTACTGCAATGGCCCTAAGCCCATCAATATCTGCTCGATATTTTGGTGGAGAAAAAGTTTTAGCTATTGAGTTCATAATTATTTTTATATAAAAATACCATATTTTAAAACGTATTAATTATACGTTTTAAATATTTAATAAATCGATTTTTTGTTTTCATCTTCGTAATCTTGGCGACTATTAGCGTTTTACCTTTTGCTTCTTGTGTAGTAATCTTTGTTTTGCAAAAATTACTTTAAAGGAGACAATTATGAATATTCCTTCGCTACAACATGAGGTAAGCCCAGAAGAGTGGCAACTCAGAGTCGATTTAGCTGCGGCCTACAGGCTGGTGGCAATGTACGGTTGGTCTGATTTAGTTTTTACCCATATCAGTGCCAGAATTCCAGGTCCTGAGCATCATTTTTTAATCAACCCTTATGGCCTCATGTTTGATGAAATTACCGCTTCTAGTTTGGTAAAAGTAGATCAAAACTGTAATAAGTTAAGCAATTCACCTTTTCCAGTGAACCCTGCTGGTTTTACGATTCATAGTTGTGTACACCAAGTGCGTGAAGATGCCGCCTGTATTATTCATACCCATAGCCGAGCTGGAGTAGCGGTTAGTGCGCAAAAGGCGGGTGTTTTGCCTATTAGCCAGCAATCGACATTTGTTTTAGCCTCTTTGGGCTATCATGATTATGAAGGGGTGGCATTGCGTGAAGATGAGCAACCTCGTTTGCAAGCGGACTTGGGTAGCAATCAATTTTTAATGCTACGTAATCATGGTTTATTAACTACCGGTAAATCGGTAGCGGATGCTTTTTTAGCCATGTATATTTTTGAGTCGGCTTGTAAAATTCAAGTTGACGCTCAAGCCGGTGGTGAACTGGTAATGATTGATCCACAAATTTTGCAGGGTTTGGCGGCAGTGATGAAGCAAGCAACTGCTGGCATGGGGGCCGAATTGGTATGGCCAGCCTTAATTAGAAAATTGAATAAATCCGATACCAGTTATCAGTTGTAGACTAGCAAGCTTCTATATTTGACGAGTTAAATAGACGAAAAAAATCGGGCTAAAAACCCGATTTTTTTATTGATGAAAAGAGGCAGCTATTAAACTACAGCACCTGACTCAGGGTCGTTTGGATCAATTGCTTTTTTATTGGCATTGACTGTGGTTTTAATTAAATCTTCACGGGTAATACCTAACCACATAGCAATAGCAGCGGCCACAAACACAGAAGAATAAATACCAAACAAAATACCAATAGTGAGGGCTACTGCAAAATAATGCAAGGTGGCACCACCAAACAAGAGCATAGATAAGACCATGATTTGAGTGGAGCCATGGGTAATAATAGTACGGCTAATGGTAGAGGTAATGGCGTTATCAATCACTTGTACGGTATCCATTTTGCGATAACGTTTGAAGTTTTCGCGAATACGGTCAAAAATAACCACAGACTCATTCACAGAGTAACCCAACACAGCCAGCACTGCTGCTAACACCGACAATGAAAACTCCCATTGGAAGAAGGCAAAGAAGCCCAAAATAATAATCACGTCATGCAAGTTGGCAATAATGGCCGATACAGCGTATTTCCATTCGAATCGAATTGCCAAATAAATCATAATGCCAATTACCACCATAGCCAAGGCTTTTAAACCGTCGGTGGCTAATTCTTCACCTACTTGTGGCCCGACAAATTCGGTGCGTTTCATTTTGGCGGATGGGTCAATGGCTTGCATGCTAGTCATTACCTTGGCACTTTGCTGAGCAGAGGTAACGCCTTTTTGAGCCGGCAGACGAATCATGACGTCTTGAGAGGTACCAAAATTTTGTACTTGTACATCTTGGTAACCTAAGGCAGTAATGGAAGTCCTGATTTTTTCAAGCTCAGCTGGTTTTGCATGTGTCACTTCAATGACTGTGCCGCCAGTAAATTCAACAGAGAGATGTAATCCTTTGGTGAACAAAAAGAAAACAGCCAAAATAAAAGTCACTAGCGATATAACGTTAAATATCAATGCATGACGCATGAACGGAATATCTTTGCGAATTTTAAAAAATTCCATGATGGGAAGTCCTTTTTTAAATGGTATTGAATGGCAAATTATTTGGTTTTAGAAACAGCGGTATTGCTATTTCCAGGACGCCAAACCGTACCAATTGAAATGGATTTGAGTTTCTTTTGACGACCATACCAAATATTGGCAAGGCCACGTGAAAAGAACACGGCAGAGAACATGCTGGTTAAGATGCCAAGGCAATGCACAATCGCAAAACCACGCACAGGACCTGAGCCAAATGCTAACAAAGCAGCACCCGCAATTAAGGTAGTAATGTTAGAGTCTAAAATGGTCGCCCAAGCTCTATCAAAGCCTGTCGCAATTGCAGTTTGAGGTGCTGCACCACTTCGAAGTTCTTCTCGAATACGCTCATTAATTAAAACATTGGAGTCAATTGCCATACCGAGTGCCAAAGCCATAGCAGCTACACCAGGTAGCGTAAGGGTGGCTTGAATGATAGATAAAATGGCCACCAACATTAACAAGTTAAGGCCCAAAGCCATACTAGAGAATGCTCCGAACATCATGTAATAAATACACATAAAGGCCACAATAACAGCAAAACCCCAGGCAACAGAATTAAAGCCTTTGGCAATGTTCTCTTTACCCAAGCTAGGACCAATGGTACTTTGTTCGATGATGTCCATTGGAGCCGCTAAAGCACCTGCACGCAGTAACAAAGCTAAATTAGCGGCTTCAGCAGAGTTCATCTGGCCGTTAATCACAAAGCGGTTGCCCAGTTCGCTTTGAATCACAGGGGCAGTTAACACTTGACCTTTATTTTTCTCGAACAATATTAAAGCCATGCGTTTTTTAATGTTTTCACGACTTACGTCACGAATAATACGACCGCCTTTTGCATCCACGGTTAAGCTCACCTGTGGTTGATTACCATTTTGTTGGTCAAAAGAGGGTTGTGCGTCAGTAAGGCTATCGCCAGTCAAGATAACTTGTTTCTTAACAATGACACTTCGGCCTTCTACATCTAAGAACTTTTCAGAACCAAACGGTACTGCACCGCCTGCTTCTGCTAACCTGCCCTCGGTGCTTTCGTCAACTAAGCGCATTTCCAAGGTGGCGGTGCGACCTAAAATTTCTTGGGCACGGCCTGGGTCTTGAACACCGGGTAATTGCACCACAATGCGGTCAGGACCTTGTTGTTGAATAACGGGTTCTGCGACACCTAACTCATTAATACGGTTATGCAAGGTCACAATATTTTGTTTGATGGCCTCGTCTTGAATACGTTTAGCAGCAGCGGGTTTAATGCTTGCTGTTAAGCCTGGTTCTGCCGCGTTATTAATTTCTTGAACTGCCAAGTCTGGGAGTTGGTCGGTGAATAAAGCTTTGGTAGAAGCTAAGGTGGCTGGATCAGTAATTTTGATGCTAATAGTTTGGTTGTCACGGCTAATGCCGTTATGGCGTAATGATTTTTCACGCATGGCCAAACGAATGTCACCTGTATAGGCTTCCATTTTTTTGGTAAGGGCGGCATCCATATCCACTTGTAATAAGAAATGCACACCACCACGCAAATCTAAACCCAAATACATAGGTTTTGCATTTAAATTGGTAAGCCAATTAGGTGACTTAGAAACTAAGTTAAATGCCAACAAGTATTCAGGGGAGTCTGGGGTGGTATTGATCGCTGTGTTCAGTACATCACGAGCTTTTAATTGAGCGTTGGTATCTGCAAAACGCACTTTGATAGTGGTGTTATCGCGGCTTATGCCTTCAAAGCTGATTTTTTCTTTGGAGAGTGCAGCCTCAATATTGTCTTGTAACTGGCTGTCAATTTTTGCAGTAGCCCTTTTACCAGTCACTTGAACTGCGGGAGACTCACCAAAAAAGTTGGGTGCTGCATAAAGGGTGGAGAGTATTAACACCACCAACATGATGGCGTACTTCCAAATAGGGTATCGATTCATGGGGCTACTTTGAAATAATCAATGGAGAAAATAAGAGGTTACTTATACCTTTAAAAAATAATAATAAAAATATTATTTTTTAAAGGTATAGGCCTTTACAAGAATAAGCTGGATCAAAACGATTGAATTGAAGATTTGATCCAGCGTAGAGCTATTTTAATAGACCTACTCATCTACCTTGCAAAATTATTTGCACAATAGGCGTTTTACTTCAAGCTACCCTTTGGTAAAACTTGAACAATAGCGTGACGTTGCACTTGAACCACAACACCAGAAGCAATTTCAAGGCCAATTTGTGATTCAGAAAGGCTAGCGATGGTTCCTAATAAACCACCTGAGATGGCTACTTCGTCGCCCTTGCTAATAGCTTCAATCATTGCTTTGTGCTCTTTGGCTTTTTTCATTTGGGGGCGAATCATTACAAAATATAAAACGCCAAACATTAAAATCAATGGCAACATGCCCATAAGTTGGCTTTGAAAACCGCCACTAGTCGCTGCAGCTGCTGTTTGTGCGTAGGCATTAGAAATAAACATGAAGTACTCCGAATAAATAAAAAACCAAAAAAGAAGGGTGAAAAACACACTAACTCAGTGTTAGATTGTATTCGCGCCCGCCTGTTTTTTTGACAGTATTCATAACTAAGGTTGTTTATTCTTGGTTCAAGCTTACAGTTACATATTTTTCAAAAATATCGTTAAAAGTTCAAGTTGTGATTGATCAATAAAAAAAGGGCTTTTGTTATCACAAAAACCCTTTTTAGCTCACTCTAAAAATAGCTTGCATGCATTCTAAGTTCAAGCATTATGAGTAAAGCTTGAAACGATGCTAGCAAACGCATTTAGACTTTAATTTGTTGGAGTAAACTGTCCCAGCGTTGCATAGCGGCTTTTAAATTACGCTCTTTTACATGACCAAAACCTTTTATTTGTTCCGGAATATTGGCCCATTCTTTAATTAAAGTTTGGTTTTGAGGGGTGAGTAGTGGTAATACGTCTTTTAAGGTGTTTTGATATTGCTTCACTAAATTGCGCTCTTGGCGTCTTTCTTGGGTGTAGCCAAAAATATCAAAAGCGCTACCTCTTAAGCCTTTTAAAGCGGCTAAGGCTTTAAAAGTAAGTTGCATCCAACTTCCCATTTCTTGTTTTTGTAACTCACCCTTCGAGTTGAAGCAGGCCAAAATAGGTGGGGCTAAATAATAATGCACCTTAAAGTCGCCTTCAAATTGGGCTGCAATTTTGGCTGCAAACTCTCCATTGGTGTACAGCCTTGCCACTTCATATTCATCTTTATAAGCCATTATTTTGTAAAGCTGCTTGGCCACAATTTCAGTTAAGCCTTTAGTGCCGGCTTTTTCCTCAGCTTGTTCAACTTGCTTAATTAAATTAATGTAAACCTGTGAATAAGCTAAATTTTGATAAGCGGTTAAACGATTTTGTCTATCTTGGATAAGGCTAGTTAAATCTGTTTTAGGTGAAAAATGTAGTTGCACAGTTTGTTCAGGGCTTAAACGCCTGCTTACCTCTTGAGGCATAACTGCTGCTAATCGACCCCATTCGAATCCAAGTTGATTATTTTTAATTTGCACCCCGTTAAGCTCCATGGCTTTAAAAATACTGGCTTTTTCTAGGGGGATTTGGCCTTTTTGCCAAGCAAAACCTAGCATAACCGGATTGGTGTAAATAGAGTCACCTAAAATTTGAGTGGCGATTTTTTCAGCATCAATTAAACCTACGGCGCTATTGCCCACAATTTGACTAATACTATCAATGCATTGAACGCCCGGGTTTTGCCACTGTGCATTTTTAACAAAAGCAGCGGTTGGAGGCGTATTGCTATTGAGCGCGACAAAAGTTCTACCTTCACGCATACGCAAAGTGGTTTCTTTACCGGCCCCTACAATCGAGTCGCAGGCCAAGATTAAGTCGGCACTAGCGGTACCTACTCTGGTAGTAGCTATCTCATCTTGCGTTTTGCCAATTAAGACATGACTCCAAGTAGCACCACCTTTTTGAGCTAAGCCGGCTGCATCTTGCGTCACTACGCCTTTACTTTCTAGGTGAGCTGCCACGCCTAATAATTGGCCAATAGTAATGACGCCAGTGCCACCCACTCCAGCAATCACAATTCCCCAAGGTCCTTCAGGACGTTCAAGTGAGATGGTGGTAGGGGCTGGTAATTGAGTCAATAGCAATTGCAGTGTTGATTCATCTTGTTTTTGGCTTGCAGGTTTTGATTTTTTAAGTTTTCCACCTTCAACACTCACAAAACTAGGGCAAAAACCTTTTACGCATGAAAAGTCTTTATTGCAGGTACTTTGGTTAATCGTGCGTTTGCGACCTAAAGGGGTTTCAAGGGGTTCTACGCTTAAACAATTCGATTGCACCGAGCAATCACCACAACCCTCGCACACTTCTTCATTAATAATAATACGTTTGGCTGGATCAATTAATTTACCACGTTTACGGCGACGACGTTTTTCGGTGGCACAGGTTTGATCATAAATAATAATGGTGGTGCCTGTAATAACGCGAAACTCTTTTTGAATATCGTCTAATAAATCACGGTGCTGTACCAAAATACCTTCGGGCAAATTCAGGCCCTCGTATTTTTCGGGTTCATCGGTGACCACGGTAATTTTTTGTGCCCCCTCGGCGCGCATGGATTGCGCAATTTGCAATACCGAATGCCCCTCTGGGCGCTCGCCTACTTGTTGGCCGCCCGTCATGGCGACTGCATCGTTGTATAAAATTTTGTAGGTAATATTGACGCCGGCTGCAATGCTTTGGCGAATGGCCAATATGCCACTGTGAAAATAAGTGCCATCGCCTAGGTTGGCAAATACATGTTGTTCGTGGCTAAAGGGTTGTTGTCCTACCCATGGCACACCTTCACCGCCCATTTGAGTAAAACCAATGGTGCTACGGTCCATCCAAATGGTCATAAAATGACAACCAATACCGGCCATTGCCCTAGAGCCCTCTGGTACTTTGGTTGAAGTGTTATGTGGGCAACCCGAGCAAAACCAAGGTAGGCGATCGGCAGTTTGCGTCATGCTTAACATGGCGCTTTCTTTGGCATTAATAATGGCGAGTTGCTGTTCGATGCGAGCTAAAACATCGGCTGGCAAGCCTTGTTTTTTAAGCACTTTAGCAATTGCTTTGGCAATCATGGAAGGGCTTAAATCAGCATTGGCTCGCAGCAGCGTATTGGCACTGGGGTTGGACATGGACCATTCACCGCCTTGGCCTTCTTCGTTAGTGAATTTGCCCCAAATATTAGGCCTTACATCAGAGCGCCAGTTGTAGAGTTCTTCTTTGAGTTGGTATTCAATAATCTGACGTTTTTCTTCCACTACTAAAATATCTTGCAAGCCAGTAGCAAACTCACGGGTGAGTTGTGCTTCTAGCGGCCACACGACTGCTACTTTGTGTAATCGTAATCCAATACTGCGACAAGTAGCGTCGTCAAGTCCTAAATCAATAAGGGCTTGTCTGGTGTCATTAAAGGCCTTGCCACTTGCCATAATACCAAAGCGGTCATTGGGGCCCTCAATTACGTTGTAATTGAGTTGGTTGGCTCTAATATA
>CAZKWC010000076.1:0-2140 GCA_964556425.1 uncultured Limnohabitans sp. | reverse complement strand
CCATCGTATTTTTGTGAGCCATTAGGCGCAAAACCTAATTGTTGTGTGCCCCAAATAGCAGTGGCAGCTAATTCTTCATTGACCCCAGGTTGAAAAACAATATGGTGCTCTTGCAAATGTTTTTTAGCTTTTTCAAGTGATTGGTCGTAGGTGCCTAAAGGTGAACCACGGTAGCCACTAATAAAGCCTGCGGTATTTTTACCTGCTAATAAATCACGCTGGCGCTGCAGCAAAGGTAATTTCACGAGAGCTTGAACGCCACTCATAAAAGCGCTGCCTTGTGTTAAGGTGTATTTATCGTCTAGGCTGATGTTGTCTAGGGCTTTTTGCAGGGCTTCTGAGATAGGGGCGTTCATGGAGTCTCCTTTTTTGGTATTACATCAGGCAATAATGATCTTGGCTGTCGCCTTGTGAACAACAGTCAAATCATTTTGTATGTGTTTTGAATTACTTTTTTAATTCAATATCTGGCACAAAGTGTATGCTTTTTAAGCTGAAAAATGTTATCTTTTTATTTAGTAAAACCAATGGTAAAAGAAAGAATCTTTCGTAAAATAGCTAAATATGGAAACACTTGATAAATTTGATATAAAAATTTTGTCGCTTCTTCAGGCCGACGCTAGATTAACCAATGCTGACTTAGCCTCACAAGTGGGCTTATCGGCCGCAGCGACTTGGCGTAGAGTTAAAACCCTAGAAGATGAGGGTTTTATTACTGGTTATAAAGCGACTTTAAACCGTAAAAAAATTGGCTTGGGCGTATTGGCTTTTGTGCGAGTCGATGCAGAGCGCAACACCGGAGACGCTACCCGCAATTTAGAAGAGGCTATAAGGCAATTACCAGAAGTGGTGGCTTGCCACTATATAAGTGGTACAGGCACTTTTGAATTGCAAGTGGTCACACAAGACCTTGATACGTTTTCTAGATTTGCTCAGCAAAGTTTGCTTAATTTGCCCAATGTAAAAGATTTGCACACCAGTTTTTCATTGGGTGAGGTAAAGGCCAATAGTGATTTACCACTGGCTCACTTAAAGGCTTGACTTGATGAAGACAGATGAATTGGCGTTATAAACTCATAAAAATTCTATGTTAGAATTTGCTTATTGATTCATCAATCGCCCAATTTAGGTAATTGCGGGGGCGTTAAATCCGCTAAACGTCCCGCACTCCTGGCCTCATGTGTAAATCGGACGTCTATCCGTAGCATTAGAGGCGCAGGAGTTTTTTTATGTTCAAGCATGAGTCGATTTTGTTTCAATATTCTGCTGGTCAAGGTATTGGTTTGGCAGAACAGTTTTTTCCGGTTCACATCACCGCAGGAGCGTCTTTTTTGGTGATTCAATTACCCTTTTTAGGTGACTGTATTTTTTATCCTCAAGAGCAATTGTTTTATTCAAAAAAACTCAAAAGTTTTGTTTTACCCTTAATTCCAAATATCAAGTTAAGTCAACTATGCAAGGAGTTAACGGTTTTATGGCAGCAGTCTAAAAGCGCTGACAAGGTTGCATAAGCAAGCGGTTGCAAAACTCTTGATTCATTCCAATTGGCAGCAGGCCAATAAACTCTTGAGTTTTGTTAGAGCTTTTTTAATTATCAATTGGCCGACCCAATAAAAGTTCGAGTTTATTTTGAATGGTTTGTGCCCGCTCAATGCCGGCCACAATTTGAATATGCATTAATAATTCTTGGGCCGCCTCTAATAAATCAATCAGCTCTTTACAAGGGGCAATTTTTTGGCGTAGTTCTTTGCTTAAAGCGGGATCTCTTTTGGCAAATAAGCGCTCGCTTAAGTCTAATAAATACATTTTTGCCCCAGCCTGATTCATACCACTTATAAACTGGTCAGCCATTATCCCGCTGACTTGAAAATCGGCACAAAGACGTGCTGTTTGAGAATGCTTAGGCTGAATTTGAAACTCTAAATAGCCCATGTCAAGCAAGTCTTGTAAAAAAAATTTGCCCTTACCGTCATACATTTGTTCAAGCGTAGTTAGGCTAGTTTGACCATTAGCCAAAATTACCATCATTCTTTGAGCTTGATTGAGTAGGCGGTTTTGCGATTGCAATTCAGCACGACCTTTTTCTGATTTAATAAGTTTCATAGTGCAATACAAAGGTTTTCCCAATTACACAAAAAAA
>CAZKWC010000075.1:10855-13046 GCA_964556425.1 uncultured Limnohabitans sp. | reverse complement strand
ATTAAGGCTCTTGAAGCCCAATGGCGTTTAAAAAATAGAGTGCGTGCGTCTAGAAGTAAACGGTAATTTTGATCGTTTTGAACCAATTATTTTAAAGATTCGCACTATCAATTTCTGCCTCTGGCCACAAGTTGGGTAGTAAAAATCTTAAGGCATGTTGCGGAATACTCCAACGCAGTTTGCCATAAGGACTATTGCTTTCAATAAGGCCTCTGTTAAGCAGTGCTTTAATTTGATCGGTGGCGGCCCTATCGCTTAAACCCAGCATCGATTTAAAGTCTGCTCTAGGGAGTTCACTTTGGGTTGCAAACAAATAATGTAAAACTCGCCAAGCTTCAGTTCTAACACCTTGTTTGACAACATGCTGTTCATAGTGAAGATGTGCTTCAATGCGGTTGCGCATATCAGCTAGGTTAAGCATTTTTTGCATTAACGAGATTTGATCAGAGGCTAAATTTAAACAATAGTCTATCCATTCGATAAGTGCTTTTTCACACAAGTTGCCACGTCCATCAAGATCACCGGCGCGAGCTTGGTCTGCTGCATCAAGTAGCGAGTAATATTGCTTTTGTGTTCTTGCAAACCCGCGCAATTGAGACCAAAGCCCATTACTAAGACCCATATCAGTTATAGCTAAATGAGTATGAAGTCTAGCCACTCTACCATTACCGTATTCAAAAGGATGAATCCAGGCAAGTCGATGATGAGAGGCAAAAATAGCAATGAGTTGCATCTCGCCACGGCGGGTGTTGCCATAAGTTTGTGACCAACGCTGTAAAAATAAATTTAAGCTTTTTGCCAAAGGTGCTACATGACGACCCACACTTACTTCTTTGGTTCTGAGTTGCCCTGGTATTAAAAATTGGCCATCTGCCAGAGTTTTGTCTGCTGCATCAAGTGGATTAAATAGGTTGTAATGAATTTTTTCCAACCATGTAGCAGACCAAATTGTTTTGGGTTGTAATTGAAGTAATGATTCCTCGAGTTGAATTTCAGTTGTGATGTGAGACACCGCTAGCCTTTGCCGGCGTGCCTTGTCTTGATCATCATCATATTGCTTTTTGAGCGCTAAAGTAATCTCGTGGGGTAGGGTATTTTGACCCTCAATTAAATTTGAGTAATAAGAGTTCATAGTGCGAAGCAAACCTTTAAGGGCGTTTAAAGCACTAGGTTGACTATGACCTTTAAGTTGTTCTGCCGCACGAATAATATCGTGTGCTTTTTCTAACAAAATAGCTAATTTGAACTCGGAAGGCATGAGTGGCTCCATTTGAATGGGGTCATCAAATTGCGAGAATTTTTGCGAGATTTTCATTGTATATAACTTAATGTTTAATATAGTAAATTATGCCACTTACGTAAACTTTTTGCGAGATTATTTGCAAGATTAAATGCGACTAAACAACAGACTTTATTACTATTTTTAATAATTTGAGAAAATCAAAAATATTAAATTGATGAATAATATAATAACTACTTTGGTGATACGTTAGAAGGCATTAAATAAGCTATTCATAAGCCGTTAAACAGTAATTAATACCTTTGCCACTGGTCCTGCAATTAGCCCTAAGTAAAACGGCCAATTGAAAACCACAATAACGTGAAAAATTGCCAACTTAGAGAAAAATCCAAGCCAAACCGTGTAGCAATTTCTTAAATTGCTTCCATAATATCAATCACCCACAAGCTATATCAAAAGCCAAAGCAATAACGCAATGCACTGCAATCGCATTAGGCTTTTAAGACCCGCTTTTAGTAGCCATTCATAAGAATAAGATGAAGAATTTTGCAATTGCCCCCATGAAAACAACCCTTAGCTCGTTAGCCACAGTGGCAATATTATTCTTGGCCTTTAATGGCACACCCAGTCTAGCCCTAGCACAAGCTACGCAGGCACAGGCCAGTAACCTTATCAATACTCCTACTATCGGCCCTAACACCACGACTATTAATCAAGCAAACCCTAGCCCGGCATTGGTACAAAACATATCGGTTATAAAAGCCTTCGAAGAAATCTGCATTAAAACTGCCCCTAGTTTTGCCAATGCAATGGTGGTGTCGGCCGATTACGGCATTTTAGATTTTATTCAGTTTGGCGAAGTAAGACTAGGTGCCACGCAAGACAGCAGTATTAGCCTAGAGCTAATTGAAAACAAAGAGTGCATAGTCAGCACTAAAACTCTTAAAGACG
>CAZKWC010000075.1:0-10755 GCA_964556425.1 uncultured Limnohabitans sp. | reverse complement strand
AAGACGCCAACGATGTAGCACAAGCCCTGCACGCGCCATTTAAAGCTAGGTTTAATGGCCAAAACTTTGTTTTTAAACATAACCAAGAAGAAGGCGAAACCTTTTTAATGCTTAATTTGGGTAGTTAAGCCGCGGCTCCTCAATTACGTTTCCTACATACATTTTCAAGATTAAAAAATAGTGGCCCACGCTAAATAGCAAATAACTAACACCTAACGACAAAATTTGTCGCGCTAGTGGTTCACAATGCAATTGCAAGTTAAATTTAACTAAGCTAAAACTTTAATCTGAAATGTTAGTAGGAGAAAAAATGGCCAGTCAAGTAGTCCTAGCAGAACCCAGACCATCTGCAATTCAAAGTACCAATTTACCAACCTGCGAAAGTTATTTAAAAACGCTTCAAGAACCAATGCCCGCTTGGTTAAGTCAATTTAATAACACCACACGCATTCAATGGGAAGACTTCTTTAGCTCTAGAGTGGTGTATTACCCAGGCTCTGGTTTTGATGGCGAGGCCGTTAGACTTTTTGCTTCTACTAAAAGTGCCCATTGTTTTATTTACGCCGACTACATTGTGAGCCAACACACCCTTAGCCAAGAGCTTGACCAGCCAAATGGTGCTTTTACAGGCTACAAAACGTTGGCACGGATTCATTTAACAGAACAAGAAATTTTAGCCCACTACTGGGTGCAACACCTGCACCAAACCGCTAGTAAAAAGGTAACTTATGGGTTTGCCAAAGAGTTGCAACGCGCACCATTTGCATTTTTAGAAGTGTTAGAACGCAAGCCAGAATTTGACGATAGTTTTGGTGCAGAGCGCATTGCCATATTATTTGTAGGCGGTGATGGCGTAGCCACCTATGACGCTTTGTTTTGCCAGCACGACTCTAAACCCTTATTTGCTTTAGTGTTGCAAGATCATGGTTTTGGTGGCAATTACACAAAATTTGGCGGAGGTGGTTTGCTACATGAAATAGCGACCAGCTGCCAAAAACTACCGCAATACCTATGGGTAGACCCCAGAGACACCCAGCCTTGGACGGGCTACCATCAAATCGAAAACCTAAGTTTTTCGACAGGTGGAATGCATAATAATAAGAGGTATTTGTTTGAGAGGGAGGGGTAGGGCAGTTTTAATTTTTTCTCGATTGATAACTACTCAATCTAAACTCTAATATTTCTCTGATTAGACTTTCAAAAATCAATGCAAGTTCTGATGAGTGTTTTGATTTCAACTCAAAACGCTCATTTTTTATTTCAAAAAAAACGTTATCAGAATTTGATTGATTGCCTCCACACCAAGCATTAATTGGATTATTTTTCCAATATTTTTGCCATTTTGAATTGTCACCATTTTCGTTAAGTCTTAGGTCGTTGGGAAGGTCCGACAATAATTGATTTCTGCGTTTTAATACTTGCCAGGAACGCTTTGTTAATTCGCTCACGAGTGGTGCTTGCGTTAGTCCGTTTAAATCTAAAAACGCTTCTAATAAAATCATTTTATAACTCTTACTCATAGCAGTAGTTTCTAGCTCTTTTAAAAATTTTACATCAGTTAAAAGTAAGGATTTTTCTTCATTATTTAAGTCATCCATTTCATTCACAAATTGAAACCAACTGCCATGATGTAATCTAATGGTACTTAAATCACCATGAGATAAATAAAACTCTGAAAGACTAGGCCTACGAGCTAATTGGTCTTTTAAAGCCTCATATTCTTTTTGAATATTGGTTGTGGTTAAATTTTTCAGAAAATCAATAATTTCTAAATCATAATTAACGTTACATCCTTTTGGTAATTCAATAATTCCAGACTGATATTTTTTTGCAAATTCAGCTAATGCTTGATGGTTTGCGCCAATTCCAAATAAAGCTTGTGGCTTATGAAAAAAGCTTTTGTGATTAGCAATAAAATCTAAAACAACAAGATGAGTTTTTTCAATACTTAGGCGTAAGCCTCTACCTAATTGTTGCAAAAATAAAATTTTTGACTCAGTTGGTCTAAGCATTAGCACGGTATCAATACTTGGTAAATCGACACCTTCATTAAATAAATCAACAGAGAATAAAATTTTAAGCTCACCTGTTTTTAATCGTTCAAGTGCTTCAGTTCGTCCCGTTACTGAACCCGAATACACTGCAACAGCTTTAATACCTTGGCTAGAAAAATGATTGGCCATGTACTCAGCATGCGATTTTGAAACACAAAACGCCAGAGTTTTGTTTTGAGCTTTTTTACTCCATTCACTTAATACATGATTGGCACGTGCCTGTGTAGATAATTTGACAGACAATTCATTCGGATCAAATTTTCCATTACGCCAAGGCATTTCCTCGTAGTTAACTGTATTGTCAAGAATACCGTAATAATGAAATGGTGCTAATAATTGATGCTCAATACCTTGAGCCAAATTACAATTAAATACCAAGTTGTTATCACATAAACTTAAAATATCGGATTGATCAGTTCTATCTGGAGTTGCAGTCAAACCTAATAAAAATTGAGGTTGAAAATATTGAATCAAATTTCGATAAGTTTTTGCATCTGCATGATGAAACTCATCGACAACAATATAGTCAAAATATTGTTGAGTAAATTTTTCTAAGTGCTGTATTTTTGACAATGTTTGAACAGAAGCACACAAAATATCGACTTCTGTATCTCTAGTCTGACCCATATAAAATCCAACTTTTTTTGTAGGGTGGATTTTTAAAAAAGTCTGTGCAGCTTGGTTTAAAATTTCTTCACGGTGAGCTACAAATAAAATTCGCTGTACATTTAATTGTGCCGTATCAAATGCGGCTAACCATGTTTTTCCTAAACCAGTAGCTAAAACAACTAAACCTCTTTTAAAGCCAATTTCTCTTGTCTTTTGGAGTGCTATTAAAGCTTCTCGCTGTATTAAACTTGCTTGCGGAGTGGGTGCAGTTTCATTCTCTTGACTATTAATTGGGAAAATCAAAGGATTGGTTTTTCGATTCTTTTCATAGTCATTAATCCATTTATGACTAAGTACAATAGCGTTGTGATGGTTAAAAATATCATTGAATCTAGATCGTGCCTCTAATAAGCCGTTATCTGTTGGGTAACTAACTTTGTAATTCCATTCTAATCCGCCCATCAAAGCCATTTTGCTTATATTGCTGGAACCAATAAAGGCCGTACCTTGAGTCAAATGTCCATCTTCAAACTCTGCAAATAAATAGGCTTTTAAATGAAAACTAGCACCATCTTTTTTAGTTTGAAAAATTTTAATTTCTGCCCCCTTCTCCTGTAATAACATTAAATTGCGAAGCGCTAGAGGGTCGGTTACTTCAAGGTAATCACTCGTTAAAATTCGTATTTTTGAGGGGCTAGTATTGTCTAAATTATTTTTTTCAAGTGCAACTATTAAGTCATTTTGAATCAGTTCTAGACCACTATTTCTAATAAATGCCACCGCCATATCAATATGAGTTGCACCAGCAATTGCATGCGACAAATGGGGTAAAAATGGGTCACTTCCACCTGTGATTAGTTTTTTTGGAGTTTTTTTTACCAGCGCATTAATCCATCGTTCAGTGCGATCAGGGCGTTGGTCCTGGGTGTACCACAATTCATGAACTTGTATTTCAGGTAGGTTCGCAAACCATTCACTTAACTGCGCTTCGTCTGCATCGGTAAAACGTCTATCACCATGGTCTCGTTCACCCTTGCCCACTTTAAAACTAAGATACATGCAACCATTAGGTTTTAAAGCTTGCCACAATTGAAGTAGAGTAGATGGCATTTGCACTAGTGGGACATGCAATAAACTTGCGCAACACCAAATACCATCATAGACAGCGGTTTCTTTGACATCTTCAAAGCGCCTTACCGCCACTTCAAAACCACAATGCTGGGTTGCTAGTTGCGCTAAGTCTTTGGATGCGTCAAAAGCTGTCACTTGAAAACCTAAATCACTAAATGCTTTGGCATCTCTGCCCGATCCACATCCAGCATCTAAAATAGTACCACCAAGGGTAACTTGACTCAAAAAGCGTTTGTGCAGTGGCGACATATCAACCGCAACTGTATTGCTGAAAAAAGCTTCTGAGTTGTTTTCGTAATATTGAGTGTTTTTGTCCATCTATACCAATTGATTTTTAAAGCGTATGAAAGAGCCGTAATGCGTATTTCAATTGGGGCTCACATTATCATTTTAGGCTAAAAAATGAGCCATCGCTACGAAAATGACCCTCTACATAAGTTTGTGCCTGTACTGAAACGCTCGCTAATCCCATAGAGACTATAAAAATTAATTTTCTCAATTGAATACTTCCAAATAAAACATAAAAAGAACTTTTAACTATATTTTTATACAGTTAAAATCAAAAATGAACAATGAATCAATGTTGTTCATCAATCGTAGGTTCATTTATCGGTTCAGGGCGGTATGTTACCCAGCCCTAATGTCACCTAATGGCACTAGGGTGGTAAAAAGTCCTTTAATTGCAATTAATTGAAGTGAGTTAATTTTTATCGGCTGGCGCATAAAACCTCGCCCTACAGGGCGGGAATGTAAGCATTGGACTGCAAAGCTGTCCAATGGATTGTAGCTGTTACATGTACTGACGAATGACTGCTATAAGCGAACATCATTGTCATTAGTAGCGCAGCAGGAATCCCTGTTGTTTACGGCGGAGAGGATGTCAATTGCTCGCAAGTTTCACATTGCACTCTACGTAAACTTGACTTTTGCTATCGGAATTAATTCTCAGGGTGTCATTATTTTTAATATAGATTAAATGTCTATCTTTGCTACTGCTTTTTTCATTACTACAATTTTCAGCTACATAAAAATTGCCATCCATGGCTTTTATTTTTTCTGGTCTACAGCTTAGTTTTTCAGCACGGTTAGTAATTTGTTGCCTACTAATTTGCAAGCTTGGCCATTGCTTGGTTTTTTTATACACAGCTAATACAGGTAGGCAGGCATTTTGGTTGGTACCACTAGCATACATACCAATAATTTTTGCAGGATACGCATCTAAATTATTTTTATTGGCTAAGGTTTTACTACGATTTTTTGGGTTTTCATTCTTTGAATTAGCTTTGGAACTACTTAGTAACTTGTCTGATTCTTTATTGTTTTTCTCCTTCTTTTTTTTGGATTCTACTGAAGTTTTATCTTTATCTTTATTTTTGTCTTTGTCTTTAGTTTTTGTGTTGGTTGTATTCGTTTTGTTTGACTTGGTATCAGATTTTTTCACCTTTGTTTGCTGTTCTTTTTTAGCGTTTTTTTCAGGGTTAGTTTGCGTACCATAAGCATAAGGTAAGACAAATCCTAAGGCCACTAAACACATTATTTGAATTAATTTTTTCATGTCCTATCGCTCAAAAATCAAAACTACAATTACTTTAAAAGTCAAAAATAGTTTCTTAACTAACAAGACATTGACTATAGTTTTTTTTTAAAGTTTAAAGTTATTGGATGCTTGCTTTATGCCAGTGCAAATAATAAGAGTGGGTATTGGAGATTAGGGTTTACCCCCTCGGTCCCCCTTGGCAGGGGGGAGGTGAAAGCAGCCCTCTTAGTTCACCATTGGCAGGAGGGTGGTAAATGCAGCGTCCACAGCTTCTTACTAAAGAGGGCAACACTCTTCTTTATTTTTTATTAGGAAATGAGTATTTTTTCAAGTTAATTTTTTGTTTACTACCTATAATCAATATTTGGTAAATTGATTTAATTTAAACTGCAATTAGTAATAATATTTATGTCTGAAAAAAACTCTTCTTATTCAACATTAGGTCTTAATAATACGCCAATATTAGGCATTGATTTAGGTACAACCAATAGTTTGGTGGCGGTTTGGTTTAACGGCCAGTCCATACTTATTCCTAATGTGCTGGGCAGTTTTTTAACTCCTTCAGCCATCAGTATTGATGAAGATGGCAGTATTTTAGTAGGGCAGGCTGCCAAAGACAGGGTGCAAACTCATCCTATGCATTCGGTGGCTAGCTTTAAACGTTTTATGGGCAGTAATCGCCTCGAAAAAATACAAGATAAAAGCTTTCGCCCCGAAGAGTTATCGGCCCTGGTTTTAAAATCTTTAAAACAAGATGCAGAGCATTATTTTCTTCAGCAGCACGAGCTGTCTTTTGAGTTCCAAGAGGCTGTTATTACAGTGCCAGCCTATTTTTCTGATGCTCAACGCCAAGCCACTCGTAATGCAGGGATGATTGCTGGCTTTGAAAAAATCCATTTACTTAACGAACCCACCGCAGCTGCTTTGGCTTATGGTTTGCATCAAAACCAAGAAGAAACCCAATTTTTAGTTTTTGACTTTGGCGGTGGTACTTTTGATGTGTCTATTCTCGAGTTGTTTGAAGGCGTCATGGAGGTGAAATCCACCGCTGGCGATAATCAATTAGGCGGCGATGACATTGATAATGCTTTGCTCAAATTATTTGTCCAAAAGACTAGCTTGCCTAGCTCGGCTATGGCTAACCCACAAATCAAAGCCAAGTTATTAGCAATGGCAGAAACGGCTAAACGTGCATTGAACAGCAAGACTAATTTTGTAATGCAGCTGCAATACACCGAAAATGCCCAAGAGCCTAAAACTTATCAACTCGACCTTAGCCTAGAATTATTTAAAGAGGCCATTGCGCCTATTTTGCAGCGTTTACGCACTCCTGTAGAGCGTGCCATGCGAGATGCCAGTTTGCGCACTGCAGACCTTGACTCTATAGTGTTGGCAGGTGGTAGCACCCGCATGGATGAGGTCAGAAAACTAGCCACTAAAATGTTTGGTCGCTTTCCTGAAATTGCCCTTAACCCCGATGAGGTAGTTGCCAGAGGTGCAGCAGTGCAAGCGGGGCTAATTCAAAAAGATGAGGCTTTAAGTGAAAGAGTCATGACCGATGTATGCCCCTACAGTCTAGGAATTGAAACTGCATCCAATGCTCAAGATGGCTCAATTATTAGAGGCTTAATGTCTATTGTCATAGAGCGAAATACTGTCATTCCTACCAGCCGAGTCGAAACCTATGGACCTATATATGAAGAGCAAAAAAGTATTCGCTTTAATGTGTACCAAGGTGAAGCCCGTAAAGTTCAAGACAATATTATATTAGGCAGCTTTGATGTTCCACTGCCCAATGGTGCTTTGGGCGAAGTCGTCACCGATGTGCGTTTTACTTATGATGTGAATGGCTTACTTGAAGTAGAGGTCACACCTAAAAAAAATGGCATGAAAGTAGCAGAACCTAAAGTGTTGGTAATTCAAAGTAGTGCCGAACGTCTATCAGAACAAGAAATTGCAGATAGATTAAAAAATTTAGCCGATTTAAAAATTCACCCTCGTGAAAAAATGCAAGCCAGAGCTCTAATGAGCCGAGCCGAGCGAATTTATAGTCAGTTGCAAGGCCACATTAGAGACCATCTTTCTTTACTGATTAATGAATACGAAATAACCTTAGAAAAACAAGACCCCTCTAACATTACCAAAATACAAAAAAAGCTAGAGCAATTTTTAGACCAAATTGAAAACGATAGTTATATCAATTAGGTTACTAGGGCGAAAAACTAAATGAAAGAAGTCTATGGGAAATTTGTTTACACCAGTAAAGTTAAATATATTTTATGAATAATGAAGAAAATTATTATTTCCAACATCTTGGTCTTAATTTAAATGCAAACGAGAAAGAGATAAAAAGAGCCTACGCAAGGCGTTTAAAGACAATTAACAAAACGATACATGCAGTTGAATTTGAAAAATTACGAGCTGAATATGAATGGGCTTTAAAGCTGACAGACCAAATTAAAGGAATGCAAATTTTAGGTCACACTCAAGGAGAAACAATATTTCTTCAAACGACAAATGTAGATTCTGATGTAATTAATGACAAAGAGTTGACTGAACCTGAAACTCATTCAATTGAGCAATTAAAAGAGACAATCAATGAGAAATTAAATGACACCGTAAAAGCGTCTCATTTATTTTCGCTTGAAGCATCGTCTGCATTGATGCAGTCATTTAAGCAAGAACTTTTTGAAGAGATTAACAAAAATTATTCGGTAAAACAGGTCTTCGTGGAAGAGCTGTTGAAAGTGTATTTAGCTAAAGAAGAGTTATTGAATATTGAGGCAAAAGTAACTTTTGAAAGTGGCTTGATTGAAAATTTATATGAGCGTATTTATCAAAATAATAATTTGATTGTTTTATTAGCTGCCAAAAAAATATTTGCCTGGGATCAAAGTTTAAAAATTAGAGTCAATAATGATTCAGTCGATTACATTGATAATTTATTACTTCATCTTAGTTTTTTAAATGAATCAGCCTACAAGTATTTTCCTTTAATAGCACAAAAACCTCATCCTAAAGATAGCCAAATAGCTTTGGTGTTCTATCAAGCACTTGAAAAAAATAATCAAAATCTAGCTGATTTTTGTATGCCTGCTGTTCATTTAAATCTTTGGAAGATTAGTTTAGAAAAAAGAAATATTTTTGTGAAAACCAAAGATATATGCGGGATTCTTGTTTTAATGATGAGAGAGATTAAGTTTGATCCAGCATATCTGTTCTATTTATTTTTATTTTTGATGTTTAGCTTCATTTTTTTTATTTAACCATATAAAAATTAGAGAGACAAAAATTTTTTAAATTATTTGCACTTTTAGAAAACATATAGATTAAAGAAAAAAATGAACAATTACATACCCGATTTTTTCATCCGCCTAGGAGTAGACTTAAGTGCAACTGAAAAAGACGTTAAACGAGCCTATGCTAAGCGTTTAAAAAGTATTGATCAATCTGCCCAAGCTGATGAGTTTTTGCAGCTCCGTCAAGATTACGAATGGGCTTTGGCTTATGCTAAAAACAATATACAGTCTGTTGAGTTAAATCAACAAGACACAGAAAATAATTCCAATAATAACAACGAGACTATTAGTTCAGACCCAAGCTCCCCTGCTAATTCGCAATCCATCAATCCTACAATAGATCATGAAGATGAGGCTGATAATGTAGATAAGCCAGAGCAAAACACAGATTTTAATTTCAATTCAGAGCTTAACTTAAATAAGCAAACCAATGTTGAAATTGATATTCAAAATGAGTTTGAAGATCAAATTAATAATAAAAGAAAATTTTATCAAAAGCCAGATAACTTAGAGATTCCCTTTGACTTAATGCTGGCATTTGTACAAGAAGTTAAAAACAGTTATGCCAATCAAGCCAGCCTTAATGATCATTTGGTGTTAGTGTTGTTAAAAAAATATTTAGCAAAAGATGAATTTGTAAATCTTGAAATTACCGAACATTTTGAAAAGTTTTTAGCAGAAAAATTGCTGAGCTTAGAGTTCGGAATTTTTAATTTGCCCATACTTAAAATATTGGCCAGCCACTTTAATTGGTATGATGAATCAAACCAGGTGGGTAAAGGAAAGGCACTAGCTCATGTGAGTTATATTGCGGGTCAAATTGATAAATCTAGCCCGATTTTTTTACAAGCGCTTCATCGAATTTTACAAACGCCAAATCTAGAGCAAAGCACTGAAGTATTGGATTTTTACCAAAAGCTTTATATTCACAACGATGACATTATTAATTTTTGTGTGCCACTTGAACACATTCAAAAATGGAAAGATGCAAAAAAGTCGCAGTTCTTTATTTTTAATTGGTGGGAAACTTTTCAGCTTCATTTTAATAAATTAAATACCCGCTTTAAAGGTTTATTGTTTGCTGTGGTCTCGTTAGTAACAGTGCTTTTTTTAGCATATGTGCTAACAGGGTTAAAAAGAGGTCCTAGTAATCAAGACCAGCATGCGAGTGAAACACGCAATAAGTGCGATGCTATTTATGCCAATGCTATAGATAAAAATTGGCAAGGTTTGTCTTTATTTCAAACCAACCAAATATACGAATGTTCTGTTTATTTTGCACCGCAAATATGTGAGACTAGAGATGGCTTAAGCAATGTTTTATCGGCAGCAAGAGCTTTGTATCCTATTGCAGAACCCGTTAATAAAACAAGTGTTATGCGAAACTTTAAGGATGTGTATATTAATTCTAATGGATTGCACTATGAGATAGACCCCAAAGCAGATTGTGAGCAAGTAAAGCGTTTTGTAACTGAGATGCGCTGGGATCAATCATCGGATGAAAAAGCTTTAGCTAAAATGATTCCGATTTTTCAAGCCTGTTTTAAGCAATACAACCCCAATCATTCCGATAACACTTCACCACAAATCAACTCATCTACCCCTAAGCAGGTTTTTAATGATTTAGCAAGTTCGGTCATTAATAACTATTTTAACTATTCAGTTTATTCGATAAATGCGTCTAGTGGTAAAACCAATCAATTGAGCGCTAAACAAATGTTGCTTAATAAAGAGCCTTACCAAGTGTTAAGCCAGTATGAATTAAATTCTGGCTTATTAAGAGAAAAGGGTATAGATGTTTTAAATAGAAGCCCGAATGCCTTTTCCGAAAAAATGGCTAGATCGTTAGTCCCGTGGCCTACTTGTATAAGCCTTGAAAGTGCAAAAAATTTAGATATTAACAACTTCAAAAATATGGGCCCACTAGAACGGTTAAGTACTCTAAAAATGCTTGAGTCCAAATAATAATGTGTACGTGGACTTTATGTCTTTTGACTTTACCTTTCAACCAAGCTTGCGCCCATTTTTAAGATAAAAAATATGAGTCAACAAAACTATTTTTATGATAAAAGTTATTCATTTCGCTTAAATAAATATCTTTCATTTCTGTGCATTCCACCTGTCG
>CAZKWC010000074.1:0-13948 GCA_964556425.1 uncultured Limnohabitans sp. | reverse complement strand
AAGCCTAAACGCCTAGCCAATTGCCCCACCACCAAGGTGCCAACTGCTGGCTCTGGTGTACCAAAAGTGGGTGAGCCTGAACGCAATGACATACTTGATAAAAAGTTTCCAAAAATAACTGGTGCACCAGGGCGTTCAAGTTGAGTAATGGCGCAGCCCACCATGGTTTCGGCAAGGGATTGGGCAATAGCGCCAGCATTGGTGACTGGACCCATTGCACCGCCTAAAATAAATGGCACAATGACTGCCGCTTGATTGGCCCTGGCGTAAGCTCTAGCGGCCTTGGTCATGGTGCCATCCCACAGCAAAGGGGAGTTGACATTAACGTTGCCTAAAATCACACAGTTTTTATCGACAAAACTTTCGCCAAAAACTAATCTTGCCATGGCGATAGAGTCCTCTGCCCGCTCTTCAGAGGTAATAGAGCCCATCATGGCTTTATCAGAATATTTAAAATGCGCATACACCATATCCAAATGGCGCTTGTTGACGGGTACATCGGTGGGCTCACACACCGTACCGCCAGAATGATGCAACCAAGGGCAATCGTAGGCTAATTTAATAAAATTTTGAAAGTCTTCTATGGTGCCGTAGCGACGTCCTTTGTCGAGGTCCATTACAAAAGGCGAACCATAGGCTGGTGCAAACACCACATTATTGCCACCAATTTCGACGTTGCGTGAATTGTTTCTGGCGTATTGCGTAAATTGCCTTGGTGCTGTTTTTAAAATTTCTCGCAAGTGACCTGGTTCAAACTTGACCCGCATGCCCTGCACATTGGCACCGGCTTTTTTAAACATATCCAAACATTCGTCATCATCACGAATATCAATGCCCACTTTGGCCAAAATTTGATCGGCGGCATTTTCAATTTTGCTTAAATTGTCGTCAGACAAGACTTCAAAAGCTGGAATACCGCGTTGAATATAAGGCGGAGCACTCACTGGAGCATTCACATCACGACGTTCACGACCACCACGTCTATTTTTTTTGGCATCAATATCACTCATGACTCAATTCCTTTGAATTTGCGGTTAACATTTAAAAATATGCTTTACTTACGGGTAATCTTAGCTTGAAATAGCTGACTTGTGACCCCCTATTATTTTCATCAAAGACATAACTTTAATTTATGGCCAACCGATTTGAACTTCCTGTTATGAATGGTTTACTCACTTTTGAGGCAGCCGCCCGAACTGGCAGTTTTACTGCTGCAGCACAAGAGTTACACATTAGCCAACCCGCTGTCAGCCACTCTATTCGCAAGTTAGAAGATGCCATTGGGGTGGTACTTTTTGATAGACAACATAAGGGGGTAAAAGTAACCGTGGCGGGGCAACAATTGTTAGAACAAGCTGGCTTAGGCCTTACTTTAATCGAGCAAGCACTAAAAGATGTCAAAGCCACTAAACCCAATCAACCCGTTAGCTTAGCGGTATCAACTGCTACTGCGACTTGGTGGTTATTGCCAAGAATTGCTCGCTTTAAACTAAAACATCCACAAATTGAATTGCGTTGTATTACGATTGACGATGATAAAGACATCGAGCAAGACCAAGTGGATTTAGCCATTCCATTAGGCTCGGGTGAGTTTTCCAAGCATAGGCGTTGGCCGTTTGTGAATGAAGAAATTTATGCCGTTTGTAGCCCCAGTTATTTGGCTGCGCATGGTCCTATAACTAAACCTGCAGACTTAGTTCAGCACACGCTTTTACATCTAGAAGAACGCTATCGCTCTCGAATGGACTGGGCCACATGGTTGTCTCGATTGGGTGTGAGTTTGCCCAAAGGGAACAAACAATTTCGTTTTAATGATTATTCGATTATTTTGCAAGCCGCACTAGAGGGACAAGGTATTGCGCTGGGTTGGGGCCATTTAATAAAAGCCACTTTAACACAGGGGCAATTGGTGCAAGTGATTGCCGATAAAGTTCAAACCCAACATCCGTTTCAAATTATTGCCGGTCGCAACAGGCCCTTAAGACCAGATGTAATTGCACTCAAAGACTGGTTAGTGGCTGAGGCAGGCAACACCTAAATCACTTGGCTATTGAGTCATAAAAAAAGCCTCTTATTAAAAATCAATAAGAGGCTTTACTAATTGTTGAAACAATTATTTAGGCAATTAATTTCACACCCGTTTTACTTTGTAATACATCAAAAGTAACACCTGGGGCGAGTTCAACTACTTTTAAACCTGCATCGGTTACGTCCATAACGGCCAGGTCAGTAATGATACGATCGACTACACCTAAACCGGTTAATGGCAATGTGCATTGTGGCAAAATTTTCATGTCTTCTGTGCCATCTTTTTTCTTGGCCACATGCTCCATCAAAATAATCACACGGGCTACACCTGCGACCAAATCCATCGCACCACCCATGCCTTTGACCATTTTTCCTGGAATCATCCAGTTAGCCAAATCACCATTTTCGCTTACTTGCATAGCACCTAAAATGCTAAGATTAATTTTGCCACCACGAATCATGGCAAATGATTGTTCAGAGCCAAAAATGGATGATCCAGCAATGGTAGTGACGGTTTGTTTACCCGCGTTGATAAGGTCAGGATTGACCTCATCTTCGGTAGGGAATGGACCAATTCCCAACATACCATTTTCACTTTGCAACCAAACTTCAACATCAGAAGGAACATGATTGGCCACTAATGTAGGCAATCCAATTCCTAAATTCACATAAAACCCGTCTTGTAATTCTTTAGCGGCGCGGGCGGCCATTTGATCTTGACTCCAGCTCATGATTAAACTCCAGATGTTTCAGTGATGGTGCGTTTTTCAATACGCTTTTCAGGATGGGCATTTAACACAATACGGTGTACATAAATACCTGGCAAATGAATATCATCAGGGCCTAATTCGCCTACTTCAACGATTTTTTCTACTTCAACGATACAAAGCTTGCCAGCCATTGCAGCTGCAGGATTAAAGTTACGAGCAGTTAAATTAAAACGCAAGTTACCAGACTTGTCGGCAACTGCCGCTTTTACCAATGAAACTTCAGGCACCAAAGAACGCTCCATGACGTAGGTTTCGCCGTCAAACTCACGCAATTCTTTACCCTCTGCCACAATAGTACCCACACCTGTTTTAGTAAAAAAGGCCGGAATACCAGCACCGCCAGCGCGCAACTTTTCAGCTAAAGTGCCTTGCGGTGTAAATTCAAGCTCGAGTTCGCCGGCTAAATATTGGCGTTCAAACTCTTTGTTTTCGCCTACATAACTGGAAATCATTTTTTTGATTTGACGGGTTTCAAGCAATTTGCCCAAACCAAAACCATCAACGCCAGCATTATTAGAAATAGCGGTTAAATTTTTAACCCCGCTATCACGCAAAGCATCAATTAAGGCTTCAGGGATTCCACACAAACCAAAACCACCCACCGCAATGAGTTGGTTATCTTGTACAACACCTTTTAAGGCATCAGCAGCACTCGGATAAATTTTATTCACAACAAGCTCCTTTTAAGCAGAATCTAAGCATACTACGTATTAGACTACGTAGTATTTCGTAATCGTTTATCCTGAGATTTTTTATTCAAATAATTGAATAAATGGCTCTAAAAACTACTTTTCAACACATTTTTGACAACCATTTGAATAGGCAAGCTGCTTCACTCAATTAGCTCTCTCCCCAAAATAAGATTGAGCACCCAAAACAAAGCCATAAGTTATCTCTAACCCTTCATGCTAACATGTCTTGAATTGAACAGTAGCATTCTTTACTTTGACAAACAGATTAAAAATGGAATCTCTACCTGCCCTTGACTATAAAACCGCATTTCAATTAGCACCTGTGGGTTTAATTTTGTCAAGAAACCGCATTATTGTAGATTGCAACCAACGATTATCAGAAATGTTTGAAGCGTCTTTGGAAGTATTGCAAGGTCAGTCATTTAGTGCTCTTTATCCTAGTCATGATGAATTTGAAAGAACAGGCGCCAAAATTGCGCCTATCTTGAATGCAAAAGGGTTTTACAGCGATGACCGTCTAATGAAACGATTCAGTGGTGAGATTTTTTGGTGTCATGTAAGCGGTAGAGCACTTAACCGAAACGACCCTCATGAAGCAGGGATTTGGAGTTTTGAAGATCTATCTTCGCAGCGAGCAGTTAAAACCGATTTAACGGCTCGTGAAAGAGAGGTAGCCGCTTTATTATTAAATGGTTTAAAAACCAAAGAAATTGCCAAAATGTTACTTATTAGCCCACGCACCATAGAGATTTACAGGGCTAATTTAATGCGCAAATTAAAAGCGATTAGCACTGCTGATTTAGTGCAAAAACTGATGTCTTTATAAATAAAAAAAGGCCACAAATGGCCTTTTAAAAATAGATTTTTATTTACGGGGAGGCAAATATTTGAGTGGATCTACTGGTTTGCCTTGCCTGCGAATTTCAAAATGCAGTTTGACTTGATCAGCACCAGTATTACCCATTTCAGCAATTTTTTGACCCTTTTTAATTTGTTGATCTTCTTTGACTAAAAGCGTTTGATTATGCCCATACGCACTAATATAAGTGTTGTTGTGTTTTAAAATTACCAAATTACCAAAACCACGCAAAGATGCCGCATGAATCACAACACCATCGGCAACTGCGTAAACTGGGTCACCGGCTTTGCCTGAAATATCAATGCCCTTATTTTTAACTTCATCAAAGTTAGCGATAACTGGCCCATTGTTAGGCCACATCCAAGCGACTCCCTCATCTCCCATGGAGGGATTGACAGGGGGTAAATTACTGCTGTTATTGGCAGAAGTAGTTGGAGTAGGAGTAGGAGTAGTACTTGCTACTGGTTTACTAGGGGCACTTGAGTTGTCTGTACTGCCCAATACCACAGTTGCCACTGGCCTAGAGCCTTGAGTAGTAGAAGACGAAGGAACAACCGCAGTACCAGGGCCAGGTGTACCTGAAACTTTTAAACTCTGTCCTGGTTCAATCTGGTTAGGGTTTTCAAGATTATTCCAACGAACTAGGTCTTGCCAATTGACATTGTTTTCGGAGGCAATTTTGCGAAGCGTATCACCAGGACGAACAATCACATAACCAGGACGATTAGGATCAAAATTACTGGAGTTAAGATTAGAACCACCTATAGCGGTTCCTACAGGTTTAGAGCCCACACTAATTTTATTACTTCTGTCTTCGACCGGCGCCCAATTATTGGTGCTGTTAGCACACGCCAATAAAGTACAACTAAGCACTACCATTGTCAAAAGCTTGACTGGTTGACTACTTCTAGTGCTTAGACTATTGAAAAATTTGCGCATTTACTACCTTTTACTATCACTTGAAAATAAAAAATGACGGAGTTAAAAATTAAAAATTTATTTTTGAGTTTTGGTTTCTTCAATTGTCGCCTATAAATCATATCAAACAATTCAATTAGTCGATTTTTTCTTGTTATTAGGACTTTTTATCCAAAGTTAACAAAAATTTCAAGCCTTTACCCAAAAAAATACGATTGGATGAGAAAACCAAACCGCCGTATTGAATTGAAGTCTGAAAAAAAAGAAATATTAGTGGTTTTTTTGTTTATCCAACACCAGATTTTAAAGGCACAAAATGAACGGCCTCAAAAGTTTTAGTAATAATTCCTTGAGGAGTTTTTTTAAGCAACATGAGTGATTGGACCTTAGGATCACCCGCATGACCATGGGTTGCAGTTGGTGCCAGAATACAACCCCCAATAGCTAATTGATGCACCCATGAACTCATAATTTCAATACCTCCTGCAGCAGAGATAATTGCGGAATAAGGGGCACCCGAAGGAAAACCCTTCATGCCATCACCAAACAGCATATGTAAATTAGGTAACAAAAGTGGGCGTATATTTTGAATCGCCTTGTCGTAAAGTTGCTTCAGACGTTCAATTGAATACACTTCTTTTGCAATATGACTAAGCACCGCAGCTTGATAACCACATCCCGTACCAATCTCTAGTACTCTTGTCAGTGGAAAATCACACTCATCAAGTAAAAGGGTAATCATTCTTGCCACCACGCTTGGTTTAGAAATGGTTTGACCCAAACCAATTGGCAAACTTGTATCTTGATAGGCTTGAGCTTGAAGTGCACTGTCAATAAAGCGATGTCGTTCGACTTTTAACATTGCTTTTACTACTAAGGGATGCAAATAATCTCTTGTTTGCAATGCTTCTACCAGCCTTGCCCTATGGGCGACTGACCAATCTGCACCAATTGGCACATTTCTGCCAACAAGTGCAGAAGAATTAAGGGATAAATCGGGAGAAAAAGAATCGTTTGGGGATTTTTTACCGACTAGATTGACACTTTTAGTGGTGGAAAGATTTTTGAGTGCTAAATTGTTTTGAAAAACCGCAGGCGAAGGACTAGAAATTAATGCAGGTGATACTACCGTTTCAAGGTCAAGGGGTTGCGGTGCCGGTTTCGGCACATAACTCGATTTGGGACGTTGCGGTTCCCCATGAGAAATATGACTGGTATCTAGCTTGGCAGGAAAACTAGCTTTTTTGTTCATTTCAACCTTTTATAAAAATGAATACAGTTATTTTAAGGCACACAAAAGATTTTAAGACAAGCAGCAATTTTTCAAGGCACGAGTACAAATTATACAAATAGGTGATAGTTTATAAAGTATTTTAAAGCTTATTAACTAAATACTTTTGCCCTTTTACAAGTAAGAGGCTTTAACATGAGGATTTGCAAAGTGGGTCACCATAGCGATTGACAAGCAAATGCTCCAACTTTAAGGTAGCGTAGCCTACAAAAATAGGGTAATTATTGTATTTTAAACAATCGCCACAAAAAGGAAACAATTATGCATGCTTGGTTATGTACCCAACCCACAGGAGTTGACGCACTAGAATGGACAGAATTACCCACTCCAAGCCCCAGTGCCAAAGAAGTATTAATTAAAATAGAGGCGGCTAGTCTTAATTTTCCAGATATTTTAATCGTACAAAACAAGTACCAAATCAAGCCGCCTTTGCCCTTTGTACCAGGTGCAGAATATGCTGGCACGATTGAGGCAATAGGAGATGAAGTTCAACATTTAAAAGTCGGACAAAAAGTAGCTTGCCTAAGTGGTACAGGCGGTTTTGCCACTCATGTTTTAGCTCCTGCAGCAATGTGTTTACCTCTACCCGAAAATTTCCCTGCCATCGATGCCAGTGCGTTTATCATGACCTATGCTACCTCACACCATGCTCTGCTAGATAGGGGTCAATTAAAGGCCGGCGAAACTGTCCTTATTTTAGGTGCAGCTGGAGGAGTTGGGACTGCAGCTATTCAAATTGCAAAAGCAAAAGGTGCGATTGTGATTGCAGCGGCTTCTAGCCCTGAGAAATGTCAATTTTGTTTAGATAGTGGTGCCGACTTTGCCATCAATTACCAAACCGATAACCTTCGCGAAAAACTCAAAGAAATCACGGCTGGCAAAGGACCTGACATTATTTATGACCCTGTAGGCGGTGAAATAAGCGAGGCGGCCTTACGATCTATTGCTTGGCGAGGTCGAATGTTGGTGGTGGGTTTTGCTTCTGGCCCTATTCCAGCACTCCCTTGGAATTTATTATTATTAAAAGGCGCTTCATTAGTGGGCGTTTTTTGGGGAGAGTTTGCTAAACGTGAACCCAAAGCCAATGCACTGATGATGCAAGAATTAGTTCAATGGTATCAACAAGGATTAGTAAAGCCCCTGATTGATAAAACTTGGCCTTTACAAGAGTTGCATCAAGCCTTTGCACATATGGCGAGCCGTGGAGTTTTAGGAAAAATAGTGGTAACACCCAACACTTAAATTAAAAAATTAATTAATTTAAAAAAAACAACACACAAGCGACGTTTTCTGTTATATTAACGCCATGTCAGGAGAGAGCAGAGGTAAAGTTTAGTTTTAAACCACCTCTACCACCGAAGGCGCAAATTATAAAGGCTGTCTTTTTTAATTCATTTTAAAAATAATGGCTTTAATTGACTCAACGCTCAGGTAAAAAGGACTGACAAACGTTTTATATCGTTTATAAAACGCACCTTTTTGGAGAGAGATTTACCCCGAGTAAATCCACCGAAGGAGCAACCTATTTAACAAGGGTTAACTCAAGTTAAATGGCGAATCTCTCAGGTAAAGAGGACATCAAGGACAAGGCTAATGGTTTTTTAACCATTATTTTTATTGTCTTTGAAAGGATAATCCTATGTCGCTCGCACCTTCTTTAGTATTACTTCAAACCCCACTGCATAAACTACACCTCGACTTAGGTGCCAAAATGGTACCATTTGCCGGCTATTCTATGCCCGTGCAATACCCCGGTGGTTTAATGTCAGAGCATTTTCACACCCGTAACAGCGCTAGTTTGTTTGATGTTTCGCATATGGGCCAAATTAGCCTTAAAGGGCCCAACGCAGCTCAAGCCCTAGAATTGTTAATGCCCATGGATATACTGGGCTTGGCAGTTAACCAACAAAGATACGGCCTATTAACCTTAGAAAACGGTGGAATTCTAGATGACCTGATGGTGGTCAATCGTAACTATAAAGAGCAAGGCGATTTGTTTTTAGTCGTCAATGGGGCTTGTAAAGCACAAGATTTAGCCCATATCCAACAACATATTGGTCATTTATGCGATATCCAATATCTTAATCAACATGCGTTATTGGCTCTGCAAGGGCCACTCGCAGCGCAAGCATTAAGCCGCTTATGCTCTGCCCCATCTGACTTGGTATTTATGACAGGCGGGTATTATTCAATTGACGGTTTTGATTGTTACATCACACGAAGTGGCTATTGTGGTGAAGATGGTTTTGAAATTTCAGTGCATGAAAGCCATGCTGAAAACTTAGCCTTGCTTTTATTATTACAGCCTGAGGTACAAATGGCAGGCCTAGGAGCTCGTAATTCATTAAGGTTAGAGGCAGGTTTATGCTTATATGGCAACGATCTAGACACCAACACCAATCCAGTTGAAGCGAACTTGTGCTGGGCCTTGCAAAAAGTCAGACGTCAAGGGGGTGCTCGTGCAGGTGGTTTTATAGGTGAAACAGCCATCAACCAAGCCTTTGAAGCTTTACAAAATCCCAATCAGCAAGCACAAGTCTCTATTGCGCAAAGAGTAGGCCTTATCGCATTAGAAAGAATACCTGTGCGAGAGCCTGCTACCCTTATGAACGAAGAAGGTGAAACCATAGGCCAAGTCAATAGTGGATTATTATCGCCGGTTCTCGATAAAGCCATTGCGATGGCCTACCTGCCACTCGCTTTTTGCAAAATTGGCAGCATTGTTTACGCCCAAGTCCGAGATAAAAAGGTGGCCATGCAAGTTTGTGCGACTCCTTTTGTGCCACACCGTTATCATAGAGGCCTGTCTTAACGGTTCACGGCAGCACTGTTCCGTTTTGTCAAACCCACTACAAGAGCTAATTATGTAATTCAAGCCATTGGCTTTTGTAGGATTTTATTTTGAACAAAGCTAAGCGCATGCCCCTCTTTAAGAATGCTCACGTCATTTCTTGGGCCACTTTTAAAAGTCGGGTCTGCCGCTAGCGAAATGATTAAATCGTTATTTTTTAGTTTTTAGGAGTTAAATATGAGCATTTATTACACCGAAGATCACGAATGGATTGAACTCTCTGGCGATGTTGCCATTGTGGGTATTACAGTACACGCACAAGATGCTTTAGGGGATGTAGTGTTTGTTGATTTACCTGCAGTAGGTAGTCAATTTGATCAAAAAGCAATTGCAGGTGTAGTGGAGTCCGTTAAAGCAGCGGCTGACGTCTATATGCCGGTTAGTGGCGAAATTATTGAAGTCAATGAGACACTACGTGCAGACCCTTCTTTAGCCAACTCGGACCCTTTAAAAGCCGGCTGGTTTTTTAAGGTAAAGCTGTCTGATTTGACTCAAGTAGATGCGCTCTTGTCTGAAGAGGCCTACCAAGCATTTGTAGCCTAAGCACTATTGCTTGGTGTGAAACCGCTGGGTTGCGACGCTTAAAAAAGCCGGCTACAAAACTACCATTTTGCAGTTTTGTAGTGGTTTGAAATAAAGTAGAAAACAGATTTTGAAACCCATGACCTTTTGCCGTGGTTCAGATTTCTCAAAGCTTTTTTTCAATCTTCTGCACTTATGCAATTGAAGATTTTGCCACAAGATTCTTGAGTCAAACCCAGCACTTTTACACCTACACAATCATGCGGTAATTACTACCACACCAGGCCTAACTCCCCCCCCCCCTTTTTAATAATTTTGCAAGGACCCTGCCATGTCTTTATCTAATGAATCCCAATTAATAAATTTTGATGATATTTTTAATCAAAATAGCCCTGAATTTTTACCTCGCCATATTGGTTTAACTTCGGCTGATGAGGAAAAAATGTTGCAATTTTTGGGTGTTAATTCGCTTGAAGAACTCATGAGCCAAATTGTGCCCAGCAACATTAGATTAACGCAAAAAATGCAGTTGCCAGAAGCACTTTCCGAAGCACAAGCATTAGAAGAATTAAAAGCGATTGCCTCTCAAAACAAGATTTTTAAAAGTTTTATTGGCCAAGGTTACTATAACTGCCATACCCCAGGTGTGATTCTCAGAAACATACTAGAAAATCCAGCTTGGTACACTGCCTATACACCTTATCAGGCTGAAATTAGTCAAGGCCGACTTGAAGCTTTAATTAATTTTCAGACTCTCGTTACCGAATTAACTGCCCTGCCAATGGCTGGCGCTTCTTTATTAGATGAGGCAACTGCAGCTGCAGAAGCCATGACTCTGGCCAAACGCTCTAGCAGCTCGAAATCAAATGTTATTTATGTGGCAGATGATGTGTATCCGCAAACTTTGGCAGTGCTTCAGACTAGAGCCCAACCACTAGGCCTAGAAATAAAAATTTGCACTGGTGATGAAGCACTCAACAATGAAAGTTTTGCCGTTATTTTGCAATACCCAAGCTTAAATGGCGAAGTAAGAGATTATCAAGAATGGATAGCGCAGTACAAAACTCAATCTAAAAAAATAACGGGTTGTGCTGGTTCTGTGATTATGGCTACTGACTTATTAGCCTTATGTATTTTAAAACCTCCTGGTGAATTAGGAGCCGATATTGCCATAGGAACGACTCAACGCTTTGGTATGCCTATGTGTAACGGTGGCCCCCATGCTGCATTTTTAGCCTGCAGTGATGCACTCAAACGCTCTATGCCAGGACGCTTAGTGGGAGCTAGCAAAGATGCACAAGGCAATTTAGCCTACCGACTCGCATTACAAACCCGCGAACAACATATTAGACGAGAAAAAGCCACCTCTAATATTTGTACGGCGCAAGTTTTGCCTGCTGTAGTCGCCTCTATGTATGCGGTTTACCATGGACCACAAGGTTTACGAAAAATCGCCAAAAGAATTGCCAGCTTAAGCAGCCTCTTTCGAATAGGACTGCAAAGCATGGGTATTACTTGTGAAAATCAGTACAGTTTTGATACGGTGTGTATTCCAAGCCAGACCAAAACCCATGACATTATGAGAATGGGATTGCATCAAGAATATAATTTTAGAATCTTTAATGACGCTAGTATTTGTATTTCATTTGATGAAACTACGACAGGCCATGACGTAGGTCATTTATTAGCCTTATTTGCCCAAGGACTAGGAAAAGCCATTCCTCAACTCAACCCTCATACAGGTTGCCCTGTTGTGGCAGCAGAGCAATTACAACTAGCTTTACCCAGCACGCTTATTCGCACGAGCTCTTATTTACCACAAAAAGTCTTTCACTCTCATCACAGCGAAACCGCAATGCTGCGCTACATCCGTTCTTTATCCGATAAAGATTTGGCACTTGATCGTTGTATGATTGCACTAGGCAGCTGCACCATGAAACTCAATGCCACTTCAGAAATGATTCCTATGACTTGGCCTGAGTTTGCTCATATCCATCCGTTTGCGCCAGCTTCGCAACGCAAGGGTTATGCTTTATTAGATCAACAATTACAAAAATGGTTGTGTGCCATTACCGGATATGCTGGCATTAGCCTACAACCCAATGCAGGAAGCCAAGGCGAATATGCCGGCTTATTAGCAGTGAAAGAATTTCACAAAGCCAATGGTCAGGCTCATCGCACCATTTGCCTTATTCCCTCCTCTGCTCACGGCACGAATCCGGCCAGTGCTCAAATGGCTGGATTACAAGTCGTTGTGACAGCTTGTGACGCTAAAGGCAATATTGATATGCAAGACTTGAAAGCCAAGTGCGAGCAATATTCTGAACAACTAGCAGTAGTAATGATTACTTATCCAAGCACTCACGGAGTGTTTGAAACAGAGGTAAAAGCGCTTTGTGACTTAGTACATTCTCATGGTGCTAAAGTTTATATTGATGGCGCTAATATGAACGCCTTGGTAGGTTTGGCAGCGCCAGGTCAATTTGGTGGTGATGTGAGCCATTTGAACTTACATAAAACCTTTTGTATTCCGCATGGTGGTGGTGGTCCAGGTGTAGGACCGGTTTGTGTGGCGGCCGATTTAGTACCCTATTTACCCTCTAATAATAATCAGCACACAGCTAGAACTATTGTAGGAGCCATATCAGCAGCCCCCCTTGGCAATGCAGCGGTATTGCCTATTAGTTGGATGTATATTCGTATGATGGGTGCCCAGGGTTTAACTAAAGCGACGCAAGTTGCCATTCTGAACGCCAACTATATTAGTCGGCGCTTACAAGAATATTTTCCTACACTGTATAAAAATGATAAAGCATGGGTAGCTCATGAGTGTATTTTAGACTTAAGACCCTTAAAGGAAAGCACCGGAGGGGCCAATGGGATTAGCGCTGAAGACGTCGCTAAACGATTAATTGATTTTGGTTTTCATGCCCCCACATTGAGTTTTCCAGTGGCAGGTACTTTAATGGTGGAACCCACTGAAAGTGAACCTCTACATGAAATAGATCGTTTTATTAACGCCATGATCGCTATTAGACAAGAAATTGCTATGGTTGAAGAAGGCACTTGGCCAGCAAATAACAACCCTTTAAAAAATGCCCCTCACACTGCAGCTTGTTTATTAAGCGCTGACTGGAGTGCCCCGTATTCTGCAGAACAAGCAGCTTTTCCTTTACCTGAACTAAAAGCCAATAAATATTGGTCACCCGTTGCAAGGGTTGATAATGTTTATGGCGATAGAAATCTGTTTTGTAGCTGCGAATAGTCTAGAAAAAGTGTTGTATTAAGTGGCGTGGCCTTGCATAGCTTGTAAGGCCAATTTAATTGATTTTGCATTCATCAGCAATTGACCACTTTTGCTTATTTTTTTATTATTGCAAAGTTAACCGATACAGGGGTGGAAAATCCATTATGAATTAATAATGGATTTTCTGTACTGACGGTATAACCGGAAGGAAGGCTACTGGTGTCTAGTTTAATTAATAATTTTCTAGCTCTTTGACTTCTAGATAAATCAATCGGCAAATTAAATCGGCCGTTTCCATCGGTTTGTACTTGATTACCTGTTACGGTAAATAATCGAACGCCAGCAATGCCTGTTTCATTATCATCCTGAATGTTATTTTGATTAACATCTTCATAAACTACACCAATTAAGAACTCAGACTCGAATAAAAGAGTAGAAGGTATATTCAATTGAAACTGCTCAATTTTAAAAATACTTTGGCTATCAATAACCTCTGCATTTAAGTTATTGACATGTAAGTTAAACAAACCCATTACCAAAATTACATATTTAAGGGTTAACTTGATTTTATTCATTTCGCAATAATTGAGGTTTTACATTTTTGGAAAATCAATTATTCACTGATAATTTGAATAATTATTCTCTACCTATTAATAATAAACCTAAATTATCTATATTCAATTTTTTGTAAAAAAATTTTGTAAACTTTAAAAACGGCGTTCTCAAATCTGAAGTGCACTAACCTCAAACGCACTAAACTACACAGATGA
>CAZKWC010000073.1:0-14087 GCA_964556425.1 uncultured Limnohabitans sp. | reverse complement strand
GCCTTATTTAAAAAGCGACTTAATTGCGGATAAGGTAAAACAACAGTCTTGTAGCAGGATGCAACTACATGGGGTCCAGTGTACATAATGTAAAGCCCATTTTTACCCAAACCAACTGTATCTTGATCTAGATATTCAATCGTATCTTCTTGGATTACATTCAAACAACTTTTTCGGATGCTACCTTTGTCTATTTCACGAAGTAGAGCAGAGCGAATTAGCAACTGAATGGCTGGTTTGATTGTGTATCCGTGTTTGGTTTTTTCAGTAATGTTATAAAGATCAGTAGGATCAATTTTAGAGCCATTTTTTTTATTAAAAACGACTACATTATTATCAATTGAAGGATAAGCTCCGCCGCAATACCTATCTGTTTTTACACTAACACTGTACAAATTATCAGAGTTAATCAAAACAGAATAAGACAATTCATAGAATTCATTAACCTTCCCTTTTTTTAGACTAGGGTTGTGATCAATTGCCATATCCTCACATTCTTGCGCCTCTTTGAATTGTGATTCATCCCACTTTTGCAGGGTCTTTAATAATCGAGGTGTAGTTTCATTCGATTTTGGTTTGGGTATTAATACAATTCGCTCATTCGTTTTTGCTATACCAAATGAAGTAGCTGTTGTAAGTGTCAAAAAAAGAAGATAGGTTAAAAATACAGGTTTGATTTTGACGTCGTTCATAAAATAATTTTCATAAGATAACTTAAATTGCATAGCTAGAGGCTAGAGGCTAGAGTAGGGTAAATGTCTGCTAAGTTGCATTTATAAATTGAAATGTAAAATATTGATGTCAAATAAATAGGCTGTGCTCGGTAATTCTTATGGTTTTTGCAATATTTATTATGGCTTTTTAGATTTTAAATTTCAACTTGTTGTCCTACTTGATCATATACGAGTAATTTTATTGTGATCTATTTAATAGCTTTTAAAATAAATGTATATCACAAGTAACAAGTACAAGAATTAACAATTTGTTATCAAAAAAGAAACCAGAAAAAAGGATAATAGCTTATGTTTACCGATTCACATTGCCATCTCAATTTTCCGCAACTTCAGTCACAAATGACTGAAATATTATCTGCTATGCAAAATGCACAGGTCAGCCGAGCCATGACCATTTGTTGCACCATGGAGGAGTTTCAAGAAGTTCATCAAATTGCATTGGCTCACCCTCACATTTGGGCTACCGCCGGAACTCATCCGGATTATGAAGATGTTACAGAACCCACCATCGAACAACTCGTTCAGTTAGTCTCATTACCAAAAGTTTTAGCCATAGGTGAAACTGGTCTTGACTATTACCGGCTTGAAGGACGTAGCCTTGATCAAATGGAATGGCAAAGGGCCAGATTTAGAACGCATATAAGGGCAGCTCGAATAGCCCAAAAACCATTGGTAATACATACCAGAAGTGCAAGTGAAGACACCTTAAGAATATTAAAAGAAGAAGGTGAAGCTGGTATGAGTCCTTCAATTGAGGGGGCAGTGGATTGCGCTACCGTACAAGCTGGTGGAGTTTTTCATTGTTTCACAGAAACGCTAGAGGTAGCTAGGGCTGCGTTAGATATGGGTTTTTATATTTCACTTTCTGGTATTGTGACCTTTAAAACAGCTCTTGATTTAAAGGAGGTGGCGCGTTTTGTTCCCTTAGATCGATTGTTAATTGAAACTGATAGCCCTTATTTAGCCCCTATTCCTTATAGAGGTAAAACTAACACACCGGCCTATGTTCCTTTTGTGGCCAAAGAAATTGCTCAATTAAGAGGAATGGATATTGAAAAGGTGGCAGAAATAACCAGTCAAAATTTTGATAAGTTATTTCAACCCAACATTTCACTTTAACTAAGTCACTCATTTATATGCAATTGTTAAGCAAAGCCATTTTTGTTATTTTTATCTTCATGACTAATTTGCATGCTTTTGCCAATTTAAATGATGATTATTTAAAATATATAAGCCGTGATAGTGCAGAAGGTGTGAAGGAGTTAATTGAAGAGGGTTATGATCCAAATACAATTTTACCCAGCGGTAATTCTTTATTAAATGCTGCCATTTTAGAAAATGCTTTTAAAACCGCTAAATATTTAATAAATCACAAAAAAATTAAAATAGATTTACGAAATCAATCCGATGAAACTCCATTAATGCTAGCTTGTCTTAGAGGTAATTTGGATTTAGTAAAGTTATTAATATATAGAGGAGCTGATGTTAATAAAACAGGTTGGACTCCATTGCATTATGCTGCTAGTGCTGGTCGCGTTGATATTATGAAGTTTTTAATAGATAAATATGCTTATATTGATGCAATTTCGCCAAGTGGAAATACACCATTAATGATGGCTACACTATATGGTGATGAAAAATCAGTATTATATTTATTGAGTCAAGAAGCTGATCCTACTATTTTGAATGGGGCTAAAAGAAATGCGATCCAGTTGGCAAAAGCCTCTGAGCGTTTTACTTTAGCCGAAATTTTAGAGGAAAGTTCAAAAAAGTGGATAATTGAGGCAGCCCAAGAAAAGTTACTATCTGATAAGGCTGATGCAGAGCTACAAAAACAAATTGCCGAAGAAAAACAAAAACAAAAAAAAATAGCTGAAGACAAGCAATTAGCTTTAATAAGACAACAGCAACAGGATTTACAAAAACAAGAAGAGTTATTAAAACAAGAAACTTTAATTCGGCAACAAGCTGAAATTGCTAAGAAAAAGGCCGTGGATTTATTAAAGAAATCAATTCCAGCACAGAGTATAAAATTGGGTAAAAATACAGGACCATGGTTGCAGTTTTCCCGTAGTTTTCCAATCAGCAGAGCTGTCGTAGAAAGTGAATTTACACAACAAACTATTAGCCCAGGATTGGTACAGTTAGAGCAAAAGGTTTTATCTTTAGCTCCTACTAATGAAGATGTTACTCCTAGCTTTAAAGTTGCTACGGTTGAAGCGGAGCAAGAAATAAGTGTAACAAGCAATAATGCTGAAATTGAAGATGAGGGCTTTGAAATCGTAATTGATCCGCTTACCTCAAGATTAATTAAGATTAAAAAAATAAAATAAATAATGGATTTAATGATACTTGATTTAGCCTTAAAATTAATATTTTAAATTGTTTTTATAATTTATTTTTTAATTAATTTATGCAATAGTAATAAAAGATAGTATTTGTAAGAATTAATACCAAATTTTAAACGATTATTCATCTCTTTATAATAGAGATGAATATGCATGAATTTATTTTAGGAATACGTAATTATGCCAATTTTGAGGGGCGATCAACTCGTCGAGAATATTGGATGTATGTATTTTATTATGTTTTGATATTGTCAATTTTATATTTAATAAATTATTATAATGGTAATAGTATTTTTATAGGATTATTTCAAATTATTTTAATAATTCCTACTCTATCTATTCTAGTTAGAAGGTTGCATGACGTTAATAAATCGGGCTGGTTAATTTTATTTTCATTTTTCCCACTATTTAATTTATATTTACTTTATTTACTTGTTCAACCGAGTTCAAATGATTCAAAATATAATAATAGATAATATTTATATTTGATAATTTATTTCATCTACTGGAGATTGTTATTTAATTTTTATTTAACACTAATTGTTTTGTGCACAAGTAAGAAGGAAGTAAGTGGCAATTGTTTTATTTTTCAAAGCCATGGTAGTTTCCTTTAGTAATAAAACTACAATATTTTTTAACATTCGATTTTTAGTAACCTAGTTCTAGAACAAAGTCTTTCTTAGATTGAATTGATTGCTAACTTTAAGTAAAACTATAATGATAGTTTGTATTTTTACTTTAGAAGTTGCTCAAAGTATTCACTTTTTTTAATTAGGCGTATACAGCTGAACTTACCATCTGTTTGTCTTCATTTTTTTCCTAAAATGTCGATAGGCTTCTTTTTTTTGCTAAAATGAGATTGAATGTATTTTTATACAGTTAAAACTTAAGCCTCAATTTTTTGGTGCTGTTCTTTAGAATTTTCTTCTTTTTAAATCCATGTCCGATATTATTCAAATCATTGCACTTGAATTAAAAGTGCGTCCCGAGCAAGTGACTGCGGCTGTAGAACTCCTAGATGGCGGTGCCACCGTTCCATTTATTGCTCGTTATCGCAAAGAACATACCAATGGCCTTGATGATATTGAACTCCGTGAATTACAAATTCGCCTTGAATATTTGCGTGAATTAGCCGATAGGCGCATCACGGTGTTAAAGGCGATTGAAGAGCAAGGAAAATTAACTCCGGCATTGCAAAATGCAATTGCCAACGTTAAAACTAAACAAGAACTTGAAGATATTTATTTACCATTTAAATTAAAGCGACGCACTAAAGCGCAAATGGCTAAAGAAGCCGGTCTTGAACCATTAGCCGACTTATTAATTGCTAACCCCAATTTAAATCCCACCGATGAAGCCCAAGCTTTTGTAATTCCTTTTGTTGAGCCAGTCGCTGGTGAAGATAAAAAACCTGATTTTTCCAACACAGTTTTGGTGTTAGATGGTGTTCGTGAAATTTTATGCGAACGTTGGGCCGAGTCACCAATGCTTGTGCAAACCATTAGAGAGTGGTTGTGGCAAGAGGGGCAGTTACAAAGCAAGTTGGTAACAGATAAAGATGCCAATGCCCCAGATATATCCAAATTTCGAGATTATTTTGATTATTCAGAAGCTATTTCTAAGGTTCCTTCACATCGTGGATTAGCTGTTTTACGGGGCAGAAGCCTTGGTATTTTAGAGGTTAAATTACAAGCACCACAACACGACGATCCTAAAGCTATTTCGCCAGCTGAACAACGTGTTGCACAATTTGTTAAATGGTCACATCAATCTCGCCCCGCCGACGACTTTATTAAAAAATGTGTAGTTTGGACTTGGCGTGTCAAACTCAGCCTATCCTCAGAAAGAGATTTATTTGGTCGTATGCGTGAGGCTGCAGAATCTGTCGCTATTAAAGTATTTTCCGATAACCTCCGAGATTTGTTATTAGCTCCGCCTGCTGGTAGCAAAGTGGTAATGGGATTAGATCCAGGTATTCGCACCGGTGTTAAAGTGGCAGTTGTCGATTCCACTGGTAAATTAGTCGATACGTCTACTGTTTATCCCCACGAACCTCGTAAAGATTGGGAAGGTTCATTGCACACCCTAGGACTTTTGTGTGTCAAACATAAAGTCGATTTAATTGCAATTGGCAACGGTACCGCTAGCCGCGAAACAGATCAATTAGCCGCTGATTTAATCAAGCGATTGGCGAGTTTAATGCCTGGCCATGCCATCGAAAGAATGGTCGTAAGCGAGGCGGGTGCTTCTGTATATAGTGCGAGTGAATACGCCAGTAAAGAAATGCCCGACATTGATGTGAGTTTAAGAGGTGCAGCAAGTATTGCTCGCCGACTACAAGATCCACTCGCTGAGTTGGTTAAAATCGATCCAAAATCTATTGGAGTGGGGCAATATCAACATGATGTGAATCAATCTGAGTTGGCTCGCAGCCTAGATAGCGCAGTAGAGGATTGTGTGAATGGAGTGGGTGTTGATCTCAATACTGCTAGTGTTCCTTTATTAAGTCGAGTCTCTGGTTTGTCGCAAAATGTGGCTCAATCGGTAGTTCGTTTCCGTGAGTCAAATGGTGGTTTTAAAAATAGGCAAGATTTGTTAAAAGTGTCGGGCTTAGGTCCTAAAACTTTCGAGCAATGTGCTGGCTTTTTAAGAATAACAGGCGGTGATAACCCCCTTGATATGACGGGTGTTCATCCTGAAACCTACCCGCTCATTCAAAAAATATTAAAAGCAACTAATTTACCTATTGATAAAATTATGGGTAAATCTGAAGTGCTCAAACCACTTCATCCAGAGTCATTCACCGATGAAAAATTTGGTGTAATCACCGTCAAAGATTTGTTACAAGAACTAGAAAAACCAGGCCGTGATCCACGCGGTAATTTTAAAGTGGCTCGTTTCAACGAAGGTATTGAAGACATCAAAGATCTTCAAGTTGGCATGGTGTTAAGTGGTACAGTGAGTAACGTTGCAGCATTCGGTGCCTTTGTAGATTTAGGTGTTCACCAAGATGGATTAATTCACGTCAGCCAACTAAGTCATAAATTTATTACCGATGCCCGAGAAGTGGTTAGAACTGGCGATGTAGTCAAGGTGAAAGTGTTAGAGGTCGATCAATCAAGACAAAGAATTAGTCTTACCATGAAGTTAGATGTGCTTGTGCAGTCGGGTGCAAATGCTAAATCCCACGGTGCGGCAGGTCAATCACATACAGGGCAAAAATTTCAAGCAAAGAGTCAACCCAATTTGCAATCGGGTAATAAAACGGCCACAGCGATGGAGGCTGCATTTGCAAAATTTAAAAAATAACAACGAAGTGAAGTAGCTTAAAGCAAAACTCTGAAAATGGTAAATAAGGTTGGTGCATAAAGCACCAATTCGGTATGAGTTTTTATCTGTAATCAAGGTTATGAGATTTAAAATTAAACGAATAGTTTATTTCAACTGACCGCAATATCTTAATTATTGAGTTTTGCAGTAGTGCTTTACCGATTAATTTTATTATCAAAAACAATAAGTCGCTTGGAACCTAGTTCTACCGCTTTTAGAACACTTTTTTATATTGAATCACTTTTTGTATGACAATTAAACCATCGAGCTTAGGAATTTTTGGCATTTTTATATCTACTTTTTTTATTTTAGTAGGTGTATTAATGCTTGGCCCTTTGCTGTTGTTTTTACTCAAACAACAAGGCGTCTCTAACACTATATCGGGTGTATTTGGTGCAACTGGTATGTTGGGCATTTTAATGGTTACCCCATTTGTCTCCTGGATTACTAAAACACTAGGCAAAAAAAATACTATGATTTTGTCGGCAGGTATGCCTTGTTTGGCTGCGGCTGGTGTTATTTTAAGCAACTCAATACCTATTTGGTTTGTACTTGAATTATTAGCCGGTATGGCTGGTGGTGTTAGATGGATTTTGGCTGAATCACTTATTGCAGAGTTAGCTCCCACCGAAAAAAGAGGGCGCTATATAGGTATTTTTGAAACCCTTGTAGGCGCCACTTTTTTTATTGGGCCTGCTGTGTTGGCGATATTAGGGGCCGGAATACAAGCTTTGTATTTTGTCTTTTTTACTATGCTAATTGGTTGGTTAGCGACTTTATTTATTCCCAATTTACCTGGTAATCACGAAAACTCAGCCACCTCATTTGGAATTAGGGGAATTTTACATGCCTTAGCTGCTCATCCATTAGTAATGTGTGCTGGATTGTTAGGTGGTTTTTTTGAAAGCGGTCTAAGTACCTTTTTACCTTTATTGGGCTTATCCATCCAATTAGGTGAGGTAGGTTCTACATGGTTGGTGGCCGCAAGCGGCTTAGGTAGTGCAGTAATGATGATTCCGGTCGGTTTATTGTCCGACAAAATGATTCAAAGGGCAGAAACTCATAATCATTCAGTTGCACATACGAGGTGGATACTACTCAAATGGTGTGCGATTTTAAACGCTGCTCTAAGTTGCCTTCTACCGATTATTTTTTATTGGGCTAATGCTTCTTATCTAATTGCTTTTTTATGGGGTGGTGTTGGGGGATGCCTTTACACACTTTCCATGATTAACGTTGGTTCAAGTACGCGTGGAAATGAATTAATTAATGCCACTGCAGTGTTGGTTTTGGCCTATACGACTGGTGGAGTTTTAGCCCCATTTTTAGGTGGAATTTTTCTAGATTTATCGCCTCAAATTGGTGTAACAGCATTGTTTGTTATTACCGGGTTTTTTGGATTATTTGCGGTATATAAATTTCAATCGGAGACGTAATAAGCTTGTGGTTAATCGTTTGCCCGCATTCATGGTAGGATCTTAGGTTAACTAATTGGTCGGCTTTACATCTTTGGCAATGACTTTAGTGTTCAAAAATCCACCTAGTCTCTTTTAATTATTCGTACCAAGACTGTTTGGCTTGAGTTATGCTACAGATAACATAACAATCATTTGTAACCTATTTCTCAGTACTTGTTTTTCCCTCCCCATGATTGGCAATAGGGTATAAACTGGCCAAGCATCTTCGCTAGCGAGCTGAAGGTTTAAAACATCAAGATTTAGTTTTTTAGTGTTACAGTTGCGATTAGTGATTCTATTAATTCAAAAAATGGCCCGATTACCTCCACTTAATACGCTCCGAGTATTTTATATTGCTTCCCAAACAAAAAGTTTTACAAAAGCGGCTAATAAATTGCATGTGACTCAGGGGGCAGTGAGTCGTCAGATTAAAGCTCTAGAAGACAGTCTTGGTTTAGCATTGTTTGTAAGGCAGCATCATGAGTTAGTTCTCACCCAATCAGGGGAAAACTTAGCTCAAACAGTGTCACAGGCTTTTAAAATTTTAGAAGATGGTTTAAACCAAATTAAACCTTCATTGACAAGGCAAAAGCTATTGGTAAATGTGCCAACTACTTTTGCGTCTAGATGGTTAGCTCCTCGATTAAGACAATTCCAAGAACAATATCCACATTTAGATTTGAGTATTACCACCGATCTTGTGACCAGTCATATTCAAGCACAAAGATATGACTGTTGCCTCATTTTTAATAATTCACCATGGCCACATGGTGAATCGGAATTATTGCATCTTGAGCGACATGTGGTAGTGGCAAGCCCCAATATTTGGAGTAAAAATTCATTTCTTCAAATTAGTGACTTTACATTATTACATTTACTGAATAATGATGGCTCACTATTACCAATTTGGCGTCAATGGTTTGTTAACTCGCAAAATAATCAACATTTTAATCAAGCGGGTATCACTTTTAGCACCTTAGATCAAGCCATTAATGCGGCAGTAGCAGGGGCTGGGATTGCATTAGTTGACAGAGTAATGATTGAAAATGAATTACACAATCAACAATTAATTCAGGTAGATACAAGAGAAATGAGGGGGCCCTACGGGTATTGGTTAATTAACCCAGATCGGAAAAAAAATGAAAATCCGCAAAATCAAAGTGCCGCTATGCAACTAAGAAACTGGTTGATTCAGTCATTAAAAGATTAAAAACTGTATGCTTAAAAATAAGCCTAATTGTCAGCCGATAAAGCAAAGATAAGTTGCCGTCTGAATTCAGCTTATTGAGCTTTAATACTAGGACTTTGGGCTATAACTCTGCGAGCACCATCAAAACGTTTTTTCCAATAGGTTTGATCCATTTCTTCTACGCGAACAAGTGCACCTGTTCGCGGGGCATGAATAAACTTGCCGTCACCAATATAAATACCCACATGACTAAAGGTTCTTTTCATCGTGTTATAAAACACTAAATCGCCGGGTTTCATGTCTTTTTCATCAATCGATTGGGATGCCTTAGCTTGCTCGGCAGCGGTACGTGGTAGTACCATACCCAATGATTCTTTGTAAATAAGCATTACCAATGCACTGCAGTCAATGCCAGTTTCAGTGTCGGTACCACCGAATTTGTAAGGTACACCTAAAAATCCAAATGCTGTACTAACTAAACCATTGGCGGTATCTGAAACAGCTTGACTTGCTTTATCAAGTTGGGTAGTAAAGTTGGTTACAAAATTAATCGCACCATTATTGATGGATGAACTTGAGTTATTGCTGTTGGTATTGTTGGTATTAACCGTGTTATTCGATGACTGATTCGCATTCGCATTTGCGATTGCAATTGCTGAATTCAAACTATTGGTTAAAGCGCTTGAGCCATTAATATTAGTGGTTTGAATTGAGTTGGTTTCAGTGCCTGATGGAGCTGCATTGGCAATAGAACCAAAGCACGCAAGCATACTTACGCTACTATAAATAGTAATCGATAAAGTGATTTGACGTAGTTTTAAATTGAGATTTAATTTCATGCTCTTATAGTACTAATTGTGGGAGTGAGTGTCAATCGAATTGGTCAATTTGAAAGTATTAGCAATATTTTTTAACAAAGAAAAAACTTATTTAAAGTGATCGATTAATGGAAGTTTATAACGTTTATTTGACGATTAAGTTAAAATCAAAGCTGAAGTTCTAAATTAACATTTATTATTAATAAATCAATTAAAAATTTTTGATTTGTTACACTTTTGTCGATTCAGAAATGACTATTAAACGATTGATTTTAATACTAAATTTTAATGTACCAGTTTATTTTGAATAAAATAAACGAAATGGGGCTTTATATGTAAAAAATTGCAAAGTCTGTCACAAATAATGACTTAGCATTTCATCAATCTAGATTGAATAGCTTGTTGCGGGTTAATTGGGTTGTAATGATTAATGTTCTAGTTAGCCTAGTGGGGTTTTGGAGTCGGAAAGGCAAACTCATTAGTGAAGGGCAACCAAAATGATTAGCGTTCAAATGCCCACATGGGTGATGTGTTAATGCGCTACACAAAAAGAGAACTTATAAAAGTTTGAGACCTTTTAGTAAGACTGACTTGGTTGTCATATATCCGTGTTTTTTTGACTTTTCTAAAACCTATGACTAGGCAAAATTCGCACAACCGTCCAATCTATACGAGGCCAGCTTGTATTGAGTTTAACTGCAAGACCATTCATCACTTTTCAAGTGTTATTTTCCTCTAGAATCAACATTGAAAGCTAAAAACAACTGATATTCACGTTAAGGATTGTTCAAAGTTGGCTGGGTTGAATTATGCTAGCTCTTTCTGAACGAAAATTTCGTTGCCTTATTTACCCTATTATTAATTACTATGTTACTTTCAGCCAAATCTTCGCAACTCGTACTCATTGATCTACAAGAACGTTTAATGCCAGCTATATTTGAGTCAGATCTCATTTTAAGCAATGTCAATAAGCTTGCTAAAGCAGCGACCATGTTAGGCGTGCCCATTATAGTTACAGAACAAAATCCTGAAAAATTAGGTCCAACAGTGGCTGCAATTGATGCTCCATTTGTAGCCACTTTACCCAAAATGTTTTTTGATGCTTGTGAAGAAGGACTAGTTGAAACCCTTCGCGAAATTGGTACGCCAAAAGCCTCACCGAATGCTAAAAGTGTTCCAAAGCATCTTAAAAAGGAGCCAGGACTCCAACGTCCAGCTGTTGTTATTGCGGGTGTTGAGTCCCATATTTGTGTATTACAGACAGCCTTATCTTTATTAGAGGAAGAGGATTTCGAGGTTTGGATTGTGATAGATGGGTGTTCTTCTAGAACTGAAAGAAGTCGCGATGCCGCATATGATCGCTTAGCGGGTGCCGGGGCAGAATTAGTCACAGCAGAAATGGTGGCTTTTGAATGGTTGGGTAGTGCAGAACACGAACTTTTTAAGCAAGTTCAGGCTTTATTTAAATAAACATTAAAAAAGTTGCGACTAATTGGACTAAAAACTCAAAAAGTAAGCACTGTGACAGTAAATAATCAATAATTATGAAATTATTAAAGACCCTTTAGCAAAACTCGCCAATTGCACAAATGGTAGCTAATGGATTTGCTTATTTAGCTATTTTTTGCACTCATCTATACGGTGTGAGTTTAAAAAAACTCTTCAAAATAAGCTATACCAAATAGTGCCGTAGTGCGCCAAGAAGTAATGCTAGGGTTCTTTCAATATCAATTGAATTTGATAATTTGCTTTCGCTTTAAAAAAATTGCTTACCGGAGACTTTACATGACCCAATACACTGATTTTTATCAAAAATCCTTGCAACAACCCGATGTTTTTTGGCAAGAACAATCATTATTAGTCGATTGGAAAGATTCTCCTGTACAAATTTGTGATTACTCCAACCCGCCATTTGCTAAATGGTTTGTTGGTGGTACCACCAATCTTTGTTATAACGCCATTGATAGGCATCTCGAAAAACGCGCTAATCAAGCAGCCATTATTGAAGTTTCTACCGAGACAGGTAAAGAAGTTGTACACACTTTTGCTGACCTGCACTCTGAAGTACAGCGTATGTCTGCTTCATTGTTGTCATTAGGTGTTAAAAAGGGCGATCGTGTTTTAATTTATATGCCAATGATTGCAGAAGCGGCCTTTGCAATGTTGGCTTGTACACGTATTGGTGCATTGCATAGCGTTGTGTTTGGCGGCTTTGCATCTGGTTCATTAGCCTCCAGAATTGATGATTCCACCCCAACTGTAGTGGTCAGTGCAGATGCTGGCTCACGTGGCGGCAAAGTAGTGCCCTATAAACCTTTGTTAGATGAAGCATTAAAGTTGGCCAATCATCAACCGACTGCTGTTTTAATGATTAATCGTGGTCTTGCACCCCTCAATTTACAAGAAGGTCGTGACTTTGATTATTCGGTTTTAAGAGAAAAGTTTCTTAATGCCAAAGTAGAGTGTGAATGGCTAGAATCCACACACCCAAGTTATACACTTTATACCAGTGGTACTACAGGTAAACCCAAAGGTGTACAGCGTGACACTGGTGGTTATTTAGTTGCTTTGGCAGCCAGTATGCAGCATATTTTTGAGGCGGTTCCTGGCGAAACTTACTTCTCCACCAGTGATATTGGCTGGGTAGTTGGTCATAGTTATATTGTTTACGGTCCCTTAATTGCAGGTATGGCTACCATCATGTATGAAGGTTTACCAACAAGAGGCTTGCAAGGCGAAGAAAACCCAGGAATTTGGTGGCAATTAGTCGAAAAATACAATGTCACACGTATGTTCTCTGCGCCTACTGCCGTACGTGTTTTGCGTAAACAAGACCCTGCTTATTTAACAAAATATGACAAGAGCAGTCTAAAGGCTTTGTATTTAGCGGGTGAACCCCTTGATGAAACTACCGCTAAATGGATTAGCGAGGGTTTAAATGTACCTATTATTGATAACTACTGGCAAACCGAAACAGGCTGGCCTATTTTAACCATTGCCAATGGCGTAGAGAAAAAACCAAGCAAGTTTGGTAGCCCTGGTATTGCGATGTACGGCTACAACGTCAAATTATTTGATGAAAATACAGGCGAAGAATTGCATGGTGCTAATCAAAAAGGGGTAGTAGCCATTGAAGGTCCATTGCCACCTGGATGTATGCAAACCGTTTGGCAAGATGATGCTCGTTTTGTTAATACCTACTGGACAAGTATTCCTGGCAAGATGGTTTACTCTACCTTCGATTGGGGTATTAAAGATGAAGATGGCTATTTCTTCATTTTGGGCAGAACTGATGATGTGATTAATGTAGCAGGTCATCGACTAGGCACTCGTGAAATTGAGGAAAGTATTTCTAGCCATCCGAATGTGGCGGAAGTAGCGGTAGTGGGTGTGGCAGATACTTTAAAAGGTCAAGTAGCCATGGCATTTGCAATTGCTAAAGATACCAGTGGCTTAACCAGTCCAGAAGCCATTGCTAAACTTGAAGCCGAAGTTATGAAGGTGGTTGACACTCAATTAGGAGCGGTTGCAAGGCCTGCTCGAGTACGTTTTGTTAATGCACTACCCAAAACACGGAGTGGTAAATTGTTACGTCGTGCTATTCAGGCTGTATGTGAAGGACGTGACCCAGGCGACTTAACCACAATGGAAGATCCTAGTGCCTTGGCACAAATTAAAACCCTGGTTGATGCCAAATAACGTACATTCAGTTATTAATTGAGAGAGTAGTTATACAAAAAAACTTAAATCAAGCATTTTACAGTTTGGGACACCCATAGTTAATTCTGTGGGTTCTCAAAGGGTAGAAAGAGTCTGCACTACTGAATGCTTTATCAAAGACTTACATATGGTTTTACTAGCCGCCTATTTTTTATCGGCTAGCGCGTAAAACCTCTCTCTTCAGGGCGGGGATGTAAGCGCAGGACTGCAAAGCAGGCCCATGGGTTGTCAATCAGTGCGGTGTTTGTTGCTGTTCTATGTATTGACGAATGACGGCGATAGGTGCTCCACCACAACTGCCGGCGAAATAGCTAGGAGACCACAACGCGCCACCCCACAGTTTTTTTGCAATGCTTGGGTATTTTTTTGACGAATCATTCGACTTGAGACACCCTTGAGACTGTTCACCAAATTTCCAAGGTTTAAAAAACGAGGGCAAAGTGCCAGCTTCAGATTCCCGCAAGGCTGCGAGTTAGATGAGGCTAACGCAC
>CAZKWC010000072.1:0-14134 GCA_964556425.1 uncultured Limnohabitans sp. | reverse complement strand
CTCTAACCATTTTTTTAAATGCGGTAAATTGAGTTGCAACCATAAATCATCACTCACTTTTGCAAACTGCCTAACAAACGGAAACAATGCCAAATCGGCCAAATTAAAATGCTCGCCACCCAAAAAGGCTTGCCCTGCAAGACATGAGTTCATGGGTTTTAACATTTGAATGCAGGCCTGCTCTTGGTAGTAGAGTTGTGAGTGTTCTGGGTATCGGTTGAAATATTTAAATCGGTCTAATAAGACTTTAAAGGAGCCATCATTGACATCAATCCATTGTTGTACATGAGGTCCTATTAATTGTTGATCTGTGCTGTCTAATAGTTGCTGGGCTTGTGGCATTTGTCGAATTGCCCACACCATAATATCTAAACTCTGCTCTAGTACTTGCCCATTGGGCAAGCATAAAACAGGTACTGTGGCTTTGGGAGATAAGGCCAGCATAGATGCAGGTTTTGCTTTTAATTCAATCTCACGAGTTTCATATTCAATTGAAGCCATCTTAAGGGCTAACCTTGCCCTCATAGCGTAAGGGCAACGTCTAAAGGTGTACAAAATCGGTAATGAAGAAGCCATCTAATTAAAGACCTTTCAATTAATTTTAATTCGTTTTTAGTTTAACCACTTGGTCTGATTCACCTTTGCGAATTTCAATTAAAGGCTCCATGGCTTTGACCATGGCAGGGAAGTTCACAAAACCGTAATCTTTGGTATCAAAGGTAGGATCTAGCCTTTTAATCATATGCCAAATTGCGCCTTTATTGACCCAAGCATCACCTTTGGTTTCACCCAATAAACGAATGGCACGCTTAAACATTTCAATGGCTGGATCAGAGGTTTTATTACTTGGCGTAGTCAATGCATCTTCCACCCCCAATAGCTGACCCGAAACAGGATCAACTAGGTTTTCGTAATATCTAAACTCATGGCAACTCTTGGCCCAATGACGATTAGTGGATTTTCTAGTGCCAATACCCACCAAAGTTCTGCCTGCGGCTTTTATCTTTTGTGACACGGGCATAAAGTCACTATCGCCACCCACAATAATCACTGTACCAATATGTGAAAATCGGCTGATGTCCTCCATGGCATCTAAGCATAATTTAATATCAGCACCGTTTTTTGCGCTAGAGCCAGGAGAAAACAACTGAATTAACTCGACTGCACCTTGTAATAAAGCATCGCGGTATCGTCCAAAATATTGCCAATTGCAGTAGGCTCTATTAATCGCAATAGGCCCAAAAGAGGCCGCTAATTCCACTATAGCTTGTGCGTCTATTAGTGGTTCTTGTGCTTTAAAACGACCGTCAGGTTTACTATAAAAACCTTCGCCAAACTTATCCTCTACCAAGCTGGCATGCAAATTTTCGAAATCCCAATACAAGGCTACAGATTGACTTTCATCTCGGTGGCTAGAAAACATATTGGCCTTTAATATAAAGTAAGCGAAACAACTAATATGAGAGAATTACCACTTATCAAAACTCAACTCAAGATCTACACGCATGATTCAGAATAGACTTGCCTATTAGGCGGAGTTTAATACCCATAGCTAAATCTGCGGGTAAAAAAGCCGACCCAATAGAACCAAGCCATCCAGCACATGAATGCGCTTGCTTGTGTTGTTGCAGATGGTCTCAATAGACTAAGGAACTAAATCATTAGTTGAATGAATAATCAAGCACACCGATTGTAAAAGCAGTTTTTAAATTACTGTTTTTTCTCATTGATTTTCATTACAACCAAAAAGCTTAATATTCATTTTTTGCTAAACAATCAACTCCATGAAACTCGTTTTACACTTTCCAAAAAGCATCTTGCTTCACCTAATGCTAAGTCTAGTGTGTTTAAGCGCTGGCTCACCAAGTTTAGCCACCCCGCTAGCCCAGCACACTATTTGGTTAATGGGCGAAGTTCATGATAATGCACAAGGCCATTTATTGCGCCAGCAATTACTTCAACAAGCACTAGAACAAGGTTGGCGACCGAGCTTGGTTTTAGAACAACTAGATAAAGAACAACAAAAGCTGGCTACCGAAGCCTTTAATAACTGCTCGAATGCCAACTGTTTTATTGAAAAACTCAATCAAAAAAACTGGGATTGGGCTTTGTACAAGGGCTTAATTGAATTGGCTTACCAATATAAATTAATAATTGTGGCGGGCAATTTATCGCGACAAGATGCTTCTGCGGTGATGAAGCAAGGTTTTAAAGCCAGCCTTCCTGCGACACTAATTGACGCATTAAAATTAGAAACAGAATTACCCACGACTATTTTAAATGCTCAAATAAAAGCGGTTGATGAGGGTCATTGCGGGCAAATGCCAGCTCAGTTTTTAAATCCAATGGCTAAAGCACAAATTGCCCGTGATGTCTGGATGGCCTACACACTAGAACAAGCCTTGGTGCAAAACCCTAAAGGCGTAGTACTGATTGCAGGCAATGGCCATACTCGTAAAGATATAGGGGTTAAACAATGGTTAAAGCCGCATTTACAAGACAGCACCATAAGTTATGGATTCTTAGAAAACCTTGGTACGCAAGACTCAAGCCTCTATGACCGAGTCATCAATATACCACCCATTACTAGGCCCGATTTGTGTGAGCAATTTAAAAAGCCTACAACTTGACGCCCCTTTTTCGCAACCGCCTTTGAAGGGCGAGGCTTTACGCGCTAGCTAATAAAAATCCTAAACTTGAATATTCAAGGCTTGGTCATTGGCCACGATCTGCGACTCCATTCGCTCATGCCTCCTTGTACCCATTTCACATTTTGGTAGCCATTCTCTTTTAAGATTTTTTGTGCTTTAGGTGATCTGTTTTGTGTATTACAAATTAATAAAATAGTTTTGTCAGAAGACTTTGGAATTTCATTGACTCTTTGAGCGAGTTGGCTCAAAGGCAATAATTGCATACCTGCTGCAACGCCCCTTTGATGCTCTTCGGTTTCACGAACATCAATTACTAGAGCAGATTTTGCCTCCAACATTTCTTTAGCCTGATCTAGGCTAACTGACTCATTAGCATCTTGACTAGAAAAGCAGGCTGTTAATAAAACACCAGCAAAAATGCTCACTAAAGTGGTTTTTAATTGACCCAAAATACTCATTTTTTTCTCCGTTCAATTGAGGAAACTCTGTAAATCTCACCATCATTCGGTGCATACACTGAATAAAAAATCTTCATTAATGCAAGGCTCACTTTGAATGGTAATAGGCATTTTTTTTACCCTTTATTTTAAAAACAATAAAAAATAGCACCATTTTTAATTCAGATCTGCTCTACTAAGAAAACGTGGCATAACTCAGGTAATACAAGCATGGTGTAGATTGGAATGGGCCATTGAACTGATTTTAAAACCCATAAAAATTATTATGAGTAAAAACCAAGTATATAGACCGAACACAACTGTGGCATGAATGCGCTTAAGAGTGATGAAGAGCAATATCAAGCCCCTTATGGGACATTCAATTGCCCTAAAAAGGCTTTTTTATTGCCAACCCCTACAAGATGAATTGTTTGATTATAATATTAGTCATTACTTATTTATATACAAAACCTTATTTTTGATTTTTTCTTAGGAAACTTAAGCATATGAAAACCCCTCATGATTTAGTACAAGCGGCAAAAGCCCACACACAAGAAATTAGTCTTGATCAAGCCGAGCAAGCGATTGCCCAAGCAGATGTATTGATTGATGTACGCGAGGCAGATGAATATGCTGTGGCCCATATTCCTGGCGCTGTTCATATGTCTAGGGGTATGCTGGAATTTAAAATTGGACAGCATCCTGTTTTAAGTGCCCGAGACAGCAAAATTGTTTTGTATTGCAAAACCAGTGGTCGTGCAGCTTTGTGTGCCGCCTCTTTAAAAGAAATGGGTTATTTACAAGTGCAATCAATTGCTGGCGGAATAGATGCTTGGATAGCGGCTGGTAAAAATATTGCCCAACCTTCTACTCCCTCTTTTGACTAAACCCTATGACAACTCCATTTACCAATCCAAAAGCCAATTGGGAACAACGTTTTGCTACCGAAGAATTTATTTTTGGTGAAGCCGTTAACGAATACCTAAAAGCAAACGGACATTTTTTAAAACCGGGCAATGCCTTGGCTATCGCCGATGGCGAAGGTCGTAACAGTGTATGGTTAGCAGGGCAGAGTTTGCAAGTTGACGCATTTGATTTTGCTGAAAATGCAGTTGAAAAAGCCAAGTTATTGGCACAAAAAAACCAAGTTGAAGTTAATTTTGTTTGTTCTGACTGGCAATCTTTTGATTGGAAAAATGAATACTACGACAATGTAGTGGGCATATTTTTTCAGTTTGTGAACCCAGCTGACCGAGCCTTGTTATTTGCCAAAATGCATACTTGTTTAAAACCGGGTGGCTGTATGTTGATTCAAGGTTACACCGCAGAACAACTACAATTTAATACCGGTGGCCCTGGTATGTTAAGTCATTTATATGACGCTGAGCTAATGAAAGAACTTTTGCCTGGCTATGAGTTTTTAGATTTAAGCACTTACACCGCTGAAATTAATGAGGGCAAAGCACATAAAGGTATGTCGGGCTTATTGGGTTTAGTAGCGATTAAACCAATAAAATAAGACCGCAAATAATAGCAAACTCATAAAGCCCATTACAGTAGCCCCTATTGGCGAGGCCCAAAATAAAAGCTGGGCATTGATCATTTTTTCATAATAGCGCTTACTACTGTTGGGGCTTTGCAAAGCGGGCGAATCCATATTTTGCTTATCGTTTATTTTGAAGGAATCACGACTAGCACTATTGATTGCACTTGGCTTGCTTATTAACGCAGAAGTATTTTTAGCCTCTGGATTTTGCCTATTTTGCACAAGTGCTGACTTAGCTTGCTTATTCATAACAGGCTGAACTTGCAGCAAAGCAGTTGGTGAAAAACTATCTTGATGCAACTCGAAAAACCGGGCACTCCATTCGGGTATTTGTAAGGCTTTTTTGGCTCTGGTAGTGGCAACATACAAAAGCCTAATTTCTTCAGCTGCCATACAATAATTTTGCCCATTTGGCCCTTTTATTTCTATTTCTTTGCTTGGGGTGTTTTTAGCTAGCTCAGATGAGGGGATTGGGTTTACTTCAGTAGCTAACTTGGGGGCAAAAAAATCATCATCTAACATGACTTTATCCCACTCACGTCCCTTCGATTTATGGGCTGTCGATAAAATTAAATCGGCCTGCGCTTCATCTTCGCAACTGTGTTCTAGGGCTTTTAAAATACTGGCCTCGCCGTGCTGTTCTACTAATTTGGTGAGCTTGAGTAAATGTTCACCCTCTAGTCTTTCAGTGAATTGTTGTACTTGAAGCCAACTGTTAAAACCAAAAAATTCAGGATGAGTAGCTGCTTGATCACGTTTAAGTAATGACACATCATTTAATAACCAACGCAACTCTTGTACACCGCCTACTAAATAAGGCTTGCGCCCTATGGCCAAGCTTGCCAATAAATGCGCTACGGTAGAAGCGTTTGAACGGGATAAAATGGTTTGAGGTTGGTGACAGCCTATTTGACTTTTAACTTGAGGATTGCCTAACAACTCAATTTGTGGGTCGAATAATCGCAAAATTTGAGTGGCATGCTCTGCAATGGCCGGACCAAATCGAAAAGATTGTGACAACATGACTTGGGCTTGCGTTTGGATTTTTTCCATGGCATTGATTGCCCCACGCCATTGGTAAATTTGCTGAAAACGATCTCCTACATACACGACTTGGCAACTTTGTTGTTGTAAGACTTTTAATAAAGCAGGATTGGAGTCTTGTGCTTCATCAAGCATAAGGTAGTCGGCTTGTATGGGAGGCGCAGTGAGCGTCCAATATTTAAAATAACCATCGTGGCCTAATGGGACCGACTCATCTAAAGGGTCTATCATGCGTTGCCATAAATTTTCTGCAATAACAGACACCGCTTTTTGTAATTGCAGCTGGAAAGCGGGGCTTAATGTTTGAAAAGCACCTAATAAGGGCACCATGGGTGCAGAGATTTGCGAAGCTTCTGACTGGGTAAATTGCCGAATGGTTTCGCTGGCCATAAAGGCCAACTGCCTTGCACTCAAATTGTTTTTAGAACTAAGCGATAAAGACTTTAATTGCAAACATTGCACAATTGCGTTGGCATTTAGTTTGGCGGTTAACTGGTGGGTGCTAAAGCCTTTTTTAGCAATGGCTGAATAGGCCAATGAATGACTGGTTCTGGCTTTAACTCGTACGGGAAATTGATTGGCAGCCTCTTCGGCTATGGTTTTATTAAAAGCTAAATAAATACCTTTACCTTTATGCTGCTGAGCCATTAATTGCAAGGTAGAGGTTTTACCACTACCAGCTAAGGCATTGACTTTTAAAGAGTTTCCAGTCAAAAAAGCTTGTAAGGCCTGCTCTTGCTGAAGTGTGGGTGATATTTTTTTAGCGCTCATACAACCATTTTTTTTATTTTGAAAATACTGCTATTATTTACCAAATTTATAATTTTGGTAAATAAACCCACCACTTGTTCCACAGAATAGCCACACTCTTTCATCAGATCTATTTTCAGTTGCATAATGCTGTAGGACTCTAAAGAAACCTCCCTTTGCAGAGCTTACTCAATAAAGAAGTCCGACTAAAACTAGCCAAAAGGAATGTATATGTCAGCACGCAAAAGTATCTGGGGCTCCATTATCAAGGGCTTTGCCCTCATCTTATTGCTAATTGCCTTGGGCATACAAGTTTCGGGTCATTCTTATTTTTGGAATGCTCTGGCTTTGACTTATCTTCACGGCCATAGCACCGCACATATTGATGACGCCAATGATTTTGTACAAAGAAAAATTGAAGCAGGTAGCCCACAAGCTTGGCCAAAAGCCAAAAAATACAATCAAATAGAGTTGGCTAACACCAGCCTTGATTATTTAAATCAATATAAAACAGCTGCCTTTTTAGTGGCCCAAAATGGCGAATTACTCTATGAGCGCTATTTTGCCCCTTACACCGCACAAAGTGCTACCAATTCTTTTTCTATGGCAAAAACCGTTACTACCATGCAGGTAGGAATTGCCATACAACAAGGCCTTATACAAAATTTTAATGACCCTATTGCCAACTATATTCCAGAGTTCAAACAAGACGAATTAGGCAAAACGGCTACTCTTGCACAATTTTCTGCCATGACAGCTGGACTGAATTGGTCAGAAAGTTATAAATTACCCTTAAATGAAACCACTGCTTTATATTACGGATCAGACGCAAAAAGTGTGGTGCTCAATCGTGGCTTTGAACGTCAACCCGGTAGCGCTTTTGAATACAGCAGTGGCACAACCCAAGTATTAGGCATTGCCTTGCAAAACGCCTTACAGGCCAAAAACCCCCAAGCTACTATTAGCCAACATTTATCAGAGACCCTTTGGAAACCGTTGGGTATGGAGCAATCTGCCATTTACACCCTAGACCGAGCGGCTGACAAAGGCGGAATGGAGCGAGCTTATTGCTGTATTTTTTCTAATGCCAAAGATTTTGCCAAGTTGGGCCAACTCTTGTTGCAAGATGGCCAATGGCAAGGTAAAACAATTTTAGATAAAGATTTTGTAGAAAAAATGCGCCAGCCTGGTTTGTCGGCCAATTACGGGCATTCATTGTGGATGGATGGGAAATATCAACATCCTTTTTATTTGCTACAAGGCCATCAAGGCCAATATGTGATTGTGGTGCCTAAGCAAAAATTAGTGATTGTACGTTTAGGTCAATTCCGCAATAAAACCATGGGGCCAGGCGGGTTAGCACAAGAGATATATGATTACGTAGATGCGGCCGTCTTAATGGCTGAAAAAGCAGCTAATCAACCTTGAAGGCTGGCAACAAAATAATTCACTTTAGCAAGGGCACGAACTTCAATACGGTGTTTACCTAGATTTTTTTACTCATGCCCTATTAAATGAGTGAAAAACTACGCTTAGTAGCGCTTAACTACCACTACCGTGCCTGTTAATTGAGAACTTTGTTACTGCTTACACCCACTCTTTATTTATGAACATTTATAACTTTAGTATTACCAGCGAGCCTCAATATTTGGCCGAGCAATCCAGTCCAAATAACGAGTTATTTTGTTTTGCCTACACCATTACTATTACCAACACAGGTAGTATTGCGGCCCAACTCATTTCAAGGCATTGGTTGATTCACGAACATGCTAGTGGTCAACAACAACAGGTTGCGGGCTTAGGGGTAGTAGGACAACAACCCCTACTACAGCCAGGTGAATCTTTCCAATACACCAGTGGTTGCAATCTTGCTAGCCATCAAGGTAGTATGCAGGGGGAATTCTTTTTTGTAGCAGTTGATGGACACCGTTTTGAGATCAAAATCAATCCTTTTGTGTTAGAGGCTCAAGCACAACAAGATAGTCCTCGTTATTTGCATTAAATAAAAATGGGTGAATTTGATTTAATCGAACGCTTTTTTAAACGCCCTGCTCAATTAGCACAGTTAAGCAATCCTAGCCCTAATGTCGATTTAGGTATTGGTGACGATTGTGCTTTGCTTCAACTTGGGCCCCACGAACAGCTCGCTGTTTCTACCGATTTATTGGTTGAGGGCAGACATTTTTTTGCTGATGTGAACCCTCGTCATTTAGGTCATAAAGCGTTAGCAGTTAACCTCAGCGATTTAGCTGCAATGGGTGCACGACCCATTGGTTTTACCTTGGCTTTATCACTACCTTCTGTGCAAGAAGAATGGCTAGCAGAGTTTTCTAAAGGTTTATTAGAGCTCGCTGACTTTTACCAATGTCCCTTGGTGGGTGGCGATACCACTTCTGGGCCTTTAAGTATATGTATTACGGTAATGGGCAAGGTGGGTAAAGGCGAAGCACTTAAAAGGTCTGGGGCTAAAATAGGCGATGATATTTATATAACCGGCGCTTTGGGTTGGGCTCGTTTGGGACTACATTGTTTGCAAAACCAATTAGCTTTTAACATTTCAACCGAAGATAAAAACAAAGCCGTCCTAGCCCTAGAAAAACCCAATCCAAGAATCCAAACAGGCATTGCAATTAGGCCTTTTGCCTCTGCTGCCCTTGATTTAAGCGATGGTCTTTCAGGCGATATTCAACATATTTTAAAAGCCTCGCAAGTGGGGGCAGTGTTATTTGAAGATCAATTGGCTAAGTGTTGGATAGATTGCAACTATAAGCAGCATTTAACTACCCAGCAACAAGCGCAATGGGTGTTAGCTGGTGGCGATGATTACGAGCTGTGCTTTACCGCCCCCACCCAACACCGGTTAGCCCTTGATAATTTGCGCCAGCAGCATCCTGAGTTACCTAATATGCTGCGTATTGGCCAAATTACAGCAGGTCATCAACTCCAACTTTTGCCCTACGATAAGGCAATGGTTGCAGCTGTGCCTATTGCTTCTAGTGGCTTTGATCATTTTGCCAATTCAACTGCTTTTTAGGTTGCTTTGGGTGGCGTAACACCCAAATGAGCATAAGCCGCCAAGGTGGCAATTCTGCCCCTTGGGGTACGCTGTAAAAAGCCTTGCTGAATTAAATAGGGCTCAATTACATCTTCAATCGTGTCGCGCTCCTCACCAATACTAGCGGCCACGTTATCAAGTCCTACAGGCCCACCATCAAAACGGTGTATGACCGCTTCTAAAAGTTTTCTGTCCATAATGTCAAAGCCTTGTGGGTCAACATCTAACATGGCTAAAGCACGATTGGCAATATCGAAATCAATTTTGCCTTGGCCTTTGACCTCGGCATAATCACGCACACGGCGCAATAAACGATTGGCTATTCGAGGCGTACCTCTAGAGCGACGGGCAATTTCAAAACAACCGGCATCATCCATAGGGGCATTTAATAAGCCAGCACTGCGCTTGACAATTTTGGCGAGCTCTTCAGAGGTATAAAACTCTAACCTTGCCACAATGCCAAAGCGGTCTCGCAGCGGGTTGGTTAACATACCAGCCCTAGTGGTAGCACCTACCAAAGTAAAAGGCTGCAAGTCTAATTTAATAGAGCGGGCAGCAGGCCCCTCACCAATCATGATGTCAATTTGATAATCTTCTAGGGCGGGATATAAAATTTCTTCGACCACTGGGCTGAGTCGATGAATTTCATCAATAAAAAGTACGTCGTTTTTTTCAAGATTGGTTAACAAGGCCGCTAAATCTTTGGGCTTTTCTAGCACTGGCCCACTGGTTTGGCGCATATTAACGCCTAACTCTTGTGCAATGATGTGAGATAGCGTGGTTTTACCCAAACCTGGTGGGCCAAATAATAAAACATGATCAAGCGCTTCGCCTCTTTTTGAAGCCGCGCCAATAAAAATTTCAAGTTGTTCACGGACTTTGGCCTGCCCTACATATTCATCTAGGCGTTTAGGTCTTAAAGCACGCTCTATGGCCTCTTCACGAGGAGAGTCGGGACTTGCGTCGATGACTCTTTTGGGTGGTGCAACACCAAAATCATCTGTTTGAATTGTCATGCTTTCACCTCTACAAAATTGTCTTTTTTACTGGCTACGCGCTTGACTATTTAGTCAAGGCTTTTAAGGCCAGTTTAATACCATCACTCACCCCAACATTGGCAGGCAAACTCTTTAATGCTAAATGAGCATCTTTTTCGCTATAACCTAAAGCCACCAAAGCTTGCTCAATATCGGATTGGTTATCGGGCAAGGGTTGCTCTCGGAATAAGGCTAAATCGGCACCAAATTTGCCTTTCAGCTCGAGCAATAAACGTTCTGCGGTTTTTTTGCCAATGCCGGGCACTTTCACCAATCGGCCTGGTTCTTGGCGAGTAATCGCATCACTTAAATCGGCCACACTTAAACCACTTAAAATAGCTAGTGCAGTTCGAGGGCCTACACCCGATATTTTAATAAGCTGCCTAAAAGCATCTCGTTCTGGACTGGATGCAAAACCATACAATAATTGTGCATCTTCACGCACGATAAAATGCGTCAACAAACTGATTTTTTCACCACTAGCGGGTAAATTGTAGTAAGTGCTCATTGGTACAAAAACCTCATAACCCACACCATTACAATCAATAATGACTTCTGGAGGGTTTTTCTCGTGCAAAATGCCAGTTAGCTTGCCAATCATGAAATTTACTTTCTTTGAATATTATTTAACCAGAGGATTATCACGTTGATTCTTCGCCATTCTTTTACGCCCCCCAATAATGCCAGACTTGACCGTCTGTGTGGCCCGCTTGACTCACATTTACGAATGATTGAAGAGGCATTAGGTGTGCATATTGCACATCGACATGAACAGTTTAAGATTGACGGCCCTAAAGATGCGGCCAACCAAGCGATGGAAGTGTTACAAGCGGCCTATGAAGCGGCTAATCGCAGTTTTGATGCCAATATGCTGCAACTGATTTTAGCCTCTGATCCTAGCATGTTAGGCCAAGATAATACACTGCACACCCGCAAACCCCATTTAACCGCTAGGACACAAAATCAAGCGGTTTATTTAGAGCAAATAGCCAATAACGACATTACGCTTGCAATTGGCCCCGCTGGTACAGGTAAAACCTATTTAGCCGTTGCCAGTGCAGTTGATGCCCTAGAGCGTAGCAATGTACAACGCATTGTACTCACAAGGCCGGCGGTTGAAGCAGGCGAGCGTTTAGGTTTTTTACCTGGCGATATGCATCAAAAAATTGACCCCTATTTGCGTCCTTTATACGATGCCTTATATGACTTAATGGGCTTTGAAAAAGTCACTAAAGCATTCGAGCGCGGTGCACTGGAGGTAGCGCCCTTGGCGTTTATGCGAGGCCGCACTTTAAACAATGCTTTTGTGATTTTAGATGAAGCACAAAACACCACTCCCGAACAAATGAAAATGTTTTTAACCCGTTTAGGTTTTGGTTCTAAAGCAGTGGTTACGGGTGATGTTAGCCAAATTGATTTACCTAAAGATCAACGCAGTGGTTTGGTAGAAGTAGAAAGTATTTTAAAAAATGTGGCAGGTATTGGCCTGTGTTATTTAAATAGCGCCGATGTAGTGCGTCATCCTTTGGTGGCCCGAATTGTGGACGCCTACGACAAAGCTGACGCGGCAATAACTAGCAACAAAAAAAAATAAAGCTAGCCCATCCTAAAACTTGACCTATTGCATTGGAAAGAAAAATAAATGGCCTTACCCGAACTCAGTTTGTCCTTACAAATTGCCTTAGCTAAAAATGAATTTCAAGCCCACCGAGATGTTTTAAAACGTCATCAGGTGGCTAAATATTTGCGTCATAGCCTACAAAACCCAGCAGAAATGACCGTACGTATTGTGCAAGCCGATGAAGCGCAAGAGCTCAATAAAAGTTATAGGCAAAAAGACTATGCCACCAATGTTTTAACTTTTGATTACAGCCAAGAGCCAATCGTATGCGCCGACCTAGTCATTTGTGCAGAAGTGGTAGAACGTGAAGCCAAAGAACAGGGTAAAACTTTGCAAGCCCACTATGCCCACTTATTAGTACACGGTTGTTTACATGCCCAAGGTTATGACCATGAATTAGGTGAAACCGAGGCAGAAGAAATGGAAGCCCTAGAAATACAGATTATGCAAAAGTTGGGATTTGATAATCCGTATTAAGTAGTAGGAGCGGGGTTTTTATACTGTTAAGTTTAAAAAATTTTGTAATTCCATCTCTTCATTTAATTGTTTCATTAGCGCTTGTGTTGCTTGGTTTGCTGCAAATAAATGCTCTACTCGTAATGAAGCTAAACTAATATTTTGTGGTGAACCAAAAGTGCTAAACATACTAAAAAAAGCTAGTTCACCCAGAGGGCTAGCATAATAGGTGGTAAGCACTGGTGCCGCACTAATGGGCATCGCTTGTTCAAGTGCTTTGACTCCAATTAACACTATTATCCTAGCTTCTAATGCTTGCACTTTTTCACTAATGGCAGGGTTTAAATTGGCCTCTTGGCGTAATTGAAATAAAAACGCAGGTCCGACTTCCTCTAAATTTAAAATTTGCTTAGCCAAGCCTTCTGGGTGTGCAACTAAGTCTAAAAGATTAAAGGCTTGCCCACTAGTTAAACTCGATTTTGTCCAAGGTAATAAGCAACTCACTAGGTTTAATGCACCCCTATTGATATGTACGATATTCCAAGCGGCATCAATACAAAATGCTGGCATAGGATCATGGGCTTGAATCAATTGAATTAACGCTGCGTTGACCAGAGCAAGGTCTGGACTATCTAAACTTGCCTGACTCCACTCGGGGGCAAAGCCAGCTTGTAATAAAGCACAATTTTGAACCATAAGAGGCACTTGGAGCTCTTGCAACCAGGCCAATAAAAGTTCGCGACTAGGCTTGGCTCGACCACTCTCGACAAAACTAATATGTCTTTGTGATACCGATAACCTAAGTGCTAGCTCTAGCTGACTCCAACGCTTGGTATTTCTTGCTTGTTTTAAAATATTAGCGAACATAAAAACATAAAGCCCTTGAGTATGACTCTTTTAGCATTATTGCAAAACTAAAAATGAGGGATGCGTCATCTCTAAAAATTGCTTGAAGTCTAGGCACTTTAAAAAACGCTAATATACGATGATCTTGCAACTGATGGAATATTCAATTACCTATCAGGTAATTGCTCTATTGGCATTATAGGTGAATACTTTCAAGCTCTAAGGCTAGGCTTTTGCCTAGCTAAGTATGACTATACCAGTGGTTTGATACAACTTAACACCCCCATCACAATAGGATTTTTATGACAATGACTGAAGTGTTCGCTTTTGCTGCAGGTGGAATATTTATGATTTTTTCAATTTATATTTTGCTCAAAAAAAATCCATCTATGCACTCTCACTTATGGCTCTTCCCAGCTATTGCCTCTTTTTTATTTCTTGTTTTTTCTGCCTTGGCAATAATCGAAGAAGGACTATTCGGTTTTTGGGTCGAACATAGTTCGCGCTCTTTATGGGGCAATCAAATTTGGTTCGATTTATTACTCATGGCAAGTATTGCTTGGTACCTAGTACTACCTCAAGCTCGAAAACTAGGTATGTCTTTACCATTTTGGCTACTACTTATTATTTCAACTGGCAGTATTGGTTTTTTAGCTATGCTGGCACGTTTGTTATTTTTACAAAATCGTGC
>CAZKWC010000071.1:0-14816 GCA_964556425.1 uncultured Limnohabitans sp. | reverse complement strand
AGAGCAATGACAATGACGTACGCATATTGCAGTCCAATGCTTACATCCCCGCCCTTAAGGGCAAGGTTTTACGCGCCAAGTGATAAATCAATTCATCATGAAACATTTTAATTCCATTAATAAACGAGATATTCTTAAAATCTTGCTCAGCTGCATGTTGCCTATATCAAATGCACAAAGCCAAAATTCCAACTCAGGCAAGGTCAAGCGTATTGCCGTTATTGGCGCAGGTATGGCGGGTTTGGCTGCTGCCAATCATCTGCAAAAGTTGGGGCACAATGTAACAGTTATAGAAGGTCGCGAACGCATTGGTGGCCGTATTTGGACCAGTACCCAATGGTCTAATATGCCCCTAGATTTAGGTGCAACATGGATTCATGGCACACAGGGCAACCCATTGACGGCGCTGGCCGATGGCATTAATGCTAAACGTTTTGCTACTAATTCTGAGAGTGCAATCACCTATGGTGTGCAAGGCCAAGAGCTTACCAAGGCGCAAACCAAAGAATTGGATCAAGTCACACAACAGATTAACAAGCGGCTAGAAGCGGTACAAGACGATGAAGAGTTAGAGTCTGACATCTCGGTGCGCCGCGCCATTATGCCTTTGCTGAAAGGTTTAGATGCCAACTCAGACATGGCACGGATGATTCACTTCATCCTCAATAGCAACTTAGAGCAGGAATATGGCGGAAGCATAGATCAGCTTAGCGCTCAGTATTTTGACGAGTCCAAAGAGCTTCCTGGTGGTGACAAATTTTTTGCTCAAGGTTTTCAAGTCATCACTCAGCACTTAGCTGAGGATTTGAATATTAAGCTAGGCCATATTGTCAAATCTATAGATTACAGTGCTAGTCAAGTGGCCATTACCACATCCCAAGGCATGGTGTTTGCCGATCAAGTGATTGTTACCTTGCCTTTGGGTGTGCTAAAAAGCGGTCAAATCAAATTTAAACCTGCTTTACCAGTTGCCAAGCAAAAAAGCCTTGAAAAAATGCAAATGGGTGTGCTTAACAAGTGCTATTTACGCTTTGAGAAAGCCTTTTGGCCTACCAATGTCGATTGGCTAGAAGTTATACCAGCGCAACACGGCCATTGGGCAGAATGGGTGAGTTTTATGCGAGCTGCAAAATGGCCCGTGCTACTTGGCTTTAATGCTGCAGATCGTGGGCGCGAGATTGAGCGCATGAGCGACGCGGACATTGTGCAAGATGCAATGAAAACTCTTAAAAATATCTACGGCAATAATATCCCCAAGCCTATTGATTTCCAAATCACCCGCTGGGCTCAAGACCCTTTTAGTCTAGGCTCTTACTCCTTTAACCAAGTGGGTTACAAACCAGGTCAACGAGACACCCTTGCTGCATCAGTAAACGGTAAAGTCTTTTTTGCTGGCGAGGCCACTCATAAAGACTATTACGGAACAGCGCATGGGGCCTATATGAGTGGTTTGCGAGCTGCTCGGGAAGTGGCGAGCTGACAAGTATTTGCCATTCCGCCGCCGAGGTAAAGTTTGAGTTTGTCCTTCCCCCTGTAAAAGTAGAGCGTGAACCCCTAGCAAAGTGAAGTTTGAATTTATCCTCCCCCTGCTTGTCGCAAAATTACATAATTCAGTCGTACCGTCAGTCTGATTTTTAGCTGTTTTTAATTACCATTTTATGCATGTAAAAGAAGTTTTTAGGTTTTTAAAAGCAGTTTAGACCACAGGGGTATTTAAATGACAGCAAAAATTATTGACGGCAAAAAAGTCGCTCAGCATGTGCGTAGCGAATGTAAATTATTAGTCGATCAAATGAAAAAACTGGGTGTAAGCCCTGGTTTGGCCGTCATTATTGTGGGCGATGACCCTGCTTCTAAAGTTTATGTGGCTAATAAAGTTAATGCTTGCCGTGAAGTGGGCCTAGATTCAAAAGTTTATACTTTTCCAGCTAATGCTACCGATCAAGAAATCGAAAGCGAAATTTTAAGACTCAATGCCGACCCAAAAGTGCATGGTATTTTGGTGCAACTGCCTTTACCTGCTCATTTAAATGCTAAAAAATTAATTGCTTCTATTTCTCAAGATAAAGATGTAGATGGTTTCCATTTATATAACGTAGGCAGTTTGGTGGCGGGCACTACTTTGTTTCCACCCTGTACGCCTTTTGGCGTGCAAAAATTATTAGAGTATGAAAACATTCCGGTTGCTGGGCAAAATGTGGTGGTGGTAGGGGCCAGCAATATTGTGGGCAAACCCATGGCTTTAATGCTAATGCAACAAGATGCCACTGTTTGTATTTGTCATGCAAAAACTCGTGACTTAGCCCAATTTACTATTTTGGCTGACATTTTGGTGGTGGCTGCTGGCAAACCTAATTTAATCGTGCCGCAAATGGTGCGCCGTGGTGCAGTGGTGATTGATGTGGGTATTAACCGCTTACCCAATGGTCAGTTAGTCGGCGATGTCGATTTTGAGGGGGTTAAAGAAAAAGCCTCTTATATAACGCCTGTTCCGGGAGGCGTAGGTCCAATGACGGTATCTATGTTGGTACACAACACCGTGCAGTCGGCTATTAGGCAGTCTGGTTTGCAATTAGAAATTTAACTTCTGGCTTGTATGTCGCAACATGAACCTGTAATGTCGTGACTTGTATAGGACTAAACCCTAGTAATTGCACACAATCAGATATAAATTTTAGTTTGTCATGGTTTGGTAAGAATTGATTATCAAATCAAATAATTTGATTTTTGTGTTTTATCGATTCAATCAAAAGGGTAATTTTAATGGCTCTTAGCGTCTTTGACTTGTTCAAAATTGGAATTGGACCTTCCTCATCTCATACGGTGGGCCCTATGAAGGCTGCAGCAATGTTTGCAAGCTTCCTAGAGAGCCAAGGTTTGGCAAGCCAAACGGTTCGTATTGAAACCAAACTATACGGCTCTTTAAGTGCCACAGGTAAAGGCCACGGCACCGATACGGCTGTTATTTTAGGCCTTGAAGGCTTAATGCCAGACAGCATAGACCCTGACACCATAGAGCCACGATTAGCAGCCATTCGTAAAGACGGCGTCTTGCAATTGGCTGGAAAATATCCCATTAAATTCATTGAAAAACCCGACCTTTTGTTTTTACGTCGTGAAACCCTGCCGTTTCATACCAATGGTTTAAAGTTAAAAGCCTTTTCCGCTACTGGCGAAACCCTAGCCGAAAAAAGTTATTTCTCGGTGGGTGGTGGTTTTGTTGTGTCACAAGAAGACGCACAAGCAAGCACCGAGGGCAAAAAAATTATTGCAGACCCTACTCAAGTGCCTTTCCCATTTAGTAGTGGTTCGCAGTTAATTCAATTAGCCAAAGAAAACAATTTAACGATTGCTCAATTGGTTTTTAAAAATGAATTAGCTTGGCGTTCAGAGGCAGAAGTAAATGCAGGTCTTGATCGCATTTGGGAAGTCATGAAAGCCTGCATCGAGCGTGGATGTCGCACCGAAGGGCATTTACCTGGTGCTTTGCATGTAAAAAGACGTGCCCCTGAATTATTCCGCTCTTTAATGAGTAGGCCGCAAGCAGCTCTAAAAGATCAGCTTTCAATTTTAGATTACGTTAATTTATATGCCATGGCAGTGAATGAAGAAAACGCTGCTGGTGGTCGTGTGGTTACTGCTCCTACCAATGGTGCAGCCGGTATTATTCCTGCCATTATTCAGTATTATGAGCATTTTTGCCCAGGTGCTAATGCGCAAGGTATTCGAGATTTTCTCCTTACTGCTGGCGCAATTGGTATGCTCTACAAAGAGAACGCATCTATTAGTGGCGCTGAAGTAGGTTGCCAAGGAGAAGTAGGTGTCGCATGTTCTATGGCCGCAGGTGGTTTAGCAGCTATTTTAGGTGGCACAATTGAGCAAGTCGAAAATGCAGCCGAAATTGGTATGGAGCATAATTTAGGTCTAACTTGTGACCCGGTTGGTGGCCGTGTTCAAATTCCTTGTATTGAAAGAAATGCAATGGGTTCGGTCAAGGCTATTAATGCTTCGCGTATGGCTTTACGAGGCGATGGCACACATTTTGTGTCGCTTGATCAGGTCATTAAAACTATGCGTGACACAGGCCGAGACATGATGACAAAATACAAAGAAACCAGTCGTGGTGGTTTGGCTGTCAATGTAATTGAATGTTAAAAAGCAGCTGGCTGATTGGTGGCTTTGTGCATCAATTCCAACAGTTTTAGGCAATAATTACTTGACCAAAGTGATTGATTTTTTTTTACCTTGTATTTCAGCGAAAATACACTTAGAACAACCATAGGATGAACAAAGTGAGTCATTTTTCTATATTTTCTATTGCCCGCAATGCCATGTCGTATCACGAAAACTGGCAAAAGCAGTGGCGTAGCCCCGCACCTAAATCCCATTACGATGCCATTATTGTGGGCGGTGGCGGCCATGGTTTAGCAACTGCATATTACCTTGCCAAAGAGCACGGTCTAACCAATATTGCAGTTGTAGAGCGTGGTTGGTTGGGTGGTGGTAACACTGCTCGTAACACCACCATTGTGCGCTCTAACTATCTCTGGGATGATGCTGCGCATTTGTATGAAAAAGCATTAAAACTGTGGGAAGGTTTGTCACAAGACTTAAACTACAACACCATGTTTAGTCAACGTGGTGTGATGAACGTAGGTCACTCTTTACAAGATATGCGCGACATTAACCGTCGTGTGAATGCTAACCGTTTAAATGGTATTGATGGTGTAGTTTTAACTCCCCAGCAAATCAAAGAAATGGTGCCTATTATGAACATCGGTGACGGCATTCGTTATCCAGTAATGGGTGCTTCATTCCAACCTCGTGCAGGTGTGGCTCGCCACGATGCAATTGCATGGGGTTTTGCCCGTGCAGCCGACCGTTTAGGCGTTGATATTATTCAAAATTGTGAAGTTACTGGCATTCAGCGTGAAAATGGTCAAGTAGTGGGAATTGAAACCTCACAAGGCGTGATCAAGAGTAATAAAGTGGGCGTGGTAGCGGCGGGTCATAGTTCGGTAATTGCCGATATGGCTGGTATTCGTTTACCCCTAGAAAGTCACCCATTACAAGCTTTGGTTTCCGAGCCTTTAAAGCCAATTTTGCATACCGTGGTCATGTCCAATGCAATTCACGCTTATGTGAGCCAATCAGACAAAGGTGACTTAGTCATTGGTGCAGGTATTGATGCCTACACGGGTTATGGTCAAAAGGGTAGCTTCCCTGTGATTGAACACACCCTAGAAGCCATCTGTGAAATGTTCCCTATTTTTAGACGTGTTCGTATGAATCGTCAATGGGGCGGTATTGTGGACGTAGCACCAGATGCTTGCCCTATTATTTCCAAAACAGATGTTAAAGGTTTGTACTTTAATTGCGGTTGGGGTACAGGTGGTTTTAAAGCTACTCCTGGTTCGGGTTGGGTAATGGCGCACACCATTGCGCAAGATCGTCCACACGAACTAAATGCAGCATTCTCTCTTGATCGCTTTAACACGGGTCATTTAATTGATGAACACGGTGCAGCCGGCGTTGCACATTAATCAATATTTAAAAATTTGAAATGGGTTTGATATGTTAAAGATTCATTGTCCTTGGTGCGGACCACGTGCCGAATCAGAATTTAGTTATGGTGGCGAAGCGCATATTGCCCGCCCCCTCGACACCGATGCCTTGACTGATAAAGAATGGGCCGATTATTTGTTCATGCGTAAAAATCCTAAAGGTTTACACCGTGAGCAGTGGTTGCATGCAATGGGTTGTCGCCGTTGGTTTAACGCCGAGCGCAACACCGTGACCTATGCGTTTACTCGCTTTTATAAACCTGGCGAAGACCCCGAGTCGGCTACCGCCAATCCTACAGGAGTTGCGCTGTGAGTAGTACCCGCATCCAAGACTTAGGTTTACGTTTAAACCGTAGCAAAAAAATTGATTTCACTTTTAATGGCCAACGTTTTTCTGGCTTTGAGGGTGACACACTGGCTTCAGCCTTATTGGCCGATAACCGTTTGTTAATTAACCGCTCATGGAAATACCATAGGCCACGTGGCATCTTAACTGCTGGTATTGAAGAACCCAATGCATTGGCGCAAATCGAAACCGGCTCTAATTTAATTCCTAATGCCAAAATTCCTGAAGTAGAACTCTATCAAGGTTTAACTGCAGAAGCGGTCAATCCATGGCCAGGTGCTATTAGCCGTTTCTTTAGCATTAACCGCCGTTTTACACCGTTGTTCCCTGCTGGTTTTTATTACAAAACATTTATGTGGCCAGCAAAGGCCTGGATGTTCTACGAAAAATTCATTCGTAATGCAGGTGGCTTGGGTGCTTCGCCAGTAGTAGAAGACAAAGCGAGTTATATTCATCAAAACACACACTGTGAAGTGTTAATTGTGGGTGGTGGTATTAGCGGTTTAATGGCAGCTAAAGCATTAGCCGATACCGGTGCTCGCATTATTGTTTCCGAATTAAGTGCCCATTTAGGTGGTGGCGCTCATCGTTACACTGGCACTATTGACGGTCAAACTCCACTCGATTGGGTTCAATCAACCGTAGCAGCACTAGAAGCCAATCCAAACGTTACCATCATGCGCCGTAGTGTGACCTTTGGTAGCCATGATCACAACTTCTTAACCATTCGTGAATCACGTACCGACCATTTGCCGCTAGATCAGCGCAAAGGTTTCCGTGAGCGCATTTGGCGTGTGAGTGCTGCTCAAGTTATTTTGGCAACGGGTGCACACGAGCGTCCAGTGGTATTTGGCAACAACGATTTACCTGGCGTGATGTTGTCATCAGCGCTAGCCGATTATGCTGCTTTGTATGGTGTGCGTGTTGGCTCTAATGTAGTGATTACCACTACCAATGACAGCGCATATAACGATGCTTTAATCCTGAAAAAAGCTGGCTCTGAAGTCACTGTGGTCGATACGCGTCAAGCGGCTGGCCCAGCCAACGGTTATGCTGCATTAGCAGAAGCCGCTGGAGTTAAAATCATTCGTGGTTATGTGCCTTTGGCAGCTACAGGTGGTGCAACAGTCACTGGTCTTATTATTCAAGCCAATGGTTCGCCTAACGGCCCAACACAAACTTTGACATGCGATTCAATTGGTATGGCAGGTGGTTGGAATCCTGCTATTCACTTGTATTCTCATGCAGGTGGTAAAGCAGTTTGGAATGATCAAACGGTTAGCTTCCAGCCTTCAAAACCGGTGTTAAATCAGTATAACGTAGGCGCTTGTAATGCAAGCTTTACATTAAGTGCAGCCATTCAAGAGTCAATTGCTGCAGCTGGTGCCGCTGCTGCTACCCTTAAGTTAAGCGCCAACGCCAGCGTTCCAGCAGTTCAAGAGCCAGCAATGCAGGCCACTGACAACTTCTGGTTAGCCGACTCCGAAACACCTGTGTCACGTCGTGCCAAAGCTTTTGTTGATTACCAAAACGATGTCGGTGCTTCCGATATTGCCTTGGCAGTTCGTGAAGGTTTTGAGTCCATCGAACATATCAAGCGTTATACCGCTTTAGGTTTTGGTACCGATCAAGGTAAAGTGGGTAATATTAATGGTATGGCTTTGGCTGCCATTGCTTTAAACAAACCCATTGACAAAGTGGGCACCACTACCTTCCGTCCTAACTATGTGCCTATTTCTTTTGGCGCTTTTGCCTCTATCGACAGTGGCTCTTTATTCGATCCAGAGCGCACCACTAGCCCGCATGAATTGCATGTAGCTGCTGGCGCTAAGTTTGAAGATGTTGGCCAGTGGAAACGTCCTTGGTATTTCCCTAAAGACGGCGAAGACATGCATCAAGCAGTCAACCGCGAAGTATTAGCAGCCCGTAACGGTGTAGCCATTATGGATGCTTCTACCTTGGGTAAAATTGAAATCAACGGCCCAGATGCCTCTAAACTGTTGAACTGGGTTTACACCAATGCATGGACTAAATTAGAGCCAGGCAAATGTCGTTACGGTCTCATGTTAGATGAAAACGGCATGTTGTTTGATGACGGTGTTACTGCACGCATTTCTGACAACCAATTTGTGATGACCACCACCACAGGCGGTGCTGCTCGTGTAATGAATTGGTTAGAGCGTTGGGTACAAACCGAGTGGCCAGATATGAAAGTCTATATGACTTCCGTAACTGACCAGTGGTCCACTTTTGCTTTAGTCGGACCAAAAAGCCGTGCAGTTTTGCAAAAGGTTTGCTCTGACATTAACTTTGACAAAGATGCCTTCCCATTTATGGCTTGGCGTCCGGGCACGGTTTGTGGAGTGTCAGCTCGTGTCATGCGTATTAGCTTCTCTGGTGAATTAGCCTATGAGGTGAATGTTCCCTCTGATGTAGGTGCAACCGTATGGAAGCAACTCATGGAAGCAGGTCAAGAGTTTGATATTACCCCTTACGGCACTGAAACCTTACACGTCTTACGTGCTGAAAAAGGTTACATCATTGTGGGTCAAGATACCGATGGTTCTATTTCTCCAATTGATTTAGGTTTGGGTGGTATGGTGTCTAAAGCCAAGGACTTTATTGGACGTCGTTCATTAAGTCGCTCTGATACCTCACGTGCTGATCGCAAACAGTTTGTTGGTTTGTTAACCGATGACCCGTTAATGGTCCTGCCAGAAGGTACACAACTGACCTTGTTATCTTCATTGCAACAAACACCTATTCCAATGATTGGTCATGTGACCTCTAGTTATTACAGTCCTACACTCAAGCGTTCAATTGCACTTGCAGTAGTGGTATCTGGTCATCAAAAAATGGGCGAAACCATTTATGGTTCTCTAGTAGATGGTCGTCATGTTGCAGCCAAAATTTGCAACCCAGTATTTGTAGACCCGCAAGGAGATCGTCAAAATGTTTGAAGTTAAAATGCCTAACTCGGGTCTTCGTAGCCCATTAGCCCACATTCCCGATTTAGCTAATCGTACCCTTAGCGTTGACCAAAAGTCATGTGCTATGGCCGAAAACGCATTTCAAGGTTTTATTAATTTGCGTGGCAACCCCTCTGACGCTGCTTTCTTAAGTGCACTAGAGTCAGTCGTAGGTGTGGCTTTGCCTTTAAAAGCCAACACGGTTGCCGTAGGCGCTAATTGCACCCTCTATTGGTTAGGCCCCGATGAGTGGCTTTATAAAGGGGTGTACAGCACAGTGCCTAGCGTTGTAACGCAGCTTAAAACGGCTTTAAATGGTCAGCATGTAGCAGTAGTCGATGTAAGCAGTGGATACACCACCTTAAGCATTACCGGTGCTGGTGCTGCAGGCTTAATTGCCCGTGGTTGCCCACTCGATTTACATCCAAAAGCTTTTGCAGTTGGTGCTTGTGCACAAACCCATATTGCAAAATCGGCTGCTTTAATTCGACCTTTAGAATCAGGTGCTTTTGAAGTAGTGGTAAGACGTAGTTTCGCTCGTTATTTAGTCGACTGGTTATGTGCGGCTAGCGATTTCTAATTAGGAATTGAATTTTTTCAATGAACCTGCCACAAGCATTATGTTTGGGCAGGTTTTTTTATTATTAAAGAAGTAAACAAACCCATGAGTTATTTATTAGGCATTGATACCGGCGGCACTTTTACCGATGCGGTTTTGGTTCAGCAATCAGATAAAAAAGTCTTGGCCAGTGCAAAAAGTTTAACCACTCGTTTTGATTTGTCCAAAGGCATTGGTGACTCGATTAGTCGTTTACCGAAAGATTTATTAGCTCAGGTAAAGTTGGTTTCACTATCGACTACCTTAACGACTAATTCTGTCGTAGAAGGCAGGGGTGCTCCTATCTGTGTTTTATTGGCGGGTTACGATGAAACTCAAGTGAAGAATAGTGGCCTGATTGATTTAATTGGTAGTGCCTCGATTGTGCGGTTAGAGGGTGGCCATGATGCTTCAGGTATGGAGGTTAAACCACTAGACGAAGCCCTTATTAAAGAAAAAATAAAATATTACGCAGACAAAGTGACCGCTTTTGCGATTTCAGCTAGTTTTGCGGTGCGCAATCCTGCCCATGAAATGACTTTAAAAAAATGGGTTACCGAGTGTTGTGATAAGCCAGTAACCTGTGGTCATGAATTAGCTAGCAGTTTAGGTGCACCAAGAAGGGCTTTAACAGTGGCTATGAATGCCCGTATGATTAGTCATGTGAAAGACTTAATTGATGCGGTGCAATCGACACTGCAAACGCATCAAATTGCCGCACCTCTCATGATTGTGAAAGGTGATGGTTCACTAATTAACATTAAAAGTGCCATGCAACAACCCGTCACCACGGTGTTATCGGGGCCAGCAGCAAGTGTTTTAGGCGCTTGTGCCTGGGCAGGTACTGATAGTGCCATTATTGCTGATATGGGCGGTACCACCACCGATATTGCGGTGGTATTAAAAGGCAAACCCGCTTTGAGTTTTGATGGGGCTTTAATTGGCCAATGGCGCCCTATGGTCGAATCGATAAGGGTGCATGCGATTGGTCTGGGCGGCGATAGCGAGTTGGGCTTTAAAGGCGGTGAGGGCTTTGCAATTGGTCCACGCCGAGTTGTGCCATTAAGTTTAATAGTGCATCAACATCCCCATCTGCTTAAAACCCTAGAGAGCCAAAGCATGGAAAGCCCCCATCCAGGGCAAATGCGTTTTGTACAACGCCTGCGTGCCGACTCGGCCACTTTGCAAGACTTGAGCTCGGATGAAAAAATGGCCTGGGAAGCTTTAGCAAAAGGCCCTATTGATATTGAAAATGCCAATTTAACGAACCGCAATTTAGCCAAAGCATTGGCTCGTTTAGAGCGCAAAGGTTTAGCAATTTATTCTGGTTTTACCCCCACTGATGCAGCTCATGTTTTGGGTGCTAGCCATCATTGGAATAAAGAAGCTGCCAAATATGCCGCCATTATTTGGGCTAGGCAAATGAGGCATTTATATGGCATGGGCAATTGGCTTAATGGTGACCCGGTTGCACCTAGTCAATTTGCCTTAGACAATGTAGTGAAAGCGATTTGTCAAAAACTGATTGAAACTGGCCTAAATGAGTTTGGTCGTTTAAGTGATTCTGCGGCAAGCAAAACGGCAGCTTTAATGGCTGAAATTGCCTTGCATAAAAGCGCCCGGTTTGCGACCCAAGCCTCGCATGAAGAGGAAACACCACCAGAGGCTGATTTATTCAGATTGCAGTTTTCTCCAAAGTTGCCATTAATTGCGGTAGGTGCACCTGCAGCGAGTATTTATCCGCATGTGGCTAGAAGCTTTGGCATGAATTTAATATTGCCAGAGCATGGTGCAGTAGCCAATGCCTTTGGTGCGGTATTAGGTCAGGTTTGCCACAGGGTACATGTTACGATTAATCAAGTGCAAAGAGGTGTTTTTACCGTGTTTTTGCCAACAGGCCCACAAATTACCGACCAACTGTCTAAGGCTGTAGAAATGGCTAAAGAGTTTGCTGCCAAGCAGGCACAAGAGCAAGCATTATTGTCAGGAGCCAGTTCAATTAGCGTAGAGTTTGATTTAGATGAAAATGCAGTGAAAAATGATATTGACGGTGATTTGTTTTTTGAAGCAAGAGTAACTGCTAGTGCTTTTGGTCCGCCACAATTGGCAGTTTAATGGTTCATTGAGTGAAAGTTGTATATGAATCAATTGAATTTATTAGCTGATTTAGAAAATGCTTTGAATGAATTGTGGTTGCAATTGGACTTCAATGGTTTGTGTTTAAGGGGAATAGCGCAGTTAGACATTAGCGACGAAAAACGCTTACCGCCATTTTTAAAACAACAATTGCAGGCGACGACTAATGTCGCAACTGTTACGGTGGTGGTAGTGGGGCATTTAGGTTCTCGTATTTGGCCATCATTTAGTACTAGTCCAGAGGCAAGTGCCAATTTGCCTCATCCATTAGACGCATGGAGTCAAAGGATTGGCCGTGCAGTTGCTTTGCGTTTTCCTGCACCTTATGGCGCAGTGCCGGTTTTTCCTTCGGATGGCCCGCCCTATGCACCATTTTTAACTTGGAGCCAACAAGCCATTGCTTTAGAGACTTCGCCCTTAGGCCTGCAATTAGACCCAGTTGCAGGTCTGTGGCATGCCTACCGTTTTGCATTGTTAATTGCCAATTTACCAGAGCCTGCGTTGCAATATTTAAAAGCTAAACAACTAGAAGCTACTGGGCTAATTGAAGATGAGTTGCTTGCACCAGGCTGCAGTCAATGCCAAGAGCAACCCTGTTTAAGCGCCTGCCCAGTTAATGCTTTTCAAGCCAATTTTTACGATATGCAAAGTTGTGCTGATTATTTAAATGACAGCCTAGAAAGCCAAGAGGCCGCTTGTATAAGCCAATCTTGTTTGGCAAGAAGGGCATGTCCTGTGGGTGTAGCTTATACCTATGAGCCAGCACACCGGCAGTTTCATATGCAAGCTTTTATGAAAGCGCATAAAGCAACTGAATGATTTCATTATTGGCACAGAAATGAAATAAGTGGCTGGGCTTTTATCTCCCCCCTAGCAGGGGGAGAACAATACAAAAGCTGTCTGTTAAAACGGGCTGGGCAAGTACAAGGACAAGACTGCAACTCTTCAAATGAAGGAAACAATAGTGATTAAAAGTTTTTGTTTCTTTTAAAACCAGGGGAATAAGCATCAGTAACCCATAAATTTGCGGTTGCATTGGCCCCTTGAATAATATCAAGGCGCATTAAATGAGTTTCATTTTTACCAAAAAAACTATTTTTATTAATATGATAAACAATAGATTGATGATCTAACCATTCGATTTGATCATCTACTGAATGTTCAGCTTGTTTAAAAACCGTTTCTTTGCCACTTTGTAAGTTCATTACCGCTGGTGCCCATTTATTGGAAGATACTCGTTTTTTAAAGGCAATCATCAGACCATTAGGCGACACAGAAGGGCATTCAATTCCTTCTTTAATGGTTTCAAGTTTTTTATTTTGAAGACTACCTTTTGCAAGGTAAGGTTTACCTTTAAAAAAGGCAGTGACATAAAATAAATCGGGATTAGTGGGCGAAAAGCTAACACCCCAAATATTTTTATCAATTGCTTTGACTAATTGTTTTTGATGAAATAAAGGCCAAGTTTCTAGGTTAACTGCGGCTTCATTTTTTGGGCCATTCGCCACTAACCAAGCCTCAGTCGAAAAGCTGGCCGATCCTGCATCTAAATAGCTGTGGCCTGGCGTCATAAAAGTCCAACTCGACCATTGACCGTTAGGACTCATTCTGGCTCTGCTAATAAGATGATTTTCAGCTGAGCTAAACAACTTTTTTTGTAGTTTGAGTTGAGAGTCGTATAACAAAGCAACAGGCATAGAGTACTGTTGATTTGATTGTGTAGGATCAAAATTACTCAGGCATAGAATCTGACCATTTTTATTTTGATGGACGCGGTGGCACTGCAAATGGGTAGGAGTTCTAGAAATGGCCTCACCACTGGAAGCACTCATTTCAAAAATTTCTACTAACTGGCGATGTGATTCAGAGGGGCGAGTTGCCAACATATAAGTGGCTTCTCGATTGTTTAACAACTTGTTGACGAGAGCTGGAGTGAGTTGACTGCCCTGCAATTTATCGGGTAGTTGGTTTTGTGCAAAAGTATTACCAACCATACAGGCAAATAAAAATAATAATAAAAATTGAATTTTATGCACTCTCATTTTGAATACCATTTTTTTTGAAAAATTGATAAATAACTAGCGAAGTAATCATCATGAATAATAAAATTGTATAAAGCATAAATGAAAACTCAAAACCTTTTTCTTGCAATACATAAGCGAACAAAACAGAAGACAAAAATTTTGCCAAAGCCAAAAAACTGGTAAAAATAGCTAGGCCTGTAATTAAAATTCTTTTAGGTAATGCCTTGCCTAGTTGAGCTGTTATAACGCCATCGGTAGCACCATAAAATAAACCTATTAACAGCACCACCAACCAAATTGGACTTAAGTTAAAAAATGAAATGTCCGGTGGTATGATTAAAACTAAAAAATAAGCAATAGGCAACCAAGAATAACCTAACATCAAAACTTTGCCGACACCCCATTTGTCGGCCATTTTCCCAAAGATAAATGCAGAAGCTACATAACTAGCCGCCACTAAACTCATCATTAAGCCTACAGAATAACTTTGTAGCCCAAACTGTTGTTGTATAGTTAAAAAAAGCATTCCATCACTAATTACAAAACAATTGAGCAATAAAAAAACAATAAAAGGGCTTAGTAGTTTTTGTGATTTAAAAAATTGCAATAACTCTAAAAAAACGGAAGTTAAACTAATATTAGGGGTAATAGAAAGGCTGGTATTCGCAGGACTTTGACTTGTAAATGATGTGTGAGCGGTAGAAATTTCTGATGCTAAATTGACAGCTGTTTTCTGCTGAATACTGTGAGTGTTGAGGTTTTGCAGTACTTGCTTTGGAGTTTTTTTATCATGTACAAAAAAACCAAAACTCAATAAACCCAAAACCCCAAAAATCAAACTAATAATAAAAACGAATTGAAAATTTTGGTTAAAGAAAAATAAAATAGCAGTAGCTAATAAAGGGCCTAATAGTGCACCTACTGCATCCATAGAACGATGCATACCAAAAGCATAATGAATGACAGATGGTGGGGTATGGTCAATAATTAGGGCGTCTCGGGGTGAGCTACGAATTCCTTTGCCAATTCGGTCAAACAACAAACTTAAATAAATAAAAAGAACAATTCCTGACAAACTTAAAATTAAAAACAACTTAGCAATAGTTGATAAAAAGTAGCCAATAAAAGCAATTTTTTTGTACTGTTGTAACTTGTCAGTAAAGGTGGCAATTAAGACTT
>CAZKWC010000070.1:0-15673 GCA_964556425.1 uncultured Limnohabitans sp. | reverse complement strand
CTACAAATTTCTGAAAATAAAAATTCTCTTGATGATCTTCGACAGCAATATACTGAATTAAACCAGTTGTTCCAAAACAACTGTATTAATTTAGGATTTGTGTCAACTAAAGAATATTTAGCAGCTTGTATGGATAGCCTTTCACGCGAAAATTTAACACATAAGCTTGAAAAATTAAACAATGAGAAAGTGTCAATTGAAACCACTATTCAAAATTTAGATTCAAATCTTCTATTAGAAAAAAACAAAAATCTAAGTTTAGAATCACTAGAAAATATTCAATTGCATCTTGAAGATTTGAAGCTACAATTATTGGCAAATGAAAATGATTTAGGGGTTATTAGAGGCCAATTAACTCATCATCAGCAACAACTAGGAACGGTTTCTGCACTGCAAGAACAATTGCATTTAAAAAGGGTTGAATCCAAAAAATGGAGTAATTTAAACTCACTCATTGGTTCGGCAAACGGAATGGCCTATCGTAATTTTGTGCAAGGTATTACTTTTGAAATATTGATTCAATTTGCCAATCAACAATTGCAAAAAATATCAGATAGGTATTTATTAATTCAATCGATAGAAAGCCCCTTAGAATTAAAAGTGGTTGACTCCTATCAAGCCAATGAAGTCAGAAGCACACAAAACTTGTCAGGTGGAGAAACATTTTTAATTAGTTTATCCCTAGCATTAGGTTTATCTAAAATGGCCAGCGACACGGTAAGTGTTGACACCTTATTTTTAGACGAGGGTTTTGGAACATTAGATGAGAGTACACTAGAAACTGCATTAAACACTCTCTCTAGTTTACAAACCGAGGGCAAACTCATTGGAATTATTTCTCATGTTGCAGCACTTAAAGAAAGAATTCATACCCAAATAAAAGTTAGCCCACTGCGTTACGGTCAGAGTAAAATTGAAGGACCAGGTTGTTCAAAAGTTCAACCTGCACCATAGTAATTCAAAAAAGCAAAGCTACAGCTATTATTTCCAGTCCTCGCCTATGAAATTAAATACAGCTCTCAAAATTATTCGTACTTTGCCGATGTCAAAAGAATCGGCCATCAACATCTCGGAAATTTTAAATCGATGGAATAAAGACACTTCCAATCCCAAGGCTGAAATTCGATCTTTGCAACGTTATTTTCAAGAGCTAACATCTCATGAAAATCCAATTATTGAAAAAGTGGAAACGACTCCTCCTCAATATTATTTAAATTTAAACCATGTCGCTCACTGGTTTTTAAATGATGTAGTGGCTTTTAATTTACTCACCTCCAAACCAGCAGTCGCCAATCTTTTACCAAATGACTCCGATCTTAATCTGAAAGAATGGTACAAAATTGCCTTAGAACGTAATAACAGACAACCAGGACTAAAAAATTTAAGCTCTTGTATTCGAATTGTTTCTGATGGCCTAGGACGTTTACCAGCGAATATTCCGCCTTCTATTATTAGCACTGTATTAGAAGGCATTATGAAAAACAAGCAACTCGAATTGCATTACGTCAATTCACAAGGTATTAGCAGCCAAAGAAAAATTAGTGTACAAGGTTTAATTAGCAAAGATGGCACCATGTATTTGCTTGCTACTACTGGCCTTAGTGATCCTCCTAGGCATTTGGCACTGCACAGAATACAAAAGGTAACGGTTAGTCATTTAGCACATCAGGCTCAGCCCGAATTTGACCTTGAAGAATATATTGAAAAAACGCAGCAACTCAGTCATGCACTCAATAATTTAGACACCTTTGAATTAAAACTAAAAGTAAATCCAGAAACAATTTACCATTTTAAAGAGCGACCATTAGCAGCTAATCAACAAATTTTAGAAATCAAAAATTCAGCTGGTGAAATTGAATTTATTGTTACTACTCATATTCCAGATACCATTTTATTAGTACCTTTTTTATTAAGCATGGGTAAATGGATTGAAGTACTAGGGCCTGAAAATATTAGAAATAAAATGCGTGAGCAAACCCATGCTATGTTAGAGCGATACCAAGATTAATATTTTTATAAAATTGTTGAGTTAGATGCTGGGGTAATACCAAAAGTATTAATTAGATAAAAATTTTAGATATAACTCCAAAAACTCAACTCTAATTTATATTTATTGTGTATCCATCACGACTGTACTACCCCAAGAACTAGGCTGTTGATCCCCACCAACTAATAACCATAGCACAGGATAATGAGGAGCCAATTGAGGAGCCATACCATATCCATCGGTAAAAAATACCAAACAATCGGGTTGGAGATTATGTTGTTTTACATAGTCAAAAACTGGATTAAATTCAGTTCCTCCACCCCCAGTAAAACCCAGCTTTAATGCTTGGTCTAATTGATAAGATTCACTAAAATTTCTCACTTGAGTTATGTTGGAATCACACTCTATTAAGCACAATTGAATTTGACTAAATTCTTTCATTAAAGCACTAAGCTCTGATATAAATCGATTAAGAAAAGAACGAGTGCTACCGCTGGTATCTATTGCGACTACTAAATTAATTTTAGTGGCCCTAGAACTAGGTAAATAAAGACCTCTCCACAAATGCCTTCTCGAAGGTGGAGTCCAGGTTTTCTGATTACCAGTATAAGATCTTTGTACAAACTGCCTTAAAACCATTTTCCAATTAAGCTGTGACTTAAGCATTTTATTAATAAAAAGATTAAATCTGCCTGGAAGCATACCTATTTTTTGTAAATTATCTGCAACAAAAATAGTTCTTATTTCCCAGTCGTGTTGAATGTCTTTTATATCCGTTTGATTGGGTAAAAAACTAGGATCTACAATAGATTCAGTTGCTTCATGGTCATGCTTATTGTCTTCAATGGTATGCTGATCAAACTGAAAACATTCCTTGATTATTTCGGTGCCATCATCGAGTAAATATTGATACACTTTTTCTGCACTTAACTCATCCCAAGCAGGAATAAAAACTGCATCACTAGGCACATTAAATCCATCGCGTTGCAACAGCGCATTTACCTCATGGTCGGCTGCGTAGTTCCATAATTTTGGATCACGATTTAACTTGCGAACTAAATGACCTGCCACACAATGCCAAACTTCATGTGCTAAAACAAAAATAATCATTTCAGCCGATAATTTTTTTAAAAACTCTATTTGGAAAAAAATATGTGACCCGTCAGTGGCTGCTGTTTTAAGGCGAGTATCCACTGTTGGAGTTAACTCTAAATAAAGGGCTAAATTAGCCGTAAAAGGATGAATTAATAACAACTTAGCTCTGAGGTCTTCAAGCGTTTTTTTGTATTCCTTTTTTTCTAATTGCTCCGCCTCGGTTGGGGCTCTGACTTTAGGTGAATCTGGCATAGGATGTATAAAAATTTTGGAATGTAATAGGTGAATAGAATTTATAAATGTAGTCCAAGAATCTACAATAGATTACGCATGAGCATTCTTAAAAAAATCTAGGACTACTTGTATCACTGAATAGCCATTTTCCTATTGGGTTAAATTTTTAAAACTTCCTAAGCTAGTTTTTTTAGGATTTTTATCATGCTTTAATTGAGTTGAAAATAAACCTTCGCCATGTTTTTTTACCCATACCTCGTAAAGCGGATGGGAAAATAATATTTCTGCATTCTGTTGATTTTCTATTGAACTTATATCTTCAATTTTTTGCATCGCATCTGTCATGGCCATTACTGCAAAATCAGAACTAAGCTGTAGACTAATTTTTAAAAAATTACTAACCCGAGTATGCCTTTGAGTGGCGTCTCCACGCCACAAATGATAAGCCATCGAACTCGTAATGGCATAACGCATATCAGCCATATCGGGGACCTTAAACTCAAGCTCACCTAATAATAATTTCTCCACATCCGGAATAACTTTTATTAAATTTTTAAAGGTAAAAAATTCTAAAGTGGCTGCTCTACCCACCAAACCTTGCATCATTAAAACTAATGATGCTTTAGACATCTCAGCTCCATGATCAAGCATTAAAGCAACCCGTTCCCAGCTCCTTGGACTAGGCCAACCACGCTCCACGTTACCACTCATATCAAAAAAATAATTGGGTTTAAAACGCAAAAAAGCAATCACGTCGGAATGTAAATTATGCAAGGACGCCCATTTAGTCCACTGATTTAAGTCGGGTTCTAACTCTAGATGACAAAATCGATTAGCTAAAGCACTTGAAATTGTCATAGCTACGGCTCGGTCCTCAATTCGATTACCAGCAGCACAAATCAACCAGCCTTTTGGAACCTTGTACATATCACCCAAACAACGATCTAAAATCAACTCATAAGCGGCCACCTGCAAAGAACGGTCAGCAGCAGTTATCTCGTCAAATAAAATAATACCTTGGCTATTTTCATCTCTAGGCCATTCAGCAGAAAGCATCCAGTTGACTTGCTTATTTTGCATATCAGGTACTGGCAAGCCTCGTAAATCGACTGGATCACGTTGCGACAAGCGGATATCAATAAAACCAATACCTTGTTGTTGGCATATTTCTCGAATAATTGTACTTTTACCAACACCTGGTGCACCCCATAACATAATAGGAGCCACTTTATCTACCAATTGTGGTTGACTCCAAATTAAATGGAGTTGGTGCAAAATAATTTCTCTCACTTCAATCACGTTAGCGAAATTTGTAGACATAAAACCTCTGTGTTAAAAATAAAAAATAGTAGTCCATGTTCTACAGTTCTAACCGGCCTGTTAACAACAAACTTTTAGCCATTACAAGAAAATGTGACTTGGTTAACTGATTGGGAACTAGATAAGCAGGCACATTGGTTATAAATTCAGGTGGTCGTGAAATAAGATCTAATAACCACATACGAGTTTTAACAGGATTTTGTGTATATGATTTAGCTAGAAGTTGAAGCAGTTCTAATGGGTCATTAGTTTTTTTAGTGACCTGGAAACACCAATTTTGGAAAATAGTAAACTTTGGAAGAAAATCAGGCGTTGGGGTAAAATTCAAATATAAAAATAATTTTGCTCTTTTCGCTATATAAGAATTAGTTCTAAAATAACTTCGCTGTTCCTCAGCTTGTTTTACAGCTCCCATCAAACACTCTAACGCTATTAAATCTGATTGCCTTATCTTTTTACAAATCCAATCTAGTAAAAAGACATCTGAGTCGTCTGATGCATGTAACTTGTGGCTCATTACATTTATAAATTCAGATACTTTATTCACATTTTTCTCAATGCATTTTTTCACTATCAACCAATCAGCATACCAGCCCTCCTCGGCAAGATCCTCGTCCATTTTCCAACTCCAACTGGTTGGATATTTTTTCATTTGACGAAATCCAACTTCTGGAATTTTTTTTCCTCTTCTCTGATTAACAATGTACATATGGTTGCGTACATACCAGACCTCAGAAGCATCCATGCCTGCCTCTAGAGCCTCTAAAAGAGTTCTTAAAGCTAAACTCACCCATTCTTTTTCGCTTGCCATGGGTAATATTTTTTTCATTAATTGCCATGCAACTAAATCACCTTTTAAGACATCGGGTAGTGCTTGCTTAATAATACTTTCATTGATAATGACATCACTAGAACCTACCAAAGTAGGTGGAAGATATCCATCACAAGCAACAGTTGTACCATTAGGTAACTCTACATTCTTTAAATTTAAACAACGAATGAATTGTATTTTTGCGTGGTGTGACAAAACCAAGTCAGTAAAACTACAATCAGAAAGAATCACGTCTTTGACTTGTGCTTGAATACGCAAAGCGCTGAGTTGATTTTCTTTTGCGCGAGACATACCACAACTCGCAATTTTGAGCGAATGCACAGGACCTTGAATGCTAATATTATTGAAGTTTTTACATTCGTCTAGCACACAAAAGCTTAATGGCCCTTGCCCTAACACATCTAGAGCTAACAACTGATCTGCTTGTATAACGCTAAGGCTATTAACACCTTTTTCGTTATTTGTTAAATTTAATTTTTGTAAATAACGAGCTCCCACAAAGGTTAAATCTAATTGACCATTAAAATTTTCACAATCAATCAACAACTCTGATACAGACTTATTCAATTCGCTCACTACGACTAACTTTGAAAACGATTCGTCTTGACTCAAAGAAGTGGGAGTCAATAACATCGACTCATTGAATGAGCCAATGGTTACTTGATGCCATCTGTTTTTATGATGCTGCTGCAAAAAACGACCACCATTCCAACATGCATCTACATGAGCAACACCCCCCTCTATTTGTAACTGTGGCTTTAAATTTCCTGCGTCTAAATGAATATATGACTTACTAGCAAGTGGCAGCTTAATAACAGTTAAAAGTGGACAATTTTGAATTGCAATATGAATTTCTTCTTGTTGAGAACAAGTCAAATCAATTGATTTTAAGTTTGGACAATTAAATAAATCAACTGCCCTGATGTCTTGGTTAACAAATACAACTTGGTCTAAATCAACGCTTACAATTAAGCTGTTGTCGGAGTTTAACTGAATGTCTATTGGAGTGGGTAAAGTGGCTTGTAATTGTTCAGATAATTCACTTGATAAAGGCATTTGCACGGTTTTTTAATTCCTAAAATAATGAATAAAAATACAATTTTAATTTTGCTTAAAATAAAAAATTTGCTACACCATATTAGCCTCAATTTAAAACTACAACAGACTGCAAAGAATGAAAATGCTATCAAGCTATCTCTTTATAAAATTTTTATTAAAAAAAAATAGCTTAGTTATATAAAATACACTAATTAAATTAAATTTAGCAAAAGTAAATCAATTCAAAAAATTAAATTCTTCAGCTAATGAGCTAACTTTCTTTTTTTCTTTTCTCTTCGACTAAATTTTCGTTGCTCTGAAACCAATATATTTAACTCTTCAGAAAAATGTAAATTGACATCATGATTAAATAATTCAATTAATAATCTTGCTCTTTTAACTGCTTCATCTACAGAATAAGTAATTCCTTTTTTTTTCCAAACTTCAGGTATATGAATAAAATCATTACGACCAATTGGTAAATTTTGCAGATCAAAAAAATGTTGAGCTAAACAATTTTTTTGAAATTTTCCATTACCCATTAACGCTAATTGAATAGAGCCTGTAGTACGACTAAAAATTCGTAAAGTTACAGAACTACCTTGCGAATTTTTTAAAATACTATCAACAACCAACTCACCTGCACCTGCAATAAAATGGTTAGAAAATTGATACTCTGGTAATTGCCTGGTGACCTGATCCAATAATTTATCGGCTCCTAAACCCTTAAATACATCTGCTAAAATTTGACGCTGATCTGAGGTTTCAATATCAAAACCTTTGCGTCTTTCCCAATCACCATGGGCACGAATTAAATGGCCCTTATGTGCATTAGCAGAATTAGCTACCTGCGGATACCCCATCATAAACTTCATCCACACTGACTCTAAAAAATAAGCTAACGCCTCGTCGTTACCCGTATGTGCCACAATTCTTACCATATCTTGGACTTTCCAGCCGTTTGCAATTAAGGACCTAATTTCGTCTAATTTTTCTGTACTTACTTTGCCTTTTTTGGCATCTTCAAAATGTTGTTCAGCACGTTGATTCGTGCCTTTGCCAATATAAAAAGGCACTTTTGTAGCAGGATTAATAAGGGCATAAACATAATAAAGCGTGCGTTTCTCATCCAAACTATGAATAAACTGCCAATTACCAAAGGGACGAAAACGTTCAGCATGATGACCGCTGACTAAGTTGGTTAAATTGGAATAAGCCGACTGAATTAACATTGCCTCCACCGCTAATGCATGTGACTCGGTTAATTCACGACAAATCACACGGACAAAATCATTAACCGAATACCCATTTACCAATAACTCTTTAATTTTTTTCATTTTTGGAGTTGATTGACCATCATTCATTTCTTCAAGCTCGACTAAGTTGTCTAAATTTTCTTTAGCTTTCATTTTTGCGGCATGTGCTAATGAACGTAGCACTGTGCCCTTACCAATATAAAAGGGTGTATTGTTGTTGGTAGGATCAATTAATGCATACACGTAAAAACGTGGAAATTCTGTTGCTGTTGGATTGCTTTGTGTTGCTTGGTCTGCCATATTTCTTTTTCTGTTGGTGTTATAAAAATGTATTATGAACAACAGGCACGTCAAATTTTGTCGTTAACTTTTTAAAAATACCCTGAAAAATTTTTTATGGGAAATTATTTTTAAAAACTTTAACTACTTATCATTTTTACCTATTAGAATAAATGCCCCGTAAAAAACGCTTGCTATTTTTACGGGTTTTTGCTATAATCAGTTTATGCTTGCAAACAAACACTTTAAAAAAATTTGTTTAATTGCTAGTTCACTATGCAGCACTTCAGCTGCTTTTTTCTTCTCTACTCCCTTTTTCAAAGCATAGTTTTTGACTAATTCTTATTAGTCCTATTTAGCTGTGTCTTGCTGTAAAAGGTTTTTATTAAGTCCCCTATTAATAACTCAGCTTTTGTCCAGTTCATGGTCATGCTTAACTGTTGCTATGTTATTTTTAAGTGACCACACTTTCATTTTTTAAAGGGTATTTCTATATATGCAAAATTTAATTAACCACGCCAATTCTTTATTAGAGCCAATTAGTAATGCTCAGTTTATTTCTCACGATGCAGCTACAGTTGCAATTTTAAAAAACTTTGTTGAAATCATGAAAATCACGAAAGAGATGATGAAAATTGAAAATGAAGCAAGAAAAACTCCCGTGCTGCAAAAAATCCCAAAGCTTGAAAGTTGTAAAAATTAACCGCTATGAAACTCAATCTTCTTCCAGTATTTTTAAAAACCGTCATTACTGACGGTTTTTTTTTGCTTAGTTCAAAATAATTTTAGATGTCAGAAGTCCGGCGACCTTGCGAAGACTTACGACGCAAAAATGCTTCTTTAGTCGATTCAATATCCATACCAGAATAATCACCACCATCAATTTCAGAGAGACGATTTTTTAAAGTTCTAGAAGAGTAGTGCAACTCTTTCTTTAACCGTTGTTCATCACGATCAAAACACAAACGCTTTAAAACAACCAAGGTATCTTTTAACCAGTCGTTGTCGGCAGAACGGCCTTCAATATCTGCAAGTAATGCTTCTACTGCTCGCCAATCACCCCTATCTACTGCTTTAAAAGCTAAGCGTTGCAAGTCAGCTGCTTCTGACTCTTGGAATCGAAGTTGCACTTGTGTATTAATAGACGTGTTGGCATATTCGGAGCGAGAGACAATAGGTAAGTTTTTAAGTTCAGACTTAAACTCAATCACTTGTCCGTCTGCATTCACCGCTTTCACTAATACACTCATAATACAAGTCTCTGGCTGGCTAATTAATTGATTAATCACTCCATCCATTGGTGTTGAAAGAGCCATCCAGGCTTCTGAGTTAGATGCAATAGACGGCATGCGCCATTTGAATTTATCTAATTGAATATAGTCATTGTGCATTTTCCATGCCAAACTAGAGTTCAAGATTTCTAAACTCACTTCAGACCAGGCCAATTTTTTTAATAATGAAATTTCAGTATCAAAAGATTCATATAAATCTTCTGGCCTGTCGCCATAAATGGCATTACCCAAACCTGCTTGTGCCATTGCAGTCATTAACTCTTCGTTAAAACCCATACCAATACCCACAGTAGAAGTCGTAACACCCGCATTTGCTAAACACTTTACTTGCTCACAAATTGCATCCGGATTTACAATCCCATCGTTAGCACCACCATCTGAAAGCAATACAACACGGCAAACGCGTGAGCTACTGGTTCGACTCGCTAAAATTTCTGCCCCAGCTAACCAACCACCATGCAGATTGGTAGATCCACCAACATCAAAACTTTCTAACACAGAATTTAAAATAGGCCTGACTTTAGCCACTGGCATTAACTCCAATAAGACATCTACATTGGAGTCGTACACCACCAAGCCCAACTCATCATCATCCGAGAGACGAGATACAAATTCTTTGCATGCATTTTTAGCAGCCAAGATACGATCACGTCGCATTGAGCCGGAACGATCAATGACTAAAGCAACGGAAAGAGGCATATGTTTAGTTGTATTGGTTTGCTCTGCTTGCAAACGTACTAGCACTTGAAGATCTTGCTTTTCTGAAACAAGCAAAGCATTTTTGAGAGGCGTAATAGAGATATTTAATTGGGGGGCTGTTTGAGTCATACCATTTCCTTAGTAGGGTGTTTTTACAGTTGTTGTCAGCATCACTATTGATGATCGGTATTTTGAATGCCCGATATAATGGTTTGCTTGTTTTGGATTAGGATTTCAATTTTTTGTTCTAACTGGGTCATTTGCTTAATTAAATTTTCATGCTGAGTATTAGAAAGGTCTAAATGATTTTTAATAAGAATTTCTATGTTACGAAGTAATAAATCTTCTTTTTGATTCATTTCAGTTTCCAAATTTTTTAGGCTAATTTCAATATCATTTGTCTTGTTTCGAATTAACCTTTCAAGTGTGCGATGTGATTGTGTTAACTTTTCCATTTCATTTGGAATTTCAAAAATGAAGGAAATTTGATGCATACATTCATCTTTTAAACGCTTAACCTCTTCCAATACATCTTGAATAGCCATAGGTGGCCGAATACCATTCGCTGTGCTCGAGTTAGATGCAAGTGAATTAACAGAACCTGAACCTGTCACTCCAGTGAGCGATTTTCTTTTTATCCAATCTACACTTTTAGAGCCTAATCCAGTGCTTGAACTACTATTTTTGTCGTTGCTACTACTACTTTTAAACTTTTTGATTAAAGCCTGAGCGTCTGTTATTTCCAAGTCTCTACTTATTAATTTTTCAGCTAATTCTGAGGTAGACGCCTTTTGATTATGTTCAGCAATAGTGGCTAAATTAAAACCCTTATCTAACATACGCCTAGCTATTAATAATTGTAATAAATGCCTATATTGATAACTTGCATCACGCCCCACTCTATTGGGCTTATCTAATACCTGTACCGTAACGTAATACCTCACCAAACGTTCATTGGTTTTATCTGCATCAATTAGCCAATTATGGCGAGAAGCACATTCAAGAGCTGCATCAGCCAATTCTTGTGCATTACCAATAAAGTCTTGGAACTGAAAAAAATAAATCATGAAACCCCTTCAATTGAATGTCTAAAACCAAAATCAACGCTGACAGTGTCATATTAACACCATTTTTTAACAGTGTCAACATGACAGTTAAAAGCTGTTGTTTATTTAAAATATTTCACTATACAAAATAAATTGTAGATATGTGACCTAATTTTGCATAAAAAAACTCCTTCTCTTTAAAAGCAAAGGAGATTTTTAAAATTTAATAAAAAATTAAAATGGAACTGTCAATATTTTTTGTTAATTAAGTTAGTTAACACAAACATTTATAACTGGTGTAATTCAGCTATCAAACGATCTCTTACCAAGCTCATGCCACGGTATTCAACTACAGCATCGGTCATAGAGGTTAAAGCATTGGCTAACTCTATAGCCCTGTTTTTATCTTGTGCCAACATTTCTATGAGTGGGCTTACCATCACTCTAATAAAAAATACAGCTTTTTGTATTTCTGGTAAGGGCAGTGTGGTTTGACGCTCTACTCTATAAAATACTTGTTCTAATAATGAAGTTCCACTGGCATTGGCACTTTGCAGCAAATCCTCCCAACGATTGCGCCTAATAGAAGGGTGTTGAGGTAAATCCGCACTGGGGGTTAATAACCAAACATGACGCATCATAGATTTTTTTCTAAAGGCTAAATCCATAATGCCTTTAGCGCCAGCTAATAATTTAGTATTGTCGGCAACGGGGGCATGAATTGCGGCAAAATCTAAGCCCAATTTTTCTGAGGGGTTCCAATTAGAGGGAAAAAACACACTTAAAAACTCGGTCACCATGCCGTGTTCAGAGTCATTCAAAATCACAAAATCTTCTTGTATTTGCAAAGCTAACTCTAGGGCAGTGATAGTGTCGACAGAAAATTGCACTGCATTTTTTTGTTGATAAATTTCTGCAATTTTATTTAAAGCCTGTTGGTTAGGAGAGCCAATTTGAGCTTGCTGTAAAGCAGATTGAGAAATGACTAATCGCTGTACTTGATAGGCATTAAAACAATCATCTTTTAAAAATAATTCAGGCTCGTCTTGCTCTAACCTAGACAAACCTGGTTGCATTTTAAATTCAGGCAATACTGCCCAATAATTGTTTTTTACAGGGGTTAATACGGCAAGGGAGTCAGTTTTATTTAATGTAGTTTTGTCTACTTGATTCATAAGATGGCTGTCGTTTTTAGAAGAATTGATCATGCAAAATGTTCCCAATATAAAATAAAAATAATGGGAAGCATTGTAGGACAAGCCATTCGCCTGTGCCAAATTTATATTTCAACTACAGCGTAACGATTTGCTAAATCCATTATTATTTCATTACGTTTTTGAGGCTCAAATATCCCGTGCTTATAAAAATATACAAACAGCCAATCTTTTGTAATTTGCTCTAGTAAACTCTCTAACTCTAAGTGTGCTAAAAATCTGTGAGGTATTGCTTCAAAGCCAAAATACGCACCTAACAATTGCCCCGCCATTGAACCAGTTGAATCGCTGTCACCGGTAATATTGACCGCCATTAAAATACCTTGCTCTATAGATTTTGCTTTTAGTGCGCAATAAACTGCTATTGCTAATGCCTCTTCAGCAATCCAACCTTGACCTAATTTTTCAATCGCAATATGCGACTCAAGAGTATTTTTTGACTCTGTAATTGCTCGCTTTAGCAATTGACTAGTTTCTTCATGAAACTCTTTTTGTTCAATCAACTCTAAAGCTAATTCGGTGGCTGCCATAACTGTTTTACCGCACAAAACTGCAAATAGTATCAAGGCAAAAGCTGCCGCAGCAATTTGCCCAGTGGGGTGCCCATGAGTAAGGGCAGCAGTTTCTATGGCTCTGTCATATACCCATACTAATGAATCATTAATATTGCCTTCGAAGTCGTTATTTAAACTAGCATGAGCCATGATGGCAATTGGTGCAACACGCATAACAGTGCCACACCCCTTGCTGTTATTCAGAGCTACAAATGAATCAGTATGAGCAATTTGCTTTAACCCAGATAAACAGGTCATACCCGGAGCACGGCTACTATAAAGTTCTTGATTGAGATATAAAAAACCTTGTGGACTTGCCAATTCAATACTGCCATTTTGTGTATTGAGCCATCTTAAGTAAGCATTTTTAAAATTGACTTTATGATGGGTGTTAGCTAAATTTTGTTCTTGATACCACGTAATTAACAAAGCTTCTGCAGTAAACAAGGTCATTTGCGTATCATCGGTGAACTTAGCTAAGCCACCGTAACATGGTGCATAGTCTTGAATTCCATAGGGACCAAACTTTTTTAAAATTTCATCTCTTGAACTAAATTCAACAGCAGCACCTAAGGCATCGCCAATTGCACCCGCATACAAACATCCTTTGTATAGGGATAAGGTTTGAGTATATTTTCTTAACGCAGGATGTTGTGGGTAGTTCATAAATTAAATATTGAGTATTTAGTTGCAAGATGCCACTATCATACAATAGATATTTGCAAAATGCAACTATGTAAGGCATCAAAATGATAAATGATCAACTTAATCCACTTGTAGTAATCGATATTGCAATATTTACCGTTCAAGATCAACAACTTAAAATATTGTTAGTGAAAAGAGCAAATGAGCCTGAAAAAGGAAAATGGGCTTTACCTGGTGGTATATTAATTCCTAGTAAAGACCTTAACCTAGAAAGCAGTGCCCGAAGAATATTAAAAACCAAGGTCAGTGTGGATATTGCTTACCTGGAAGAGGTATGCACTTTTAGCGGCCTACACCGTGACCCAAGGGGTTGGTCGATTGCCACCTTGCACTATGCACTTTTACCCACTGATAAAACCCATGCTTTAGTGAAAGAAAGTATTGAAGATTTGACTTGGCAAAACGTGCTAACTTGTCCAGCATTGGCGTTTGATCATGAGCTACAACTTCAAACTGCACTCACTACTTTGCGACGTAAGGTGTCGTCACATTTATTACCTTTACATTTAATGCGGCCTAAATTTACCTTAAGCGATTTGCAAAAAACCTGTGAAGCCATACTAGATCAAAAATTAGATAAAAGTGTTTTTAGAAGGCGCTTAAAAAATAACACCGATATTATTGAGCTAGAGGAATATGAGGGAGGGGCTCAAAGACCTGCACAATTATTTAAAGCTAGAGCTAATTTTGAGTTTAAAGCACCCACAATTGAAAGGGACTGATTAGCTTAGGACAGAACGAAACAACAGCAATGAGTAGGCAACTTTAAAAAAGACTTAGCGCTATATCGACTAAAGACATTGCAATTAAGAATAAACCACTCTTTGCAGTACTTTTAAGGGCTTGCCAAAAACTGTTGCGCGTTCTAAAAAAATATACGGGAATAAATACAAAAGCAAAAAGTGCAGCCCATAATGCAGAATGCCCTGGAGCAACCAAGTTGCGTTCTTTTGAATCTGTTTTACACCAAGAATAAATCAGTGCGGTAGAAATTACACTACCTAAGAGAATAAATAATCCATTTAATTGCTTATCTTGAGGGAAAAAAATAAGCGCTAAAGACTGCAAATTAGAAATTAAAAATAGTAACCATAAAATCTTAGTGCTTTTTTTCATTGTACCTATCGTGTGTAAAGATTGATATTTTACGCTCTATAACATCAATCGCAACCATTTGGTTATGTAATACATTGACTCGTTATTTCAGTACTTAGAATTTCCGTCAAGCCCTTGTTTTTTGATATTTTTTACCGAGAGCTCACTAAAATATAAAACTCAAACCAATTTCTAATTAATTAAAAAATTTTGATAACTACTTTATTTTAAATATACTTATATTAAATAAATAATTATTTAATATGAACAAACATATTCTTTAATAGAGCATGATGTAGTATATTTATTACAATTTGATACGGCAAGATTTTTTACCTCAATTTCATTTTTCCCCCAAGCAGTACCCCAACCAGAAGTCCCTAAAGCTAAGGCTGCACATGTACTATGAAAATCAAGAACAACTTTACAATCAGTGTTTTTTATATTTGCCGAAGAAATACAATGTCTAGAAGCAGTAAAAAAAGCTTGTCTCGGATTAGTGTATCCCCACGAAATACCATAAGCCATGGTGGAAGGTGACAATATAATATAACCAAACTTATCCTGTGCCCAAGTTTTGGAAATAGTTAAACTAAAAGTAATAATTAAAATAATACGAATAAATACGTTTAACATTATTTTTTCCTTTTCTATATTAATAAAATAACTGAAGCATTCCTATGCTAATATTGACCATAACTTTGATAAATATTTATAATAATAAAACATTAATTTATCATCATTTCAAGACTTTTAGCATTTTCATATTCTGAATCTTAGTTAAGCCATCTAATTAAATAACAATTTAAGAGTATTTAATCTTTTCCGGCTATTCATTAGCAATAACAACAACAATTAGTTAATTTCAACAATAAAAAACAATACTTAATTAATTTATAAAGCATTTCGGTGAAGGTAATAATTGAAACATACAAAATTACCATGAAATAACTTTTTATTGAGCAATATGACAGATAGCGAATTTGGATAGATAGCAAACTCAAGCAAGCTACACCAAAAATACAAA
>CAZKWC010000069.1:0-15909 GCA_964556425.1 uncultured Limnohabitans sp. | reverse complement strand
ACGCTTGAAAAAATCAAAGATCAGTTGCAAAGACTAGGTGCATAAGCAATCAACAGCAAACCTGTAGGAGGACGAAATCGTCCTCCTACAGGTCTGATGACTGAATTTCAAGCTGTATTTTTCCTGCTCCGTTTGCCTGTAGGTGTTAAAAACCACCCTCATTTTTATAGGGTGAGAATGTTAGAGTTGTAGTTCTTTCTCATTTTGTTGCTCCAGTATTGAGAGAAACAATTTTTATTCGTTTTAACGGTTTTGTCAGCTAGTAGTCCCTTGTTAGTCATACAATCAAAAACATATTATTTGAACGAATAAGGAGTTTTTGGACTATGGCGCAAAACACTTTTGTTACTAAAGCAGTTTTTCCTGTTGCTGGCTTAGGAACACGATTTTTACCTGCTACTAAAGCAGCTCCAAAAGAAATGTTACCGGTGGTAGATAAACCACTTATTCAGTATGCCGTAGAAGAGGCGTATAAAGCAGGCATTAGGCATATGATTTTTGTAACAGGCAGAAGTAAACGTGCCATTGAGGATCATTTTGATACTGCTTATGAGTTAGAAAGTGAGCTAGAGCGGAATAATAAAAAAGAATTATTAGCAATGGTGCAATCGATTCAGCCTGCCGATATGGTTTGTTCTTACGTACGTCAAAACCGATCTTTAGGCTTGGGCCATGCTGTGTTATGCGCTGAACATCTGGTTGGTCAAAATCCTTTTGCGGTACTTTTAGCCGATGATTTAATGGTAGGCCTAGATAAGGGCCCAGGTGTACTGTCACAAATGGTAGAAGTGTTTAACCGTTATCAGGCTAGTATTTTGGCGACTCAAGAAGTACCTTTATCGCAAGTGCATAAGTACGGTATTGTGGCAGGTCAAAGTATGAATAGCCGTTTAATGCAAGTAACACAAATGGTTGAAAAACCTAAAGCCGATGTAGCGCCCTCACAAATTGGCGTGGCCGGTCGTTATATTTTAACGGCCTCTATTTTTGACAAAATTAGAAATTTATCGGGTGGTGTAGGCGGCGAAATTCAACTCACTGATGCGATTGTCAAATTAATGGAAGAGCAAGTTGTCTATGCGTTTCAGTATGAAGGCAAACGTTATGATTGCGGTAGTAAAGAGGGCTTTTTACAAGCGACTGTAGAGCTAGCTCTTAAACACCCAGAAGTAGGTGAAGGTTTTAAAGCTTATTTAAAAGAGCTTGCTCCTAGTCTTTAAAAATAAAAAAAGCCAGAAAACATCTGGCTTTTTTTGTGATTATTGCTTTTTGATAGTCTTGAACAAGAGCGTTTTAAATAGAAAAAAACACTCTTGCTTAGTCACTTATTGACAATAATAAGGCTAATTAGGCCTGTAGAGACTCAAATACACGAGCTGTGATTTCATCTACACTGCCGGTTCCGCTAATGCTTCTATATTTTGGCGCAGAAGCCGCATCTTGAGCTGCCCAACCAGAATAATAGTCAACCAAAGGACGGGTTTGAGCAGAATAAACTTCGAGGCGTTTTTTAACTGTTTCCTCTTTGTCATCTTCGCGTTGAACCAATGCTTCACCAGTGACGTCATCCAAGCCTTCTTTTTGTGGTGGATTAAATTTCACATGGTAGGTACGACCAGAAGCAGGATGTGAGCGACGACCACTCATACGCTCGATGATGGCATCAAATGGGACATCAATTTCTAGCACGTAATCAAGTTTAACGCCTGCTGCTTTCATCGCATCGGCTTGTGGAATAGTGCGCGGGAAACCATCAAATAAAAAACCATTAGCGCAGTCAGGCTGAGCAATACGGTCTTTGACTAAATTAATGATGAGTTCATCGCTTACAAGACCACCAGAGTCCATGACTTGTTTGGCCTCTATACCAAGCGGTGTACCCGCTTTAACAGCCGCACGTAGCATGTCGCCAGTGGAAATTTGTGGAATATTGTACTTTTGGCAGATAAATGTTGCCTGTGTACCTTTGCCAGCCCCGGGGGCGCCCAGAAGGATTAATTTCATGGTGTGCTACAAAACCTCAAGTAGTAAAAATAACTGAGTAAATGTTAAAACAAATACAAACGCAAAAAAGTTGTCTCTTTGATTTTTAACGCAATATAAATAATGCGTTATGTATAGATTATCACGTATGGGCTGTCGATTTGCTGACGTTTTTAAAAAAATTGACGAACTCTTTCTAAATCTTGGGGGGTATCTACCCCTGCAGCAGGTGCATTTTGGGTTAAATGGACCACGATTTGATGTCCATGCCAAATTGCACGTAATTGCTCAAGTGCTTCAAGTTGCTCTAAGGGAGCGGGAGTGAGTTGAGGAAAAAGTTTGAGAAAGCCCGCCTTATAGGCATAAATACCAATGTGGCGCAATGGCAAAATAGCAGGTAAAGACGGGATAGATAGACTACTGCTATGCTTATTACTTAAGTGCTGGGCGTTATTAGAGGAGTCAAAGCCATCTCGCCACCAGGGAATGGGCGCCCTAGAAAAATAAATGCCGTGATTTTTTTGATTTAGCACTACTTTAACTACATTGGGATTAAAAAAATCAGCCGAGTCTGTAATGGTGTGGGCGGCTGTACTCATACTGGCTGACTTATCGTTTTGCAAAGCAAGAGCGACTTGTTCCACTAAGTCGGGGTCTATTAAAGGCTCATCGCCTTGAACATTCACTACTAGATCGTCACCTTCTAGGCCCAAGATTTCACATGCTTGGGCTAATCTATCGCTACCACTCGCATGGTGGAGATCGGTCAGAATGGCTTTAATGCCATAGTCACGGCAGGCTTGAATGATTTTTTCGTCGTCGGCGGCCACAATCACTTGTGGCGGATTGGGATGATCGTGGTGTATGCCACTAAGCACACGTTGTGCTACTCTGACAATCATTGGAACACCAGCTATTTCTAGCAAGGGTTTACCTGGCAAGCGGGTAGAGGCCATACGGGCCGGAATTAAAACCGTATAACTCATATTAGAGGGTATTGGAGGCTGGAGTAGCGGCGTGAAGCGCTTCTATTTCATCATCTGAAAGTGTTCTTGCTTCGTTTTCTAGTAGCACCGGAATACCATCCCTGACTGGGTAGGCTAAACGGGCGCTTTTGGAAACTAATTCCTCTTTGTTGCGGTCATAACGCAGCGGCCCTTTGGTGACTGGGCAAACCAATAAATCAAGCATTGCGACATCCATAACCAACCTTCACATAGAATAAAAAAACAAAAATTAAAACAAGGTAAATAGCTTATTTTAATAGGATAAGCATCATTATATGAAGCTTGATACAAAACGCTCAACTTATAGCTGCATGCCAAATAGTAAAGTGACCCTATCTAATGTTCAATACTGATAGTCATTGCAAAGGGTGGAATAAGCTTTAACCAATTATTTTAAATTCTGGCCACTCATACACCTAAAGGTTAATTGACTGTTTGGTTGAGATTAAAGGCTTGGTCTAGGGCATCAAAAAAAGTTTTTTCTGGCTTGAAGTCTAAACCAATAGCCCATATTTCTGGAAATAAAGGCCATAGTTTAACTGCATCTTTTTCGGTACAAAATACATTGGTGTTCTGCCAAGTTAGTGGCAAATGCCAATTCATAAAATCATCATGATCGGCTAACGGTAGTTTGTCTTGAAGTGTCAGGCCTTTTTTTTCTAACATTTCAAAAAATGCATTGGGCGAAGCGATTGCAGCGAGAGCATTATTCTGGCTACTTAAAAATTCGGCTAGTGATTTTTTTTGACCCCAACCATTGGTGGCAAAATTTTGTAATTGACGCTGGGCATAAAATCCCTCAAAAGCGGGTGACTGTCCTGTGTGTAAGACTAAAGTGTGGTTACTTGACTGCTTAGTTAAAGTTCTAGGCCACTTTTCTCTTAGTAGGCCAGCAGGAATAAGTCGGCCATTGCCTACCCCTCTGTCATCAAAAACAATCACCTCTAGCATGCGCGGTAAAGCGGTATGCTGAAGACCGTCATCACTGACAATAATTTGAGTTTCTGGATATTGTGCTAATAAAGCTTGGGCAGCGGCGACTCTTTTTGTGGATACAAATACCGGTACTTGGCATATTTTTTTTAATAACAAGGGTTCATCGCCAGCGATAGTAGCACTGGTGTTGGGCATAATTTCTAGGGCTTGATTTTGGTTGCCCGAGTGCAGCTGCCTGCCATAACCTCTAGAAATAATCCCCACCTTCAAGCCTTTTTGTTGAAGATATTCAACCACGGCAATAACGGTTGGCGTTTTTCCAGCCCCGCCAGCAATAACATTGCCCACCACTATAATTTTGACCGGCAAATGTGTTGTTTTGATAAAGCCTAGTTGTATAAAAAGCTGTTTGAGGCTTAATAGGCCCGCATAGATAAAACTTAAAAACCGTAAAAAATAATGCAAAACCCCCACTTGTTGCCAAGCGGTTTGTAGGGTTTGCAGGGTGGCTGGCGATAAGCCCAATTGATAATCCTATTAAAAATAATTGAAATAACTAAAGCTAAATAGCAAAATCAGTTTTTAAATCATGCACTTGAAATTTCAAACGAATAACTTGGCTGATTAATACCGCCATTGACAGCTCTCTTACTGATGAATCAATGAGTGAGAGCAAGCCATTAGCACTATTACAAGCAAGCTTTTGATGCTTTATTTAATTGCCAGAATTATTCTTTTGACTAGCAAAAGTAATTTTTGGTAAACCACTCGCTCTGGCTGCATCTAACACAGAAATAACCGATTGATGCGTGCTTAATGCATCGGCATGAATAATCACAATAGCTTCTTTATTGCCTTTGGAGGCCTCTGTAAGAGCCAAGGTGAGGGCTTCTATGCTAGGGGTAGGCAAGGTGAGCTGGTTGACAGCATATCGGCCGTCGCTGCTAATCGTGACAGTTACTTCAGTTGGATAGTCTTGGGCTGCATCTGCGTTAGCAGATGGTAGGGTAATTTTTAACTCACTCACTTTTGCATAAGTAGTGGAGAGCATTAAAAATATTAAAACGACTAACAGCACATCAATAAAAGGGATCAGATTGATCTCGGGCTCATCTTTGGAGGGGCGTCGAAAGTTCATGATTTAAGAGAGATCAAAACGGTCTTTAAGATGACGAGCAAAACGGTCGGCTCCCACTTCCATTTCAGTGAGGTAGGCGTCAACACGAGTGCGGAAATAGCGCCAGAACATAAGTGATGGAATAGCAACAATAAGCCCAAAAGCCGTGTTGTATAAAGCCACAGAAATACCATGAGCCAAAGCTGCTGGATTAGAGCCGGTTGCGCCTGTTTGACCACCAAAAATTTCAATCATACCAATCACAGTACCTAACAAGCCCAATAATGGGGCTGCAGAGGCGATGGTGGCTAGGGCAGAAAGGTTTTTTTCCAGTCGTTGCTGCACTCGTTTGCCAGCACCTTCCATAGCCGATTTGACATCGGCTGGACTGGGTTTGGTGCTGCTGCGCAAAGTTTGCAGACCCGCACCTAAAATCACACCATAAGCAGATGTGTTTTCAAGTTGCCTGATTAAATCGCTAGAGGGCAATTCAGTTCGGGTTGCAGTCATCGCATCATCTAGCAATTTTGCAGGGATGATTTTGCTAGACTTGTAGCTAATAAAACGTTCAACAATAAGGGCTAAAGCCACGATTGAACAAATAATGAGGGGCCAGATAGGCCAGCCGGCCGCTTGAATGATAGACAACAAAGCACTGATCTCCGTGAACCAAAAGGAAATGGGGTAAAGTCACAATATTGAGATTATCGCAGAACAGAACATAATGAACACAGAAGATTTTAGTTTTTCAATTAAAAACACCCATTTAGCAGTCTGGAATGTAGGGCAATTGTGTATTGCTTTAGCAAAAGCACTTGAACAACAGTTCAATCCGGTGCTGGTGAAAGGCGAAATTAGTGGTTTTATGCGTGCTGCAAGTGGCCATTGTTATTTTTCTTTAAAAGATGCTCAGGGTCAACTTCGTTGTGCCATGTTTAAAAGGGCGGCTTCACAGTTAGATTTTTCTCCTAAAAATGGGGATATGGTTGAAATTCGAGCCAAAATTGATGTTTATGCCCCAAGAGGTGATTTGCAATTAATTGTGGAAAGCATCAAGCAAGCGGGTTTAGGCACACTTTTTGAGCAGTTTATGTTGTTAAAGTCACAACTTGAGCAGCAAGGTTTGTTCGAACAAAGTCGTAAACGTAGCTTACCCTTAATGCCTAAAACAGTGGGTCTAATTACCTCTTTAGGTGCTGCGGCCCTAAGAGATGTTGCAAGCACTTTGGCAAGGCGTGTGCCGCACATCAAAGTCATTATGGCGCCTGCCTCAGTGCAGGGCGCAGGCGCAGCCCAAGAGTTATTAAAAGCCTTTGACAATCTTGAGCAATATAATTTGAGCGCTCTAGAAAACAATCAGCCACCCATCGAAGTGATTTTGTTGGTGCGCGGCGGAGGTTCGATTGAGGATTTATGGTCGTTTAACAACGAGCAATTAGCGCATAAGATTGCGAACTGTTCGGTTCCGGTGGTGAGCGGGGTAGGACATGAAACGGACTTCACTATTGCCGATTTTGTTGCCGATGTAAGAGCAGCTACTCCCACTGCTGCAGCCGAATTAATTTGCGAGCCCACTCAGGCTTGGGAATCGGTTTTAGTGCAACTCAATCAAAGAATGCTAGATGCACTCTATCGCAAAATAGATCAACAAGAAATGAATTTGGATCGCTTATTAGCCCGTTTAGGTAGGCCCTCTAATCGCTTGGCAGCGCAGGCACAACATTTAGCACAGCTCACACATCAACTTCAATTAGGAGCTAGTCGCTATTTGCAAAACCAACATCATTTACAAAATAATTTCGCTAAAGCACTTCCTGCTCTTACACAAGCACAAATAGCTCAATCACAAAATAAAATTGACGGTTTAAGCGCTCAACTCGAAATGCTTTCGCCGAACAAAGTCATTGCAAGAGGTTATGCTCGATTAGAAAATACCAAAGGCCAAGCCATTAGTTCAATAGCTGAAGTAAAGGCTGGCCAAAAATTAGAGGTAATGCTGCAAGATGGCAAATTAAAGGTCGGGGTAGAAGCCTTATTACCACACATGACTTCAAGTCACACGACTATACAAAATGCGACTAATGCGCCCGAAAGCGCCTCAGATAGCTTATTTTAATTGGCCTAAACTTTTTAAAATGTTTTCAGGAGTAGCAGGGGTTCTTAACTGAATAGGCTCATCTGTATTCATTTGATTTGGAATAAGGCTAGCCTTTTTAGCACTCTGCAGCGCATCACGCAGGGCTTCATAAATACTAATGGCCAGCATAAATGGTGGTTCGCCTACCGCTTTAGAACCAAACACATTGTCCTCTGGATTAGCCTCATGCCAAAAGTCAATTTTAAAATCAGCAGGGATGTCGCCAAGCGTTGGAATTTTATAAGTACTAGGTGCGTGTGTGCTTAAACTACCTTTATGGTTCCAGACTAATTCTTCGGTAGTGAGCCAACCCATGCCCTGAACAAAACCACCGGCTACTTGGCCGTAATCAATGGCGGGGTTAATACTATTTCCAGCGTCATACAAAATATCGACTTGTAAGACTTTATTTTCGCCAGTAAGTGTGTCGATTGCTACTTCGCTACAAGCAACACCATAGGCAAAATAATAAAAAGGCCTGCCACTTAAAGTCGTTTTGTCGTAATGAATTTTAGGTGTGCGATAAAAGCCATCACTCCATAATTGAATACGATTGGCATAAGCCATACCCACAACTTCAGCAAAATTTCTGCTAACAGAAGGGGAGTGAATTTGATTATTGCTAAACTGAATGGCCCCTGCGCCGCAACCATCTAAGCCTGCTACAAAAGCAGCTAAATTATCTCGAATATTGCGTGCTGCAAACTGTACCGCACGGCCATTTAAATCGGTGCCTGCAGAAGCAGCAGTAGCTGAGGCATTGGGAATTTTACCAGTGTTGGTTGGGGTAATCCTGATTTGATCTAAGCTTAAGCCTAAGGTGTCAGCCGCAATTTGACATACCTTGGTATGCAGGCCTTGACCCATCTCAACCCCGCCATGGTTCACTTGTACCGTGCCATCGGTGTAAACATGCACGGTAGCCCCAGCTTGATTAAACAAAGTGGCAGTAAAAGATATACCAAATTTAACCGGAGTGATGGCTAGGCCTTTTTTAATAAAAGGGCTATGATCATTAAATTGTTGAATGGCTAAGCGGCGCTCTTGGTATTGACTAGATTGTTCGAGTTGAAGAGTCAAGGGCAATAAAATATTATCTTCAATTTTCATTTGATAATGAGTGGTATTGCGCTCGGTAATGCCGTAATAATTGAGCTTTCTAACGGCTAACGGGTCAAGCTGTAAATGCCTAGCAATATCGCCCATAATGGTTTCAATGACGATCACGCCTTGGGGGCCACCAAAACCTCTAAATGCCGTATGACTTTGTGTATTGAGCTTTAATCGATAAGAATTAATTTCAACATTCTCTAAAAAATAAGCATTGTCGGCATGAAACACAGCACGGTCAGCCACAGGACCGCTAAGGTCGGCACTAAAACCACAATGTGCCGCCATCATGAGTTGCAGCGCGGTTATTTTTCCATTGGTATCAAAGCCGACTTTCCATTCATATGAAAACGGATGACGCTTGCCGGTGATCATAAAATCTTCGTCACGGTCTAGTCTTAATTTAACAGGTGCTTTGGTTTTAAGCGCTGCTAAACTGGCCCACACCGCCATATGCCCAGCTTGGGTTTCTTTACCTCCAAAACCACCGCCTAATCTTCTGCACTCAATAGTGACTTGATTGTTATGAATACCCAATGCATGGGCTACCCAATGTTGAACTTCTCCAGGGTGTTGAGTACTGGAGTACACCAACCAAGTATTTTGTTCTTGCGGTAGGGCGTAAGCAATTTGCCCTTCCAAATAAAAATGTTCTTGTCCGCCTACTTCTAATTCACCATGCAAAATGTGAGCCGATTGTTCGAAGCCTAGCTCTGGGTTGCCACGCGTAACTTTTACTGGAGGCAATACAAAATTTTTCTGGGCTAATGCTTGTTTTACCTCTAATACAGCGGGTAGTTCTTCAATTTCTACTTCTACAAGTTGGGCGGCTCGCCTCGCAATAGACACACTTTTGGCCACCACCAAGCCAATCACTTGGCCAATATGTTCAACTTTGTTTTTTGCAAAAATCGCTTCGTCGTGCGCAAAGGCTGCAAAAATGGCGTCTCCTGGTATGTCATTGGCTAATACCACCTCACACACTCCTTCAAGTGCATATGCTTTATTGGTGTGAATTGCGACTATATTGCCGTGTGCCACTTTAGACATAATGGGTGCAGCGTAAAGTGTGCCTTGAATTTCAGCAATGTCATCTATATACACAGCCTGCCCAGCCACTTGGGCTATTGCACTTTCATGTATGTGCGATTGACCTGCAGGGCTTTTTTCAATTTGTATAGAACTTAGCATCATATAATTTTCTAAAAAGTGGCAACTTAAGAATGGAAGAGACTGGCAAATCAAGCTAATTTCTTTGGTGTAGTATTGACTTTAGCGACCACCATTGGTGAATGATTAAAGAAGTTAAAGATAAGTCTTATGCTCTTATAGCTCTGCAAGACTACTCATTGTTTCGCCTTGTTCAGCAAACCAAAAGCGCTTTAATAAACTACCCAACACATGCTTTCTATAAGCGCTACTGGCCCTCATATCTGAGATAGGTTGGAATTCATTTTGTAAAACTTCAGCGGCTTTTTCTAGGGTTTCAAGCGACCAAGTTTGACCGGTTAAAAAAGCCTGTGTTTGTAGGGCTCTTGCAGGGGTAGCAGCTACCCCTCCAGCACCAATTGAAGCTTTCACAATAATTTGATGCTGAACTTCTAATTCAATTGCCAGGCAGACGGCTGAAATATCGTCTTCTTGGCGTTTGCTAATTTTATAAGCCTGCATGATTTGTCCTGGTAAAGGCGCTGGTACCTTAATCCAAGTGATGATTTCGTCAGCTTTTAAAATGGTAGTTCTATATCCAGTATAAAGTTGCTCAAGTGGCATTTCTCGGTGTTCGATTTTTTTGCCATTCACGCGACTTAAAACGAGGTTGGCACCTAGGGCAATTAGCACAGGCATACTATCGCCAATTGGCGAACCATTGCCAATATTGCCACCCAAAGTACCTGCATTACGAACAGGATGACCGGCAAATCGATCAAAAAATACTTGAAGTTGTGGCCTTTGCTGAGCCAAAGCAGCAAAACTTTGGTTTAAGTTAACACCCGCACCTATTGCAATATGATGCTCATAAACCTCTATTTCTTTTAACTCAGGCACTTGACTAAGGTCGAGTATTTGTTCAAAACGCATCATACGTTTATTAATCCAAAGACCTACATCAGTTGCACCTGCAATGAGTTGAGCCTTTGGAAATTGTTGGCGTAAACTAAGTAGTGAAAATAAGTTTTGTGGCAATAAATAAGGGGCTGCTTGCGTATTATATTTTTGACTTTGTGACGCTTGACTTTTTATCTTTGCTTGTAGGTTTTCAAGTAATACCGTTAAGTCTGATTCATTCACAGTGCCTAATGTTGGGTGAGCTTCATGATGGCTAGCATCGACTTTTTCGGCCGCTTGTTGAATAGCCAGGTAACCTGTACAACGACATAAATTGCCGCTTAAAGTGGCTTGTATACTAGCCACGTTATTAGCAGAGGGGCTATTTTGATCAAGTCTTTGATGCTGATACCTAGCAAATAAACTCATCACAAAACCAGGGGTACAAAAACCGCACTGGCTGGCATGACACTGAACCATGGCTTCTTGTACAGGATGCAATGGTATGGTTTTGTTGGATGCGTGAAGAGAGTTGGGGGCAGATTTTTGTATAAGTGGGTCGCTTGCTAAATCTTCAACTGCCCAGATGGCTTTTCCGTGAAGTGCTGCTGCCGGTTGAATACAACTATTGACCGCTTTATATTGAACTTTTGCTGGCGCACCATCTTGCCCTTGTTCTAGTTCGGCAAGCACTACAGTGCAAGCTCCACAATCACCCTCGGCGCAACCCTCTTTGGTGCCTGTACAACGCATTTGTTCACGCAAAATGGTTAATAAACTTTGATGAGAGTCTTGTACGGTAAGACTTTGAATTTTTCCTTGTTTGATAAACTCTATAGTGCTAACTTGCATGGGTGTTCCTTGGTGGCATATCGGTGTCTATGGGTTTATGTCAATTTCTAATGATGGATGTTTAAGCTCATTTATAGCACGGTCTTGGATATCTTTTTGATGAGTCATCCGATTGACCAATAGAGTTGAAAGAACAATTTGGTCAATTAAAGTCAACAATAGGTGCTACAGGTTCTTAGGTTTGGCCAAATACAAAACCCATTCTTTGATTTAAATTAGGGTATATCATTATGTTCACAGAACTGTATACAAATTATGATGGATTTTTAAATCAGGTCAAGAGGGCTTATGCTAATTTTTAAAATCAAAGCTGGCTTCACTCTTATTATGAAAAAAACCTGAGAAGGTTAAGTAGTGACATCAACCATCAACCATCAAGCTAAATTATTTTAACCATTTTACTAATTTTGTTCTTAATCAGTAAATTTTTGGCGGTTCAATTTTTCTAGCGATTTACTTTGAGATAATAAGGCGTTTTGCTGAGAGTCGTTTTTCTTTGTGATAAGTTGAGCTCTTCATTTTTTTGTTGTAATGAGTGAGCGTATGAGCAAGAAGTCGTATGAAGCAAGGCCCCTCAGGGAGTAGAGTAGTCAAACGAGTAGCAGTACCCTACTAATTACTAGCAAGTTGTTTTGGCTTGAGAGTTAAAAATACGATTCGGTTAAGCGCTTTTTAGTTTTTTAGCTAATTAAAAAAGTAGCGGCTTGATTCGGGAAAACCAAAATCTTTAATAATGCATGATCGAAATGAGGTAACTTAGACATGACAGTTGCAAGACTTGAATTAAAACAAATAACAAAACGTTATCCTGCAGTGATAGCCAATGATCAAGTGTCTTTGTCTCTTATGCCAGGTGAAATCCATGCAGTACTTGGTGAAAACGGGGCAGGAAAATCTACCCTCATGAAGATTATTTATGGCGCTGTTAAACCAGATGAGGGTAGTTTAATCCTGAACGGTACAGCGGTGCAAATTCGTAATCCTCAAGCGGCAAGGGCCATGGGAATTAGTATGGTGTTTCAACATTTCAGTTTGTTTGATACCCTCACTGTTGCGCAAAATGTCTGGTTAGGTTTAGCCAAATCAATGAGCTTAGACCAAGTGATTCAAAAGATTGAAGACAAAGCAAAAGCTTATGGTCTTGACATTGACCCATTACGCCCAGTGCACACATTAAGTGTGGGTGAAATGCAAAGGGTAGAAATTATTCGTGCTTTGCTTACCAATCCGCAGGTGTTAATTTTAGATGAGCCCACTTCTGTCCTTACTCCTCAAGCAGTAGAAAAATTATTTGTAGTGCTCAAGCAGTTGGCTAAAGAGGGCTGTAGTATTTTATATATCAGTCATAAATTGCATGAAATTCGTGAACTTTGTACCGCTTGCACGGTTATGCGTTCGGGTAAAGTGACTGGTGTATGTAACCCTCAAAATGAAACTAATGAGTCTTTGTCCAAACTCATGATTGGTGCAGAGCCTGCCAGAATCCAAAAAAATGCTCCGCAACTTGGGCAAGTGGTACTTCAAGTGAATCACTTAAGTCTTACCAAAACAGATCAATTTGGCGTCGATTTGCATGGCATTGAACTAGCAATTCAAGCGGGCGAAATTTTAGGTATTGCTGGTGTTTCTGGTAACGGGCAAAAAGAATTGTTATACGCCTTATCTGGCGAAGATACGAGGGCAGCAAAAAATAGTATTGTGTTAAAAGGCACCGATATTTCTTCTGCACATCCAGGCCGAAGACGCAAACTGGGTTTGCATTTTGTACCTGAAGAGCGTTTGGGTCGAGGAGCGGTACCAACACTTAGTTTAGCTCAAAATTTACTTTTAACTCGCCAAGAGTCGATTCATCTGAAGACGGGTTGGATCAATGTTAAAGGCCTCAAAAATCATGCACAAAAAATAATTGAAAAATTTAAAGTGAAAGCCGGTGGTCCCGATGCAATGGCTCGTTCATTGTCGGGGGGGAATTTGCAAAAATTTATTATGGGCCGAGAAATAGACGCATCTCCCCAATTATTGATTGTTTCTCAGCCTACTTGGGGTGTTGATGTGGGGGCTTCTGCACAAATTAGAAATGAAATTTTAGCCCTGCGTGACAAGGGTTGTGCGGTATTGGTTATTAGTGAAGAAATTGAAGAGTTATTTATTTTAAGTGATAGGTTACAAGTAGTAGCCAAAGGGAGATTATCTCCTAGCATAGCCATAGAGGAGGCAAGTGTGGAAAAAATCGGTGAATGGATGAGTGGTTTATGGGATCAAGCTACAGCCTCAATTGATACGAAGGAGACCACCCATGCTTAAATTAGAATTACGTTTAGCACCCTCACGATTTTGGACTTATTTCTCCCCTGTTTTGGCCTTACTCGTGACAGTGCTGATTGGTGTGATCTTGTTTTTGTCCCTTGGCAAGGATCCTGTTAAGGGATTACAAATGTTTTTTTGGTTACCTATCCAAAGTAAATATGCTCTGGGTGAGTTAATGGTAAAAGCAGGCCCATTATTATTAATTGCTTTAGGTTTAGCAGTTTGTTTTCGGTCCAATGTGTGGAATATTGGTGCAGAAGGCCAATATATTATGGGCGGAATATTTGCCTCTGTAGTGGCTTTATCGGCTGATCAAAACAGTAGCCGATGGATAGTGTTAGCGATTATTCTAGCTGGTGTTTTAGGTGGTATGGTCTGGGCAAGTATTAGTGCGTTGCTTAAGGACAAATTTAATGCCAACGAAATTTTAGTGAGTTTAATGTTGGTTTATATTGCAGTACAAATATTAAGTTATTTAGTTGGCGGCCCTTTAAAAGACCCTAACGGTTATAACTTTCCTCAATCTAAATCATTCGAGTCGGTTACACAAATTCCAAAGTTAATGGATGGTTCTAGAGTGAGTATTGGATTGCTATTGGCAATTGTAAGTACCCTTGGTATTGGTTTGTTTTTATTCAGAACACGTATTGGTTTTGCGCAGTTAGTCGGTGGTTTAGCGCCTGCGGCTGCAAAGTATGCTGGTTACTCATCTAGTAAAGCCCTCTGGATTGCATTTTTAATTTCTGGTGGTTTAGCCGGAATGGCCGGTGCACTTGAAGTAGCGGGGCCTATTGGGCAGCTAAGTATGGCGCTTCCAGCAGGTTATGGATTTGCCGCTATTATTGTGGCGTATGTGGGTCGTTTGCACCCTGTAGGTATGATTTTTTCTGCCGTGTTAATGAGTATGTTTTACATTGGTGGTGAAATGGCGCAATCTAGATTGGGTTTAACTAAATCACTCACTGGGGTGTTTCAAGGCCTCTTGTTATTTAGCTTATTAGCCTGTGATATTTTAGTCAATTACAAAATAAAAGTCGCCAAAAAGGGAGCGCAATAATGGATACCTATGCTTTATTAGTGGCCTCGGCCCTGACCTCTGGAACCGTGCTTGCACTTGCTGCTTTAGGTTTGTTAATTAATGAAAAAGTCGGTATTGTCAATTTAGGTGCCGAGGGCATGATGCTCTGTGCCGCGATTGCTGGCTTTGCAACGGTGGTGCATACCGGATCGACTGTTTTAGGTTTTGTTTCCGGTATGGCTGTGGGTGCCGTATTAGCTGCTATTTTTGGTTTTTTAGTAATTTGGCTCAATACCAATCAATTTGCAACAGGGCTGGCCCTTACCTTATTTGGTACTGGTTTCTCGGCTTTTGTAGGCACTTCTTATGTGCAAGCAATAGTACCCGATAGAGAGCAATTTGCGATTCCTTTTTTATCTGAAATTCCATTGCTGGGTAATGCTTTTTTTAAACATCATCCCTTGGTCTATATTACGATTTTCTTAGCGTTGGCTTTAATTTGGTTTTTTTACAATACCCGTTCAGGCTTAGTGTTGCGTAGTATTGGTGAGAGCCCAGAATCAGCTCATGCATTGGGGTACAAAGTGCGTTTTATAAGACTATTGGCAGTTATTGCTGGTGGTGTTTTGTGTGGCTTAGCAGGTGCTTATTTGTCGATTATTTATAATTCATTGTGGGTGGAAGGTATGGTAGCTGGTAAAGGTTGGATTGCCTTAGCTCTTACTACTTTTGCTACTTGGCGACCTGGTAGAATTTTATTGGGGGCGTATTTATTTGGTGGAGTGAGCATGCTGCAATTTCATTTGCAAGGTATTGGCGTAGATATTCCAAGTCAATTACTTATTATGTTGCCTTATGTGGCTACCATAGTGGTATTGGTTTTGATTTCAAGAAACCCTATGTGGATTAAAGTCAATATGCCTGCTTCACTAGGAAAACCTTTTTACCCAGGATCTTAATTACAATTATTGGCTGTCCTTGGCATCCTTCTTGCTGTTAACGACTAGTATTTCTACAGAGCTATGCACGGCTTACTCTTTGCATAGCTTTTTTTTGGCTCTTGGTTCACTGAGGCTACACGTTTGGCTTTGGGAGCTATTTCGCTGGTAGATGCAATAGTGCGACTATGGCTGTACTTCGTTAGTACATTGCGCAACAGCAAACCCTGTAACAAGCTCTGAGTCAAGAGGACCGCTTTGCAGCCCAGCGCTAACATGCCGACTCTGAAGAGCGAGGATTTACGCACTTATAGCTAAAAGAGACATAGCTAAGTCAAAGGCTCTCAATTTAATAAAAATAGTTCTCTAAATTTGTTAAATTGTGTTGGAAAGTAGCAATTCATGCATTAAACCGAAAATTCTTGTGTGTCAATCTATCTTTTGTTACATAATTT
>CAZKWC010000068.1:0-16335 GCA_964556425.1 uncultured Limnohabitans sp. | reverse complement strand
GTAGAAACCGCTTTAATTTCTGGGCTAGCCGTAGTAGTAGTAGTAGTAGTAGTAGTAGTAGAAGTAGTTGTAGAACTAGAAGCAGTAGCCACCGGCATAGGAATAGGAGTGGGGCTAGGCGCATTAGCCACCAACACCACTTGCTCTTGGGCATAAGCATGACCAACCAAAGCAGCCAAAGCAGTCGTCCCTAGCATCAAATGCCTCACTGCACTAGAGGTAGCGGTAGCAGGCCTTAAGGAACTTGAGCGCAAGCCTTTGTTAGAAGAACTTTTGCTTGAACCTGAAGTCATTTTTTGATGTTTCATAAATTTCTCTTTACCTTGACTGCAAGAGCTTTTTACAAAATGTAGGCCCTAGCAATGAATGAGTTTTCGAGAGGTCTTTATTATTTTTAAAAAATAACAAAGACCTCCTCACTTTGGGTGATGAATAGCTAAAAACTATTTAAAACCAAAGTTAAACATGACAGGCACACCTTGCGTTAATCGTTTGACCAATGGGTTTTGAGTGGTCATTTTGCTTCCCTTTGGAACAGAGTTCATGTCCAATTTAAGAATAAAATTACTACCTCTTGCAGAAGCACCAGGATCAATTCCCTCTATGTGATAACGTCCAAACGCATCTGTTTCTATGATGAGGCCTTGAGCGGTGGTTAATCTTGCTCCAGCAACACCAGGCTCAGACTCATCATGAATACCGTTGGAGTTCAGATCTTCAAATACAACACCCACGATATGGGTATCTTCAAAGTCAGGATCTGATCCTCTGACTACAGTTGCAATCGACTGATTACTTGTGACATAACCATCGTTATCGGCTGCCCAAGCTAAGTTACTTAACTTACCTCGACCGGCCCCTGCACCTACACGCATTAAATAACTAATGGTTAATTTTTTACCGGCTTGCAAATCAAGATTCACAATTTTTAGTGGGTATTTCGCCTCCACAGCAAAAGTATCATCGCCCGCTACTCGTACACTACCCTCTACAAAATGCAGACCTGGTGCTGGCTTATCAATTACAAAGAAATTCTCTGCATCAGTGTCTTGGCTTAAATTTTCTACCAATACTTGGTAACGCACAAAATCAGCAATCTTGACTAACTTATTAGCACTAGTTTTAGTTACCCTCAACACTACATCTTTAAAGACTTTTACTTTAGTGGTACAACCCAAGTTACAAGTACCTTGATCTGCAACCGCCTCGTTGGAAACATAATCACCCGCATCTTTGGTTACCACTGCAGTGTACTCAAATAGATGAACTCCAGTTGCTGCACCTTTCGCTAATATACAAGTCATTACCAAACCTTCTTGGGTACAACCAGCAGGTACTTGGCTTACCTCTAATCCAACGCTACGAGTATCAACAATTTTTACATCTTTAGAACTAGGTCCATTTTGAATCGTAACCGATACGGTGTATCGAATAGGATCTCCAATACGAACACCTTTTTTACCATCTGCATCACTCACTTTTTGAGTATCAACTGACCATAAAGGATGCTCAGTAGTACACTTAGTAGCCGCTTCACAGCCAGATAAAATACCACCTACTGTTGAAGTCACTTTGTTAACAACTTTACCTACTTTTAAAGCTGCCTCAGATACTTTAGCCATATAAGAGAAAACGTATTCACCCTCTGGTGTATCTGCAGGTAAAGAACAAATTAGTTGTTTACCTGTTTTTTTACAATCTTTAGGATAAGTTTGTAACTCTAAACCATCACCTAAGGTATCGGTCAATACCGTAGGCTCTACAGTAGCAGCACCATTCACAAACATAGTTAAATCATATTTAATTTCATCGCCTACCGCTATGCTAGTACCAGCCTCTGGTGTGGCAGATTTAACGACAATGAATCCAAGTCCTAGAAACTTCATCTTACAAATCATGTTTTTACCGACTGCAGAAACTGGAATCGTTAAATCTTGCCCCTTAGGAACTGTGGCGACTGCCGTTCCATCAACACTACACTCCCAATCAGTCGCCCTAAAAAATGGACTATCGGTTGTTTCAACAAAAGTGTAGGTTGCTAAACGACCTGTTTGACCAGGCACAACAGTAATTTGTTTACTGCTAGAAATAGAGTTGATAGAGGTATTTTCTGATTCAAAATCGCCTGTGTCATTGGTACCAAAAGAAACACCCGGAATTTTGACTTTTGCGCCTTGACGACCGCCCTCCCACTCTACTGCCATATTAAATTTTGTATCTGCAAATTGAGGCGTGTTAGAGCAAGCACTAGACTCTACTTTAGCACCGCCAAATGAAGCACTAGCCGTATTTAAAAGTCCCTCACCCGCTTTGTTGGTACATGTGTCATTCTCTTTGTTAAATCCAGTTACTTGAAACCTTAATTTAACGGTATAAGTTTCGACCGCATTAACACCAGAAGCCGCTGCATCAATTACCTCGTCTTTAATAATCTCGGCAAATCCTGCTGAACCCTTAAAGCCTGTAGTTAAGGCTTTAGTGACATTAGAGCTGGTTGTAATAGTAGGAGAACCTACTAAGCTCACATCAGCATCAAATCCAAAGGTATCAGAAACTGAATAAGTCACTGCTGCATCAGTCGTATTGGTGACTTCAATTTTATAAGTAATATCAAACTGAGTAGGTTGACCCGATACTGCTGTAGTTGAACCAACCACTGTTTTGGCAATAGAAAAACCTTGTACTAATTCATTATCAACTGTAAGCGATTGACTGCCGCCTGCAGGCATAGCTCCGGTAGGACTTAAAGCACTAATTACAGGGGTTTTCCATTTAAAGCCAGGGGGAGGAGCCGGCAATACCTGAGTCACTGTACAAGTTGCCCCAGCTGGAATGGAAGGAATTTCAACTTGTTTGTTGGTACTCGTAAAAGTGAGTTCACCAGTAAACTCTGAATTAGCTGCTGGCTTGTCACAAGTGGCTTTGTATTTAAATACAAATGATGAGCCTGCACCACTAGGTGCTACCACTGATGCGTTCACTACAATTTTACCGTTTTGAGCATCAGGGGTTGTAGTACAAACCGAGCTACTTCTGGTGACGCCGCCTACCTTAGCAGAAACCATATTAAACAAACCGGTTCCAGTACCACTACAAGCATTGTTGCTAGCTGTAAAACCAGCTACTTTGACTCTGACCTTAACAGCAAAAGTTTCATCTACTGGCACTAAAGGTGTGCCTGTTGCAGCGGCAATACTCTCGCCTGTCACAATAGCTGTACTCGTTTTACCATTAAAACCAGAATTAACGGTACTACTTACGTTGCTTGACTTCGTAATACTAGGTGTGCCCACAACTTCAATATCAGTGTCGAAACCAAAGGTGTCGGTTAAATCGTAGCTAATAACAGAAGCAGTAGAGTTAGTCACTTTGATGTTATAAGTCACATCGAATTGATCAGGTTGACCTGATACGGCAACTGGACTAGCAACCGTTTTACCAACCGTTAAACCATTCACCAAGGTATTGGTGACGGTAAGCGATTGAGTTCCGTTAGGTGTCATTTTACCGCTTGGGCTAATTGCCCCTATAGTAGGTGTGCCCCATGAATAAGCATTTGGAGCAGCTGGTAAAACCTCAGTTACGCTACAAGTTGCGCCCGCTGGAATATTTAAAATATCTACTTTGTTGGTACCTGGGAAACCTGTTAATGTGGCACTAAATACTGAATTAGCAGCTGGTAAATCACAAGTGGCTTTAAATTCAAAATTAAAGTCAGCAGTCACATCTGACGGACGAGTCAGCGACTTGGTTACTGTAATTTTTCCAGTAGCAGGTACCGGTGTGTTAGTACAAGTAGTAGAGGTAGTATCAATACCATTCACTGATAAAGTGGCCGTATTAGAAAGACCAGCACCTGCGCCTGTACTTGTGCTACATGTGTTGTTAGTAACGGTAAAAGCTTTAATATTGACTCTTACCGCAATTTCAAATGACTCGATTGTTGGTGTGGCAGTTGTGCCAGCCGCAATAGACTCATTGGTCACAATATTTTTATTACTGCCTGATCCGGTAAAACTAGAACTAACAGTACTTGTCACATTTGAGCTTGCTGTGATGGTGGGAGTGCCCACAACTTCTACATCAGCATCAAAACCAAAGGTATCTGCGACACTATAAGTCACTGCCTCGGGCGTGGTGTTTTTAATTTCAATTTTATATTTCACATCAAACTGTGTGGGCTGACCACTCACCACAGTAGGAGTACCTACCACTGATTTATTAACCGTTACACCTTGTACCAAAGTATTGGTCGCAGTAACCGTTTGTGTACCAGCCGCAGCCATTGTGCCGGTTGGAGAAAACGCACTAAATGTAGGTGTAGCCCAACCATATCCGTTAGGTGCAGCAGGCGTGGTTTCTGACATCACACAGCTTGCATCGGCAGGGATATTCACAATATCCACTGTTTTATTCGTTGGGAAATTAGTTAAAGTAGCAGTAAATACAGAGTTAGCGGCTGGCTTGTCACAAGTAGCGGTAAAGGTAAAATTAAATGGGCCAGTCACATTGCTGGGGAATGTAAGCGCTTTAGTGACGGTAATTTTGCCGTGCTCTAAACGTTCACCAAACAAGTAGTTAATACCCACACCACCGCCTACCATGGCAATACCGGTAATACTACGACCGGCAGCAGTACCCGAAGGAAGTGTATTAATAGTACCTACTTTGGTAGAAACATTTAAGAATGGTGAGCTTGATGGAGGTGTTTCAGTAATAGTCCAGGTGCCTGCTACAGTACCATCAAAAACAGCCAATGCTGTGCCTGTAGCTGTAGAATTTGCAAAAACCTTATTAGCCAAGTTAGGCTCAAAACTAAAGCCACCTGCAGAGTCAGTTTTTAAACTAAAGCTAGTGCCTTGTGGTGCAGTTAAACAAGCACCTGCCGTACAGGTAATACTCACTAAAGTATTGGGCAATCCCACTTCATTGCCATCAATTACACCATCAGAATCGAGATCAACAAAAACTCGCCCACGTAATGTAGCGCCATCAATACCTTGAATTTTTAAGTTAGCAGCACCACGCATGATTTTAATGGTGGTGGTATCGCCTAAAAATGCATCAGTGCGGCCCCAGACATTATTAAATGCGGTGGTACTTGATTTAATGTTAGGAGCTTTCACTTGAATAGAACCAAAGCCACTAAAACCAGAGCGTAAATCTGAAGAAGTAGTAAAACGCACTGCGGTAACATTAGCAGGGAAAGCAGAACCTGCCGTGTAAGGTGACCAGTTCACCCCTACACTACCATCTTCTTGACCAGCTACCGCAATAGCGCTTTCAATAGTGCTTGGGTTGTCGGTACTCACCTCCATAGAAACAGAGCCTTGCGATGCAGATGCCATAGCTGCATTAAGACCTGTTACCACCATTTTACCGGTACCTAAACCTGTAGTTCCTCGGCTATCACCATCAAAAGGTAATACGTCTACAAATCGAGCTTTACCACTTGAGGATGAACCTCCGTTAGAGAAATTGATAATATAGTTAAAAGTTTCGTTGGGACCGACTTTTCCGTTGGTCGTACCAGAAGTAGTTTTGCTGACTGCAAAAGCAGCAACACCTGCAATCGCTACGTTGCCAGACTTGTTATGGGTAACTGGGGTTGGGTCATTATCGGCAGAATCAACTGAAGTCCAAGTAACGGTTTTTACTGGTGACTTGGGTGCAGCCTGTATATTAAAAGTAAAACTAGGTTGGAATGATGCTTTACCTTGATAACCGCTAGTAGTGGGACCACCAGGAGCCGCAATATTGCCTAAGCTAAACACTACAAAAGCAGCTGTTTCGCCAGCATCGCCAGTACAAGCTAATCCATCGGCACCATAATTAGCAGGAGTTAATGTAGCAAAAGAAGGCAAACTAGCAGCCACAGGCTCAAGACAGGTGTCTGGCATATTTACCCTAATTTTGGCGTTTTGCACCGTGGCATCTACACCTGTAAAGCCGGCACCAATTGCAATTGGTTTTACCGTCAAACTCATTACGGCACCTGGAGCAATAGAAGTAGCAGAAGCACTTATATCATGCCTAAACAAAGCATTAACAAAGTTAACCCTACCACCATATCCTGACAAGCCAGAGCCACCATAAGGTGATGGAAAACTTCTAGCCTTTTCATCGGCCCAAAACTGCATAAACCAAGGGGACAAGGTCATATAAGCAGCGTTGAGCGAAAAGGTAGTTAAAGGCCTTTGGAATGGCGCCATTAAACCAATGGTCACGCCTGGGCTCATATCCGCTTTGTATTTGTAGCGAATACTGCTAACCGCCGACATACCACCCGCCACTGCAGCTGGATCAGTGGACCAATCTGCACTACCATCACCCGCCACTCCACAAGCTGCGTTTCTGCGAGCGGTATCGGAGGTAAACGATTTAGAAGAATATTCTAGAATGTGATCGGCAGCAACAACGTTGGGAAAACTTAAATGCGTAGTTCGGAAAAACTCTCCGCCACTACCCTTTTTAAGCGTTGCACGGCCTTGTAAAGCCATTTCTGCAGGATCCCATACCACGCAAGAGCCCAAATTATGGGCAGCCTCTTCGGCAGCGGTTGAGTTGGTAATTGGGTACATAATGGTGAAGAAGTGACCTGGCAAGACACTTTCTGCACCGCTACCATTATTGTTGGTAGAAGCCTCATTATCACCAAAAATTAATCCGTTAGTTGGTGTATGGAATGTGCCATGAAAATGAGTATAAAGATCGGTTTTAATTCGGCGATCAATATTGAGGCGGATGCAAGAATGAACATCAGGGCAGGCCGTAAAATTAGAAGCGTAACCTGGCGCCACATTGGCTGCGTAGCCACTAGCTTGACCACCCAAATAATTGGCTACACCCGACAAACTTTCTGGGGCAAAATTCTTAAACTGAATATTGAGAGGAGTTAAAGATCCGCTTGGGAAATTGGTGCCAAAAGGGGTAAACAAAGAAATACTATTAAAGCTAAACTCTTTAAAATTAGCAATAAGATTGCTGTTGCCATATACCCCACCAGAACTCACCAAAACATTGTTGGTATTGCTTAAACTAATCGTAATGGGTGTACCAGGACCACCTGGCTGAGTACATGTTCCTGGGCAAGATGTAACAATAGTGCCTGGGGGCAAAACTGATAAAGTAAACACCAATGGAACCTTTGGAGACTCCATACCTTTAATAGTACCTGAGCCAGCACCAGAAGCTAATAAAGGAATGCCTGGTCTAAGGGCAATTCCATAACTGGCACCAAAATTACCATTCACAGTGGTTTTGTTATATCCGTTAGCACTGACATACATTTCTGTACGTGGAACCGCAGAAATTTTTAAACTTTGTGATGTAGCACTAGCTGAACCAGCAGCAACTGCAATAGTGAACTCTGTGGCGTTAGCAATATTGCCAGCAATAGCGGGCAATTCGAAAGACTCAACTTGAATACTAGCCGGTTTGCGTGGGCAGGTTAAAATGCTACCGCCACCAGAAATAACAGGGCCACCTGTACCATTACAAACAGAAGTGTTTGCACCTGAACTTAACCAATATACTCCTGCTGGAGCAGTAAAAACAAAATTGACTTGATTCAAGTCAAGAGCGTTATAAGTGACGCGGTAATCAAATCTATCGTAGGTACGAACAATATTATTGTCACCCGATTTATCATGACCAGGTAAATCATCGTTATCAAAAGGGGCTTCGCCACTTTTACCAGGAATAACCACCATCACGATGTTATTGACAGCAGCCGTAGCGGGCAAAGCACCCAACAGCATAGTCAATACCAATAAAACTTGCAGCCCCACATGCTTAATTAGTTGAGTAATTAAAGAAGGGCTTTTTTGTATAAACGACCATTTTGGAAGTAACAAGCCAATAAGACTCTTACTAACTGAATTGGTTTTGGATTGAATATTGATGCGCACTACCAAACTCCTACGAAGATCATGACTGAAAAGTCTGACTCATAATTGGGTAAAGTGATGTATTACGTACCTACCGTAACAAATCACCAAAAAATGTAAATTAATAAAATTTATAATGCTGAATTATCAGTTTAAATTCAGATTTAAATTACGTGGAGTGTTGCTTTGCTTCATAAATGTGAAATAAATCACGTTTTTTTGAATTTTTTGCTTAACAAAACCACATATTATTTAACAAATTGACTTTGAAAACTCAATTACGGGAGTTTTACTAGTCTTTTTTTTACGGTTTTTTCTCTTATAAGACTTTTTTTGAGATGAATTTTTGATTTTTTAACAAAAGTTTTTATCTCAATTTTATTTTTTTAGGATCAATTTTGCTTGATTCTTTGCTACAAAAATAAAAGCATGAAACCGTCATTAAATAAAAAACGTATTCTATATAACAATAATAGTATTTTTTCTAATTGTTTTAAATTTTTCTTTAATACAATTTTAAAAAAAAATCCAGTACTATTTAAAAAAATAGTACTGGACAATTATGTGTAGCTGCGACAATATCTGTCAGTTGCAGTATGCGATTTTAAAAATTACACACTAAGCATTTAGGATACCTGTTGTTTGTTACAGTTTTTATATGGGGGTTAATTTAGCAACACTTAAAGCCAACCATTTTGCACCGTGGCGTTTGAAATTAATATGGGCCCTGCCATCGGCACCACTGCCCTCTAGGGTTAAGATTTTGCCCTCGCCAAATTTGTTATGAAAAACCTCCATGCCCACTTTCAAACTAAAACTTTGGGCTTGCTCGTTTTGTACAACGACATTTCTTGTCATACTAGAGGGCACAACACTAGGTGCTTGAGCCGCTTGAAAATTAGAAGCACTTGAATTGGCCCACCTATTCGTATTGTTATGAGTGCCTGAATTTGCATTGCCAAAATTTCTATTGGCAAAGCCATTGCTGGCAGGGTAAGCAGAGCCATAAGCCATTTTATTGGCCTGGGTTGGCGTAATCCACTTTAAGGCATGCTCGGGCAACTCCTCTAAAAACCGGCTCTTCATGTTGTAGCGTGTTTGACCATGCAACATTCGGGTTTGGCAATAACTTAAATACAAACGTTGCCTTGCCCTGGTAATTGCCACATACATTAAGCGGCGCTCTTCTTCAAGGCCGCCCACATCCGACATAGAATTTTCGTGAGGGAACAAACCCTCTTCTAGGCCGGTAATAAACACCACATCAAACTCCAAACCTTTAGCAGCATGAACCGTCATGAGTTGCACTGCGTCTTGACCGGCTTGGGCTTGGTTATCGCCGGCCTCTAGGGCGGCATGGCTTAAAAATGCAGCCAAAGGAGAAATAGTCTCGCCGGTAGGCTCATCAAACATATTGTTTGGCAAGGCATCTGAAGCAGTAGCCAAATCGCTTGAATTTAAATTATTGCTGACGACCGATTTTGTCTCTGGCATGGCCACTGCATCACGCCCAAAACCTTCTAAAGAAACAAAACTTTCGGCGGCATTTAACAACTCTTCCAAGTTTTCTATGCGGTCTGCGCCTTCTTTTTCGGTGCGGTAATGCTCGATTAAGCCACTATGCTGCAACACCAAAGTGACAATTTCTTTAAGGGTAGCACCTGCAGTAGCCTCGCGCAGCACTTCTATTTTGGCTAAAAAGCTAGATAAGTTAATGCCTGCCTTACCAGGCACTGTACTTACCGCATCGGCCAGGGCACAACCCGCAGCATTGGCATTATCTTGTAGGACCTCTAGAGTTCTGGCACCAATGCCTCTAGGCGGAAAATTAACCACCCGCAAAAAGCTAGTGTTGTCGCGCACATTTTCAATTAACCTTAAATAGGCCAATGCGTGTTTAATTTCGGCACGCTCAAAAAATCGTAATCCACCATATACCTTATAGGGCACACTGGCATTAAACAAGGCAGTCTCTAGCACTCGACTTTGGGCGTTAGACCTATAAAGCACTGCAATTTCTTGTTTTTTATAAACTGGATGATTATTTTTTTGGCTAGGATTAATCAGTGCTTTGATTTCTTCTACCATCCAGCGGGCATCATCAAAATCGGAGGGCATTTCGAGTACCCGAACCGGCTCACCTGCCCCTTGGCTGGTGCGTAAATTTTTACCCAATCGATTATTATTATGGCTAATTAAAGTATTGGCCGACTCTAAAATGTTACTAAAACTTCGGTAGTTTTCTTCTAGTTTAATTTGCTGCTCTACTTTAAAGTCACGCAGAAAGTCAGACATATTGCCCACTCTTGCGCCCCTAAAAGCATAAATACTCTGGTCGTCATCACCTACTGCCATCACTGCTCCACCCTTTGGTGGGTTGGGCGAAGCATTGGTCACATCGCCCTTGCCGGCTAATAATTTAATCCAGGCATATTGCAGTTTATTGGTATCTTGAAACTCATCAATTAACAAAAATTGAAAGCGCTTTTGGTAATGCTCTCTTAAGGGGGCATTGGCTTGCAATATTTCATAACTGCGCAGCATAAGCTCACCAAAATCCACTACCCCCTCTCGTTGGCACTGGTCTTCATACAAAGCATAAAGTTCTACTTTTTTTCTAGTGTCTGGGTCTTTGGCCACCACATCTTTGGCGCGCAAACCCTCTTCTTTGCAAGCCGAAAAATACCAACTCAGTTGTTTAGCCGGAAAACGCTCATCATCTACATTAAATTGTTTACACAAGCGTTTGACGGCACTGAGCTGATCTTGGGTATCTAAAATTTGGAAACTTTGGGGCAAATTAGCCGCTTGGTAATGGGTGCGCAAAAATCGATTACAAATACCATGAAAAGTACCAATCCACATACCCCTAAGGTTAACTGGCAACAAAGCGCTTAAACGCACCAACATTTCTTTGGCGGCTTTATTGGTAAAAGTAACCGCCAAAATACCAGATGGCGAGGCTTGGCCTGTTTGCAACAGCCAGGCAATACGAGTAGTTAATACACGTGTTTTACCCGAACCAGCGCCAGCCAGCACCAAGGCATGACTATTTGCTATCGTTACAGCAGCATATTGCTCTGGATTGAGGTTTTGTAGATATGTCGGGCCAGAGCCAGACGCTTGAAAAGGAGGGGGTGAACTTGAAAACATACAGAATTGTAGAAAGATTTATAGTGACTTGTTGCATTATTTCACTACAAACACCATAAATTCAGCGTAAAATCAATCACCGGGCCCAAGCATTGTTGGCCCGGTTTTTTGTGGGCACTTGTTTTTGAGTTATTTGCAACTTAAGTACAACAAAACCCCACTTTTAGGCCGGGTCCAATCCAAGCGCTCAGTCCTTGAACGCAGACTCTGCAAGGGGTTTTGAAAGCGGGCTTAGAGCTTTTTCTATGCTTGCCGTACCCAGCAAACTGCTTCCAAGGGTTTTTTAATGAGTTATTCCGCAACTTTTTGAAAGCTTGGAAAAATGGAAATTTTTGACTACGACAACGTCCTCTTACTCCCACGCAAATGCCGTGTTGAAAGCCGCTCTGAATGTGATGCCGGCATTGAACTAGGCGGTCGCCGCTTCCGTATTCCGGTGGTTCCGGCTAATATGAAAACCGTGATTAACGAAGACATTTGCAAATGGATGGCGCAAAACGGTTATTTTTACGTCATGCACCGTTTTGATCTTGATAATGTCAAGTTTGTTCGTGATATGCGCGAAGCTGGCGTTTACACCTCTATTTCATTGGGTGTAAAAGCAGCCGATTACCAAATCGTAGATACCCTAGCCAAAGAAGGCCTAGCCCCCGACTACATCACTATTGACATTGCCCACGGCCATGCCGATAGCGTTAAAAACATGTTGGCCTACCTTAAAAAGCATTTACCTAGCACTTTTGTGATTGCTGGTAATGTAGGTACACCCGAAGGCATTATTGACCTAGAAAACTGGGGTGCAGACGCTACCAAAGTGGGTATTGGCCCAGGTAAAGTCTGTATTACCCGTTTAAAAACCGGTTTTGGCACTGGTGGTTGGCAATTAAGTGCGCTTAAATGGTGTGCCCGAGTAGCCACCAAACCAATTATTGCCGATGGTGGTATTAGAGAACACGGTGACATTGCTAAATCAATTAGGTTTGGCGCAACCATGGTAATGATTGGCTCTATGTTAGCCGGCCATGAAGAAAGCCCAGGTAAAACCGTAGAAGTAGATGGCAAACTATTTAAAGAATATTATGGTTCTGCCAGTGACTTTAACAAGGGCGAATACAAACATGTTGAAGGTAAACGTATTTTAGAGCCTATTAAAGGCAAGTTAGCCGAAACTTTAGTCGAAATGGAGCAAGATGTGCAAAGTTCGATTAGTTATGCGGGTGGCACTAAATTGCTAGATATTAGAAAAGTGAACTATGTTTTATTAGGCGGCGATAACGCCGGTGAACATTTGTTTATGTAAAAGCTAGCGTAGCAAAATTACCTGCTGTTTACCCTTAAAAAGGCCTTTTTGTAGTCCACTACAATAGAGGCCTTATTTACGATAAAGCTCAAATAACACACCATCATGGAAAAGCCCAATAAATTCCTTTTTGCCAATCAATTGCGTGGCATTGCAGTACTAGCAGTTCTTTTATCGCACTGGTTTGGAGTTTATTGGAGTGTGCCAGAATTAGTCGCACAGTACACCATGTCTGAGCCACTCAAGCAACCTACCTCTGTTGCATTTAGCTTGGTATCGAGCTGGCCTTATTTTAATTTTGGTGCCTTTGGGGTTGCTATTTTCTTTTTAATTAGTGGCTTTGTGATTCCCTTTAGCCTAGAAAAATTAAACGCACCTAGTTTTTTAGTGGCACGTTTTTTTAGAATATTTCCCACCTATATTTTTGGGTTGGCATTAAGCCTATTGGTAATAAGCTTAGCCGGCCTTTTTTGGAATAAACCATTTACTTGGGGAATTGGAACCATTGTTTCTAATGCTTTTTTATTCTTTAATTTATTAGGTATTAACACAATTGATTTAGTGAATTGGACACTTGCCATTGAAATTAAATTCTACCTACTTTGTGCATTGTTTATTCCATTAATTCGCAAAGGCCATGTATGGATGTTTTTAGCCTTTGGCTTGCTTACTTTTTTAGTGAATTGGAAAGTACAAGGCATTACTTTTAGAATTAGCAATGGCCCCATTAACACAGCTATTTTTACCTTGGTAGTAGAAATGATGTACATCAGTTACATGATGATTGGGGTATTTTTTTATTACACCATTAAAAACAAAATTAGCCCACTACAGCTACTGATTTATTCAGTTATACAAATGGGCTTGGTAGCGATTACTTGGTATGTAAGTGCACTTGCTGTTCAGTTTCCTAATATTACGTTTAATTATTTATGGGCATTTATTGCCTTTAGCGCTGCCTACTATTGGCGCAACCAATTTAAACCCATGAAGTGGCTAGACCGTATGGCTGACGTGAGCTACCCTATGTATGCCATGCACTCTTTAATTGGCTACACCTTTATTAGAATATTGATGCATTTTGGCATTACCTTTTTTGTGGCCGCTGCCATTACATTGGTATTGGTTTATGGCATTGCCTTGTTTATTCATCATTTTGTAGAAAAGCCAAGTACCGAGTATGGCAAGAAGTTGGCGGCTCGGGTGGGGTGAGGTTTTAACGGGTGGGAGTTTTAAATTAAACCGTTAGAAGCAGCTTATTGAATTGGGCTTCTGAGCCTTTAATAAAAATTTTAGGCTGCTCTAACACACGCATAACAAATGGTGTACTCCTGTTATACCTTTGGGCAATTTCTTCAAGGGTATAAATAGTAGGATTGATTTTTCTGGCCAAAGTAATTAGTACTGGCTCTAGAGCAGTTAAAACCTCTTGGTTGGAAACATTGCCTACTAGCATTACATCAATATCGCTATTAGCCGTTTCTAGGCCCTTGGCCACAGAGCCATAAATAAATGCTACTTCAATTTGAGGAAACAGCCCTAACAAACCTTGGTTAAGCACATCAGCGACTCCAAAGGTTTTAAGCACTATTTGATGTAATTCGTTAAAAATGGGCGAGTTAGCATTGGCCTGAAAATGTTTTTGGTTGCCAATTTTAGAAACCGTAATAAGCTGACTAGCCAACAGTTTTTCTAACTCACGCTGCACAGCACCCGCACCACAATTGGCTAAGCGTATGATTTCGTTTGCATAAAAAGACCTAAAGGGCTGTCCAAACAAAATGGATAGAACTCTTTGCTGGGTTTTGGTGAAAAGTGCATCGTGGTAAATACTCATATTGGGTATGATAGTACCTAATATGGGTATAGTCAATTGATAATTGGCAGTACCACATTTAATTTCATAACGAATTCTTATAAACCCTATCCGCAAACAACTGAGGCCAAGTTTTTTTACCAGCTAAAAGCTCTAAGGCAGTCGTCATAAAAATAACAAAACCTGCATTTGCAGTACAGCCTAAAGCTGGTTGTATTTGTCTTGCCTCGCCCAACTCAAATAACCAATACAAGTCATTTTTATTACTGGTAGTACCGGCTTGTTCTAAGGTTAAATCACAACGCCTTTTTTGCGAGACTTTCAGCACTTTGTATATAAATTTCACCGAAAGCGAAGAGGACAACTGCTTGTTGATTGGAGCAGCTAAAGCAAGAAAACGAGTTTCAAAAATTAAATGATGCGGAATTAAACGGTTTTTTAAGGTTTTAACTGGGGTGTGATAGTACCGAGCTGTACCATTAGCAAAACTATTTACATAGTTTTCATCTTTAGACGTAATTTGACGCATATTGGCCAGCAATGTTAAATCTTCATAACGATGAATCTTTAATCCAGTGTACGCAATACGAGCTGGCTCTTCTAATGAAAAATGATCTGGATTGGCAGTTGGATAGACCACTTCATTAGGTTTAAGTTGTGGTTTTTGATCTAGTCCTAGATGTTGAATGAAATAATTAACTAGCCAACTATTATTTCGACCAGGTAAAAAAGGGAACGCACCAATTCCAACTTGCTCAATTCCCGAGTGATAGGGGTTTTGTGTTGGCTTTAAATCATCTTCATTTACCCATGCAGGGTACAATACAAAAGCAGCTAAAACAGGCCTACTTTTTGCGGTAGCTTGATCTATTTCAGTTTTGTTTTGATCAACATGAAAAAGTGCATCGCGGTAGCGGTGCATTTGATTAATAGCATCATCTGGAGCTAAATCTATTGGCGCAGATGCCGCCTCTGGCATTGTATTGATTCGATACTTGGCATCAAAAATCCATCTTGCCGCAACTTGATTTTTATATTTAATTTCAATAAAAATATCTGGCTTTTGTTTTAAGGTCCAAGAGTAAATACCGCCCTCTTCATGTGAATTAGACTTATTAAAACTTGGTTCATGACTCATCGTCACTTCAAGCTCATCAGAAGGCCTGCGTAAGTGAAAGGCCGAAGCTTTACTACTAGGTAAATTAAGTTCTAGACCAGTTGGTGATAAATTCACTAATTCAGAATTAACACACACAAAACCCAATTGATTTTCTAAGATAGTTTTGATTTCTAAAAAACACCAAACCTCATAGAGCTCTGCAATGTTTTTCATTGACACGTTAGCTTTATCACCTAGCACACCCAAATAGAGTTTTAACTCTTGCCAAACTTTATAAACCTCGGAATAACCTGCTTTTTGATGCAAGACTAAAGACTCGTTACTGAGCCCAGCAAAGTCATCTACCTCTGTTAAAAATGAATTTTGTAGCAATAACTGAAGAGGTTGCTGAAGGGTGTTTAAATACTTAAAAAATGATTCAGACACCACTTGATTATCGGGTGGTAGCGTTTTATAAAAATTAGCAAACTGAATAACTTTTGACAATTCTTGATGGCAGGTTTTAGCCACCATTTTAATGAACTGATTTTCTGGTGTGTTAACCGAAAGCTTTTTGGTGTTTACTTGATATTTGTGATGATACTGGCCCGTACTTAAATGATTTGCCACCTTTGCCTCTAGGCTAGGGCTTAAACGGCCTTTTAAGCGATGAATAGAAGTCACCTTAGTCTGCTGCAATAGCCTTGCATGCGGTGAGTTTAAAACTAGCTTTATGCCCTGCTCTAGACGCTGCTTTAAAGATATATAGTTTTCTACCCACAGCAAGGGAAATTTTGTATGCGGTACATGACTTCTGCCCAATTGCTGACTCGTACGCTTCGCAAATGAAAACCGCCACAAAGGGTAAACTTGGTCTATGGTTTTATAAATAGCGGTAAGGTCTGCATCCCAATCCATTTTAGTGGGAAACACCTGAAACATTATTCGTTGTGAAACCAGCTGATTAGAATTTTTTAATTGATACTGTAGGTTTAATTCAAACCAACCAATATCATTGGCAAAATTAATTAAGCCCCTTAAAGCCTTAAAGCGCTGGTTAAAATAAAAAGCAGTTTCA
>CAZKWC010000067.1:0-16522 GCA_964556425.1 uncultured Limnohabitans sp. | reverse complement strand
ATACCCGCGATACCATTGGTGTAATGGCCTCTAGTGTTCAAGATATTGCTTTATTGACTTGAATTACTTCTTCAATTTTATTTTAGCCTGATTTTTTAACATCATTTAATGATTTTAAATCGGATACTTTTAGTCGCTCTCGCCCTTCTTCCATTGCCGTTAAAGGCACACAAGGTTTTAAACTGGCGTGGCTTCTTATTGCTAAATCTTGATAAGTTTTGGTGCCGGCCGTTTTCCAAGCCAATTCTTGATCGCTGACTTCACGCATTATTTTGGCAGGCATACCAGCTACCAAACTGCGCTCGGGAATGACCATACCGGCCTTCACAAACGCACTAGCGGCTACCAATGAATTAGCTCCTACCACTGCATTGTCCATGACCACGGCATTCATGCCAACTAAAGCGTTTTTACCCACTCTACAACCATGCAAAATAGCTCCATGGCCAATATGACCATCTTCTTCTACAACAGTATCAGTACCAGGAAAACCATGCATTACACAACAGTCTTGAACATTAGAGCCTGCCTCTAAAACAATACGTCCAAAATCGCCACGTAAACTAGCTAGTGGTGCGACATAGCAGTTCGCACCCACAATCACATCACCAATTAATACTGCATCGGGGTGTACATAAGCACTAGGATGAACCACTGGTTTTAAACCATCAATTTCGTAGCAAGGCATTTTGTCTTCCTCTTTATTTTCTTTGAACCCAAAAAAACAGGGTGTATTCATCACACCCTGTTTTTATTTACTCACCTTACTCGATATGGTAACGGCGTTGCAACACTACAAATCGTCCTGCCACAAAGGCTAAATCGGTGTAGCTTGCGTTGGCAGCTGGGTTGGCACCCGTGCCATGGTAATCAGAAAAACCTGCTGATTGGTTAGCAAAAATTCCACTGGTTAAGTTCATCGATAAAGCCACGCCACTGCGTAAACAAGCCTCTGTCATACGTTCTTGCAACTCTGGTTTGGTGGTGTAAATACCAGCCGTTAAAGCACCATGGTTGCTGACAATTTCTTCTGATAAGGCAATTGCTTGCTCGGCGCTTGGCACTTTCACAATAAAGCTAATTGGGCCAAATCGCTCTTCCATGTACTCAGCACGTTGTTCGGCATCGACTTGCAACAACACTGGTGTACGAATCACTGCGTTGGCAAAATCAGGGTGCGTAATTGCTTTAGAAGCTAATAAAACTTTACCGTGATTAGGTGCATCTTCAATACGGCTTACACAATCAGCAGAACCAATGGCACCTAGGATTTGTACTGCAAATGCAGGGTCAGCTAAGAATTTTTCGATGGCAGCAGCTACATCAGTGGCTACTTCATCAAACGATTTATGACCTGCTTCGGTTTCAATACCAGTGGCTGGCACTAACAAGGCTTGTGGTGTGGTACACATTTGGCCAGAGAACAATGACAATGTCATGGCAATATTTTTAAGCATGCCTTTGTAGTTGTCGGTTGATTCAATTACTACGTTGTTCACGCCTGCTAATTCGGCATAGACACGGGCTTGTTTAGCATTGGCAATTAACCATTCGCCAAAAACATTGCCACCGGTAAAGTCAATTGACTTCACAGCTTTATTAGTCACCAAGGCTTGTGTTTCAGAGCGTTTATCAAACACAGCTAAAGTTACTAAATTAGGATCTAAACCTTGCTCGGTTAACACTTGGCGAGCTATTAGCACAGTTAATGCTGCTGGCAAAATGGCATTGCTGTGGGGCTTAATAATCACTGGGTTACCAGTGGCCAATGCAGCAAATAAACCTGGGTAAGTATTCCAAGTAGGGAAGGTTGCACAACCAATCACCACACCAACACCACGACCTACGATTTCAAAATGTTTTTGCATTCTGAGCGGTGGATTTTTACCTTGTGGTTTTTCCCAGATGGCCGTTTCAGGCACGTCTTTCATGGCTTGCCATGCATAAGCAACCGCCTCTAAGCCACGGTCTTGCGCGTGTGGGCCGCCGGCTTGAAATGACATCATCCATGCTTGACCTGTAGTGAGCATGACCGCATGCGCAATTTCAAAACTACGTTTATTAAGACGATCTAAAATTTCTAAACATACACCAACACGGCCCTTAGCACCTATTTTTTGCCAAGGTGTTTGCGCTTTCACAGCTGCTTCAAGCAAGGCTTCACTAGAGCTAACAGGGTAAGAAATATTAAGTTCTACACCATAAGGAGATTTTTCTGTGTTGGCTAAACCTGTCACACCAGGTTGGTTCAGTTCGAAAGTTTTACCAACATAAGCCATTACAGCGGCTTTACCATCATCATTGGCGGTTTCGCCATAGACCTTTGGGCTTGGCATTTCTGGATAAGGGGTCCAAAAGCCACGGGTATGAATGGCTTCTACTGCACTATTGAGTGTGGCTTGGTGTTTGTCAAAAAGCGAAACGGTCATAAAGTCTCCGAAGATTTTCTGGCTGGGGTTTTAAAAGTGCTGAGTATAAGATTGATTGACCGGTCGGTCTATATTTTTATCTATACGCCCATCAAATTAATAATTTTGAAAGAATTTTTACTTGATTTTTACTAAATTAAAGGGTAAACCCTAGGTTTATTTGATTGGTCTAAGGTCATAATTCCTCATCTTGATTGATTGACCGGTCGGTCAGTTATTTTTATCTTTCCCAGACAAGGCCAAATCCAATGAGCAACACTCCTCTAAGCGCCCAACAAATAGCCGAAAAAGTTCGTGATGTGATGTTCGCTGACGATGCCGCCTCTAAAGGTTTGGGTATGCAAATTGAAGCAATTGGCCCTGGCTTAGCAAGTATTCAAATGGTAGTGCAAGCCAACATGCTAAATGGGCATGGAACTTGTCATGGTGGCTTTATTACCACCCTAGCAGATTCTGCTTTTGCCTTTGCGTGCAATAGCTACAACGAAGCCACCGTGGCTTCTGGTTTGTCTATTGATTTTGTGGCACCCGCCAAGTTAAACGACACCCTGACTGCGTATGCCACTGAAGTTGCTTTATCGGGTCGCACTGGTGTGTATGACATTGCAGTAAAAAATCAAAGTGGAGTATTGGTTGCCACTATGCGAGGTAAAAGTTATCGCCTCAAGGGCCGCACTGTTTTTCCAGTTTAAATCAAAACTAATTTATATCTAAAGAGACATTTACCATGACAGTTAAAACTCCTACACCAGGCGAATTAGAAGCCATTGAAACTGCAAGTCGTGATGAGATTCAGGCTTTACAGTTACAACGTTTAAAGTGGACGCTAGAGCATGCTTATAACAACGTGCCGCACTACAAAGCCGCATTTGATGCCAAAGGTGTGCATCCATCTGACTTTAAAACTTTAGCCGATATTGCGAAGTTTCCGTTCACCATGAAAAAGGATTTGCGTGACAACTATCCTTTTGGTTTGTTTGCTGTACCACGTGAACAAATTGTGCGCTTGCACGCATCATCTGGTACAACCGGCAAACCTACTGTAGTGGGTTACACCCAAAACGATATTGATAACTGGGCCAATTTAGTAGCTCGCTCTATTCGTGCAGCAGGTGGCCGCAAAGGCGATATTGTGCATATTGCTTATGGTTATGGTTTGTTTACCGGTGGTATGGGTGCGCATTACGGTGCCGAGCGTTTAGGTTGTACGGTGGTGCCAATGTCGGGTGGTCAAACTGAAAAACAAATTCAGTTAATTGAAGACTTTAAACCTGACATTATTATGGTGACTCCTAGCTATATGCTCACCATATTGGATCAGTTAGAAAAACAAGGTAAATCAGCCAAAACCTCTATTAAAGTGGGTATTTTTGGCGCAGAACCTTGGACTGAAGGCACTCGTGATGCGATTCAAAATCGTGCCGATTTAGATGCGGTTGACATCTACGGTCTATCTGAAATTATGGGCCCAGGTGTAGCAAGCGAATGTATTGAAAGCAAAGACGGCCCAGTCATTTGGGAAGACTTTTTCTACCCAGAAATTATTGACCCAATTACTGGCGAAGTATTACCCGATGGTTCTGAAGGCGAGTTGGTATTTACCACTTTAACCAAAGAGGGTTTACCCATGATTCGTTACCGCACTCGCGACTTAACTCGATTATTACCACCTACTTCACGCAGTATGCGCCGTATTGGCAAAATCACCGGTCGCTCCGACGATATGTTGATTATTCGTGGTGTGAACGTGTTCCCAACTCAAATCGAAGAAATCATTGCTCGTTTCCCTTCTTTGTCTGCTCAATATTTAATTGAAGTGGCCAAACAAGGTCATTTAGATACTGTAATTGTCAACACTGAATTACAACCTGGTGCGGACAACTCTGAATCGGCCCGTGCAGAAGTAGCGAAAAAAGTACGCGAAAGAATTAAAACCTTGGTGGGTATTACCACTGAAGTAATTGTGCATCATGCATTTACTTTGCAACGCAGCGAAGTAGGCAAAGCCAAACGTGTTATCGATAGTCGTCAACATTAATTTTATTCAACGAAAGTCTGAAAAATGTATACCCAATCATTGATTGAAAACCCCAACGACAAATCTAGCAAACCTGCAGTTCGTGTGGTGGAAAACCCAGAATACGAAGCAGAATTTAATGCCAAGTTAGCGCGCGGCGATTATATTGAAGCCAAAGACTGGATGCCAGACGCCTATCGTAAAACTTTAGTTCGCCAAATTAGCCAACATGCCCACTCTGAAATTGTAGGTATGTTGCCTGAGGGCAATTGGGTCACTCGTGCACCTAGCTTAAAACGTAAAGCGATTTTGTTAGCCAAAATTCAAGACGAAGGTGGTCACGGTTTGTATTTGTACTCAGCAGCAGAAACCATGGGTGTTTCTCGTGATGATTTACTGAACGCCTTGCATACTGGTAAAGCCAAATACTCTTCCATTTTTAATTACCCAACGCTTAACTGGGCCGATATTGGCGTAGTGGGTTGGTTGGTAGATGGTGCTGCCATCATGAATCAAATTCCATTGTGCAAATGTAGTTTTGGTCCTTATGCACGAGCCATGATTCGTATTTGTAAAGAAGAATCTTTCCATCAACGTCAAGGCTTTGATGCCTTACTCACCATGATGCAAGGTTCACAAGAACAAAAAGATATGGTACAAGATGCAGTCAATCGTTGGTGGTTACCTTCTTTAATGATGTTTGGTCCGCACGACAATGAATCTACTCATACAGGTCAAAGTGCTGCTTGGGGTATTAAACGTATTACCAATGATGATCTACGTCAAAAGTTTGTAGATGCCACTGTGCCTCAAGCCGAAATTTTAGGTATTACTTTACCTGATCCCGATTTGAAATGGAATGAAGCACGTGGTCATTATGATTTTGGTGCACTCGACTGGGATGAGTTTTGGTCAGTGGTAAATGGCCATGGTCAATGTAATGTGGACCGTTTAGAAGCCCGTGTAAAAGCCTGGGAAGACGGTGCTTGGGTGCGTGAAGCAGCCATGGCGCACAGTGCTAAACAACAGCAAGCACAAGCCAAAATTGCATAAAAGAAATTATTTTTATAGAAGTCTTTGAAATCTACTCACCATTACTAAAGGTAAGCGCAAAGACTTCTTAGTCAAGAATTAAATTGGAAGGAAAAATAGCATGACTCAATCTACTGAATGGCCATTATGGGAAGTTTTTGTTCGTAGCAAAAGTGGTCTTGACCATAAACATTGTGGCAGTTTACATGCTGCAGATGCACGTTTAGCTTTGCAAATGGCACGTGATGTTTACACACGTCGTCAAGAGGGTGTGAGTATTTGGGTTGTTAAAGCCAGCGATATCGTGGCCTCTGATCCAGACGCAAAAGCAGAGTTATTCGATCCAGCTGAAGACAAAATCTATCGTCATCCAACTTTTTATAAGTTGCCAGATGCTGTTAACCACATGTAATTGAGCCTGATAAAAATGGAAAATTCATTATTTGAAAAAGTCATTCATCTGGCTGATAACACGCTTATTTTGGGACAACGCACCAGTGAGTGGTGTGGTAAGGCCCCCATTATTGAAGAAGACTTGGCTTTATCTAATATTGCATTAGATTTGATTGGTCAAACTCGTATGTTGATGCAATATGCGGGCACACTTGATGCACAAGGCCGTGACGAAGACCAATTGGCTTTTTTACGTACCGAAGGTCAGTATCGTAATTTCACTTTATGTGAATTGCCTAATCGTGATTTTGCGCACACTATTATTCGTTTGTTTATTTTTAGTGCATGGCAAAGTTTGGTATGGCAACAATTGGCTAATAGCACCGACGAACAGTTAAAAGCGATTGCCTTAAAAAGCGCCAAAGAAACACGTTACCACCTCAACCATTGTGGTGAGTGGGTGATTCGTTTAGGTGATGGCACCGCCACTTCTCATGACAAAGCACAACAAGCTTTAGATTATATTTGGCCTTATACCCAAGCCTTATTTGACAACACTGAACACGCTGCCTTGTATCCACAATGGTTAGCCATTGTTCAAGACGTGTTTGCCACTGCCACTTTAACTTTACCTAAAGCAGTACCGTTTAAGAGTTTTGGTCACTTAGGCCGCCATTCTGAACACATGGGGCATTTGTTAGCAGAAATGCAATATATGCAACGCACCTATCCTGGTCAAGTTTGGTAATTCCAAGCATCAAGGTTTTAAACAAATGATTACCCTAGAACAAGCTTGGCAAGCCGTACATCTCGTACCAGACCCCGAAATTCCAGTTATTAGTGTGACTGATTTGGGAATTGTTAGAGAGATACAAATTAAAGGTGAAGTCGTGCATATTGCACTCACTCCCACCTATAGTGGCTGCCCTGCTACCCAAGAAATTCAGCGTGATGTTGAAAAAGCTTTGTTAGCAGCAGGGGCGAGTTCGGTTGAAATGGAGCTGCGTTTATCACCTGCTTGGACCACTGACTGGATTAATCCAGAGGCCAAAGAAAAGCTCAAACGTTATGGTATGGCCACTCCATCTAAATGCGCCAGCCCTGCCGCTGAACAAGTCATACGATTTGTTCCTACACTTAAAGAAAACCTTAATTGCCCTTTGTGTAATAGCAATAAAACCGAACGTATTTCTGAGTTTGGCTCCACTGCTTGTAAAGCCTTGTACCGATGCTTATCTTGCCGTGAACCGTTTGAATTTTTCAAGCCTATTTAATGCTGATCAACATGAAGTTGCCAAGCCTATTGTGATTTATTTTTAAAAAGATTTTTTCCTATGACACCACAATTTCACTCTTTAAGCGTGGCGCAGGTTTTACAAGAAACCCCAGACGCAATTAGTATTTTGTTTGATGTGCCTCATCAATTAGCACCCGATTACAGCTTTAACCAAGGTCAGCATTTAACCTTAAAAGCAACAGTGGCGGGTCAAGAAGTACGTCGCTCCTATTCAATTTGTTCTGGCGTACAAGAAGGTCAATTAAAAGTAGCGGTTAAAAAAGTCAATGGTGGTGTGTTTTCTACTTGGCTTCACGACCAATTAAAAGCCGGACAAACACTTGAAGTGATGACACCAGAGGGTCATTTCTTTACGCCTTTAAATGCAGATCAACAAAAGCATTATGTAGCCTTTGTAGCTGGCAGTGGCATTACCCCAATTTTATCTATCATTAAAACTACTTTAGCCACCGAGCCAAAAAGTCAATTTACTTTGGTGTATGGTAATCGCCGTCAAAGTGTGGCTTTGTTTCAAGAAGAATTAGAAGACTTAAAAAACACCTACCTCACACGCCTGCGTTTAATTAATATTTTTTCGCGTGAAGCGCAAGAAGCCGAATTATTAAATGGTCGTCTTGATGGCGCTAAGGTCCAGCAGTTTTTACAAACTTTAATTCCTGCTGCCAGCATTAACGAAGCTTTTATTTGTGGCCCTAACTCCATGATTGATGAAGTAGAAGCAACTTTACAAGCGGCTGGTGTTAACAAAGCTAATATTCATACCGAACGCTTTGGTGTAGTACAAGAAGGACGCCCTGCCGTGTCTCACGCAGAAGATGCTCCAGAAGCCACCATTACGGTGATTGCAGATGGCAACACCCGCCAAGTTGATTATCACAAAGGTGCAGAATCTATTTTAGATGTGGCATTGGCTAGCGGTATGAACCTTCCTTACTCATGTAAAGGTGGGGTTTGCAACACTTGCAGATGTAAAGTGTTAGAGGGTAAAGTTCGAATGGATCGTAACTTTGCACTAGAACAACACGACGTTGACCAAGGCTTTGTGTTATCTTGCCAAGCTCATCCACTGACTGAAAAAGTCGTGATTAGTTTTGACAACCGTTAATACATGAACTTACCCAAAACACCAAAATTTCAAGCGCAACGCAGCATTATTTTAAATGCTGCGGCGCAGCTGTTTGCCGAGCATGGTTTTCACTATGCGTCTATGGTCAATTTAGCGAAAGCTAGTGGTTTATCTAAACCACTTATCTATCACTATTACAAAGACAAAGAAGAGATTTTATTTGATATTGTCGATAGCTATATGTCGCAACTTGTCGATATTGTTCAACAGCATCAACAAAGCTGCCAAGAAAATAATTGGCCGCATCAAAAATCTTTTGAAATTTTGGTGGCTAGTTTTATGACCCAATACCAGCATGCACAGCATCAACACATGGTATTGGTGCAAGACGTTAAATTTTTACGCCCCGATATGCGCAGCATAGTGGTGGCCAAAGAAAAACAAGTGGTAGGTGCTTTTGCACAAATGGTGCAAAAACTTTATCCAGGTTTACAAAATTCTGATCTTATTACCCCCCTCACCATGAGTTTATTTGGCATGATGAACTGGACTTTTACTTGGCTAAAACCAGGTGGAAAACTCAGCCATGCACAAATGGGTCCATTGGTATCGCAACTTTTTTTAGGTGGCATTGAAAGCATTGCTTCAGAGCTTGCGGTTCAAGAATCACTACAACAAAATCAAAACCAATCTAGGAGTAACAGCAATGTCTGAAGCATTTATTATTGATGGAATTCGTACCCCATTTGGCCGCTATGGTGGTGCTTTATCGAGCGTACGTGCCGATGATTTAGGCTCACTTCCCATTAAAGCCTTAATCGAGCGTAATGCCGGTCTAGACTTTAAACAAGTGGATGAACTCTATTACGGTTGTGCCAACCAAGCGGGCGAAGATAACCGCAATGTAGCCCGTATGGCGGGTTTATTGGCTGGCCTCCCGATTGAAGTGCCAGCCGCTACTGTTAACCGCCTGTGTGGCTCTGGTATGGACGCTGTGGGTTTAGCAGCTCGTGCCATTAAAGCATCTGAAGCGCATTTGGTAATTGCAGGTGGTGTTGAAAGCATGAGTCGTGCGCCTTTTGTGATGCCAAAAGCAGAAACTGCATTTTCACGTAGCAATAAAGTAGAAGACACCACCATTGGCTGGCGTTTTGTGAACAAAAAAATGAAGGCCATGTACGGTACTGATTCCATGCCAGAAACAGCCGAAAACTTAGCCGATGAATTTCATATTTCAAGGGCTGACCAAGACGCTTTTGCTATTCGTAGTCAAGAACGTTATGCCGCAGCCCATGCCGCTGGCTTTTTTGAAAACGAATTATTAACGGTAGAGATAGCTGGCAAAGGCGGTAAAACCACCAGCGTTAACAAAGACGAGCACCCACGCTTAACCGATGCAGAAACACTAGGCAAATTAAAACCAGTAGTGCGTGAAAACGGCACTGTGACAGCAGGCAATGCTTCTGGCGTCAATGATGGCTCTGTGGCCTTGTTATTAGCCAGCGCTGCAGCGGTACAACAACACGGCCTAAAAGCCAGAGGCAAAATTGTAGCAATGGCCACCAGTGGTGTAGCCCCTCGTATTATGGGTATTGGTCCTGTCACTGCTAGCCAAAAAGCGTTAAAACTAGCTGGCTTAACACTTGATCAAATGGATTTAGTCGAGTTAAACGAAGCCTTTGCTGCTCAAGCTTTATCTGTCATGCGTGGTTTAGGTTTGGCAGACGATGCTACCCATGTGAACCCTAATGGTGGTGCGATTGCTTTAGGTCATCCATTGGGCGCCTCGGGTGCGAGATTAGTTTTAACTGCTTTACGCCACCTAGAAAACACCAACGGTCGTTATGCTTTATGCACCATGTGTATTGGCGTAGGGCAAGGTATTGCAATGGTAATTGAGCGTTTAGAAGCCTAATCTAAGTTTATTTAAATACTTTGATATGGGACAATTCTTTGCAATAGACAAATTGGTTTTACATTAACGAATTTAAGTGCTAGTATTCGAGTTGTTCCGTATTACTAAATTCATAGGTTTTGCGGTGTTTGTTTCTCTTTTAACTGCTAGAAGAAAAACAAATTTAGTTTTGTAGTTGTTTGAAAATATATAGGAGACATGAAGATGAAATTAAAATCCATTATGGCTGCGGTCGCTTTATTAGCTGCTAGCCAACTCGCTAGCGCAGAAATTAAAGTAGGTGTTGTGGTTTCAGCCACTGGCCCTGCTTCTTCTTTGGGTATTCCAGAGAAAAACACAGTTGCCTTATTGCCTACCAAAATTGGCAACGAAAAAGTCACCTACATTGTTTTAGATGACGCATCTGACACGACTACGGCAGTAAAAAATACCCGTAAATTAGTAAGCGAAGACAAAGTGGACGTTATCGTTGGTTCAACAGTTACCCCTAACTCTTTGGCCATGATTGACGTAGCAGCAGAAAGCCAAACACCTATGGTGTCAATGGCTGCTTCTTCACGTATTGTTCAACCCATGGATGCTAAAAAAGCTTGGGTATTTAAAACACCACAAGACGACATCATGATGGCAACTGCGATTGCATCACACATGTCTAACACTGGCATTAAAAAAGTAGCCTTCATTGGTTTCTCTGATGCTTATGGCGAAGGCTGGTACAACGAGTTCAACAAAATTTCTAGCATCTATGGTTTAACCGTAGTGGCTAACGAACGTTTTGCACGCTCAGATACTTCTGTAACAGGTCAAGCCCTTAAAATTGTGGCGGCAAAACCTGACGCAGTGTTAGTAGCTGGTTCTGGTACTCCTGCTGCATTGCCACAAAAAGCTTTAAAAGAGCGTGGCTTTACTGGCAAAATGTATCAAACACATGGCGTAGCTAATAACGACTTCTTACGTGTTTGCGGCAAAGACTGTGAAGGTACTTTCTTACCATCAGGTCCTATGTTGGTGGCTAAACAATTGCCAGCTTCACACCCAGTTAAAAAATCAGCACTCGAATACGTCACTAAATACGAAGCTCAATACGGTGCAGGTTCTGTTTCTACCTTTGGTGGCCATGCTTGGGATGCTTTCCAATTAGTTAATGCAGCTGCTACTAAAGCCTTGAAAAAAGCCAAACCAGGTACACCTGAATTCCGTGCTGCTTTACGCGAAGCACTTGAAGGCACAACCAATTTACCTGGCGCACATGGTATTTTCAGCATGACTAAAACTGACCACTTAGGTTTAGACCAACGTGCCCGTGAAATGGTACAAATTGTGGACGGTAACTGGAAATGGGCACCTGCTAAGTAATTGCTCATTAACATCATGCTAGCGTGTGTCTACTTTTAAAGAGGCACTCGCTTTAGGAGCTTGCAACACCAAGCAACCATTCATATCTACACCATCTACACGAATGCATGGTTTTAAGATAAGTTGGGAAACGGTTTGCAGGCTTCTTTAATGTTTAAGGAACCCCATGGATTTATCAATTGCCCTCATCTTGATTCAAGACGGCATTACTAATGGTGCAATTTACGCTTTATTAGCTATTGCACTGGTTTTAGTTTTTGCTGTTACACGTGTTATTTACATTCCTCAAGGCGAGTTTGTCGCTTGGGGTGCTTTAACGCTTGCCTCTATGCAAGCGGGAAAACTTCCAGGTACGGTTTGGTTGTTAATTGCCATGGGTGCTATTAGTTTTTTATTAGATGCTTGGGCTACTATTCGTGGCCAACAAAAAGCTCAATGGTTACGCAGTGCTGGCGTTAATTTAGCGCTTCCTATTGGCTTGTGGGCAGCTTTAAATGCCATGCCTATTGCCCAGCTACCGCTTATTGTGCAGGTCTTGTTGACTATGGCTTTAATTGTGCCAATGGGTCCCATGATTTATCGGGTGGCTTTCCAACCGATTGCAGATGCACCTGTACTTATTTTATTGATTGTGTCGGTTGCTGTACACATGACTTTTATTGGCCTAGGATTATTAGTATTTGGCCCTGAAGGCGCTAGAACGACACCATTTTCTGATGCCTCATTTACCCTTGCAGGACTCAATATTACTGGTCAATCCATTTTTGTTTTAGTGGTTTCAATTATTTTGATTGCTGCGCTTTATGCCTTCTTTGAGCGTTCGCTCTACGGTAAAGCGTTGCGTGCGACAGCGCTTAATCGCACTGGTGCCCGTTTAATGGGTATTTCGCCCACCATGGCTGGTAAGTTAACCTTTTTGTTAGCCGCCTTTATTGGCGTTACCTCTGGCGTTTTAATTGCTCCTACTATTACCATGGTCTATGACAGTGGTTTCTTAATTGGCTTAAAAGGCTTTGTTGCTGCCATTATTGGTGGCTTAGTAAGCTACCCAGTAGCTGCATTGGGTGCGATTTTAGTAGGCATCTTAGAGGCGTTTTCTTCTTTTTGGGCTTCTAGCTACAAAGAAGTGATTGTGTTTACTGTGATTATTCCGGTATTGTTGTGGCGTTCCCTGAACTCACACCATGTGGAGGATGAGGAATGAAATTGACTTTACGTTTTGCGGTACAAACTATTGCGCTGCTGTTATTGCTAAGCACGCCATTTATGGCGTCCGAATATTACATTACCTTGCTGAACTACATTGGGCTTTATGCCTTAGTGGCCTTAGGCTTGGTACTGCTCACTGGTATTGGTGGTTTAACCTCTTTTGGCCAGGCCGCCTTTGTGGGCTTAGGTGCATATACTACCGCCTACCTTACTACTGCGACTGATTTACCTTCATGGATTTCTTGGGCGAGTGGCTCTGCTTGGACCACACTTATTGTGGCTTGGCTTATTACCTCTGCAGTCGCCTATGTTTTGGGCTCACTCACCTTACGTTTGTCAGGGCACTTTTTACCTTTAGGCACGATTGCTTGGGGCCTAAGCTTGTATTATTTATTTGGTACCTCAGAAGCGTTAGGTGGACATACCGGTTTATCGGGTATTCCAGCCATTAGCATTGGTGATTTTCAATTCGATAAAAGCAATTCTATTTTTTATTTAATTTGGTTGTTTTTATTGTCTGCCATTTGGACTACTGCCAATTTACTTGACTCACGCGAGGGCAGGGCCATTAGAGCGTTAAAAGGCGGCATGGTAATGGCCTCTTCTATGGGTGTCAAAACCAGTCGTTCACGCATGGTGATATTTTTATTAGCGGCGTTAATGGCTTGTACTTCTGGCTGGTTATATGCCCATATGCAGCGCTTTGTGAATCCCACACCATTTGGATTACATATTGGTATTGAATACCTATTTATGGCAGTGATTGGTGGTTCGGGTTATGTTTGGGGCGCGATTGTTGGTGCCGCATTAATTACCATTTTAAAGCAACAACTCCAAACCACTTTGCCGGGCATTATTGGCTCAGATGGCAACTTCGAAGTGATTGTGTTTGGTATTTTAATGATTATTGTGTTGCAAAAAGCTCGTGATGGCTTGTTTCCTGCGTTGGCTAGTTTGTTTAATAAAGTATTTCCAAAGCCAAATGGTCAAGCAAAAGCAATTGATGCCAACGCTGCTGCATTAGCTCACCGTGAAATGCCAAAAGCTGGCGATGTTATTTTAAATGCGACTAACGTGACCCGTAAATTTGGTGGTTTAGTGGCTAATAATAATATGAACTTAGAGGTAAAAGCGGCTGAAATATTAGCCCTTATTGGCCCTAATGGAGCAGGCAAAAGTACCATGTTTAACCAGGTCTCTGGGGTAGATACTCCTAGCTCTGGTGAAGTGGTATTTATGGGTCAATCTATTATTGGTAAAAGCCAAGAGGCAATTGCCAAATTAGGTATGAGCCGCACCTTCCAACATGTCAAGATTATGCCCAAATTATCGGTGTTAGAAAACGCCGCCATTGGAGCACATTTGCGTGGTAAAAAAGGGGTGGTTGCCAGTGCTTGGCGCCTAGACCGTGCAGAAGAAGCCAGTTTATTAGCAGAGGCAGCAAAACAGTTGCAAAGAGTTGGCTTGGGTGATTATTTACATACAGAAGCAGGCTCTTTGGCACTGGGTCAACAACGCATTTTAGAAATTGCTAGGGCATTATGTGCCGACCCTTGTTTGTTATTGTTAGACGAGCCAGCCGCAGGACTGCGCCTCAAAGAAAAACAATTATTAGCCGAGTTATTACTCAAACTACGCGGCGAAGGCATGGGTATTTTATTAGTCGAACATGACATGGATTTTGTAATGGGCTTGGTGGACCGTGTAGTGGTAATGGAGTTTGGTCAAAAAATTGCCGAAGGTCTGCCACAAGAAGTACAAGAAAATCCAGCTGTTTTAGAAGCCTATTTAGGAGGAGTTGCTTAAATGAGTACCCTATTAAAAGTTGAAAATTTAAGTGTTTCTTATGGCAAAGTAGAAGCAGTGAGCCAAGTCAGCATTGAAGTAGCTGAAGGCCAAATTGTGACGGTAATTGGCCCTAACGGAGCCGGTAAAACGACTTTGTTATCGAGCATTATGGGTTTGCTACCCTCTAGCGGAAATATTCATTTTGCCGGCCAAACTTTAAACAGCCCCGATGTACAAGACATGGTCGAGTTGCAATGCAATTTAGTCCCTGAAAAACGTGAGTTGTTTGCTGATATGAGCGTAGAAGACAATTTGGTTTTAGGTGCTTTTCATAGAACTCGTAAAGGTTTTAAAGACAGCGCCAAAACTTTGCAAGAAGTTTATGAATTGTTTCCTCGTTTATTAGAACGTAAAGCACAAAAAGCTGGCACCTTGTCGGGTGGTGAGCGTCAAATGTTGGCGCTGGGTAGAGCGCTTATGGGCCAACCTAAATTACTCATGTTAGATGAACCTAGTTTAGGATTAGCACCTTTAATTGTTCGAGATATTTTTAGAATTATTACCACCTTGCGCAGCAAGGGTGTGTCGATTTTATTAATTGAACAAAACGCCAGAGCCGCTTTGCAAGTAGCCGATTACGCCTATGTATTAGAAATGGGCAGCGTTAAAATGCAAGGCCCTGCCAAAGACCTAGCTCAAGATCCTAAAGTGATTGAATCGTATTTAGGTTTAGGCGGTAGCCATCAAGATAAACTCTCTGGTTAAAAAATTGCTGAGCTAATTAAAAAGCACCTTAGGGTGCTTTTTTTACGCAATGATTTTGTCGAAATAGAGAAACTGGTCAGCGATTTGGGCGTAAAACTGCATTATCTCTTTATGCTTTGCAGTGTGCATCAGGTTCTGGAATAATATCTATTAGCAAAAACTTTACACTACCATCATTCACGTAGACTAAAGCACGATTACTCGTTCTTCTTGAGTATTGCTCCCAATTTTTGTCCCATTTTTTCTTTTTTTCTAAGTCTATGATGGGAACTAAATGGACATGCATTAACACATTTTTCTGCCCATTAACAAGAGGTCTTTCGTATGGAACATCTTTTCCAAACTCGTACACCTCATCTTCTCCTAAACTTTTCCATTCGGCGAAGAGTTCACAAAACTCTACAAGGTTAGTCCCTGCATTTAAGAAAACTTGTTCAAGTATTAGGGTGGTTTTAACTTGTAGCAAGATCTAAGAACTTTTTTTCAAGTTGGAATATCGCCCATAAAACGCATCTACTCCAAACTCAGGAGAGGTCTCTATTGCTGAAAATAGTTTCTTTCTGGCATCAGAAAGAACAGGAACAGTCCTTTTTTTTATGGCCGGATTTTCTTTGGTTTCAGTAGGCTTTGCTACTGTAATGGATTCATGCGTCATGTTTTTCACAGTGACTCCCTAATCAATATTGATAGAACGGATAGCTTTGCATTTTCTTATTAATAACTTAAATCACAATTGCTTATAAGGTCTGCTACGAAAACTTAACTTTATAGCTAATAAAACTAGCATTACTTTTTTTCTTGGCTTGTTTAGAGTGAAAGTCGATTTATAGCTTGTATTACAAAGAGCTACTCTTCCTGCCAATGGTAGAACATTTACCTACCATCCGTCAAGTCAACCTAAAATAAGCACACCCATAATTTAACTTTTAACAACCCTTAAGGAACCTCTGCAAAACTCTTAACCGCACTCATGGCACGGACTTGGACGGTCTATTTCGTTGGCTTTTTCACCCATAGCAATGGCTATGGGTAAGCAAAATCCGCCTAATAGCCCATTCCAATCCATACCATGCCTGCATGCCCTTGAGTTTTGCTACAGGCTCCTTAACAATCAAAACTTATATTTAATATTTTATAAAACCACAATAACCGAGTGTTACAAGTACTCAGTTAAATGAACTTTGGTTGTGGTGCTAATTGATTAGGACCACAAAACTATCAGTTACCCCATGACAAACAATACTTAGACGTGAAA
>CAZKWC010000066.1:0-16526 GCA_964556425.1 uncultured Limnohabitans sp. | reverse complement strand
GGCCCTGTAATGCTGTTAAAAAATGCGGTGGCAGGGGCAATAATGGCTAGTTGTAATGTGCTGTTGGTCTCGTTGCCTAGGTAGTAACTTCCATAGGCTAGCATTTGGTAAAGGTCGGCCTGTGCTACTGCGTTGTTTTGTTCGGTGTAGGTTTTCCATTTGGTGTCCATAATTAACACGGCTGGCTTTTCTTGTTGGTTGGTTGATTTTTTTCTAATCACAATATCGGGCCTTAGGGCATATGTTTTGGCAAATGGGCCGGTTTGTTTTTGAAACAAAGACTGCACTTGTTCTTGGCATTTTATTTCTATATTTTGCCTGCTGTTAGCGGCTAATAATGCCTTGGCAGGTTTTTGCCTTATTGCAGGCGCAGGCGTATTTAAAACTTGCTCTAATTGCCTGGCCACATAACGTTCGAATAATATTTCTGCAGGGTACATGTAGGCATCAATTGCGGGGCTACTCGTAGTGGCTTGCTGGCTAAAAGGTCCTAAAATAACAGCTGTTAGTTTTTTTAAATATTGTTGATGAACTGGCCCACTACTATGCTGCCAAGCACTTAATGCTTCTGCTTTAACTGTGTAATTTGGTACATCGCTAAAAGCTATTAACAATTGCTGGGCTTTTATTTTATGCTGGTTTAAACCACTTAAAAGCACTAGCTTTTTTAAGGCTTGTTTAATTAATTGATTGGGTAAATTTTCTGCTAATCCTTCATTAAAATTTGCAGGGCAATTATTAGTTTTACCTCTTAACAATACGCGCTTATTACATGGTGTGGTGTTACTTTGGTTGTTTAAAATATTCTGCACCAAGCCTTGTTGCACATATAGTTGAACTTGCTGTAAAAATGCGGCAATTAAACTATCAAAAATAGTGCCTTGTGGCTGTGTACTATTGGCATACAAGCTACTCAAAATTTCTGCTTCATTCAGCGTGCTTAACATCAACCCTAAGGCAGTGCGCAATTGTTGGGGGGTTTGGCTGTTTTCGTTTTTTTCCCTATTTTGTAGATTGGCAATTTTGGGCAATACTTCAAGTCCACCTTTTGCGGTTAATAAAAGTCCTACCTTACTTTTTAGTTGCAAACGTGCCCTGCCCTGTGGGTCTGGGCTGGCCACTTCAATAAAACTGCTACTACCATCTTCATCAAAATTGGCCATAGCCATTACATGCAAAACGGCCCATAAATTGGTGGGTATAAAGCATTGTTTATTTTCAATTACATGGGGTAGTTCAGATGCTATGTCATCAGCAATTAAATAGGCATATTCAGTGGTAGTAAAAATAAATGCGGCCATCACTTTATTGTTAGTTTATTAGGCTTCATAAATTTTTTGATAAGACTTCACTAAACTTAACGCGGGGTAATTCCAATGGTAAATAAAACCATTGTTAGGCGGTAAATTAGATTTTTTTAAACCAATTGGGGTTTTGTGTACCCAAGCCGTGGGGTGTTGATTAGCTAATTCAGACTCACCTAATACCTGCCTTATACTTTCCCAGTCATCAAAAAATAATGTTTCTAAAATTGGTAAAATTTTCAATCGCACAATAGATGCTAAGTCTTGTATGTGTACTTTTTCTAGGCTGGTTAAACTTGCAAAAATGGCGTGCCCAATAGTAAATTGAGCCCCTAATACAACTTCTATATTTTGGTTAATTTGAACTAACCATTTATCTAAACGTAGCGAGGGTATATGAATGGCTTTTAAAAACTCGGCTTGTGGCTTTAAGGCTATGCTATCAAAGCGACTTTTAACAGCCGTACTAAGGCCAGGTAAGGCTGGCTCTGACATATTGAGTGTAGCCACTATAAATAAATTATTAGGCACACAAAACTGCTCTTGAGAGTTGGGCAAAGCAAGTGTTAAAAAATCTGAATTACCATATCTTTTACTGCTGTCCATTAAGGTAATCAGTTCGCCAAACACCTTGGCCACAACAGCCCTATTCAACTCATCAATAATTAAAACAAAGTTTGGGCAGCTAATGGGGCTGTTGCTTAAGTTGGGCAGCATGTTTTTAGCTTTAAAAAACGCCTGCCACTCTTCTGCTATAAACCCTTTAGGAAACGGCACTACTTCTGCCTCCAACTCCAAATAATTATTTTGGTTGGAAGCATATTCTTGGGCTAATTTTTTAAATGCTTGGTTATTGCTTAAAAAGCCTAAGTCATGCGCTATTTTGTAAATGAATGCTTTTTTTGCCAGTTGTTTAAAAATGCCATTTTTAATGCGGTAATGCATTTGCCCTGCATGGTTACTTGCTTGCAAACCTTCCATAAAATCTTCATAGGCATAATTGGCATGAAAAGAAATAAACACCACTTGGCCTTGTTGTTGGGCTTGGTCAAATGGTGCTTTTAAATTATTCACCACTTGGCTACTGGGTAATTGCCCACTCACAATTTGTTGATAAGGCTCTAAGGCTTCGGGCACATTTAGCGCTTGCATAGCCAGCACCCTAGTGGCGTAAGTTTTTCCGCTTGCTGTAGGGCCGTATAACAGGGTATTAAGGCTTAATTGCTGGAACCTAGGGTTAGGGTTTGGGCTAGGGTTAAAGCGAAGTAAGTCGTGGGGGCAGAATAAATCATTGTCTGGCGGTTTTACCGTTTCAAGAAGGGGACCAGTAGTTGTGTTGAATTGAGCTTCTACATCTGCTGTTGTGGTGCAATTGGCTTTAAAGGTTTCTTCAATAACGGTAGAGTCGTTCTGCAACTCATTGGCATTGACCTGGGCAATTGGCTTATTACTAATAGGCTGCTTGTTTACCTCAATTATTGTTTGGCTTAGTAGCTCGCTCACAATTTTTAGAGCCTCTGGTCTTTGGTAAACCGGTATGGTGCACAGGTCAAACACTCTTGGGCTAATGGGAGTGTGGGCAGGCAAAGTCAATTGCCTAAAACTTAAAAACAAAGCTAAACGCTCTGCGGCAAACACCGTATCGTATTCTTGGTTATTAATTGCTTTTAAGCAGTTTTCAAAATGGCTACCCACTAGCGGAAACTGATCAGAAAACTCAGCCTCTACCTGGTAATTATCGCTATTAAAATTAATTTTTATTAACAAATGATTAGGCACTTCTGCCCTTTGTATCAGCTTTAGTTCTGGTTGATGCTGAAGTAAATTTTTAAAATATTCATACAAATGAGTATGCGCAATAGTGCTTTTTTCTGAGCTATATTTAGAATCTAAAAACAAGCCAATATAAAAATCTTGCTCTAATAAAAAAACCGATACCCGCACGCCAATGTCTAAATTACCGTTCACTGCGCTAATTCTAGAAACCGTAAAAACTGGTGGGCTTGGACTCCATAGGGGGGTGTTATGTACACCATGCGGCATTAGTTGGGCAAAGCGCTGTGCCAAGTACCTAATTTGGCTAAGCTGCACAATATTGCTAGCTAAATTGCTTGGCTTGCCAAAATAATACTGAATCAAGTTTTCGTTATTTGAAAAATACAGCTTGCAATTGACATCATTCCAAATAGTCGCCATTCCACACCCACAATACATGTTTATTTATATAGTAGTATTGTAGGCACTGAATTGTTAAAAAGTTATCAAATTATCATTTAAATCAATAATTTATTCATTTTTTTCGCCCTGCATCGGCTGGCTGGATTTTATTAAACTCTGGCCGTAAAGAGTGAGTATAGAGGGTGTAATCGACTTAGATACCCCGCTCTACTCACTCATTCACCACAATGAAAAATGTAAATTCACAGGCCAGTTACTGTTTATTTAGAACAAGCGTCTGTCCATTCTTCAAGTACATCGTTATTGATTGGAGCATCTTGGCCTTGGGATTTGCGAAACTCATTGATTTTTGCATCAACACAGGCTTCAATAGTTGCCGCTGATTTGCTCGAACCCGTATTATTAGCGGTACTGGAATTAACTGGCGCAACTTTGTTAGCAGATGATTTTGCAACTTCTTTTATACACTTTTCATCCCACTTTACCAAATCATCATGCTCCCATTGGTAAAGGCCATTTTGCTTATTAAACTCTTTAATATTAGCATCGACGCATGTCCCTTCTTCAAACGTAAATGGCCTAGAGCGTTCGGCTTTGTACTTTTTCATCAAATCAAACACTTTATTATTACCTTGCTCTTTCACTTTTTGTAAAGTGGGCCAATACAGTGAATCCAACATCGAAATTGAATGTTTTGAAACCGTTACCTCTGATTTTTTTTTGTCTTCTAAATATTCAATAAAATAATCAACCTCTCTACTAATTGTTTCACCTCTAAAATCAAAACTATAAGTTGCTTGGCAGGTATATTTGCCCAGTTCTTTATCTGCCTCTACCGTTTTAATTTTGGTAAACTGCGCCTCATTACGCGCCTTCGCAATTTCAGGATAGTCTTTAAGGTCACCCATTCGGTCAAGCAAGCCACTCTTTGTAATTTCAAAGGCAGTCTCTTTAGCCTCTGAACTATTGCACTCTAATTTATTGCTACAGCCAGCAATTCCCATGCTAAACGCTAAGCCTAAATACAATGCGTGATATTTTTTCATATTGTCCTTTTTTAAAAAATTAGCCGACTCGAAGTTAAATGAGCGCTTGTGCAGAAGTAGCTTCAATTTATTTAATAACACGCTAACAACACCAATAATTGGCGCAACGCTTGCATAACTCTGCATCGTTTTTATCAATTAAAAAATTTCTAGCCACCTCTTTTTTAATTATGCGGGACACATCGGACACATTCTGTCGCATCTCTTTTTTAATTTTTTGACAATAGTTTTAACTTGGATGAGTAAGCTAAAACTGCAACGTTTACAGGTAAAACTTCGCTTGTTGCTTATTACCCTTCAAAAACAACTCCCATAAAATAAAATAAAGTAAAATAATTCAAAATAAATTAGGATAATTTAAAATAATTGGTGATAATTACTGATGATTGCTAGTAAGTGCAATTTCTCCCTCTTCCTTTTAATGACAACCATGACTGCTAAAAAAGACTTTTTTCATAGACAAGAACTTGCTCGCTTGTACGCAGAAGATGCACTTGATACAAGTTTAGGCATGAGTGGTGGGTTATTTTTAGCTGCACCTAGGCGCACCGGTAAATCTACATTTGTAAGACAAGACTTAGTGCCAGCTCTTGAGGCTCAAGGCGCTAGAGTTATCTATATTGATTTATGGGCAGATAAAACAAAAGATCCTGCGTTGTTAATGGGTGATGCGATCCGTTATGAACTCCACCAAGAAGCTGGCTTGATTGCGAAAATGGCACAAAAAACAGGATTAGCCAAATTTTCTGTCGGTGCATTTGGTAACGGCCTCAACTTTGACCTTTCGCTGTTAGGTTTAAGTGCGAATGCTACTTTGAGCGATGCACTTAAGGCGCTATCAATGGTACACAAAGCCACAATTGTTCTGGTTATTGATGAAGTACAACATGCACTCACTACCCAAGATGGAATGAACGCATTGTTTGCACTAAAAGCAGCTCGTGATTCGCTTAATTTAAGCGCCCACGGCTTACAAGTAATTGCAACAGGCTCTAATCGAGACAAACTCGCTTTACTAGTGAATGGTCGCGATCAACCGTTTTTTGGAGCCACTATGGTTGACTTTCCAACATTAGGAATTGACTACATAGAATGGATTTGTGATAAGGCTAAACTTCGACTTAATAAAGATGAGGCTTTTACCGTTTTTCAGAAGGCTGGCTCTAGACCGGAGATGATATTACCTGTATTGAGACAACTTCGACTTGAGCAAACTGCACCCGAATTATTAGATCAATTATTTGCAAAAAAAGTCGAGCTTGCAATGACAAATGCAAAACTAGAGTTTATGCAAACCGTTGCTAGTCTGCCTCCTCTTCAAGTTGCATTGTTAGAAGAGCTTGCTAAGATTACTCAACAAAATACTTTGAATCCCAACGTTAATCCTCATCAAGGGCTGTTTTCTCAGCAGATGCTTGAAAAAATAAAAGCCAACTTAATGAATAAAGGTTTAAAAGACAATAGCACCAATATTGAAACCTCTGCCATACAAAATGGCCTAGATAATCTGCGCGAAAAGAACTTTTTATGGCGCTCTCAAAGAGGCGCCTATTGGCTTGAAGATGAGCAACTTTTACTATGGCTCACACAACCCAACTCTAGCCATTAAACTTTGTTTTTAAAAGCCCCTAGCAACCAATCCACAAATAAATCCACCATTTTATTTTTACGTTTTCGCTCGGGTACTAATGCGTAATAGGCTAATTTAGATTGCTGTGAAGGCAGTCCTATGGGCTGCAATAAGCCCTGCTTAATATGCTCATCTACCATTTGGCGCCAGCCAATTGCTATGCCTTGGCCGGCCATTGCGGCTTGAATAACCAAGGGGTAATTATCTAACTTAATAGGAACATATTGGGGTGCAGACGCCAGTCCGTAAAGTGGTAACAATCGCTCCCAATCAAACCATAATTGTTGCGACTTGCTATTGAGCTGCAATAAAGGGCAAAGCGCTAATTGTTTGGTTTTATTTTTAATCGTTTTAGAGTTGATATTGGCAAAATTTTGCTGATAAAAAGTCGGGCTACACACTGGGAAAACTTCTTCGGTAAACAAGAAATATGATTTGCCATGCTTCATTTTTCCAGAACCCAAAAAAATACCAATATCACTTAACTCTTGTGAGTCGGATGCAGCTTGATGATTGGTTAATAAATTGACTTCTATATGCGGATAAAGCCGCGAAAACTGGGCCAATTGTGGCATAAGGCAAAATGATGCAAAAGCAAAATCAGTTTGCACTTGCAGTATTTGTTTTTGTGGAAGCTGCTGTACCTCTAACAAACCTTGTTTTAAGCTATTTAAGCCTGTTTGTGCATAATTCAATAACACTTTACCAGCAGGGCTAAGACTTAAACCTTTATGTTGTCGCTCGAATAATTGCTGACCTAAATAGGCCTCTAATTTTTTAATCAATTGGCTAACAGCAGGTTGGCTTGTGCCTAGTTCTTGAGCTGCCTTGGTAAAACTTAAATGCCTGGCACTCACTTCAAAACATTCTAATAAATCAATGGGTAAAGCGTTTTTCATTGAAAGCAATCTAGGTTTTAATAAAAATTGACAAGTTTGTCTTGTTGATTTCTATATTTTGCCATAAGCACAGCTTATCCTACTTATTTAATTATAGGTCTTTACGAATTCAAGCGAATGGTGCAATATAGAGTTTAATTGTGCCCAGCTAAGTTCATTTACTTTTAAAATTACAAAAGCACAGGCCCTACCCTCTTTATTTTCAAAAAAAATTCCTTATGAAAACATCTAAACCCAATATTTTGTTTATTATGGCGGACCAAATGGCTGCTCCTATGCTGCCTATGTATAACCCCGACTCGGTGGTGCAAATGCCGCATTTAAGCCAATTGGCCAAAGAAGGTGTGGTGTTTGATTCGGCTTATTGCAACAGCCCATTGTGTGCTCCCTCTCGCTTTAGTTTGGTCAGCGGTCAATTACCGTCCAAAATTGCTGGCTACGATAATGCCGCTGATTTTGCTGCCGATGTACCCACCTATGCGCATTACCTGCGTAATATGGGTTACCGCACCGCCCTGTCTGGCAAGATGCATTTTTGTGGCCCAGACCAACTGCATGGTTACGAAGAGCGCCTCACCAGCGATATTTACCCCGCTGATTATGGCTGGGCAGTCAATTGGGACGAGCTTGAAGTGCGCCCTTCTTGGTACCACAATATGTCGTCTGTTATTCAAGCAGGCCCAAGTGTGCGTACCAACCAACTAGACTTCGATGAAGAAGTGGTTTTTAAAGCCAAACAATATTTGTATGACCAGGTGCGCAACACCCCCGATCAGCCATTTTGTTTAACCGTCTCTATGACGCATCCCCACGACCCCTACACCATTACTAAAAACTATTGGGACTTGTACAAAGACACCATCATTCCAATGCCACAACATGTGTTTGGCCAAGATCAACAAGACCCACAATCGACCCGCATTTTAAAAGTCATTGACCTTTGGAATAAACCCTTAACACAAGAGTCGATTATTCGTGCGCGCCGTGCTTATTTTGGCTCTTGTAGCTATGTAGATGACAAAATTGGTGACTTATTAAAAACCCTTGAAGACTGTGGCCTTTCTGAAGACACAATTGTGGTGTTTTCTGGTGACCATGGCGATATGCTAGGCGAGCGTGGTTTATGGTACAAAATGCATTGGTTTGAAATGGCCGCTCGTGTGCCTTTAATCGTTTACGCTCCTAAAAAATTTAGCGCCAAACATATTAAAGCCAGTGTTTCTACAATTGATTTATTACCTACCTTGGTAGAGTTAGCTGGTGGTAAAGTGGATGAAAGACTACCTCTAGATGGTAGGTCTTTAGTACCCCATTTAGAGGGTACAGGTGGTCACGACGAGGTAATTGGTGAATACATGGCAGAAGGCTCTAAAACAACTTTAATTATGATTCGTCGAGGTGCATGGAAGTTTATGTATTCAATGGATGATTGCTGCATGTTATACAACCTTGAGCAAGACCCCTTTGAATTAAACAATGTGGCAAATGCACCAGAAAACAAAGCCCTTTTAGATGCATTATTAGAAGAGGTAAACTCTCGTTGGGATTTAGCCGATTTGCACCAAAAAGTATTAGACAGCCAACGTCGTCGCCGTTTAGTAGGCAGTGCATTAAGCAAAGGTAAGCTCACCTCTTGGGACCACCAACCAATGGTGGACGCAAGCCAGCAATATATGCGTAACCACATTGACCTTGACGACTTAGAACGCCGCGCACGCTTTCCAATTTTTGGAAACTAACTTACACTTGGTTAATAAGGCTTGTACTCCGCCTTTTTAGGCTTTTTTAGGCCTTTTAAAGCGATTCATAATGCAGATTAACTAAAACTTAAGCTCATTTTCAAAGCCGATTTTTTATCGGCTTTTTTTATGCTTTGATGCTTTGATGCTTTTATGCTTTGATGCTTTGATGCTTTGATGCTTTGATTTTGATCCTTTTCAATGACGTTACAAAAAGGGTAAAACACTCAGACCTTATTAGCTGTTTATTCAACATAAGCCATTAACTAGAAAACAGCTCTTGCAAGCCCAATCAATTACAGTTGGAAAAAACTATCACCCTAGTGCCAATCATGCTACACAGCGATTATTAAAAAATGGGGCTAAGCTAAAGTTTCCTTAAGATAGATTTAAGAATATGTCTTTAATATTCAATCATGGATAAGGTTTTATGGCCTTCATCCAAGTCCTTTAAGCCCAACTATTTTCCAAGGAACTATCATGAGTAGTCACTCTTCAAGCAGCAGTTATCGGTTTACATTAGATGCATTAGGTAATGTAACGGCCGTTTATAAAACAGAAAAAGGTCGTGAAAAACGTGAGAAAATTGACTCCAACGAAACATGGACTTTTGATGGAACTCAGTTGGTAAAAACAGAAACTGAACGTGGCAAAACTGAAATTACCATTTACACTGACCCAGATGCTAATGGTTCTTTCACCAAATTTTCTGAATCTAAAACAGGCTCTTCAAGCAGTAGCGACACCTATTCTTTTGATATCGTTAGTGGTGCAATTACTGCCGTTTGGGAAATTGATCGCAAAGGCAAACATTTAGAAAAAATAGACCCAAACGAAACTTGGACTATTGATGGCAGCAACGTGATTAAAGTCGAAACTGAGCACGGTCGTACCGAAACCACCACCTACTCAGATCCTGAAGGCGATGGTATTTATGTCAAAACCAGCAAAGTATATTCTTACGACTCAGGTTCTTCTGCGGGCTGGTCAGGTTCTGTTGGGGACGACAGCTACGAAGGTACTGCAAGTAATGACATTATTAATGGTGGAAACGGTAATGACACTTTAACCGGTGGTGCGGGCCATGATACTGTTAACGGCGGAAATGGTAACGATATTATTGTAGGCGGCCATGGCGCGGGTAACGATAAATACAATGGTGGAAATGGCATAGACACCGTTACCTACACCTCTGCTACCGCAGGTATTAAAGTTGATTTGGTTAAAGGCGTAGCCAGCGCTATTGCAGGTGGCGATGCAGCATCTATTGGTGTTGATAAACTTACTGGTGTTGAAAATATCGTAGGTGGCAATTATGCAGATATTATTATTGGCAACACGGTTGCCAATGTTTTAACTGGCGGCTTAGGTGCAGATAAACTGTACGGCGGAAATGATAATGTACGTGATGTTTTTGACTTTAATTCAGTAGAAGATTCAAATAGTAGCAGTCGCGATGTTATTTATCAATTTAAATCTAAAGTAGATGACCTTGACCTTAGCACTATTGATGCTAACCTTAGCAACGGTGGTGATCAGCAATTTACATTCAGTGGTACTACTAGTGCAGCCAATAGTGTTTGGTATGCAAAAAGCGGTTCAAGTGTTGTGGTTTATGCTGATAATAACGGCGATGGTATAGCTGATTTTGAAGTTCAGTTGTCTGGTGTTGCTAAATTAACTACTGCTGACTTTTTACTGTAATTATTAAATAGCTTTGCCAGTTATTGATTTTTATATTGCTAATTTAGACCCTTACACTAGGGCCTTAATAAAAATTACAGAACCCAGTTTATTTTAGTAAATTGGGTTCTTCTGCTTCACTCTCCACTCTTCATTTAGTGGTTTTATGAGTTAGCCGCTCTAGGTCTCGATCATCTACAAAGTTTACCCTCAAAAATTATCAAAAGATCAAACGATCAAACAAAGCCAATTACCATTTTTATTTATCTCATTCAATATTGCTTCACTAAAAAACTTATGGCTCAAAAAAACAACTCTAAGCTGCGCCAATTATTGGCATCTTACCGACCTGCTTATATCTCTGTTTTTGGATTTTCAGCCATTGTGAATCTGTTAATGTTAGCCCCGTCTTGGTATATGCTACAAGTCTATGATAGGGTATTAACTAGTCATGACATTACAACCTTACTTGGCCTGTCTTTAATTGTAGTTTTTTTGTATTTTATTTATGCTTTATTAGAGCGTTATAGAGGACTGGTTTTGGTTCAGGTGGCTCAAGCCCTAGATGATAAAATTGCACCTCTTTTGCAAGCTAACATCTTAAATCCATCAGGCCAGCAGCAAGCCGAAGAATCTTCTTCTTTAACTGATTTAAACTCCATTAAAAATTTTTTAACTGGTCAGCCTATTTTGGCATTACTCGACACGCCTTGGGTAGTAATTTATTTATTGACTATTTTTTTATTGCACCCTGCCTTAGGGTGGTTGGCAGTTGCCAGCAGTTGCTTTTTATTATTAATTGCTATACTGAGTCAAATCAGCACTAAAAAGCCTAGCCAAACAGCACAAGAACAAATTCAAAAAGAACGATTATTGGTAAGTAATGCTTTAGCAGCATCTGACTCTATTCGTGTAATGGGTATGAATACCGCTCTTCTCCAACAACTTAAGCAAACACGGCAGGCTTATTTAAATGCAATTGAATTAGCGAGTTCGCGAGGGGTGAATTGGAGTGCTTTAAGTAAATTTTTTAGAACCTTGATTCAATCAGCTGTGCTTGGAATTGGTGCTTACTTAGCTATTCAAAATCAAATGTCTGCTGGAATGATGATTGCGGCCTCTATTTTGTTAGGCCGAACCCTCTCGCCAATTGAGGCTCTTATCAACTCTTGGAAACCTATTTCAGAATTCAAAAAAGCATTTAACAATCTTGAAATCACTCTTGGAAAAACAAACTCAAAAGTACACAGCATTGAGTTAGCTAGGCCCACTGGAAAATTAGAGTTAAAACAGGTCTTATTGCGCCTTAGACCACATGGTAAAGCCACATTAAACCAAGTTTCTTTGCAAATAAAAGCTGGTAGCACAGTGGCCATTATTGGGCCTAGTGGCGCTAGCAAAACCTCTTTATTAAAAACATTGGCCGGCATTATTGCGCCCACAGAGGGGCAGGCCTTTATTGATGATTCTGATCTTGCTTTTAGAGATTTAATTTCAATGGGTCAATATGTGGGCTATTTAAGCCAAAGCACCGATTTAATGGCAGGGAAAATCTCAGAAAATATTGCTCGCTTTGCTGATATTGACAATGCGGCTGTATTAAAAGCAGCCCAATTGACTGGGGCTCACCAAGTCGCATTATCATTGCCCCAAGGTTATGAAACTGTGCTAAGTGATTACGGGCAAGGACTCTCGGAGGGACAAAAACGAAAAATTGCATTGGCCAGAGCTATTTATAAAGACCCTGCCATTGTTTTTTTAGATGAACCAGGCACTGGTTTAGATGATGCCTCTTTAATGGCTGTAATGAACTGCATACAAACTTTAAAGGCTAGTGCCACTACTTTGGTGTTTACGACTCATCAACCTAGGTTGGCACAACTTGCTGATTACATTATTTTAATGGTCGATGGCCAAATTCGTATGCAAGGCCCTAGTCAAGAAATTATGGCTCAACTCCATCAAGCCTAATTCAAAGTGACTCATCTTATGCTTCAATCTATGAATAAAACACCTGTTACTTTTACCCTTTACCAAAGGCGTCTCTTACGTTATCAAATCGAGGGCTGGCTGGTAGTGATACTAGGTTTGATTGGTTTTATAGTATGGGCTGCTAGCTATCCTATTAACCAAGGATTATCGGGCTCTGGATATTTAGTAACCCAAGCCGAAAAGGTAGAGGTGAACGCACCCGCCTCTGGCTTAGTCACAACAGTTTTTAAGAAAGCCGGCGATGAAGTCATGGCAGGTGATTTATTATTAGAATTTGACACCAGTGGAATTGAATCTAATCAAAGAAGTAATTTAGAAACTATTAAAGGCCTTGAAACCTCTAACCAAACACTTAAATCTGCACACGCCTCAAGAAAATTACAAATTAGCGCATTGCAAAATCAGTATCAGGCGAATCAACAATTAGTAAGTTCTGGTTTTGCCAGTCAAAACTCACTTGCGAATTTACAAACACAACTGGCTTTGGCGCAAAGCGAGGCACTAGAATTACAATCTAGAATTGAACAAAATGAGTCTAAATTAAAAGAATTATTAGAGCGCGATACTGCCATTCAAATTGAACTCAAAAAGCAAAAAATTGTTGCGCCAATTAATGGCACTTTAATGAATGTAGTGGTTAAAAGTGCTGGCACCAGCATTACCGCTGGTAGTGCTATTTTGGAAATTATTCCTATAGAAAAAAATTATGTCATAGAGGCAAGAATTCCAATTGAACTCGGTGACCGAATTAACAAGGGCAACACTGTACAAGTTATTTTTCCGTCAATTCTAAACAGCAATCAGTTCCCAATTACAGGTCAGCTTGATTATGTTTCAGCTGACAAATTCACAGATGAAAAAACCAATCAAAATTATTTTCAGACCAAAGTATCACTCAATGAGCTCAACCCTGAATTTGAAAAACAATTGCGAGTTGGTTTGCCTGCGGTAGTGATAGTGAAGTCGGGTCCAAGAACGCTATTGAGTTATTTATTACAGCCCATCAAGGATAGACTCAGTGCTGGACTACAGTAAAAAACCTTGATTTAAATCAAAGGTGCTTTTTTAGCTTGTGAAATAATTAAGTGAAAACTTATATAGGACTTTTAACATGAGCACGTTTGAGCATCAACATTTAATTAATCAAATTTCTACCCATTTGGCTCCATTTCGTCGCTCACAGACCGACACCATGACGGGCTTTGCGCAACTATCAAAAGCGGCCATGGCAGCTGGCAGCATAGATGCAAAAACCAAAGAGTTAATTGCTTTAGCTATAGGTATTACTCAACATTGTTCAGGCTGTATTGGTTTTCATGTGAAAGCTTTAATTAAAATGGGTTGTACCAAACAAGAGCTCGAAGAAATGTTGGGGGTATGTGTTTATATGGGTGGTGGCCCCGCCCTCATGTATGCATCAGAAGCAATTGCTGCCTTTGATGCAATGAGTGCGAACACCAGTACTAGTGTTTAAAATTAAAACTTCAATTTTAAAACGTCACACATAAACGCATGGCCTCATAAATTGAGGCATGAATATTGCGAGAATGAATGGCGTCACCAATTCTAAACAGCGCAAATTTTGAGTTAGGATTACGCACCAATTCTTGAGCTTTAACATCAATTAGGGCCGCATAATCAACTGCGCCTTGATTGCTCGATAAAGGCAATAATTCTTGGTACAAATCATCGACGGCAACGGTTGCGTTTTCAATCACTACTTGGTCAACAAATCTTTGATTGTAAAAATGACCATAGTCACTGCCTAAGGTCGCAATAAGGCCTGGTCCATCTGGATTTTTTTCAACTTTAATCAGGCGGCGATTGATAGTAATTTGTACATCAAATTGTTGGAAGATGCTGGCATAGGGCGCATGATTCATACCCCCCATTTCTGGGGCAAAAAATCGCTCTGGTGAAACAATTTCAAGCTCGGCACCCATTTGTGCGATTAACTCGGCTGCCTGCATACCAGGATGATTGCCGTTGTCATCAAATAATAAAACTTTGCCTGCTGGTTTTACATCACCAGACAAAATATCCCAACTAGAAACCGTTAAATCGTTACCCGATTGCAATGTATTGTCAGGGGGTATGCCGCCAGTTGCCACAATAACTTTATCTGGGTTAAATGACAATACTGCCGCTGCATCAGCATAGGTGTTATAAATAATCTCTACACCCAATCTGGCTAATTCAGAGAGTCGCCAATCGACAATCCCAATTAATTCACTACGGCGTTTACTACGTGCGGCTAATTTAACTTGCCCACCGGCTTCTTTACCCGCTTCTAAAATAGTAACCTTATGGCCTCTTTCAGCACTCACACGGGCTGCTTCTAAGCCAGCCACACCAGCACCCACCACTACCACTCTTAAACCAGCCTGAGGGCTTTTAGTAATGATATGTGGTAGTTTGGCTTCCCTACCAGTAGAGGCATTGTGTACACATAAAGCTTCACCACCTTCGTAAATACGATCAAGACAATAGGTGGCCCCCACACAAGGCCGAATGGTGTGCTCTAGACCATTTTGAATTTTAATGACGATATGAGGGTCTGCCATATGGGCACGGGTCATACCCACCATATCAAGTTTACCCTCGGCCACCGCATGCCTAGCGGTGGCAACATCGCTAATACGAGCGGCATGAAAAACTGGAAAGCCAGTGGCCTTTCTTACCTCACCAGCAAAATCTAAATGGGGCGATGCGGCCATACCTTGAATGGGAATAACTTTAGTAAGAGCCACATCGGTATCGATATGGCCTTTAATAATATTTAAAAAATCAATTTTGCCACTGGATGCAAAATTTTTAGCAATCGAAACCCCATCTGCTTTGTTTAAACCAATGTCCCAGTCTTCATCGGCTACCATTCGAATGCCGACAATAAATTCTGGCCCTACCTCTGCTCTAATGGCGTCTAAAACCAAATGAGTAAAGCGCATTCTATTTTCTAAATTCCCGCCGTATTCGTCCTCACGTTGATTGGTGGCAGGTGACCAAAAACTGTCCATTAAATGACCATAGGCTTCTAGCTCCATACCGTCTAGGCCAGCGGCTTTAATACGTCCTGCGGCACTGGCGTAGTCTTTTACTATGCGTTCAATGTCCCACAATTCTGCCGCTTTTGGATAGGCTCTGTGGGCTTGTTCACGCACAGGAGACGGGGCTAATACTGGCAACCAATCGCCTTTATTCCAGCGGGTGCGCCTACCTAAGTGAGTAACTTGAATCATGACTGCAGTGCCTTGTTCGTGGCAGTCATCGGCTAGATGTTTGAGCCAAGGAACAATGGCATCATCATAAATATGTAAATTGCCAAACGCAGGGGGCGAGTCGGGAGAGACTACCGCAGAGCCCGCCGTCATCACCATCGCTACACCACCTTTAGCCCGTTCTAAGTGGTAGCGACGATATCTGTCTTTTGGCATGCCATCTTCAGAATACGCCGGTTCATGCGAAGTGGTCATGATACGGTTTTTTAAAGTAAGATGTTTAAGCTGATAAGGGCTTAATAAAGGATCGTTGCTGCTACTCATTTCAATACCTTTGTTTCAAAGAAACACCAAATCATTTAATAACTAAACAAAAAAGAATGATCAAATTGGTATCAACTGATCATTCTTTAAAATCCGCTCTTTAACAAGGGCCTAATAACTTATTAAGGCCTAATACCATTGATCAGGCATACTGGCTTTTTTACGATTGATAAAGTCTTTTAAGGCTTCATCAATTGATTCGTCAAGTGCCGGTGCTTGGTATTCAGCCAAGGCTTTTTTCCAACGCTTGTTCGCCCTTACTGCACTATCTAAACTACCATTATCTTGCCAAGTTTCAAATGGGTCATTGTCAGATATTTTAGAGTCAAAAAAGGCCGTTGTATAGTTGGCCATAGTATGTGCACAGCCCAAGAAATGATTTCCAGGACCTACCTCTTCAAATGCACTAATAGCAAGGCTATTGTCATCTACGGTGACTCCTGCTAAGTAGGAGTGCAAAGCACCACAGTAGTCGGCATCTAACATGAATTTTTCATAACTCATAGACAACAA
>CAZKWC010000065.1:0-16934 GCA_964556425.1 uncultured Limnohabitans sp. | reverse complement strand
TGACCCGTTCGTAAGCAATCCAAGCCAGAGCCCTAAAATAGGACATCTTCAGCGCTAACTCAGGGCTTATCCACTAAGTTATACACAGTTAGGTAGAATAACTATAAAAGTTAAGCTATTGACATTTCCAAAAACAATAAAACCGATTCAATCAGCAATTTTTTGAGTTCAACTCAAAATAATTTCGGTTTTATTCAAAAAAATTGGCTTTATGGTGCTCTAAATGACAATAAGAAAATAGGTTTATTCACACTTGTCAAGAGCTTGACATAATTTAAAAAATAAAGAGTGAATAAGCCTATTTATTTAAAAAACTCCAATAAAACCTAATAAAAATAAGCTGCCTTATAAATAGGCATGTTAATGGAAGCCCTATAAAATGGACAATTTAACCGCTCACTCAGGGTTTGTTCACAAACTTATCCACAGATAGGGCGAATAAATTGGAATATCTAAAAACATGATTTGAGAAAAAATTTCATGCTTTAAAAATGTAACGGTTTGGATCCCAAAAAACTGCTAAATAAAACATCAATCTAATACAGTAGGCTAAAAATAAGGATCTTCACGCCTAACTCTCATCTTATGCACAGTTTTATCCACAGATATGTGGAATAAGCTAAATAACTAAAATAAATCATATTTGTTGCAATCTCGCACTTGTGAAGTGGCGAACCTAACCAAGCCTTATAACTTGAGCTGGGGCTTTGTTAGTTTTGTGCGCCAAGAGCTAATTTGCTCTGCTTTAACTGCACTCGTAACACAGGTTTGGACAATTGATTGGTTTGTTTTTTTATTCATGGCAGTAGCAGTGGGTATGCCTATGTCTATGGGTAAACATATTAATTTTTGCTAGGCTGGTATGGCTTGAGTGGTGCTATTGCTGCTTCGTTTTGGTATGCCGCGCATAAGTGCTTGATGTGATAGTGCGGACTAGCTATAGAATATAAAAAAGTATGAATGGAGATATTCAAATGGCGTTTAAAAATCTGACCCCGCATGAAGTTCGTGTTTTAGCTACTTTGTTTGAAAAGGCACAAACAGTACCAGACAGTTATCCCCTCACATTAAACTCTTTGATTTTGGGCTGCAATCAAAAAACCAGCCGTGAGCCTGTTATGGAACTCACGCAAGACGATGTTCTAGCTGCCTTAGAAAGTCTTAAAAAGGTAAGTTGTGTATTTGAACTCAACACCAGTAGAGTGGCCAAATATGAACATAACTTAATGCGTGCACTCAATGTAACGCATCCACAGGCGGTAATTTTGGGTTTGTTAATGCTAAGGGGGCCACAAACACCAGCAGAACTCAGAATTAACGGTGACAGGTGGTATAAATTTGCCGATAGTGCAGCTGCCGAAGCGGTGTTATTGGAGTTGCAAGAACGTGGCGATGACGGTGGTTTAGCCACTGTACAAAAATTGCCTAAAGCACCAGGTTCTAGGGAGCATAGATGGGTGCACCTATTAGCAGGGCCAGTTGACGTAGATGCGGTTTTATTAACTACTAGTGCTCATCATACTGACACCAGTGACGGTTTACAAAGAATTACGCGACTTGAAAATACCGTTGCCGTTTTAAAAGCCGAAAATGCAGAGTTAAAGCAAGCAATGCAGCAAATATGTGAACAGTTGGGCATTGAATTGCAGCTAAGCGATAAGCAAGCTTGAGTTGATATTGGAATGTGCTCGGATAGGCTAGCTCTTAGTGACTGGGTAAAGAGCTAGTACAGATTTTTTAGCATAGAGTTGTGGTCTTAAAGAGATTGAGTGGGTGCAGCTGTTTTACTGGTGGCTTTCATTTTTGATTTTTTTTGATGTTCGTCTAGGGCGATGAGTGCCAAAGGCGGCACATCTTCTCTAGCAACTAAGGCTTTGTTTTGAAAGCACATTTGAAAATACAATTCGCCTACCACTGCACATCTTAATGGTACAACGCCATCGACAATCGTTTTTTCATTTTGCTGAAGGCTCGCCTGAAAAGCGGCTTGCACATCTGCTTGGCTAAAAAAATCAAGTTGAGACATATGAGCTCCTAGGGTAATTATAAAAGTGGAAAAGAATCATTGTTTTGTGTAGCAATCTGCTACGAAAAAAATGTACGTCTTTACGCTTTTAAAAAATAAATTAATAATTTATTTTAAACTAAACAGATTTCCCAAAAAGCTTTTTTAAAACCTATGATTTGTTTTATGTATTTGATTTTTTTAAATAAAAAATATAACCAAAGGTGATGTTTTTTTCAGTTGTAAAAAAATAAAAATAATTCCTACGTAAAAACCCTAGGAATATTCTTAATATACTTGTAATGAATTATTTGATTTTTCTAACTTATTGATAATCATAAAAATATAAAATATATTGCTTAATTTGGCTTGCTTAAATAATTCCCAAAAATGATTTTGTAAATTAAAAAAAAATGGCCTTGTCACTTATGTGACAAAACCATTAGTTGAATGAATCTCTACAAAACGCTAGGGCCTGCAGAGATTGCTTATATTTCAATTAAAAAAGCTTATGGCAATATCTGCTTAGTTGCCCATTCCAATTTCTTTGTGTTGGTATGTCTTTAAGTTTTGCAAAAGGCTTGTTAGGCTACCAAGGCTAAAGCGGCAAAATCGCCAACTTTTTCGCCTAAACCAGCCGGCACAATTTCTACTGTGTTGGTTAAAGAGGGCAGACGACTAAGTGCATGACGGCGTAAAGGTTCTAACAAAATATCTTGGTTATGCCAAAACACGCTGCCACCCACACTAATTTTAGAAATATCGCCAATCGCAATTAAGTTAAACATCATTCGACCCATGATGTCACAGAGCTCTTCGACAATGGTTTGAGCTTGATTTTGACCGGCTCGGTAGGCATTAAACAAAGCCGCCGCATCTTGGTAACCTAAATGACCAAAACGCCTAGGAATAGCGTTACCTGCTACTAAAGCTTCCACATCACCAATCGAGCCACATCCACATAAAGCATCGTTATTGCTACTGGCAAAGCTATGACCTGCATGACCTGCATTACCATTTTTTCCTTGCAAAACTACCCCGTCAATACAAAGCCCAGCGCCAATGCCAGTACTCCAGGTTACATAGGCACAATTGTCTAAACCTTTGCCATTTGCATCTTGTAAAGCACCCCAGCGACGCTCGGCTTCTAATGCACCAACCCCATCATTGGCCACTCTCACACTTTGAAATGCCGCCCTTAGGGGAGCTTCTAAAATCGCACTTGGCCAATCATTAGGCAAACCGCGAGCTTTACCAGCCAAACCACCACAAATATTGGGGGCTGCTAATTCAATGCCCTGTGGAGTTTTAATAAATGGCCCACATGATGAAACTCCCACTTTTTGCACGCTTTGTCGGTCAACTCCTGCTAACTCACAACTTTGTGCCACCATACGGACAATTTGTTGGCCAAGCGCATCTTGCGGACCAGAAGTCGCAGTAGGTTCTATGACTTTTCCTAAAATGCCGTTAGAGGTGGCAATAGCAATCGCTACTTTGGTACCACCTACATCAACACAAGCACAAGGAGCCGCGCCAGGGCTTAGGCGTTGCGGGGCGAGCTCAAGAAAAGAAGTAGTAGAGGTCATAATAAAATAGCATAGGTCAAAAAAACAAGCTGAATAAAATTCAGCTTGAGAAATAAAAGGGCTTGCATCTAACAACTCAATTATTGGTATTGAGAGTGTGATTATGCCTAAATTAGCAAAACAATGGGGGCTTAGTATTGCCCCCACCATAATAGCTAATTACAGTTTCTAATGCTAACCTTAAACCAAAGGCCAGAGTGACAAACGAGTTACCAAATAAGCCTTCTAAAATGCTAGCAGCTTGGACTTGTTTGCTTATTTGATTTGGCTATTGGCCCATCGCACAATATCGCTAGCACCCATTGCACCTGATTGCCTAGCCACTTCTTTGCCGTTTTGAAACAACACCATAGTAGGTATGCTTCGAATACCAAATTGTCCAGAAATAGCCTGTGCCTCTTCGGTATTGAGTTTGGCCAGTTGTACTTTGCCGCTCAGTTGCGCTGCCGCTTGTTCAAAGGCGGGCGCCATTTGACGGCAAGGACCACACCATGGTGCCCAAAAATCGACTACTACCGGTAGGTCAGATTTTTGAGTATGTTTGGCAAAGTTAGCTGCATTTAAAGCAATAGACTGACCTGGCAATAGGTTTTGGTGACATTGACCACATTCAACTTGTTTGCTTAAGTCGTCGTTGGCAATTCGGTTAATGGTGTTGCAATGTGGGCAAACCACATGAGATTTTGGAGTTTCTGTGGCAGTGTGAGAGGTGTTTGTCATGTGTTGGAAACCATAAAAAGTAAATAACTATGACAGAAATAAGGGCTCAATTAGAAATATCAAGATATCAGTTGTTACTTATATTTGAAACTCTTAGACTAATTTTGCAATAATGGCCGCAACAACACTAAGTAAAACAGTACTTCCTATGGGTAGAAAAAACTCTTTACCAAAAATAGAAAAACGAAAATCACCAGGCAGACGACCTATACCAAACTTGCCCAAAAAAGGGGGTAATTTGTTGATTAACAATAATGCAAGACCAATTACCAATAACCAACGAGTCATAAAAGCTCCATAATTTGGCTAGCACAGAAGTTCCAGTGCTTACGAAGTGATTCGTATGGATGGAGGCTAGACTTGCTTTAAAGTGTATGCGATTTATCGCCTTGCATAAATCCACATGCATCCCATGCTTGATCTACATATAAGCCCATGACTTTAAAAAGCTCGCCCATTTCATGCTCTTGTAAAAGTTTGAGGCTGGCATTTTGTTCTTGAATGCTGGCTTGGCTTAAATAATCGGTAATATCACAATTGAGTAAAAAGCGGCCTTGATTGCAATAACCTAAAGTACCTAATTCTTTGGGGGGATTCATTTCATCGCCCGCATTTTGCCAAGCCATTGCCATCGCCGTAAAATCGACATGGGCGGTAATATCTTTGAGACCAGGATCTATTAATGGGTTCATATCGACTTGATGGGCCCTATGGCACACCACAGTACCCATTTGCCTTTGTGCATGGTAATACTCAGACTCTGGGAAGCCATAATCAATAAAAAATGCAGCACCTTTTTGAAGGTGATGGGCCAGAGTACGAATAAAAGCAATACCTTGTTGGGGCAGCTCGGTTAAGTAGTCATGTTTGCCACTTATATCGATGGGTGGTCGCAAATCTGTTAAAACGTCAGCAAAATTGAGTTCATCTTTATAAATGGTCACGCCACGCTCAAACCATTGGTTTTCGATGCGTTGTAATAACTTCACCGGCATAGCGTCTAGCACCTCGTTGCCTACCACCACACCTTCCATACGCTCGGGTAAAGACTGATGCCAAGTCACTCTAGAGCTATATTTTTCAAGGGTTTTTGCCTGCCTTGATTGTAAATCGGCCGATAATTCAATAATATGATAATGAACATTAGGTTCGAGTTGACCTAATAATTGTTTAGCTAAAGCACCCGAGCCAGCACCAAACTCCCAAACCTCTATCGTTTGGGTTTGTGTCAAGGCCTGATTGACCTGTTTTGCCAAACATTGGCCAAACAAAGGGGATAATTCGGGCGAAGTGACAAAGTCGCTACCACTACTGGGCATTAATCCAAATTTGGTACTACCGCTACTGTAATAACCCAAGCCAGGATAATAAAGTGCCATTTCCATATAACGGTCAAAACCCATCCAGCCACCAAGTTTTTCAATTTCCTGCATGATGATGGACATGAGTGGATTGTTTTGATTATCAGGTGCGGGAACTAAGACGGAAGGTGTGGGAAGGAGCGACATAGGGTGAGAGTGAAACTGGAAATCAAAAATTAGAAAAAATAGCGGAAAAATAACAAAATAATTGGAAACGAAAAAACTTCTGTGTGATCAAATCAATTAGCTTTTGTAAGGAAAACTGTAACTGAAACCAAACTCCAAATCGTTTTGAAGAAGGACATTAGCAGAACCTAATTGGGTGGAATTTTTACCCATCTTAATGATGATGGGTTTTAAAAAATGAACGGATAAAAACAACAAAATAATTCACCTTCACTTATGTTAGGGCTTACTAAAAGCATTGTGATGTAGCTTCCTTAATATACGCCAATTTAATTTTATTTATAGGTATTATTTAACAATTATATGAATCAATTACCAGTGCATTTAAAAAAGCGGGTTTTAGTCACAGGTGGGGCGCACCGATTAGGTGCGGAAATCTGTCAGCAGTTTGCTAATAAAGGTTGGGAAATAATATTGCATTACCAACACTCTAAAGAAGCTGCCTTGCAATTATGCGACAAACTTCAACAGCAGGGCATAAAAGCTTCACCAATTATGGCAGATTTATCTTGCTTAAAAAGTAGGCAAGAAATGGTGGAGCAAATTCAACAACAATGGGGGTTTATTCATGCAGTGATTAATAATGCTTCTATGTTTTCACCCGATCAAGGCACTGATTACATTGAGGAAATTGCTCTGCAACAACTTAAAGTTAATTTGTTAGCACCTATGGACTTAGCGAAGGCCTTGGCTACCCAATTAGCACCACCCGAGGGGCAAGATGCTTGTGTCGTGCATATTCTGGATCAAAAAGTCATGAACTTAAATCCTGATTATTTTAGTTATACCGTCAGTAAATTAGCCTTAGAGCGTTGTGTGCAACTTCAAGCCCAAGCATTAGCTCCTCAAGTAAGAGTTTGTGGGCTGGCGCCAGGCTTGATGTATTTGAGTGGCGATCAAAGTCAAGCTAATTTTGATAAGGCGAGTAGCGCTAACTTATTAAAAAAACCGATTAATCCTGTGGATGTGGCTTTAACTGCAGAGTTTTTAGCCAGTAACCCATCAATTACTGGCACCACACTAGCCGTTGATAATGGTCAACATTTAGTGCCTAGTGCTAGAGATATTATGTTTGTGGTAGATGATTTATTAAAGGACAACACCAAATGAATTTAGACTTAGTCTTTTTACAATCACATAGACGCTTATTTTTGCGCAATATTGAAGTTTTTATGAATATTGGAGCGCATGAGTTCGAAAAAAATGCGCCTCAAAGAGTCATTATTAATGTGGATTTATATGTGCCAATGGCCTTATCTACCCCAAGTCATGACCAACTCAATGAAGTGGTTGATTACGACTTTGTGCGTCGCATTATTGCCACTAAAATAGGTCAAGAACATATCCAATTGCAAGAGACGCTATGTGATGCTTTAGCCGCCGAATTTTTAGCTCATCCAGAGGTGGTTTTGGTGCGAGTAAGTACCGAAAAACCCGATGTTTACCCTGACTGTGAAGCAGTAGGTGTAGAGGTAATTCAATCGAAGCCAAAGGCTGTTTAAAGTGACACTACCCAGCTTTAGCAAGCATGGACCCCTATTCCGGTGCTGTATTAACAGCTACCCCAAACGTTTACCCATTTTTTTATGACACAAACCACTGGCTCCCAAGTTTTATCTATTAAAGGTCTGCGTTTTCAGGCCAATTTAGGCATCTTAAAACACGAAACCATTACGCCTCAACCCATTCAAGTAGATGCCGAGCTCAATATGGGTGAACAACCCTTGCAGCCCGAAGATGCTGACATTACTGCGGTACTCGACTATCGCAAAGTCCGCGACATTATTATTGCCGACTGCACCGAGCGCCATATTAATTTATTGGAAAGTATGATTGGTAAACTCTGCCTACGCCTTATGGCCATTCCTGGTGTTAAAGGGGTAAGAGTCAAAATTGCTAAATTAGAAATTTTCGAAGACTGCGAAGTAGCGATTACGCATCAAGCGGGTGAGTGGTAAGTCCAATATCAAATTGGGTCAAGGGCAAAATAGTAAAAACTGCAAACGTTGTTTTGCCTTGATTGTCTTGACCTAATTGGTTTAACAACCATCAATTTCAAGTAAAATCTAAGTATGAATTCATCTTGGATAGACCCCACCCCCCTAACAGATGCCGCTTTGGCCACTGAAACTCCTGACTCCGATTTGCTTGATCAGGAAAAGAAAAAGCTTGCCCGTGAGCAACGCGAAAATTTAAAACTTGAAAAACGCCTGTGTCGTCAGGTCGGTCAAGCCATTGTCGATTACAACATGATCGAAGAGGGTGACCGAGTCATGGTTTGTTTGTCGGGTGGTAAAGACAGCTACGGCATGTTAGATATTTTGCTTAAATTACAAGCACGTGCCCCTATTAACTTCGAATTAATTGCAGTTAATCTAGACCAAAAACAACCTGGTTTTCCTGACCATATTCTGCCCGAATACCTGACTAAATTAGGGGTTAAGTTTCACATCGAAACTCAAGACACCTATAGTATTGTCAAACGTGTTATTCCAGAAGGCAAAACTCTTTGCAGTTTATGCAGCCGTTTGCGTAGAGGTATTTTGTATCGTGTTGCCGATGAAATTGGCGCGACCAAAATTGCTTTGGGTCATCATCGTGATGATATTTTGCACACCTTTTTCTTGAACCTGTTTTTTGCTGGCAAGTTAAAAGCTATGCCGCCTAAATTGGTCAGCTCTGATGGCAACCATGTGGTGATTCGTCCTTTGGCCAATGTGGCTGAAAAAGATTTAATCCGCTGGGCCGAAATCAAAGAGTTCCCAATTATTCCTTGCTCACTCTGCGGTAGCCAAGAAAACTTGCAACGTAAACAAGTTTCTAATATGTTGTCCGAGTGGGAGAAAAAATGGCCAGGCCGTCGTGAAAATATGTTCACGGCTATGCAAAATGTGGTTCCATCCCATTTACTTGATTCTGCTCAATTTGATTTTAAAGCGGTTTGTGCCACTGGCAAAGAAGAGCCTGAAGGCGATATTGGTTTTGATACACCCGAATTGCCAGTTTTAAAACCTGCTTCTAATGTGATTCAAATTGTCTAATCAAGCACAGTCACCTGTTACTCATATCTTGGCCTTGCGTCATGGCGAAACCGATTGGAATGTTGCCAAACGAATGCAAGGTCATCTCGATATTCCCCTTAATCAAAATGGCCTAGCCCAAGCCGATGTTTTGGCCAAGGCCTTGGCTCAGGAGCCTATTAGTGCCATCTACTCTAGTGATTTATCTAGAGCAGCGGTTACCGCCCTACCCTTAGCGCAATTAAAAGATTTACCTGTACACAAAACCGCCCAATTAAGAGAGCGTCATTTTGGGGTGTTTCAGGGTAAAACCTATTCAGAAATAGAAGGCCTTCTACCTCAAGCTTTTGGTTTATGGCGTGACCGAGACCCCGATTTCTCTGCTCAAGACGGAGAGTCTTTGCGCCAACTACAAACCCGTATAGAAGCCTTTATGCAAGAAATTGCCCAGCGTCATGCCGGTCAAACGGTTGCCATTTTTAGTCATGGCGGGGTAATGGATATTATTTACCGTATTGCTAACAAGGTAGAGTTGCATTTACCCAGGTCATGGGTAATTCCTAATGCAGTCATCAACCGCATTACTTGGGATGGCCAAGAGTTTAAAATGTTAGCCTGGGGTGAGGCTTTGAATTTAGATTCGCATGAGGTTTAATCAAGCCTAGCCCCTAATCAATAGAGGGCTAGTTTGTATCACAACCTTGTCGCTTACTTCAGTGCCTCAAGTAGCTTGCCATGAATCCCACCAAAGCCACCATTACTCATACATAAAATATGGTCACCGGCTTGGGCGCTTGCCACAACTGCATTAATTAACCCATCTAATTGACCATGAGTTTGGGCATTTGCACCCAGGCTAGCCAAAGGAAGGGCAGGGTCCCAATCAAGGCCTGCGCTATGGCAAAAAACTAAATCAGCATCTTTTAATGAGTCGGCCAATAAGTCTTTCATGGCACCCAATTTCATGGTGTTAGAGCGAGGCTCAAAAACTGCCAAAATTCTGGCATTAGGGCCAACACTACGGCGAAGTCCATCTAGGGTAGTGGCAATAGCACTAGGGTGATGCGCAAAGTCATCATAAACCGTGATGTTTTTACCGGCCACTACTCCTCTTACTTCCATGCGTCTTCGCACGTTTTGGAAATCAGAAAGCGATTTGGCTGCATCAGCGGCATTCACACCCACTTGCCTGGCCGCCGCAATGGCTGCCAAGGCATTCATTTGATTATGCAAACCTTGCAGGCTCCAGTTGACATGGCCTACCACTTTACCTAAATGTAATACATCAAAATCATGGGGTTGGCCTTGAGCTTGCCATTGGCCATTATTTCCAAAACCAATAGCTTGTCCAAAAGCACCTAAAGCCAAAACTCTTTGTAGGCTTTCTTGCTCGGCATTAAACACCACATGACCAGAACTAGGCACTGTTCTTAATAAATGATGAAATTGACGCTCGATGGCTGCTAAATTGTCAAAAATATCGGCATGATCGAATTCAAGATTATTAAGAATAGCAGTTTTGGGGCGGTAATGAACAAATTTACTGCGTTTATCAAAAAAAGCGGTATCGTATTCATCGGCTTCAATTACAAAACAATCGCCATTACCCAAACGGGCCGACACACCAAAGTTAAGTGGTACACCACCGACTAAAAATCCAGGCTGCAATCCGTTGGCTTCTAAAATCCAAGTCAGCATAGAAGTGGTAGTGGTTTTGCCATGAGTGCCTGCCACCGCCATCACATGACGAGCACCGGCTTTCACTTGGCCAAATGCGCTACTTGGTTGCAAGATGTTTTCTAGCAACCACTGTGGGCCACTAATATAAGGAGCGCCTGCATCTAGAATAGCCTCCATTAACGGAAACTTTGGCGAACCATTGGGCAATTTAGCCCGGCTCACCACATTACCAATCACAAAAACATCGGGCTTTAAATCTAATTGGCTCGCATCATAGCCCTCAATTAAATGAATGCCTAAAGCTTGTAGTTGATCACTCATTGGCGGGTACACACCACTGTCACAACCACTCACCTTATGACCAGCCTCGGCTGCCAAAGCCGCCAAGCCACCCATAAAAGTGCCACAAATACCTAATATATGAATATGCATAAAGTTATTTTACCCACAAACAGCTTCAATAAAAACTGCTATGCTAATCGTCTATGAGTTCAAATATTAAATACGACATTGCCAACCGAGCTGCCGCATTAATTGTGGATGAAGGTATGGAATATGGCCCCGCAAAAAAACAAGCGGTGCAAGAATTAGGCTTGCCACATCGCTCTGAATTACCCGATCATGACTTAATGTTAGCCGCAGTGCGCGAGCATATTGCTATTTTTTGCCCCGAAAGCCAAGCTCAAGAATTACAAATATTACGTGAAATGGCCCTAGTATGGATGAGGCGTTTGGCGCAGTTTAGACCTCATATTAGTGGCGCTATTTGGAATGGAACTGCCACACAATATAGTGATATTCATCTTAATTTATATTGTGACGATCCTAAGTTGGCTCAGTTTCAAGTGCTGGATTTGGGCTCTCGGTTTGAAGAAAGTAGTAATTACGACAGTATGGGACGAGAAGTACCCTGTTTGATACTTCCCTTACATAGCCCACAACTTAATATAAGAGTCATGTTAATGCTCACGTTTTTAGATTTTGATGAGTTAAAAGGGGCACTTAAAAAAGACAGTAATAATGAACCCATTAGAGGGGATTTGAAAGCCTTAGAATTTAAAATGCAATAGAAATAAAGCATTTTGAGTAACTTTGTAAGTTTTTCAATTCATTTTTGAAGAAATGATTCAATTTTATTTTTATTCACCTTATGACCATTAATCAAAAGCCTCAAAAAAGTAAAAGACAACTAATTCTTGCTGTGGCGGCTGGGGCCGTGGGTTTGGCAGGAGGTATTGCTTGGCGGGTGTATTCTCAGACTAGTCATAGCTCCAGTGTTAACCCTAATCACCCTGCTTTTACTGATCCGGCTTGGCAACAAACGATTGCAACCCCAGATCAAAAAACACTGCAATTAAAAAACTTTGCAGGTCAAAAATTAGTGATTAATTTTTGGGCAACTTGGTGCCCACCTTGTGTTGAAGAACTGCCTTTGTTAGAAAAATTCTACCAGGAGCAAAAACAAAATAACTGGATGGTAGTGGGTCTAGCCATTGATAAATTGGCTTCAGTGCAACAATTTTTGAAGCAAAATGCACTTAGTTTTCCGATTGGAGTGGGTAATATTGAGCTCATGACACTTTCCCAAAATTGGGGTAATTTAAGTGGATCTTTACCCTTTTCAATTGTAATTGATAGCAATGGAGTAGTGGTTCAGCGCAGAATTGGTAAAGTGAAAGAATCAGATTTGGAGGCTTGGAAAGCCATAATATAAAGTTACCTTGCGCAAATAGAATTCACCTTGTTCAAGTAAAATGTCAGCAAAAAGCGCTTTTTTATGATAAATTCCCCGACTCAGCTTAAAAAAATAAACAAGCAAACGATTTTATTTTTCTTGCAAATAACAGAAATTTATTGAAAATAGAATCAATTTAATGAATGTTGAGCTCATTTTTACAATTATTGTGTTTTTGAGCTTAAAGTAGCAACCTCATCCAAGGAGAAATCATGGACCTCAGAAAACTCAAGACTCTAATCGATTTAGTGTCTGACTCCAATGTCACTGAATTAGAAATCACAGAAGCTGAAGGCACTGTTCGTATTGTAAAAGGCTCTAACATTGTGCACACCACAGCTGCACCCAGCCAAATGGTTTACACCGCACAAAATCCGGTTGCAGTTTCTGCTCCTGCCCCAGCTCCTAGCTCAGCCAGCGTTGCAGCAGCAGTTGAAGAGTTATCTGGTCACCAAGTAAAGTCTCCAATGGTGGGCACTTTTTATCGTGCTTCTAGCCCCGGTGCAAAACCATTTGTTGAAGTGGGTGACACCATTAAACAAGGCGATACAGTCTGTATCGTGGAAGCCATGAAGATTTTGAATGAAATCGAAGCTGATAAATCTGGTGTTGTGACTAAAGTATTGGTTCAAGACGGTCAAGCCGTTGAATACGGACAACCTTTAGTTGTCATTGAATAAGGCAGCAAGCCATGTTCAAAAAAATTCTAGTTGCCAATCGCGGCGAAATCGCTTTGCGAATACAACGTGCATGCCGTGAATTAGGAATTAAAGCCGTAATGGTTTATTCCGAAGCCGATCGGGATGCCAAATACGTTAAATTAGCGGATGAAGCAGTTTGTATTGGCCCAGCAGCTTCTGGTTTAAGTTACCTCAATATGCCAGCTTTAATTGCGGCAGCCGAAGTAACCGACTCAGAAGCCATTCATCCTGGTTATGGTTTTTTAAGTGAAAATGCTAATTTTGCCGACCGAGTCGAGCAAAGTGGTTTTCAGTTTATTGGCCCTACCGGCGACTCTATTCGCTTAATGGGCGATAAAGTCTCTGCTAAACAAGCCATGATTAAAGCGGGAGTACCTTGCGTACCTGGTTCAGAAGGCGAATTACCAGAAGATCCAGCAGCTATTAAACGCATCGCCAAAACCATTGGTTATCCAGTCATTATTAAAGCTGCGGGTGGTGGTGGTGGACGTGGTATGCGCGTAGTACACACCGAAGCTGCTTTAATCAATGCAGTTCAAATGACGAAAGCCGAAGCTGGTGCTGCGTTTAACAATCCTGCGGTTTACATGGAGAAATTCCTGCAAAACCCACGTCACATTGAAATCCAAATCATTGCAGATAAATACAAAAATGCAATTTATTTGGGCGAGCGTGATTGTTCTATGCAACGCCGTCATCAAAAAATCATTGAAGAGGCTCCTGCCCCAGGCATTCCACGCAAATTCATCGAGCGTATTGGTGAGCGTTGTGCAGCAGCTTGTAAAAAAATTGGTTATCGTGGTGCTGGTACTTTTGAGTTCCTTTATGAAAATGGCGAGTTTTATTTCATTGAAATGAACACCCGTGTTCAAGTAGAGCATCCGGTCACTGAACTTATCACTGGTGTTGATATTGTTAAAACCCAAATTTTGGTGGCGGCAGGTGAGAAATTACCTTACACACAAAAAGACATTCAAATCCGTGGCCATGCCATTGAGTGCCGTGTAAACGCCGAAGACCCTTACAACTTTATGCCTTCACCTGGTCGCATTACGATGTGGCATGCACCTGGCGGTCCTGGCGTTCGTGTTGATAGTCACGTTTATACCAATTATTTTGTGCCTCCTAATTACGACTCCATGATTGGTAAAATCATTACTCACGGAGATACCCGTGAAGAAGCAATGGCTCGTATGCGTACCGCTTTATTAGAAACCCTAGTAGAAGGTATTAATACCAATATTGCACTTCATCGTGAACTCATGGTGGACGCTAAGTTTATGCAAGGCGGTACTAATATTCATTACCTTGAAGAATGGTTAACGCACCACAAGCGTTAAAAATTAGAAAAGTGGCCCGTGGGGCCATTTTTTTATTGGTTATACTCATACTCCATCATCAAACAAAAATCAGCATCTTTTTGAGTGCCTTAAGAATTTTGCTTTAGCCCTTAAAGATTTTGATTTTTAAAACTCCAACCACCATCAATGGTTGCAAAATTTAGCTTGATGCTAGCGGGTATTTATAAATACTCAGCGCTTCAATTAATCGATCAAAAAAAAGGAAAATCGCATGTTTGAGCTTGTCTTGACCTGCCCCGAAGCCCAAGTCGAGACCGTCACAGAGGCGCTCGAAGCCCTTGACGCGCTCAGTGTCTCGATTGAAGACAACGATGCGGACACCCCCCACGAACAAGCTTTGTTTGGTGAGCCCGGTATGCCGCCTCCCAAAGAAGCATGGTTGCACTCACGCTTAACCGCTTTGTTCCCTAATCAAGAGCAAGCTCAAGCCGCTCTTGATTTATTACAAGCTCAACCTTTTTTTGCCGATAGCGCTTTAGTGGCATTGCGAGAAGTCGCTAACGAAGATTGGGTTCGCTTAACTCAATCACAATTTAGCCCTGTACCTGTCACCTCTGATTTTTGGATTGTGCCAAGCTGGCATGATGTGCCAGAAGCGGCCAAAACTGTGATTGCCCTAGATCCGGGCATGGCTTTTGGTACTGGCACACATCCTACCACCCGTATGTGTTTGCGTTGGATTGCCAATAAAGCAGCGAGTGGCAAGTCAGAGCAACATTTTGGCCGAGTCCTTGATTACGGTTGTGGCTCAGGAATTTTAGCCATTGGAGCAGCCAAGTTTGGTGCTCTCGATATTGATGCAGTTGATATTGATCCGGCTGCTGTAGTTGCCACACAAGATAATGCAAACGTTAATCAGGTGCAACTCAATGCTGGTTTGCCCGATGTTGCCAAGGGCCAATATCAAACCGTATTAGCTAATATTTTGGCAACTCCATTAAAAGTTTTGGCCCCCTTGTTATGTGGTCATGTGGCTCCTGGTGGCTACTTGGTATTGGCTGGAATCCTTGATAGGCAAGAGCAAGAGTTAAAAGATGCCTATGCCCCTTATTGTCAGTTACAAGTTTCTGATAGCCAAGAGGGTTGGATTTTAATGACAGCTCAAATCAGCGTTTAAAATAATGGATAAGTTATTGAATTTCTCATATCACTTATCCATTTTTTATTGATTTTACGTAAGGCTAATCATACCCTCCCATGAGTCTTGCTACCCGTTGCCCTAATTGCAAAACCATATTTCAATTTCCTCCCTCACTTATTTCTAAGTCAGGTGGGTGGGCAAAGTGTCGGCGTTGCCAAGAGGTTTTTAATGCTGCAGCTTATTTGGTGCAACAAAGCCCCGATGCGTTATCTAGTCCCACTCAATTAGGTTCAGCTGCAACTGCTAACGGGCAAAATTCGGTATCTAGTGTAAAAACCAATAGCGCAGAGTTGGCCAACCGAGCTGATAAAAAGAACAAAACAAGAATTGAGCCTTCGGGCTTTAGCCTCGAGTCCTTATATCCCTATGATGCTGCAACCGACTCAGCTACGCCACCCCCTGCTCCTGCTCCAATATCAAGCAGTAGCTCAAGAAGTGCAAGAGGTAGTAGTAATATTGTTACTCCCTCAAGTAGTTCAAGAGGTGTAGCTTCCTCAGGCTCTTCAGGTCAAAGAACAAGTACTAGGTCTCAAGACGGACTGCCTACCAATAAGTCTTCAACCGAGCAAAAATTTGTTCCAAGCCAACCACCTTTTGGATCTTCCCGTGAAACCTTGGCAGGGCGTGAGGTTAGGCGAACAGTAAGCACGGCTCAAGTAACAGGACAGCGAACTCGTCCACCAGGCGCCATACCACGCACTGAAGTGGCCACTGAAAATCAGCAAGGCACTAAAACCACCGATACCAAGCGTCGGTCTACAAGTGCTTTGTCATCGCCTAGTTTTTTAGCGCCTAATAAAGCGTCTTCTGCAGCCAAGTCCAATGGCAACTCAAACTCTCAGTTTACTTCTAGTACGGCCCCTAATTCCAGTACCAGCGCTAAACAAGGTGTGGCCATTGATACCGTATCAATTATTGATCCTCTACAACAAGCCAAAAAAAGTAAACAAGAGTTTATTCGCAATAAAAAACTATTATGGTTGGGTTCTGTAGTAGCTGTTGTGATGCTGTTTTTACAAATCACGCTAAGTGAGCGCAACCGTTTGGCCACCTATTTTCCAGCGACTCAAATCGTATTAAAGCCAATGTGCCAATTGTTTGCTTGTACCATAGAGCCGCTTAAATTGGCGGAAGCAGTCGCCATTGAAAACAGCAGTTTTCACATTAATGGACCCGAACAAACCGGCAATGCAGAAGAGCAGTATCAACTTACTTGGTCAGTGAGCAATAAAGCATTACACGAGGTGGCCATACCCCATTTAGAACTCACTTTAAATGACGTACTCGACCGACCATTATTACGCCGTGTTTTAACTGCACAAGACCTAGGCTTTAGCCAAAAAACCATTACCGCAGAAGGCGTCTGGGAAGGTAGCACCATCATTACCGTAGTGCCCCCCGAAGGCGGTGGCCGAGTATCGGGTTATAGGTTAAC
>CAZKWC010000064.1:4202-16939 GCA_964556425.1 uncultured Limnohabitans sp. | reverse complement strand
GCAAACAACTCATCTATTAAGGTTTGTTGCTTGCTGAGCCTGCTATTCTATACTGGAAAACCCGTACTTTGCAACAACTTCTAACAATTTAAGCTAATTTTGCATTTATTTTTAGCCACTCATCCCCAGCAATTACTTTTTGTTCTTTAATTTGAGCCCACTCTTCGTCATCAAACACTTTTGAGCGTGTGTGAAAGGCTTTTCCAGTGTTGCCTTCTAGTGAAAATGTACCACCCACCCCTTCAATTACATCTAATATCAGTTGGGTATGTTGCCAATATTCAAATTGTGAGCGGCTCATATAAAAAGGCACGCCTGCCAAACTACCTAAATAAACATCATGTGCCCCTATTGTTAAATCATTGGGTAAATAACAGTTGGCTGCACTATTGTCGCAACATCCACCCGACTGATGAAACATAAGTTCACCGTATTGATTTTTCAACTCTTCTATTAGTGCTACTGCTTCTGGGGTAGCAATTACTCGTTCTGTCATGCTTGCTCCTAATTGGTTGTTCTATATATAAAAGGCAGATACATAATAAAACAGCCAGCAAAACATAAAACCATTAGGCCTTATTTTTACTGGCTGTTTATTTCCCAAAAATGGGGACTATTTAACTAATGAATTTATTGCATTAGAAGAAACCTAATTTACCTTCAGCATAGCTCACTAACAAGTTTTTAGTTTGTTGGTAGTGGTCTAACATCACTTTGTGGGTTTCACGGCCAATGCCAGACTCTTTGTAACCACCGAATGCAGCATGTGCAGGATAGGCATGGTAGCAGTTCGTCCATACACGACCAGCTTGAATGGCACGACCCATACGATAAGCCACGTTTCCGTTACGGCTCCATACACCAGCGCCTAGACCATATAAAGTGTCATTGGCCAATTCAAGGGCTTCTTCTTCAGTTTTGAAGGTGGTAACAGCTAATACTGGTCCAAAAATCTCTTCTTGGAAAATACGCATTTTATTGTGACCTTTAAATACGGTAGGTTCAATATAGTAACCACCGGCTAAATCGCCAGACATTTGTGCCACGTTACCGCCCACCAATACTTCAGCGCCTTCTTGACGACCTAATTCTAGGTAAGAAGCAATTTTGGTCATTTGCTCTTTAGAAGCTTGTGCACCAATCATGGTTTCGGTGTCGAGTGGGTTACCTTGTTTAATAGCTTTGATGCGTTCAATACATCTTGCCATAAAGTCTTCATAAATTGACTCATGAATTAAAGCACGTGATGGGCAAGTACAGACTTCACCTTGGTTAAAGGCAAACAATACCAAACCTTCAATTGCTTTGTCGTAGAAGCTGTCATCTTTGTCTGCAATATCGGCGAAGAAGATGTTAGGTGACTTGCCACCTAATTCGAGAGTCGCTGGAATAAGGTTGTTGGCCGCAGCTTGAGCAATCACACGACCTGTAGAGGTAGAACCAGTAAAGGCAATTTTAGCGATACGTTTGCTAGTGGCTAATGGCAAGCCAGCTTCACGTCCATAACCGTTAACTACATTTAAGGCGCCAGCTGGTAAAAGGTCTGCAATTAATTCGACCAAAATTAACAAGCTGATAGGAGTGGATTCGGCTGGTTTTAACACCACGCAGTTACCAGCAGCCAATGCAGGCGCTAATTTCCAAGCAGCCATTAAAATTGGGAAATTCCAAGGAATGATTTGACCCACTACACCTAAAGGCTCATGGAAGTGATAAGCCACTGTATTTTCGTCGATGTCAGATAAAGCACCTTCTTGTGCACGTAAACAACCAGCAAAATAACGGAAATGGTCAGATGCCAATGGAATGTCAGCCGCCAAGGTTTCACGTATTGGTTTGCCGTTGTCTACTGTTTCTGCATAGGCTAACAATTCTAAATTGGCATCAATGCGGTCAGCGATTTGCAATAAAACGTTGGCACGTGAAGCAGGTGCCGTTTTGCCCCAAGCAACTTTAGCAGCATGTGCGGCATCAATGGCTAAATCAATGTCTTCTGCACTTGAACGAGCGGCTTGAGTATAAACTTTACCGGTGGTTGGTGTAATAACATCAAAATATTGACCTTTTACTGGGGCAGTCCACTTGCCACCAATAAAATTGTCGTATTGTTTTTTATATTCTACTTTTGCGCCAGCGTCGCCTGGATTGGCATAAATCATGATTTGTCCCCTACTTCGATTGTTGTGAATTTAAAAATAAAGCCTTGATGGCAATATCTATGTATCAAGATTCGTGCCAAGTTTTTGAAATTAATTTTAAAATCTTAAGTTATTGATAAATATAAGTTTTTAATAAAAGTTATTTCACAACTAGGGTAAAAACTCTATTGATTTTTTGGCGTAGTGTCACAATTTGAAAAAGCATACTGACAAAAAGTGTCACAAATTGGAACACATTACTAAATGATGTTCTAGTTTTAGCCATTTAAGTTCAGATTCATCTAAACTGATCTTATAAAAAATAATCAGAGGAGACACACTTATGGCGCTGCATACTATTTGCTCGGCACCTATTATTAAGTCAGCGCGCCAAAAATTATTAGCGGGCTCTGACATCAACGCCCTGCCTGTTCCTAAACAACTTTCACAATCTTGGGCTCGTAGCCATGCAGCGGGCTTAATGCCTAACGGTCGACTCCCCTATGTTGAACATCTCACTCAAGCTGAACTGCAGCACACCCTCACTCGAAACATAGAATTAATCAACCATAGCAAGCCCATTATGGAGTATTTGTTCGAGCAGGTAAAAGATACTCAAAGTATGGTGGTGTTGGCCGATAGGCGAGGAATATTAGTTCACACCTTGGGTGACCCTATTTTTTTAGACCGTGCCGATAAAGTTTCTTTAAACCCAGGATCAAGCTGGAGTGAAAACCAACGAGGTACCAATGCAATTGGACTCGCTCTTGCTGACGCTAGTAGTGTGGAAGTTCACGGTGCAGAACATTTTTTAGAGCGTAACTCATTTTTAACTTGTGCGGCCTCGCCTATTTTTTCAGCAAAAGGAGAGTTGTTAGGTATTTTAGATATTTCTGGGCATCAAAAAATTAGACAAAGCCACACCTTGGGCTTGGTTAAAACCGCTGCTTGTATGGTAGAAAATCGTTTATTAACAGCAACTTATCAAAAAAACTTAAGACTTCATTTTCATACTTTAGAGGCCGGTGTTGGAACAGTTGCCGAATCTGTTTTAGCCTTATCTGAAGATGGATGGGTACTAGGAGCCAACCGTCAGGCACAAAACTCTTTAGGTTTATCGCCCCTTGATTTGGGTTCGACCCAAGTAGAGCAATTATTTGATTGCCAACTTGATCAAATTTTACAACTTGCCAATCGTCAAAATGAGGCTTGTTTTTTACTTCATCTTAGAAATGGACAATCGGTATTTGCCAAGCTACATGGCAAAACCAGCCAAATTAAAATTCACACTAGCAAAAGTCAAGCGGCACCGGTTAAAGATGCACTCGCATTACTCAATACAGGTGATGCAAAATGGTTAACTGCTGAGACAAAAGCCAGAAAAATTGCTGGAAAATCAATTCCTTTGTTAATTTTAGGAGAATCAGGCGTAGGCAAAGAACTATTTGCCAAAGCGGTACATGACTCTTCAGAATTAGCAAAAAAACCATTTATTGCCATTAACTGCGCAGCCCTACCCGAACATCTCATTGAATCTGAACTCTTTGGCTATAAACCAGGTGCCTTTACGGGCGCACAAAAAGAAGGGGCAATCGGATTAATTAGGCAAGCACACGAAGGCACTTTATTTTTAGATGAGATTGGCGATATGCCACTTGCCTTGCAAGCACGTTTATTACGTGTTTTACAAGAGCGTCAAGTGAGTCCTTTAGGAGGTGGCAAACCTGTGCCAGTGAGTTTCTCTTTAATATGCGCTACGCATCAAAATCTATTACAGGCTAGCGAAAAAGGCTTATTTAGAAGTGATTTGTACTACAGAATCAATGGCTTGACTGTTCAATTACCGGCCTTACGTGAGCGGACTGATTTAATGGCACTCACTCATCAACTGTTAGACAAGTATTCAAACTCCACTCCTTTAAGCATTGCTCCCGATTTAATGCTCGCTTTTCAAAAATACAGTTGGCCTGGCAACTTGAGGCAATACAACAATTTATTAAGAACTTGTTGCGCTATGTTGGAGCTCAATGAAACAGAAATTAACTGGCAACATTTACCAGATGATATGTTGGGATTATTAAAACCCAACCATCCAGAAGATGAGCTGAACTATTTATACCAACAAAACTTACTCTCGCCGCAGGCAGAAAGTTCTACCACTTTGGCCAATTTGTCATTAAATGCAATGCAAAAAGCCATACAAACTGCCCAAGGTAATTTATCTGAGGCGGCTAGGTCACTTGGAATTAGTCGCCAAACCCTTTACAGAAAACTGGCCCTAGCAACAAAAAACCCACCTTAAGCAATAAAAGGTGGGTTAAATTGTTTTTAATGAACTTCAGTTAAATTAAGATATATTACTTAGTTTTAACTGAAGTTAGCTTCAATTAAGCCTGTTGTAACAAAGGATCTAGTTTGCCAGCAGCATTTAAAGCTTCTAGGTCATCACAACCACCCACATGAAAATCATTGATATAAATTTGTGGCACGGTTCTTCTAGAAGTACGCTCCATCATGATTTGACGTTGCTCTGGGTCTGAGTCAATGCGAACTTCATTGATTTCAGTCACACCCTTGGCTTTTAAAATTGATTTGGCACGAACACAATAAGGACAAACTGCCGTGGTGTACATGGTAATGGTAGCCATTTAATTTCCTAGAAACAAAAAATACTTAATTTAAGAAGCCTTGGTAACTGGCAAATTGGCTTCACGCCATGCCTTTAAGCCACCAGACATTGAAAAGACACGGGTATAACCCAGCTTTTGTGCCAATCTTAACGCACCTTGAGATCTTGCACCTGTGGCGCAAATTAAAACCATAGGCGCTTCTTTGTTTTTAACCGCACTAGCTAATTGCGCATCAATTTTGGTAATTTCGATATTTTTTGCACCTGCAATGCTGCCAGTTTTAAACTCATCTGGGCGTCTTACATCAATGATGTTGGCCTTTTCTTTGTTCATTAACAATACCGCATCGGTACAGCTAATAGAACCTGCGCCACCAGAAAGAAGGGTAGGTAATAATAAAGCCACACCAGAAGCGATAGCTACAAACACTAATTGCCAATTTTCGATAATGAAATTCACGTTAATCCTTTTAAAATAGAATCTCTTGATTTTAGAATAGAAACCAAGCTCTCACATCAAACTTGACGCTATTAATAACATCTCTTGGGCAAAACTGCCAAGAGCAATATTTTTAGACCAATAGTTTAATGTGATGAGATGCTCACCTTTCCCTCAGCGTAAGAAAGCTCAAATGTATAAACTAGTACTTATCCGTCATGGCGAATCCACATGGAATCTTGAAAACCGTTTTACCGGTTGGACCGATGTTGACTTAACACCATTAGGCATTGAACAAGCCAAAAAAGCTGGCCAACTGCTAAAAGCAGAAGGTTATGAGTTTGATGTTGCCTATACTAGCGTATTAAAACGCGCGATTCATACTTTATGGCATTGCCTAGACGAAATGGAAAGGCAATGGTTGCCAGTGGTGCACTCATGGCGTTTAAATGAACGTCATTATGGTGGACTACAAGGCTTAAACAAAGCAGAAACAGCGGCCCAATACGGAGATGAACAAGTCTTGGTTTGGCGTCGTAGTTATGATACACCACCACCTGCCCTTGAAGCAACTGACCCACGTTGCGAACGTTCTGACCCACGTTACAGCAAGTTATCTGCCGAACAAGTTCCTTTAACAGAATGTTTAAAAGATACCGTCGCCCGCATGATGCCGTTTTGGAATGAAACCCTCATGCCTGCTTTAAAAGCAGGCCGTCGCCCGGTAGTGGCCGCTCATGGCAACTCGATTCGAGCCTTAGTTAAACACTTAGACGGCATTTCTGATGACGACATCGTTAGCCTCAATATTCCCAACGGAATTCCTATGGTTTATGAGCTAGACGAGAACTGCCAACCGATTCGTCGCTATTATTTAGGTGATGAAAAGGCGGCAGCAGCAGCGGCAGCAGCAGTTGCGGCTCAGGGTAAAGCGTAAATACGTCATTTTGTTACCAATTTTTGTAAATAAAACCTCATCAAGCGCCCAAATTGCATGATGAGGTGTATATTGATGCTTTTATAGTTTAGCTAATATTGCGGGATAAATTAATGGGTCAGAAACTCAAAATTGCAGGTTGGATCGCAGTCGGTATGTTGGCCGGTGTAATGACTACTGTGTCTTTACAAACTGTTGCTCAAAGAACCACGTCCCCACTACCCCTGGAAGAAATTGAAAAATTTTCTCAGGTTTATTCGGTCATTAAATCCAGCTATGTTGACCCCGTAGATGAAAAACAACTTTTTAACGATGCCATCAGCGGCATGGTTTCTAGCTTAGACCCTCACTCTCAATACTTTACTGGCAAAGCTTTTAAAGAATTTGGTGAAGGCATTAGCGGCAAATTTGTGGGTGTAGGTATTGAAATTGCCTTCGAAGACGGCTTAGTTAAAGTGGTTACCCCCATCGAAGGCTCGCCTGCTGCTAAAGCAGGTTTGCGTTCTGGCGACTTAATCACTCGCATTGATACCACTCCAGTTCGTGGCTTAACCCTAGAAGAAGCAGTGAAGCGCATGCGTGGTCAGCCTGACACCAAAGTCATTCTCACTATTTTCCGTAAAGACGAAAACAGAACCTTCCCTGTTACTATTATTCGCGACGAAATCAAGACTCAATCGGTACGAGGCAAAGTCATAGAACCTGGTTATGCTTGGTTGCGCATTAGTCAATTCCAAGAGCGTACCGTTGATGACATGGCACGTAAACTCATAGAGTTTTACAAACAAGATCCTAAATTAAAGGGTCTGGTTTTAGATTTGCGCAACGACCCAGGCGGCCTCCTAGATGGCGCCATTGGTGTGACTGCCGCTTTTGTACCTGAAGGTTCTGTGGTAGTTTCTACCAAAGGCCAAAATAGTAGCAATGTTTATAAAGCAGAACCCCGCTTTTATATGCGTAGCGCCAGCGAAGACCTTATTAAAAGACTACCCCCAGAACTCAAAAAAGTTCCATTGGTTGTTTTAGTAAGCGAAGGCTCTGCTTCTGCCAGTGAAATTGTGGCTGGTGCATTACAAGACTTTAAACGTGCCAAAATTATGGGTAGCCAAACTTTTGGTAAAGGCTCAGTGCAAAGCAGCATTCCACTTGGTGAAAACAGTGCGGTAAAAATTACCACTGCACGTTATTACACACCAAGCGGACGCTCTATTCAGGCCAAAGGTATTATTCCTGACCTCATGGTCGATGAGACCCTTGAGGGCAATCCTTATGCGGCACTTCAAATGCGCGAAGCCGATCTCAGCAAACATTTGGGCAACGGTCAAGATGAAGAAAAACCCGATGCAGCCAGAGAAAAAGCTCGTGAAGAAGCGCTTAAACAGTTAGAAGAAGATCGCAAAAAACCGATTATCGATCGAAAACTACCTGAATACGGTTCAGATAAAGACTTCCAATTACAACAAGCGCTTAACCATTTAAAAGGTTTGCCTGTTATTGTGAGTAAAACCATGACCGAGCGCAAAGAAGAAAAGCCTAAAAAAGCTGAGTAATTATTAGTCCTAAGGTTTTGTTTTATATAATTGTTTTCTTAAATAAATTTTTAGGCAACATATGACAGATGATCAACTCCTTAGGTACTCCCGTCATATTTTGCTAGATGAAGTTGGCATAGAAGGCCAAGAAAACATTATTAACAGTCATGTGTTAATTATTGGTGCTGGTGGTTTGGGTGCTCCTGTAGTGCAGTATTTAGTGGCTGCCGGAGTAGGCCAAATCACTTTAGTTGACAACGACCAAGTTGATTTAACCAATTTACAGCGCCAAGTTATTCATACCACCGCTACTGTGGGCATGAACAAAGTCGATTCTGCAGCTTTGGCTGCCAAAGCTATTAACCCCGAGGTTCACCTAACAGCACTTGCCACTAGGGCAGATGCTGCATTGCTGCAAACTTTGGTAGAAAAAGCCACAGTGGTAGTCGATTGCACCGACAATTTTGCTACCCGCCATGCGATTAATGCGGCTTGTGTCAAAGCCAAAAAACCTTTGGTCTGTGGGGCAGTTATTCGCTTTGATGGTCAGATTACTGTAGTGGACCCAAGGCAAGCCAACACACCTTGCTGGGCTTGTGTGTTTCCACCCGAACAAACCACAGAAGAAACCCGTTGTGCCACTATGGGTGTTTTTGCCCCTTTAGTAGGTGTTATGGGATCTATTCAGGCCACTGAAGCCCTCAAAATAGCAGCGGGTTTGCCCTCTCGATTGGTAGGCCGCTTATTACTACTCGATGGTCGGTCTATGTCTTTTACCGATATACAAATACCTCAAAACCCACATTGCTCGGTGTGCGGCACGCATTAAGCTTTTAGTTATTGCTTATTGGTTTTTAGTTAAGCTCTGCAATTTACGGTTCATTAAGATGGGCTTTTTTTGCTTTGGTCGGCAACTTAGCTACAGCCTCATGCCCTTCTTGGCAAGCCTTGAACCGACGTCTGAAATCGGCGGGTTTGATTATTTTTTGAGCAGTTGCAAATAAACCTAGTTTTAGATTTTGTGCATAAGCTTGCTCTAGAGCATAGGGGCCAGCTGATTTGCCTCTGCCATAAGACCATGCCCAACCTTGCCTTACCATGTAGGCGCCAAGGTCTTCACCGTTTAAATAAACCTGTCCTAGTTCTCGGCCAAAGTCATCACGGTGGTCGCTGTTAACGGTGACCATTAAACCCTGCACTTTACGAGCCAGACCCTCTTTTGCCGTATTACCAAAGCTTTGGCATATTTCGGGGGCATCTATACCAGCAATTCGGGTGGCATAAAGATTTTGGCTGCCAATGGGTTGCAATATCAAGGTGTCACCGTCTATGACTCGGCTTACCAAGGCTTGCCATTGAGGCGGAAAAGGCTCTTGGGGTTGAGCATAAACAACCCGAAGTAACAAGCCATTTAAAAAAACATTTAAAACTAAAATCAAACTCAAAGAAAAAAGCAGTTTGATTTTAGTTTTCATTTTTTAGGCTCGCCCCATAATGCTTGCTGTAGCCATTAGCTCTTCGAGTAGAGCAAACGACACTTTGCCAGAAACTCCATAAGGATTTAATTCAGCGCGTTCGGAATACTTTAATAAAATTGAAGTATTGACCTTAGCGACATTGACTTGTCCCATGGTCCAACCACCAAAACGGCGCTCGGTAATTTCTTCGTATTGCAATAATTCAACATCTTTGTGACGTGGGTCTTTAAGAATATGAGCATACAAAGCATTTACCGAAGAACGACCGCCCTCTATGGCTTGTAAAAACACATTACCACCATAACACAAAATTCCCGTAATTCCAGAAACGGGATTATATTGTCTGCATTGAGCTAAAATATTTTCGATGGCCTGTGGGCTTTCATCAACAGCCCGGCTTACATACAAGAGTCTGACCAACATGGCTTAAGTCTTTCTTGGAATTAAGGTTAAAAACTCGCGACGAAGATTGGGGTCTTTTAAAAACACACCACGCATGACCGAGTTAATCATTTTTGATTCGGTATCTTTAATGCCGCGCCAGCCCATACAAAAATGAGAGGCCTCCATCACAATAGCTAGGCCATCGGGTTGGGTTTTTTCTTGAATTAAATCAGCTAATTGCACCACTGCTTCTTCTTGAATTTGTGGCCTAGACATAATCCATTCAGCTAAACGAGCAAACTTAGACAAACCAATCACATTGGTGTGTTCGTTAGGCATTAAACCAATATACACCTGACCAATAACAGGGCATAAGTGATGTGAGCAGGCACTACGCACGGTAATAGGCCCCACAATCATGAGCTCGTTTAAATGCTCGGCATTAGGGAACTCGGTAATAGTAGGTGCTGCCACATAACGGCCATTAAACACCTCTTGCAAGTACATTTTTGCAACTCGTCTGGCGGTGTTGTTGGTGTTGTGATCATTTTGGGTGTCAATGACCAAACTATCAAGCACCGTTTTCATTTTGAGTTCTACTTCATCTAACAACTTGGCCAACTCGCCAGGCTGAATAAAAGCAGAAATGTTGTCGTTGGCATTAAAACGTTTTTTTGCTTTAACCAAACGCTCACGAATTTTGACAGAAACCGGTACCCCTTCATCAGGGGCTTTTTCGGTAGTAATTGGAATGAGTTTAGTCATATATTAAATCTTAACAGCGAGTACAAGACCCGGGAGAATATGGGCATTAAAACAATTTATCTAAAACAAGCACTTAGCAAAAACTGTAGAACACACTATTATGCCTAGCTTAAGTGAATACTTTATTAGATGAACTATTATCTTACAGCAGAAAAATATTGCAGATGCGATTCATCAATATCAGCTAAAAATTAGGGTTTTAATCAACCACAAAACACTCAAACTTACAAAATAAATCAATGCTAAGTTAATATCTTTTACCCGTAATAAACAATGCAAAACGCATTAAGCCATAAGCCGTCCAGTTAAGCAGACGCTGGGTAAAATTCCTTTTTTGAAACTGCTCTAGTAGCACCTGCTGAGAGGATTTGGTAATTGCGATTTCAATTTCGTTGGCTATTTGCACAGCCATTTCATGATGAAACACCTCTATATTGGCCTCACGAGCCAATAATAAACTTAAAGGGTCGAGGTTAGATGAACCCACTGTGCACCATGATTTTTTTTGTAATGGATCGACCACCGCCACTTTAGCGTGTAAAAAACTAGCCTGATATTCATAAATTTCTACGCCGCCCATTAACAAATCTAGGTACACCGCCCTAGAGGCATGAAACTGCATAAAATATTCGTACCGACCTTGCAATAAAACCCGTACTCTTAAGCCTCTTTTAACTGCTTTCAACAAAGCCATACGCACTTTTTTACCCGGTAAAAAATAAGCATTAGCAATTAAAATTTCTTGTTTGGCACTAGCAAAGGCCGACAAATAAGCCCGCTCTATATTGCGCCTATTTTTAATGTTGTCTCTTAAAAGCAGCCTCTCTAGAGATTTTTTTTCGGGTTGGTGCTGTGTAAGAGCCAAAGAATTAGCAGCAGAAATATGTTGCCATGCACTTTTAACACCTAACAAAGTTTTAGTTTGGGCTAGCTGTTTAGCCCAATTGCGATACCATAAAACCTTCATAGTGTCGTCAATGGTTTGCACCAAAGGACCAGTAACTTGTAGGGCAAAATCCCAACGGGCAAACTCTAAGGCACCATGATTAGGATCAAAAAAATCATCCAAAATATTAATGCCGCCACAAAAAGCAATTTTTCCGTCAATTACGCACAATTTACGATGTAAACGGCGCCAGCGACTTGGAAACAGCAAACCCACAGTGCCTAAAGGCAAATAATGCACCCACAGCACACCTGCCTGACTGAGCTTATTTAACCAAGCTGTGGGAATATGTGGCGTACCCACACCATCTACTAGCACATGCACCTGTACGCCTCTTAAAGAGGCATCTATAAGGGCTTGTGCCACCAAAGCGCTACTACCTTCAAAATCAAAGATATAGGTTTCTAGGGCGATGTAATGCTGGGCCTGCTGAAACGCATTTTGCAAGGCCTCAAAAAACTGCACACCACCGGTTAATAAAACCAATTGGTTGCTGCGCTGGGATTGATTGGGGAAAGCGGATGTTGATGATTCAGCACCCTTGTTGTAATCACTATTGCTAGGCTTAGAAATTGGCTGTTGGGGCTTTTGACTAGAAGCAGCAATAGGTGATTGGGTCATTTCAGTTGTACGTCCACAATAAGGGGTAGGTGATCTGACATTTGTGCCCAAGCCCTCCCATGAGGTACAAAGGCATTAATTAAATTTAAGCCTCGCACATAAACTCTGTCCATGTGCAAAACTGGAAATCGTGCAGGAAAAGTAGGCAAACGATGCGAATCGAGGGTGTGTAAATCGTGAATACGCATAAGGCCGTGTAACTGCTCGTTCCAATCGTTAAAGTCGCCCGCAATAATAAGCGGAGCACTAGAGGGCACCTCACGATTAATGTAACGCCCTAAAGCGGCAATTTGTCTATGCCGACTAGAATTGATTAATCCCAAATGTACCACAATCATGTGAACATTTTGTTCATGAATCAATAGCTCGGAATGGAGTAAGCCCCTTTGTTCGAAGCGATGATCAGAAATGTCTTCTTGATGGGTGCTTAAAACAGGCCAACGACTAATTAATGCGTTGCCATGTTCGCCATGTTTAGTAATTGCATTGGTTTTATATACCGACTCATAACCCAAAGGAGCTAAAAAGTCAGCTTGAGGCTGATCGGGCCAATGGGTAAATTGTTTGGCCAACTTGCGATTTTCTTTGCGCACCTCTTGCAAGGCAATAATGTCGGCATCGAACTGCTCTAGGGCCAAACCAATATTATGAATTTCTAAACGCCGCCTGGGACCTAAGCCATTCACACCTTTGTGAATATTCCAAGTAGCCACTTTGATTGAACTCATTTAATTTAGCTATGAAATGTAAGAACTACAAGTTTAAACTGTAATTAAAGAAATTCGCAAAAAATGGCTGACTTAGCAAGTGCTTTAGGAGCTGGAGTTACCCTTTTATACACATGACCTGTTTAAGGGTGTGCACCACA
>CAZKWC010000064.1:0-4102 GCA_964556425.1 uncultured Limnohabitans sp. | reverse complement strand
TAGGAGCTGGAGTTACCCTTTTATACACATGACCTGTTTAAGGGTGTGCACCACATCGACTAAATCGGTTTGGGCAGCCATTACTTGGTCGATGTTTTTATAGGCAGATGGAATTTCATCAATTACCCCAGCATCTTTTCTACATTCAATGCCTTGAGTTTGGGCTTCTAAATCGGCTAGCGAGAAGAAGTTTTTAGCCCCTGTACGGCTATAAACCCTGCCTGCACCATGCGAACAAGAACAATACGAATCGTGGTTGCCCCTACCTTTCACAATAAAAGATTTAGCTCCCATAGAACCCGGAATAATACCCATTTGCCCCGCTTGTGCAGACACCGCACCCTTACGAGTGACCCAAATTTTTTCACCAAAATGCTCTTCTAAAGAAGTGAAATTGTGGTGACAGTTAACCACCTCACCCACAATTTGCATGTGCGGAAAAATAGTCAACAAAGTGCTCTTCACCAAATTCATCATGGTGTCGCGGTTCAGCCTTGCATAGTCTTGTGCCCATTGCATAGCCTCTATATAGGCATTAAATTCTGGCGTACCCTCATCTAACCAAGCTAAGCTTTTGTCGGCCAAACCATAATCACGCCTAGCCGCTTGTTGCTTAGCCATATCAATGGCGGTGTGACCAATTAAATTGCCAATAAAACGGCTGCCCGAGTGCAACATAATCCACACCCTGTTTTCAGAATCTAGGCACAACTCAATAAAATGATTACCACCCCCTAAAGAGCCCATCTGTTTGCCCACCTTCTGAAAATTAGCATTGCCTAATTTTTTTAGAATAGCCAAGTTTTCAAAAGCATCTACCGTGGCCTTTAAATTTTTACGCAGCACATCGGCATAAGGTCCTGACACGGTGGGCAAGTCTTTTTTATGCTCTGCAAAACCTACTGGCACAGCTTTTTCAATTGAGTTTCTAATCGAGTACAAAGACTCGGGTAAATCGTTGGCAGTTAAGTTGGTAAGCGCTGCGCACATACCGCAACCAATATCAACCCCCACCGCTGCAGGAATAACCGCAGAACGAGTCGGAATAACCGAGCCCACAGTTGCACCAATGCCCACGTGTACATCGGGCATAATGGCCATGTGACCGGCCAAAATTGGCAACTTAGCAATGGCCTGAATTTGCTCTAGGGCTTTGGGTTCTACTGGCACATCGCCTACCCACATTTTTACATTTTCTATTGGATACATGATTGTTTCCTTTGCTTTTTTATTATTCAAAAATTGACCCACCCATTGCGTTGATTGATCTTTCATTCAACTAGAACGAAGCAAGCGTCATGCCGTGTCGTGACTTTTATTTTGATATAAAGCGACTTAACAACACAGAGCACAATAAGGGTGAATCAAGCTATTTGATTTTTTAAATACCGCAAGCCAGGACAAAGACGGAAGTTATCAGCCATAAGATCATGGCAACAATAGAACTACGGAGACGAAAGTAACTTTGGTCTTTTAATTGCCCCACAGAAGAGCAACATTTTTAAACTTGTGTTTTTAATAAGTGCGATTTTTATTTTTGACTAAAACCATTTTTGGTTTGCAACGCTAGCAAACATTTTGGCGCACAATTGAATCAAGTGGCAGATTATATTTTTAAAAATGAAGTTGTCAAATAAATTTTGAAATTTTCTTTAGGCACACTTGTTGACCAACAAGAGAAAACAACGACCGACTAAGCTACCGACCTAGCTAACAAAGCAGTAATTTTAAAAATAATAATGATATTAACTAATTGATGAGAATCCAATAACCGAAAAAAACGACTCCAAGAAGTCGGTTTTAGCCAGTCAACTTTTAATTTAAAATGCTTGCCTATAACGCTCAATAAGCATACTCCACCAGATGAAATTCGCCCACCTACCCCTTATCGTATTATTTTTTTTAGTTGGTTGCGCAAAAGAAGCACCCAAATGCTCTGATGAAAAAACTTTAGATTTAGTGAAGCAAATTCTGAGCAATGAACTATCGGGATCTGACAACTCTACAGATTTAGCAAAAAAAGAAATTGCTGACCATTTAAAGTTTGAATTTCCTAGGGCAACGGCTTATGACAAAGAGATTAAAAAATACTCTTGCGATTTAAAACTGGTTGCTGGCGGTAGCTACCAAGTGCCGATTAAGTATGAATCGCAACTCAACGATCAAGACCAGCATTTGGTTTCGGTGGGTGGCATTTTGGCGGGAGACGTGTTTCAGCTAAAACTTGCGCTATTAAACGTTATGCAAAAAGATAATGCCAACACTGGCGTAACACAAGCATCTTATAGCCAAGACAATCAATCAGATGTATTTGTTTCTTCGGCTGGCATTAGCAACACCCCTTTAGAAAAATTTTTAAGTGGGGTTTACGACCAATATTTACTTAGCCAAAAATGTTGGATTGCTACAGATGAAAACCAACAAAACTATTGCATGAAAATTGACAGCTTTGATAAGGTGAATGTAAAAGGTGTGAACCGATTTTATGCCATTCTTGCTGGGGTAGCGGTTGATGAAAAAGGCGAAGAAAATGGTGCTCATTCAACACAAGGTTTGGTGGGCGCTTTTGTACTAGAAGAAAATGCCAAGCAACTTCATTTAATTGCGTCAGACAACAAAATCGCAATGGGAGACTTTGGTAATGGCCCCACCAAATGGAAGCTAGTTAAAATTGGCCCAGATGATTATTACGGTTGGAAAAACGAAACGGGTACTATGCACCAAGGCTACTCGAATAACTTTTTTCATATTCTTGCGCCTTATGGTGCAAAGGTAATAGATATTGCTGATTTTATTTCTGGTGTAAGCGATGAAGGGGCTTGTTCTGCAGAACCCTGCACCACGCTTGAATCGAGTTTTGAATTTGACACTAGCAAACCCACTGAAAAAGTTTTTCCCTTGCTAGTAAGGGTTAAGGGCAAAGATAAAGGTGCTACCCTTAAAGATAAAAACTATAACTTTTATTTTGACGATAAAAAATGGAAGTATGTAGAGCCTAATGACTACATTCTTAAAGATAAAGGTTTTTAAGATTTGTTGGGGTAAGGTAGTGCTTATTTGATTGTTCCTTTTACTCTTTTCGTAGTACTGTGTACTTCTGTTGTCTAAGAGTAAAAGACTTTTTAATTGAATTGGTATGAATAATTGGTATGTTTAGAAGTGGCACTTTAAGTGAAGGTATTTGTTGCTGGCACAGCTGTAACGACCTTTAGTTTTTAAACCATTTTCAGAATAACAAAAAGTGGTTATTTGAGCCTGTTTGCTTGACAGCCTACGCTTATGTTTATTTAATGAAGTTACACACTTTAAGCCCCAATGCTAAGGGGCTTTTGTTATTGTATTTTTAACTTCAACTTTGTGCTTATAAGGCACACAAGCATACACAATTACATGAAATTTTTTTATTTACCCTTAATTTTAATATTCTTTTTAGTTGGCTGCGCCAAAGAACCACCGCAATGCTCGGATGAAAAAACTTTAGATGTAGTGAGGCAAATTCTTAGCGAAGAAATGAACCTAGCTGATCCAGGTTTACAAGAAGAAGTATTTAAAAATCTAAAATTTGTATCTCCAAAAGCAACTGATTATGATAAAAAGAATAAAAAATTCTCATGTGAATCAACATTAACTTCTGGTGCTAGCTATCAAGTACCCATCAAGTATCAATCTCAATTAGCAGATGATAAAGAGCATCTTGTTGCAATGACTAGGGTTCCTTATCAGGAGATAAGTAAACTAAAGGCTGCTTTATTGACGGCCATGAGTCAAAAAAGTGCCAACAATGACAACAACGTAAAAAATGAAACCCAAAGTCAAGCCACTAGTTCAGAAGTTATTACTTCAATTCTTGGGGTTCCTAATACTAATTTCGACCAATTACTTGATGGGGTTTATAAAAAATACATGCGTCAAAAAGAATGTTGGATTGCAAGCAATGAGAATCAGCAAAACTATTGCATGAAAATTGACAGCTTTGACAAAGTGACGGTTAAAGGCGTAAACCGATTTTATGCAGTACTTTCTGGCACCGCAGTGGATGCTAAAGGAGAAGAAAATGGTTCACACTCAACGTCAGGTTTGGTCGCTGCTTTTGTAATGGAAG
>CAZKWC010000063.1:0-16976 GCA_964556425.1 uncultured Limnohabitans sp. | reverse complement strand
AGACCCACTAAAACTAAAACCAAAGAGGGTACTGCGGCTTCTGCTAGGCGTTCGTCTCGGGCTAGTTGGTAGGCGGCTACTGCTAGGGTATCCGAGTTAAAGGGGCGCAACACAAGGGTGGCGGGTAACTCTTTCATAACATCTACAAACACCAACAAACTAGCCGCCATCACCGAGGGTCTTAACAAAGGCCAGTGTATTTTTTTAAAAATAGCCCAACCCTTTACGCCTAATAATTGTGCCGACTCATCTAAACTAACAGGCACTCCTTGGTAAGCGCCTTGTACACTTTGTAGTGCCACAGACGAAAATCGAATGAAATAAATCCATAAAATTCCAAGACTAGTTCCCGTAATCCAATAACCCAACTTGAAATCAGGATGATAGCTTTGCCAAGTCATAATAGGCATTAACAAACCCACTACTAAAACAGCGCCCGGCACTGCATAACCTAAATTTAAAATTTGAATAGCGACATTTAATGTCTTAGAGGGTTGAACTCTTTGTAAATAGGCCAATACCAAAACCCAAGTCACAATTAACACTGCTCCCGTTGCTGCCAATTGAATGCTGTTAATAGTCCAATGAATAAAACTACTCCACACCAACTCTAATGTTGTGAAATAAATAGAGGACACCAAAATAGCCACTGGTAAAACAAATGCCAATAACAAGGGCAGGGCGCAAATAAGGCTGGCTATTATTTGCCCTTTTAAAGCCAACTGAATGCGGGGCGCCTGTGTACCCAAGCGCTGTCCTTTACCTACAAACCTTAGTTTTTGTTGGGCTTGTTTTTCAAATACTACCAGCACCAAAATAAATAACAATAAAAAACTAGCCAACTGCGCTGCCGCTAATTTGGCATCCATTACCAACCACGCTTTATAAATTCCTGTTGAAAAAGTTTGCACACCAAAATAACTCGTCACGCCATAATCGGCAAAAGTTTCCATTAACACCAAGGTTATACCGACTGCAATAGAGGGCCTAGCCAATGGCAAAATCACTTTTACAATTTGCCCGCTAACGGACAAACCCAACAACTTTGCAGCATCTAATAAATGATGCGACCTTTGCAATAAAGCACTACGGGTTAATAAATAAATATAGGGGTATAGGCACAAACTCAGCACCACAATTGCACCTGGCAAACTTCTAATTTCTGGAATGAGCCTGCCCTCTAGTGCAAAACTTTGTCTTAAAAAGTTTTGAAAAGCACCACTAAATTGAAAAAAGTCAGTGTAGGCGTAAGCTAATACATAAGCAGGCATAGCCATTGGTAATAACAGTGCCCACTCCCAAAATTTTCTGGCTTTCAATTCAAAAATACTCACACAAAGTGCCGTGGCTACTCCTATGGTGGTGCTACCTACCAACACCCCAAAAGCCAAATAAAAAGTATTAAGGGTGTACTCGGGTAATAAATGCTCTGCCATTTCTTTTAAGATTTGCCAAGAACTCGCATCCAACCATAACCAAGAAGAAAGGATGGACAACACTGGCAAACTCAAAACTATTACGACACAAGCCAAAACAAAAGGCAGGCGTTTCTTTAGTTGCATTTTGTAGATTTCGATACTTTTTTTATCAGCATCGCTTTATTAATTATCGAGGTTTCAAGTGTAAACTATGAATGAGAATGATTTTCATTTAAGGTTGAATAATGTTTTTACAACTGCAAAACACCACTATTGAATATGCAACCTCAGCCAAACCCGCTGTTGTTGACTGCTCATTGTCTTTAAACACTGGCGAAATTGGGGTTTTATTAGGCCCCTCTGGATGCGGTAAAACCACTCTTTTAAGAGCAATTGCGGGTTTACAAAAAATTCAAAATGGCCAAATTGAATTGGCTGGTCAAATCATTTCTAGCCCTGCTATTCACTTAGACCCAAGCCTTAGAAAAGTGGGCATGGTGTTTCAAGACTATGCTTTGTTTCCCCATTTGTCGGTGGCAAAAAATATTAGTTTTGGCTTAAAAAAATTAACATCTACTGCTCAGCATGAACGGGTTCAAGAAGTTTTAGAGTTGGTAGGGCTTGCTGATTTTTATCACAAAATGCCGCACGAATTATCTGGCGGACAACAACAACGCGTGGCGCTTGCAAGGTCTTTAGCACCAGGGCCTAGCCTACTTTTATTAGATGAACCTTTCTCTAATTTAGATGCCGACTTAAAAGAACGCTTAGCCCAAGAATTAAGGCAAATTTTAAAAACCAGTGGCACCACCGCTTTGTTTGTCAGCCATGATCAACAAGAGGCTTTTGCAATTGCCGACAAAATTGGTATTATGAACCAAGGTGAATTACAACAATGGGATGATGCCTATACAATTTACCACCAACCTAAAACTCGTTTTGTAGCTCAATTTATGGGTGATGGTGTGTTTATAAAAGCCAAAGCTTGGCAACAAGATCGACAAATTATTTATGACACTGCTTTGGGCCAATTGGTTCAAGATGTAGAACCAGAAGCTAAAGACCACAAAAGCCAAGCCATTAGTTCAGGCGATTGTGAATTGTTTATTCGCGCAGATGACTTGGTGCATGTCGATTCATCTAGCGTCAAAGCTAAAATTAAAAACCGCTCGTTTAGAGGAGCGGAATTTTTATACACCCTAGAGCTTGCCAATGGTGAACAGGTTTACTCTTTGGTGCCTAGTCATCATCAACATCAAATTGGTGAGGCAATTGGTTTTGAAGTGCAGGCTGATCACTTGGTGAGTTTTCCAATAAGTCAGCCGCACTAAAAACAAGATGCTTATGGCGATTAGGTGGGCAGAATTATTTTTTGCCCAGTACGGGCGCTTTCTGTACCTGCCTCTATTAGCTCAATTACTTTTAAAGCATCTTGCGCCGCGACAGGATTAGTCGCACCTAAGACGATTGTATTGTAAATGCCTTGGTAATAAGCTTGATATTGACCTGGCAAGGTGTTGTGCTCGGATTGTGCTAACCAGTCGCCGTGAGCCAAACACAGTTGGCCTTTTACCGGGTCAAGACCCCATGTTTCAGAGCCAACAGCAACACCGGCTTTGAGTTGATCTTCCTGAATATCAAGGCCCATTTTGGTATAACTGCCTTTGGTGCCATGCACGACTAATCGAGGTCCGGTTTGTGCCACCAAAGCACTGGCATGTAACACCACTCTTAATTCTTGGTATTGCAAAATAGCATGAAACCAATCAACCGCTTGTGATTGATCGCGCTGCATAGCGGTATCTAAATAAATGCTTTGTGGTGGCCCAAATAATTGCAAACTTTGATCGAGCAGGTGTGAACCAAGGTCATACCAAAGACCAGCGCCTAATTGATCGGACTCGCGCCAGCGCTGCCTCACCTGGGGTCTGAATCGATCGAAGTGGGATTCAAAATGCACAATACGACCCAAAGTGTTTTGTTCAATTAATTGCTGAAGGGTTAAAAAGTCAGCATCCCAGCGCCTATTATGAAAAACCGATAACAAAAGCTGAGCCTTTTCGGCTTGATCAATTAAGAGTTTTGCCTCTGTACTATTAAGGGTAAAGGGTTTATCTACCACCACATGTTTGCCTGCTGCCAAGGCCATTTGGGCTAATTCAAAATGGGTTTCGTTGGGGGTGGGAATCACCACTATATCGAGGTCTGCACTTAACAACATTTCTTGCGGGTTATCAAAAACTGGCATATGGGGCAAGACCATTTGCACTTTGGCGGCATCAGAACTAGACACCGCTACTAACTCTAGCCCTGGTGTGGCCATTATTAAGGGTGCATGAAAGGTAAGGCTGGCATAACCAAAACCCATAATACCGACTTTTAAAACACCTTGTGTCATGATAATACCTGCTGACTATTAAGAAGTTGTGGTTGGAGCGATAGGGGCAAAAAGTTTTCAAGCATAAAAAAATGATCATCATGAAAACCATCGGCATTTGCCTCTACCTCATCATAGGCCATCCACACAGCACTTGCTGCATCATCACCTGCTTGAAGGCTTAAATTAAAACCATCTGGTAACTCAAAGTGATGAGTGTGCGATATCACCCGGCCTCTTTGACTACGACTAGGATGATCAAATACTTTAACGGCTTTTAAATATTGCAAGGCTTGTTCTGGGCCAATTGCCAAGCCTGTTTCTTCGAGTAACTCACGCAAGGCCGACTGATAAACGGTTTCGTGTTGCTCTAAAAAACCTCCAGGTAGTGCGTACAAACCTTTACCCGGCATACGACCTCTTTGTATGACTAGCACATGCCGCTTGTGGGTAATGATTGCATCTACTGTGACTAGTATGGGTGGATAGGGTGCAGCAGACCATGCTTGTTTTTCTTTTTGCAAGGCAAAATATTCTTCTGCCATGGCTAGGTAATTAGGGCTATGCCACCAGTCTTTTAAAAAATCAAAACTAGCCTTAGGGACTTGTTGTTCAATAGCTTGCCAGCCTAGCGAAGGGTCTTGCTTGTTTGGTGCAGCAGGACTTAATTGCCAATAGGTATGGCGTAAGGTTGTTGCATTGGTAGGGCCTTGGCTTTCTAACTCATGCAATTGCCAATGCGGGAAATGGGCTAAATATTCGGTAGAAGCGTCTTTATGGTGGCCGACTAAAATAATTTCGCTTGGTGCAACTGCAGGAAACAAAGCGTGTACTTGTTGTTGCAAGGCTTGTGACCAGCGCTGCATATTATAAAAATCTCGCAGGGGCAAAAAAGTGAGTTGATGATGCACATGCTCAGGTAGCGAATTGAGTATGACTTGTTTTCGCTCTTGCCATATAAACGGCTGACGAGGCGAACGGGCTTGGTAGCTAGAGCCCAATACCACTACACAATGCTTGGCCACCTCTAGGCAACGCTCTATCATGGCTAAATGCGCATGATGAAAAATTTGAAAACGGCCAATACACACCGATAAAGCTGCCAAGCCCAATTCACCACTTGCTTGCGCTATTAAGGGGGCTTGATGAGTGGGACTATTGGGAGAGTTAAGATTGTTACTTTGCATAATAATTGAATAGCTTTAAAAAGCGCTTTAAAGCCCTTGGTAATGGCTCAATGCGTGGGAGGCAGCTGAGTGACTCAATTACCACCGCTGGTGCAAAGTAGCGCTTATTTTGCAAGCCACGCTTTTGCAATTTGAGTGGTGGTTTTTAACTGCAGTCCTTTTTCTTGCATATTGTCTAAAAATGCTTGGGCTGTTTTTTCAAAACCGGTAACTGCACTCATACAATCGGTCAGTAAAATAATTTTGCTATAGTGGCGTGAGGGTAAAAACTCAACCAAGTGCTCTAAACTTGCCTTTACACAGTGACTACTCGCTTGACCCGCCACATAAATTTCATCGGCCGCATCAAGTTGCTTGATTAAATCCAAATTGAGTTGTGTCTCGGGGTCGAGGGGGTCGGGTACTTCTGCTTGTATGGCACTGTAATGCTCGGTCCAAGCGTTTTTTCCTTTGCCCACCCAAGCCAATTTTTCTTGTGAATCGTATTGCCATTGTTCTAGCGCTTTTAACACTGCAAAATGCACTTGGTGACCCCATGTTCCCATCACACAATGAGTGGGCCAAACCATTAACTGATAACGATTTTGGGCTTCTAATTGAGCCAAATAATCGGATACTCTTTGACGCGAAGCAGCTTGTGCCATTTGATAAACACCCGCCTCAAAATCGGCTTTTGAAATGACCGTAAAAGGTGATACTGCACTACCATCGGCTTTTTTCCAAAATGCAGGATGGGCAATATCAAATTCATGATGACTATCAAGGGTAGTGGTAATAGCGTGTAAATGACTGCCAATTTGCCCTAGCCAATTAGCCAAACGCAACATATCTTGATGCGCCCCTGTAACAGGCAAAGCAGGGCGAGAAGTAATGCCTTGTGAGGCTAATACGGTGGGCGCAATATCGCAAAAATCATTTTGTGGATCGATGAGAAATAAATGCCTTTTGATGCTCACGGTTTTAGTCCTTTTAACAGCTTCATCTTGATGGAATTGAAACTGCATTTTAACCGTGATTAACTAGGACTGCGCATTTGAGATCGAGTGATAAAGGCCATCATGATAAAAGTCAAAATTAATAAGCCCCACCAAACCAATGATTGTGATGACTGAAACAGGCCTATTGTTTCGGAGTGGTTACTGTTGATGTTTTCGTTATGAGTCGTTGAGCTAGCACTAGGAGTGACTTTTTCAATTTCTGCTAAGGGAATATTGTTTTCATCGCCGGCACTGTAATTGGGAATAATGTTCTTAATATTATTAAATGAGTCGTGCTTATTAGCTAAACCCACCGCTAAAGCATATGGTTCTTGACCGGTTGCCAAAAAAATAAGTTCTACAGGAGCAAATATCACCTCAATTTTAGGCATTAAGGTCAATTCATTTTTTGCTTGATTTTGTGGATTGATAAGTTCAATTCTAAACGCCTCATAAGCATTAGGGCTTATTTTTAACTCGTTAGAAATTGGATTTACCTGTTGATTGCTATAGGGCAAAATAGTCGTTTGCCCAAGCGCTTGCCAATGAGAGGAGTCTTTTTGTTTCGCCCATAATTGAACCGTCATGGGTGTTACTCCCGATAATACAGTGAGTAACAAACCCGAAATACTGGCGCTGTAAGGATTGTGTGCAACCCACGCCTTACTCACAATATCTTTATCGACTTTGAGTTCTGTGGTTTGGCGAGTGGCCTGAGTTTTTATAGTGGTTAATTCTAAATAGGCTTTTTTAAACACCACCGGAACTGCCACACCATTTGAGTTGGTCCAGACCAAGCGTAAATATTGATCTTTAAGTTGCACCAGTTCTAGGTCAATTCGGCTGAGCGGGGTATGCTCAATGCTAGGCCTTATAGGCTTGACTTCTTGATTTTGGTATAAAACGGTATCGGCAATTGTGCGCCAAGACATTAAATCGGGGCTTGCTTGTAAATGAAAATGAATGGCTTGTTGCTCGGGTAGCACCACTTGAAACACAAAAGATTCTAAATTGCTACTAATATTGCGAGTATCAAATACTACCCCCATATCTACCTTGGCTCCTGACAAAGGCGTTTGAGTCCCTGTGGGGCTAACTAAACGGGCCGTGCTTATGCCATTTTTTTCAAGGATTTCAAGCTTCATACCCTCGAAAGACTGTGAAGTACGCCCCTTCACCAGAATAGGTTTTAAATCAATAGTCGCTTGGCCCACACCCTTTTTGGGTGGTTTTGAACTCAATAATGCAGAGTCCATTTTTTGACCCTTGTGGTCAACTACATAGACATCATTCAGCAATTTGTTTTGTGAAGACATTAACACATCACTGTTTAACTCGACTCTTTGTAAATTACTTTTGCTGTTAATTTGCAGACCAAAATTTTGCGTCACAAAGGACAACTGAGGCGGGGGTAAGTCTATGGAGGTGGTCGTAGTAGCGCCTGCTATTGAAGCAACAGAGGGGTTGGCTATCAAGATGAAGAGAATCATCAGGATTTTATTGAGACTTTTTGTCATTCAAATATCAGCATAAAATCCGAGTTTTTTAATTGACTCAGCAAAAATATTGGAGTCTTGAGAACTGATTATTCAATAATAAAACCCGCTTTTACTTACAAGCCTTCTCTTATGCTGACGACTCTGCAGAAATAGCTCATTTTTTGATATTTTATATACTTGGTGAGCTACTTTTTTAATAGTAAGAGTGTTGTCTTCATCATGAAAGTTAATACCTTTTTTACTTATTTGAACGGCTTATTCGGTTCTATCCAACACTGTTAGTGCCAGATGCCCACATTTGTTCATGTTTTTCTATTAAATCCTATTGAATTTGACAGTGATTGTTTACAATCCATTTTCTAGCAGAGCCAATCTTTGCTATTAACACTTTGAAAACCCCTATTAAATGAAATATCAAGTCAGTTATATCTCCCCTGTAAAGGCCGGAAAGGTGGTGGCTGCAGCGTCTTTTGTTGTCACATTGTTTTTTACGATTATTACGGTTGTTACTTTATTATTGAATGCGGAAAAAGAACCTACTTACAATGTATGGTATTTATTTTTTGTACCCTTTTTTAATGCTCTTTTTAGCTTTATTTTCGGCTGGGTTACCGCTTTTGTGTACAACATTGTCGCTAAGCGTGTAGGTGGTTTTGAACTTACCTTGCAAGAACCTCCACAAGGCTAGTACACTTAGCTTTTGGGAACTCATTTAATTTAGAATTTGAGTCACCTTCCTCTCCCAAAAACGATCATTTTTGATCGTTTTTTTATTTTCTAGGCCACTTTTTACACATGAAACTCAAGGACTTTTTGTCAGGTATTCCCTACGCTGGATGGGTTGTTATCTATACCGCTTTGTGCTGGGGTATGTTTGCCTCCATCTTAGGTGTGGTGACACCTGAACTCAAAAAGGAATTGGGTAATTTTCAGGACATGGGTTTGTTAATGGCGGTGTGGGCGGCTGGAAGTGTGGTGGGAGCGATTCAAGGTGGGCGTTTAGCTGGAAAATTTTCTGCTCGGCCTTTGTTCATTAGTTACATGTCGTTTACCGCTTTAGCACTCCTGATTATTGTGGTGGCTCAACATTTTTGGCTGGTTGCTTTTGGCTTTTTTGTTGCCTCTTTTTTTGAAGCCGCCCTTCTCACTTTAGGCCATGGAATTTTGGCTATGGTGTATCAAAACCCTATGGCAAGAGCTAGGACACTTAGCTTAGTTGATGTCGCCTATAGCTCGGGTCATTTATTAACGCCTACTATTGTGATTGCAGTGTTGCAGTTCAATAGCGACTGGCGCTTTCCTTACCAATTATTTTTTATTCCTTTGGCTATTGCTTTATTAGCTTTTTATCCCAAAAAATATTTTACCAACCAAGCCACCGGCTTACATTCAAGCAATCATCATTCAGAAGATTTAAATACCCACCGTGCTAGCAATAGCCAAGACGCTTCTGACTCGCCACAAAAACCACTGTCTAATAGTTATCAACAACTACTCTCTCAAGCTTCCGTGCGTTGGATTATGGCTTGTGGATTCATGGCCGCCACACTTGAATGGGGGCCGGTTTTTTGGTCCGTTACTTTTGGCATTGAAGTGTTGGGAATTTCTGCTAATCAATCAAGGCAGGCTCTGCAGTTTTTTGTAGCAGGAATGGTGGCCGCCCGTATTTGGCAAGCGTTTTCTCATTCTCAACTCTCTCTAGAGGGTAAGATGAAAATTTTATCTGCGGTTATTTTTATGGGAGTGGTACCCACACTCCTATTACCCCTTATTCCCCAGTTATGGCCTGCCACTAGTCTTAGTGTTATTACAGGACTATTTTGGGGCTTTAATGCTTTGTATGGTGTGGGTGTGGGTGTGTTTTTTCCTGTTTTATTAGCTTGGCTAATCGATAGAAATCAGCATATGGCCTCTAAGGCTTCTGCAGTCATCATGATTAGTTTTACAGTTGGATGCCAGTTTGCAGGCTTTGTAATTGGTGCTTTAAGTGACCGAATTGGTTTGAGTTGGGCTTATTGCCTATTGGGCTTGGTAGCAGTTGGTTTGTTTTTTAGTGTCTTGCAACTCAAAAAATATCCTGTTCTCAAAACTGGCTAAGCATACGCTCTTTATTTTTAATTAGCAGTTCAGCTCTATATTGATTGGAATACGCAAAGGTCTGAGCTAAAATCCTTTCATCCAAAATTGCTATTAATAGCCAGTAAAAAAATTATACGGAGACACAACTCATGCGTTTACTCATAGCTGAAGATGATCAAGTATTAGCAGATGGATTATTAAGGACTCTACGTAGTTCTGGTGCGGCAGTCGATCATGTGGCAGATGGTGCACAAGCCGATGCCGCTCTAATGACCAATACCGAGTTCGATTTATTAATTCTTGATCTTGGACTCCCCCGAATGCATGGTTTAGAGGTGTTGCGCCGATTACGTGCCCGTGGTTCCAAACTACCCGTATTAATTTTAACGGCAGCCGACAGTATTGAAGAGCGTGTGAAGGGCCTCGATTTTGGTGCCGATGATTACATGGCCAAACCTTTTAGTTTGCAAGAACTAGAAGCAAGGGTAAGGGCTTTGACTAGGCGAGGTATGGGCGGTACTACCAATCTAATTAAACACGGCCCGCTTGAATATGATCAAGGTGGCCGAGTGGCCAGCATTGAGGGCAAAATGATTGATCTTTCAGCCCGTGAGCTCGGTTTGCTTGAAGTTTTGTTGCAACGCACTGGTCGTTTAGTCAGCAAAGATCAATTAGTTGAGCGTTTATGCGAATGGGGCGAAGAGGTCAGCAATAATGCGATTGAAGTGTATATTCACCGCTTACGCAAAAAAATTGAAAAAGGGCCTATTCGTATCGTGACAGTGCGTGGCCTGGGTTATTGCCTAGAAAAAATCAACGCTTAAACAGCGTTTTTATTCAAGGTCATTTTTATTGTGTCTGAAACCAAACGAGAGCAAAGATCACTTTTTGGCGAAATTCTTGATTGGATGTTAACGCCTTTGCTTTTGCTATGGCCCGCTAGTTTGGTTTTAACTTGGTTAGTCGCACAAAGTATTGCCGATAAACCCTTTGATCGGGGCCTTGAATATAACGTGCAGGCTCTTGCACAATTGGTGAGCTTGGTCGATAGCAGGCAAGTGCAATTTAATTTACCCCAGCCAGCTAGGCAACTATTACGCGCCGATGAAGCAGATCAAATTTATTATCAAGTTTTGGGTTTAAAAGGCGAGTTAATTAGTGGCGACAAGGACTTGCCCTTGCCTACTGAAGGTACCAAAGGTGAATTTGGCGAGACTTTTCTGCGTGAAGACGAAATGCGTGGACTCAAGGTGCGAGTGGCAGCGACTTGGGTCGATTTAGGTTTAACAAGCGGTCAAAAAGTTTTGGTTCAAGTCGCTGAAACCCGAGAAAAAAGATCCGTGCTCGCCACTGAAATTATCAAGGGGGTCATGTTGCCTCAATTTGTGATTTTGCCTTTGGCAGTTTTATTGGTGTGGTTAGCCTTGGTTCGAGGGATTAAGCCCTTACACCAACTCGAAAGCCGAATTCGAGCCAGAAAACCCGACGATTTAAGCCCGCTCGACGACAGCACAGTACCTCAAGAAGTAGCACCGGTTGTTTCGGCTGTAAATGATTTGCTTGACCGATTAAAAGACTCGATTGCAACTCAAAAACGTTTTTTAGCAGACGCAGCACATCAATTAAAAACCCCTCTAGCAGGTCTTAGAATGCAGGCGGACTTAGCTTTGCGTGCCAACGCTAGCGAGCAAGATTTAAAATTATCTTTGCAACAAATTGGTCGCTCTAGTGTGAGAGCTACTCATACAGTGAATCAATTATTGTCTTTGGCAAGAGCCGAAAGTGGTGCGGTTACCAATCAATTATGTGACTTGGCTGATTTAGTAATTGAAGTGGTGCAAGACTCAGTACCCAAAGCACTCGATCGAAAAATTGACTTAGGTTACGAGGGCGTAGAGCCCGATGATCCAAATGGTAAGTTAATGGGCAACCCCACTTTGCTTAAAGAGTTAACTCGTAATTTAGTCGATAACGCCATTCATTATTCACCCACCAACGGCAGTCATATTGGTGTGGTCACAGTGAGGCTGTTATTGGATAAATTCAGCCACACCATTGTGTTGCAAGTAGAAGATAACGGCCCTGGCATTCCTGAGTCAGAACGAGAACTGGTTTTGCAACCCTTTTACCGAGCTTTAGGAACCAATGCCGACGGATCGGGTTTAGGCTTAGCGATTGTGCAAGAGATTGCACAAAAGCATTCCGCCACTCTGACTATCGAGTCGGCTAGCAATAACTTTTTCCATCCTGGCTCTATTTTTAGCGTGAGATTTCACACTTTAGCTGCAGAACAAGTTCAATCCATATCAGATTCACCATCCGTATAACTGAAATGAACCTCATCACTTCATTAACGTGGGGTGTTGCGATCGCAAGCACCTAACCAGTAGCCTGGTAATTTTTCTTTTAAATCTTCTAATTGCGGCTTCAAGGCTTTACTTAATTTGGGAATGACCAACACCGAATTAGGCTGACGACTGTCATCCTCTACTACTTTGGCTGTTCTTATGCCAAAACGAATCATTGATCTTTTTGCGTCATTGGCTTTTTCTTCGCTATCAAAACTTGCCAAAACAAAACCAGGTTGTAATTTTGGATTTTTAACAATTTCATAATCCACCCCACGGGTTTTTAGCTCTTGTTCTTTTTTAGCAAAATCTTTTTTATCTGGATATTTGCCCATATATACCAACCAACCAGAAGGTACTTTTAATTGGCTTATTTTCCAGCTATTGGCTGGGAATTTTTTCTGCAAAATCATTTTAACTTGAGCCACTTGTTTCCCAGTTAACAAGGCCGATTGTTGACAACTGAATTGACCCACATTGTTGTCTTCGCTATCTTCTTTGTTTTTAACTGGAGCTAGGCTTGCGGTGGTGGTACTTGCAACGCTTAACACTGGCGCTGGAACTGGTGCCGGTGTTGTTGGGCTTGTTAAAGCAGCAGCCTGATTGCTACTCACCTGAGTAGCGGGTGTTGCAACGCTGGCCACATCAGTACTAGTTGCACTAATTGCATTACTTGCTGCTTGATTAGCAGAGGCCACAACAGCGCTTTGCGGAGTGGCTGTTTTATTGAGGCCAATAATAATGTGATCGGGCTCTATTTGCCGATTGAGTCTTTCAGTTTCTAGGTGCGACTGACTGCCAAGTCCTATAGGACTTAAGAAACCTTGCGCCCAAATAAAATAAATGAGATTGGCCAATACCAAACTCATAAATACAATAAATAATGATTTTGTACGCATTTGACGCTTGCTCTAACTAGGATCGGAGGATGTTTGATTTTGATCTAAGTTATCTTGCTGAATAACTGATGCTACCGAATTTTGTACTACTTCTGGAGGCGAAGAATGAATAGCCTCTAAAGATTCGGGGCGACTTACCGGCCTTACGCTTACTTCGCCACTTAAAATAGCTTCGGTGTGATCTTCTGTTTTAACTAATAATTGTCCTTTGGTATCTACACCTAAGGCCCAGCCCTCTCTGCCATCACTTAAGACAACCGGATGGCCTGCCAATACATCTTTATCAACAAACTCGGCATGGAACGGTAAAAAACCTTGGTCATTGTCTTGAAATTTTTCAAGTGCTTTTAAAATAGAACTGGCAATTGGCAGAATAATTTCTGTGTTAACCGCTTGTGGTAATACGTCCTGAACGCAGGCCATCGCTTGATCAAGTTCTGGGTATTGTTGCGGCGCAATGTTAATTCCTACGCCCACAATCAAATAACTAATATTGACTTGCTTGCTAGCTGATGAATCATTCATTTGCGCCTGACTCACCGCCTCTATTAATATACCGCCTAATTTGGGGCCAGGCAAACCGCCTTCTTTAGCCCTCATCCATAAATCATTGGGCCATTTAAGGCCAATATCAGGATGTAAGGCTTGTGCAATCGCCAAGCCCACCACCAAAGACAAGCCCGACCAGTTACTCAAACTTACTGGAATACCAACAGAAAAAGTAAGTGAGCTCGCAGCATTGCTTTGCCAGACCTTGCCATGTCGACCTCTTCCTGCCGTTTGAGTTTCGGCAATTAACAAGGTGGCAGGGGCCGAAATAAATTGCGCCGCTTCCTCACCTTCTGTTTTTCGAATAGAGGCAACTTTTTGTTGGAAATCTTTAAACCGGCGTTGTAGTTCTGAATTGGTGGAGTCAACAGACGGCAAACATTCAACCGAAAAAGGACCCCAAACAGATGATAAATTTTGATTTAATTCATCAATTGGCCAATTAAGTTGTAATTTTGCAACATCTGTAGCACTCATATCATATTTCTTTTCTCAAAAAGTGAGGTTATTTGGCTTTTGCCGGTTTTCTTTTGGGGGCTAATAGCGTACCACGACAGTTTTTAGAGCCACACCAACATGGATATTCGGCTTTTAACTTCGCTGTATAACGCTCATCTAATATCAACCCGTAATCATAATTGAGCTCTTCACCAGCTTTTATGTCTTTTATAGCGATAATAAAGACACGATTTCCTTGTTCATCCGCTACACAATTGGGGTCGCAGGAGTGATTTATCCATCTTGAAGAGTTACCACCGACCTTGGCGTCAATGACATGATCTTCATCAATATGGAAATAAAAAGTATGATTGGGATCTTTTGGGTCGTGTGGATGACGTAATTGCGCCTCTTTCCACGAAATAATCTCCCCAACATACTCCACAATAGAGGTTCCGGCGGGAATGGCTTGAAGCGCAAAAACGCCTTTACCGTGTACACCGCTTGAACGAACTTGAATTCGACGACCGCTTAAACTCATAATAGTAGAAAAATAGTGCTAATTTTTGATGAAGTTGAATATATGCGAACAAAAAGGCAATAATGCGCACTTGAACGCTTATATAGATATATAAAAAACAACCTACGATTGTAGACAGATGAAAACCCTAGTTATTGCTGAAAAGCCCTCCGTTGCCCAAGATATTGTCCGTGCTTTGACCAGTTCAAGCGGAAAATTCGAGAAAGCAGCCGATTATTTTGAAAATGACCAGTATGTAGTGACCAGCGCAGTTGGTCACTTGGTCGAAATTTGTGCCCCAGAAAGTGTTGATGTTAAACGCGGAAAGTGGAGTTTTGCCAATTTACCTGTTATTCCTCCAGAGTTTGACATCAAACCCATAGAAAAAACCAAAGCCCGATTAACAGCTGTTACTAAATTAGCGAAGCGTAAAGACATTGGCGCACTCATTAACGCATGTGACGCGGGCCGTGAAGGTGAATTAATTTTTAGACTGATTCAGCAATTCTCGAAAGTGAAATTGCCGGTTCAGCGTTTATGGTTGCAATCTATGACCTTAGATGCGATTCGTGATGGTTTTGCCCATTTGCGCACCGATAAACAAATGCAACCCTTGGCCGATGCTGCTCGTTGTCGCTCTGAGGCCGATTGGTTAGTTGGCATTAACGGCACACGTGCCATGACCGCCTTTAACTCACGTGATGGTGGATTTTTCTTAACAACTGTGGGTAGAGTTCAAACCCCTACGCTTTCTTTAATGGTAGAGCGCGAAGAAAAAATTCGTAAATTTGTGTCACGTGATTATTTTGAAGTACATGCCGAGTTTGCTGCTAAGGCGGGCTTGTATCCTGCCAAATGGTTTAATCCACAGCACAAAAAAACCGAAGACGTAGAGCAAAAAGCCGATCGTATTTGGGATGAAAAACAAGCCAATGCCATCGCCCAAGCAGTTAGAGGTAAAGCCGCTACCGTAACAGAAGAAAGTAAACCAGCTAATCAAGCTTCTCCATTGTTGTTTGATTTAACCTCTTTGCAACGAGAGGCCAATAGCAAATTTGGTTTCTCTGCTAAATCGACCCTAGCCATTGCTCAAAGTCTTTACGAGCGTCATAAGGCTTTAACCTATCCTCGTACCGACTCCCGTGCTTTACCCGAAGATTACCTAGATGTAGCCAAACAAACTTTTGCTATGTTGGCCGGTAGTGGAATGCAGCATTTAGCCCCTCACGCCGCATTAGCGATTAAAAATGGCTATATCAAGCCAAGTAAACGCATTTTTGATAATGCCAAGGTCAGCGATCACTTTGCGATTATTCCTACTCTGCAAGAGCCCGCTAGCTTAAGCGAGCAAGAGCAAAAAATTTATGATTTGGTGGTAAAGCGTTTTATGGCGGTTTTTTACCCCAGCGCACAATTTCAAGTGACTACCCGAATCAGCCAAGTACAAGAGCATCAATTCAAATCTGAAGGTAAGGTTTTAGTCAACCCTGGTTGGATGGCGATTTATGGCAAGGAAGCTTTTGAAGAAGCCGATGGCAATGAAGGGAAATCGGATGGCAAAGGCTCTAATAGCTTAGTGCCAGTGACTGCAGGTGAAAAACCAATTGCAGAAACTGCTAATGCAAAAGGCCTCAAAACCAAACCACCTGCACGTTATTCAGAGGCCACTCTTTTGGGTGCCATGGAAAGTGCTGGCAAAAACGTTGAAGATGACGAATTGCGTGAAGCCATGCAAGAAAAAGGCTTGGGTACACCGGCTACCAGGTCGTCTATTATCGAGGGCTTGCTCAATGAAAAATACATGTTGCGTGAAGGCCGTGAGTTAATTCCTACCGCCAAAGCCTTCCAACTCATGACACTTTTACGTGGCCTAGAAGTAGAAGAATTAACCAAACCAGAATTGACTGGCGAGTGGGAATATAAACTTTCCCAAATGGAGCACGGCAAATTGTCGCGTGATAGTTTTATGGCAGAAATTGCCGCCATGACCGAGCGCATGGTGAAAAAAGCCAAAGAATATGATCGTGAAACTGTGCCAGGCGACTATGCTACTTTGCAAACGCCTTGTCCTAATTGTGGTGGTGTAGTGCTAGAAAACTATCGCCGTTATAGCTGTACCGGAATTGCCGGCAAGCATGAGGGTTGTGGTTTTTCTTTTGGCAAAACACCTGGTGGCAGAACTTTTGAGTTGGCCGAAGTGGAAGCCTTTTTGCGTGATCGTAAAATTGGCCCATTAGATGGCTTCCGCTCTAAAGCTGGTTGGCCTTTTGTAGCCGAATTAGCCTTGGTAAAAGATGAAGAAACCCAAAACTTCAAACTAGAATTTGATTTTGGCGATGATGGTGCTGATGGTGAAAGCGGAGAAATTATTGATTTTTCTGGCAAAGAAACCTTAGGTAAATGCCCGAAATGTGGTTCTGATGTGTTCGAACACGGTAAAAACTATGTTTGCTCTAAAACCGTTCCCACCAATGATCAAGTCACACCTAGTTGTGATTTCAAAAGTGGCCAAATTATTTTGCAGCAGCCTATTAGCCGTGAGCAAATGAGCCAATTATTGCGAGACGGTAAAACCGATTTACTTGATAAATTTGTCTCTAGTCGCACCCGTCGTAACTTTAAAGCCCATTTAGCTTGGGACGCTGAAGCCGGCAAAGTCAATTTTGAGTTTGCCCCGTCTAAATT
>CAZKWC010000062.1:8199-17127 GCA_964556425.1 uncultured Limnohabitans sp. | reverse complement strand
TGGTCAGTTATGCCATGCATTGGATTAAAGCCGAAATTCATGAGTACATTCTCAAAAATAACCGCATGGTGAAAATTGCCACCACTAAAGCGCAACGTAAGTTGTTCTTTAACTTGCGCTCTATGAAACAAGGCTATAAATCCGATGCTATTGACGGTGATAGCCATCGCGACGCCCTTAATGATAAAGAAATTGATGCAATGGCAGAGCAACTCAATGTTAAACGTGAAGAAGTTATAGAAATGGAAGCACGTTTTTCGGGAGGTGATGTAGCACTTGACCCTGTAGCATCTGACGATAATGAAGACGCTTACGGTCCGATTGCTTATTTATCAGATGCGACGCAAGAACCTACTTATGTGATTGAACACCTTCAGCGTGATATTTTAGCGACTGAAGGTATTGCATCAGCTCTTGCTCAGCTAGATGAAAGAAGCCGCCGAATAGTTGAAGAGCGTTGGTTAAAGGTCAATGATGACAACTCAGGTGGTATGACCTTACATGATTTAGCAGCACAATATGGCGTTAGTGCGGAACGAATCCGACAGATCGAAGTAGCCGCTATGAAAAAAATGCGTAAGGTATTATCTGAATATCAATAAGAACTGAGTCAATAGTCAGCTTTAGTTCAATTTCCAATAAAAAACGCAGTCCTTCAGACTGCGTTTTTTTATTTCTCAGCTAATAAAATTTCAATGTCATGAGTTAAATCGGCTACTTTATTAGCCCCACTACTAGGCCTTGTATAAAGCCTCACACGGCCTTTGGTGTCGTACATAAAACTACTTGCCGTGTGGTTAAGGGTGTAGCTACCTGCCGTTTGTCCTGGTTCTTTAATCGCTACAATTTTAAATTGTTTAGCTAGGCTAGTAACCTCTTCAGGCTTTGGAATGAGTGCCATAAAATTGCTATCAAAATTCCCCATATAAGCTTTTAAAATATCAGGTGTATCGCGTTCAGGGTCTAAAGTAACAAATATAACTTGCAACTTATTGGCCTTGCTTCCTAAAGCTTTTTTAACCGCTGCCATATCCATCATGGCGGTAGGACAGACATCAGGGCATTGGGTATAACCAAAAAACATAACAACTACTTTGCCCTGAAAGTCTTTAATACTTCGTCTTTGGCCATTTTGATCAGGAAGGTCAAAATCTTTGGCATGTTCTGCCCCTGTAATATCAATAGATTTAAACAGTGTGCTATTTCCCAAAACAGACGACAAACTACTAGAAGCAGACCCATTGTCTTTGTTAGTGTTAGAGTCAGTGGGAGAACAAGCTAAAAGGCACAATCCAATTGAAGCAATTAAGCTAGTTTGGACCAGAGTTTTAAATTGAAAAGACATAATGATCAATTAATAAAGCAGCAAATAACAAACATAAATGAATCAGCGAAAACCTAAAAGTTTTACGGGCCAATAAGTCTGAATAGTTTCTCCATAATGCAAACGCATAAGCAAAAAATCCAATACTAACCGCTACTGCCACCACTAAATACAACCAAGAACTCATACCATAAGCAAACGGCATTAAACAAGCTGCAAACAATACCACGGTATAAAGCATTATTTGTAAACGAGTAAATTCGCTACCATGGGTAATAGGTAACATAGGTAAACCCGATTTACGATAGTCTTCAATACGGTACAAAGCAAGTGCCCAAAAATGAGGCGGTGTCCATAAGAAAATAATTAAACACAAAATCAAAGACTCAGGACCAACTTCACCGGTTATTGCCGCCCAACCTAAAACGGGAGGCATAGCTCCAGAAGCACCCCCAATTACAATATTTTGTGGAGTTAATGGTTTTAAAATCAAAGTATAAACTACTGCATATCCTACAAAAGTAGCAAATGTTAAATACATGGTGAGTGGATTAAGACCCCAGTACAACACAGCAGAGCCAATTGCACATAAAACACTAGAAAAGATAAGTGCTTGTAAATCGCTTAACTGCCCCTTTGCAGTAGGCCTCCAAGCAGTTCTTTTCATTTTGGCATCAATACCTTTTTCAACCAAACAGTTGAAAGCAGCTGCTGCACCAGCCACCAACCAAATTCCTAGGCATGCCAAAGCTATTTGACCTAGTTGACTACTATTGGGCCAACCAGGAATAGCCAAAACCATTCCGATAAGTGCACAAAATACGATAAGTTGCACCACTCGTGGCTTGGTTAGTGCGTAAAACTGTTGAAAAACATTCATAAAAATAAAGTGAAAACTTATAAGAATTTTGATTGAAATTGTGGGTTTTGCTGCCAATGACTAAAGCAAACACGTGACATGATAAAAACCAAGCCAGCAGCACCAGCTGTATGTAATAAGGCTGCAAATAAAGGCCAGTCTAAAATAACATTACTTAAACCAGTTAAAAATTGCAAGCTCAAAATAATAGCTAACCATCTAGCGTGACGAGTTTGTTGAATATTTTTTAAATGAATAATTAAGTAAATAAATAGTGCAATTAAAAAATAAGCCATTAAGCGATGGGCATAGTGAATAGCAACTAAGGCTTGGAAACTTAATAACTCTCCTGATGCTGTTTGACCTAAGTCTCTAAATAAACTAAAACCGTTACGCCAGTCCATTTCTGGCCACAAACTACCATGGCACAAGGGGAAGGTATTACAAGCTAAAACAGCATAATTAGTACTCACCCATGCACCTAATGCAATTTGAATCAACAAGGCTAAAAAACTAAAATAAACTAAAAATGGCCTCCACTTCACTTTTTCAATTTCAATGGAATGACTAGGGTTGGCTAATTGATGTTGCAAAGAAAGTAATATCAATAAAATTAAGGCAGTAATTAAATGCAAAGTCACTATAAAAGGATACAGTTTCCAAGTCACTGTAAAAGCACCAAAGGCGCCTTGCAAACAAACTGCAACCAAAGTAAGAGTAGGCCACCACGGGCTAATCTCTAATTTTGCACGCTCTTTCCAAGCTAGACCAGTTAAAACCAATATTAAAGCACCCACCAACATTGCTAAATAACGATGAATCATTTCGATCCAGGCTTTTGATAATGTGACTGGGCCAGTGGGCATTTCTGCTTCAGCCTGTTTGATGGCTTCTAATGCACCTATTGGACTTGCATGACCGTAACAACCTGGCCAATCGGGACATCCTAAACCAGAGTCGGTAAGCCGAGTAAACGCCCCAAAAACAATTAAGTCAAAACATAAAAATAAAGTAATGGCAGTTAAACGATAATACCGACTAGAAAGTCGGCTATCTTTGCTTTTAACCCACCACCATGCCAAGGGCCCAGAAGCCAACACAATAGCTAAACAAATCAGTTTAAGCAAAGGGGTAAGGTTATAAAGATCAATACTCATTTTAATGGTGTATTTTGAACATCTGATGCACGTCCTGCAGTATCCCATGAGGCAGTACTTCGAAGTACTTTTTCAATATCTTTTTTTACTTTAGCAGCATTTGCCATATCGGCTTGGGGAGGGAAACGCATCATCCAGTTACCTATTGGATCGACTAAATACAGGTGATCAGACAAGTTTTTTTGCGTGGAAGCATCTAACCAAGTGGCTAATTGAGCTTGAGAAATTTTAAGCACCGTGGCTGTTTTTAAGGCGGGTAATAAAGCCTTATCAATTGGTGCATCATCAGTGATCAACCAGAGCCATTCAACTCTGTCTTTATCTTTGCCTAGTCCTTCTCGCAGTTGTCTTTGTAAATACAAATGATGTTGGCACTGGGCATTACAAGCAGCACCCGACACACTAATTAATAACCATTGGTCTTTAAGACTTTGCAAATTAACCGCATTGCCATTTAAATCTTGCACCATTAAACTAGGGATAGGTTTTTGTGGCTCAATTAACTCTCCGTAATTAAGCCTGCCCTCGGGGCGAATAAAATAATAAGTAATGTAAGATGCAATAACGGGTGCAGCACAAAGCAATAACACCACCATCATTTTGAATCGTCCAGCTTTTGTTCTTGCTACTATTAACTCAGGTGTAGCTTGTGGTGTTTGATGAACTGACATGTCAAGGAAAGATCCTTTTATTTTTTCTTGTGATTTATTTTCCATATTTCTCTTTTGTATCTAACTAGATTTTAGTCAATCAATTAATTTTCTATTGTTAATTTTGCGCTACTGTAATGATGTTTGCTTGAGTCTTTTAAGACGTAGCCAAAAAAAGCCAAGGTACAAAAGCAACATAAGGGTAGCCAACGAAAACCATTGAAACGCGTAACCGTAATGCATGTCCACTTTTATAAAATTAAAATCCCACTGTCTTGTAAGGCCGTCGGAATCTGGACCAGTTTGTATTAAACTAAAATTTAATAAAGGTTGCGAAATTTCTTTTTGGAAACTGTTCCATTCTATATTTTGCCTAATTTTTCCATTTTCAACTTGATTAAACTCATATAGCCTTGAAGGCCAATGGGCGATTCTCGCAGTTATTTCTACTTCATTTTTTTGTGTTTGAATGGGCGATAATTCATCTCTTTTTAAAAAATTCCTGGGAATCCAACCTCTTTGTACCATAATGACTTGCGAATTTTGCGTACCGGACAATACCAATGGTGTCATTACAAAAAAACCTGGCTTACCTTGTAATTGCCTATTTTCTAAATAAACAGTATTTCCCTCTAACCAATAACCTTTCACTTTAACCGTTTTATGCTCATTCAGTTCTAAGGCTTGTTTCACCCATGCTAAATCTTGTAGTGGCGGCTGTAATGCGAGGTTTTGAATATTATTTTTCAACTCTTGTTTTTGTGCGGCACGATTGAGTTGCCAAATACCTAAACAAGCTGTCAAAATAACACCTAATAGGGTCAAGACTGTAACTACCCACCAAGACCCCTGTTGAAACTGAATTGCTAATTTATTTTTACTCACCAAAATTACCTATTTATTTTTTATGAAATACATCGCTATTACCTTGTTTCTTAGTATTTTTATTGCATTGGGATTTGCTTTGTCTTTCATGCTAAGGGGAGGGTCTGAGCAAAGACCTTTTAAAACTAACTCAATGGCGAAGGCATTGGCTTTTAGAATTGGAATTTCGGTATTTTTATTTGCATGTTTATTATTTGCTTGGAGTATGGGCTGGATACAACCTACTGGAATCAAGGCTGGCACTTAAAATAGCCAATCTTAGAGTTTGAAGTCTAACGCTAAGTTGAGCATTTATGGCTCGCTTCACAAAAAAAAGGTCGCTTATTTAGCGACCTTTTTTATGCTTGGAGAAAATTACATCCAATAAACCAAAATGTACAAACCTAACCAAACAACGTCAACAAAATGCCAATACCATGCAGCACCTTCAAATCCAAAATGTTTGTCTTTTGTGAAATGACCTTTTTGTAAACGTAAAGTGATGAACAATAACATGAGCATACCAACAAAAACGTGGAAACCATGGAATCCGGTCAACATAAAGAAGGTAGATCCATATATACCAGAAGTTAATTTTAAGTTGTAATCTGAATAGGCATGTGAATATTCAAGACCTTGAACTACTAAGAAAATAGTGCCTAAAATCACTGTCATCCACATAAACTTGATTGTTTTAGCGCGGTTGTCTGCTACTAATGCATGATGTGCAATAGTAAGTGTTACACCTGAAGTTAACAATAAAGCAGTATTAATAGTAGGTAACCAGAACGGACCCATAGTAGTAAAGGGCTCAACAATGCCAGCAGGTGAACCAGTCGCTCCAGCCACTACGCTTGGCCAAGCAGCCTGAAAACCTGGCCAAATTAGAGCATTATCAAGACTACCTAATGCAGGTACTGAATGTGAACGAGCCCACCACAATGCAGTAAAAAATGCACCAAAGAACATGACTTCAGAAAAAATAAACCAAGTCATACTCCAACGATAAGAAATATCGATTTTACGGCTGTATTGACCGCTCTCGCTTTCACGGATTGCATCACCAAACCATTGGTAAAGCACCCAGAACCAAAATAACATACCACCGGCTAAGGCATAAGCACCCCATGTAGAGCCGTTAATCCATTGGCCAGCACCTAAAATAACAAAGAACAAACCTAATGCAGCCAACGCAGGATGGCGTGACTCACCAGGTACAAAATAATATGGCGTTGCGCCTGTTGTTGAGGAACTCATTTCTTCTCCGTTTACATCACTCTAATTTAAAAAATTTTATAGACAAATAACTTGTAAAAACAAGTTTTTTGTTCACTGCAACACTATAAATTTAACTAAAACCATTAAACCCACTACCAATAACAAACAAGCGACTATTCCGACCAAAATGACATAAAACGGATTCAGTCGTTTCATATCTTCAGCATGTTCAGCATTCGCCCGCACACCTAAAAATGACCAAGCTACTGCTGAAATGGTTCTGCCAATAGAAAGTCGTTTGGTTAAATCTTTCTCTTCTTGCGTCACATTAAGCCTTTAACAAATAATGCAGGTGAAGCAGCCAAAGGCGCTGCTGGTGTTTTACTTCCCACCTCAAAAAATGTATACGATAAAGTAATCGTATGCACATCTTTAGAAATTTTTGGATCTATAACAAACACTACAGGCCATTTCTTGATTTCACCTGGCTCTAAGGCATATTGTTGGAAACAGAAACACTCTAACTTATTAAAATGAGCCGCTGCCTGCTTAGGGGCGTAACTCGGAATAGCTTGAGCACTCATACGACGATTTTGAATGTTTTGAAAATCATACATAACAGTAGCAATTTCTCCGGGATGCACTTTGATGGAACTTTGAGCAGGTTTAAAACTCCAAGGACCACGAGAGTTAGCATCTAGTTCGACTGTTATGGTACGAGATAAATCGACTTGAGTGTTGGTTGCGCCTGGTTTAGCACCGTTATAAGACGGGCTTCCTGGAATGCTTTTTTCACCTAAAGCTAAAATATTAACCCCAGTAAATTCACAAATGGCTTGATACAAAGGCACCATAGCATAAGCAAAAGCAAACATCCCTAGGGTAATTACCACTAGTTTGCCCAGCATTTTAATATCGTGCAATTTTTTAGCCATTTAAAATTACCTACCTAATAAGGCTGATTTGACCATGAAGCCAATAAAAAACACGATAACGACCGAAAGAAGTGTTAAGGCCATATTGCGATTTTTACGTTTTTGTTCAGGTGTCATTTGGTCAGCCTTATAGGATGTGAGTTAATAATTAAGCAATGATGCGGTTTGCGTCAGCGTTTAATTTCGGTGGGGTTTCAAAAGTATGGAACGGTGCTGGAGATGGAACTTCCCACTCTAGACCTTCGGCTGCTTCCCATGGTTTTTGTGGTGCTTTTTCGCCCTTGCCACGCATACATGGAATCACAACTGCCACAATAAAGTAAACCTGTGCCAAACCGAAGAACAAACCACCAATAGAAGCTACCGCATTAAAATCGGCGAATTGCATTGGGTAGTCAACGTAACGACGCGGCATTCCAGCTAAGCCCAAGAAGTGCATTGGGAAGAATGTAACGTTGAAAGAAATGAGTGACCACCAGAAGTGGATTTTGCCACGAGTCTCGGAATACATAACACCAGACCATTTAGGTAACCAGTAGTAGGCACCAGAGAACATTGCATACAATGAACCTGCAACCAACACATAATGGAAGTGAGCCACTACATAGTAGGTATCTTGCAATTGAATATCAATAGGTGCCATGGCCAAGAATAAGCCTGTAAAACCACCCATGGTAAATACGAAAATAAATCCGACTGCAAACAACATTGGAGTTTCAAAGGTCATAGAACCTTGCCACATAGTCGCAATCCAGTTAAAGATTTTGACCGCTGTTGGTACGGCAATTAACATGGTCGCATACATAAAGAATAACTGACCTGTTACTGGCATACCTGTAGCAAACATGTGATGCGCCCAAACAATAAAGCTGAGAATCGCAATTGAAGATGTTGCATAAACCATTGACGCATAACCGAATAAACGCTTACGTGCAAAAGCTGGAACTACTTGGCTAATAATACCAAAGGCAGGCAAAATCATGATGTAAACCTCTGGATGTCCGAAGAACCAGAAAATATGTTGATACATCACTGGGTCGCCGCCGCCCGCTGGATTAAAGAAGCTAGTACCAAAATGACGGTCAGTGAGCGTCATAGTGATAGCGCCAGCCAACACAGGCATAACCGCAATCAATAAATAGGCAGTAATTAACCATGTCCATGCAAACATCGGCATTTTCATGAGTGTCATGCCTGGGGCGCGCATATTAAGAATGGTCACAATAATGTTAATGGAACCCATAATAGAGCTGGCACCCAAAATATGCATGGCAAAAATACCAGCATCCATAGATGGACCCATTTGCAATGTTAACGGTGCATAGAGTGTCCAACCTGCAGATGGTGCTCCACCAGGCATAAAGAATGAACCTGCCAACATTAAGGCCGCTGGAATCATTAACCAGAAGCTAAAGTTATTCATACGGGCAAACGCCATATCAGATGCGCCAATTTGCAAAGGCAACATCCAGTTAGCAAAACCCACAAAACCAGGCATGATGGCACCAAACACCATAATCAAACCATGCATAGTGGTAAGTGAATTAAACAACTCAGGGTTCACAAATTGCAAACCAGGTTGGAATAACTCTAAGCGAATTAACAACGCCAAAACACCACCAAACATTAACATGGTTAATGCAAATAACATGTACAAAGTACCAATGTCTTTGTGATTGGTGGCGAACACCCAACGGCGCCAGCCGGTGGGGGCATGATGGTCATGATGATCGTGATGATCAGCGTGACCGTGTGCAGAATGATCAAGAACAGCGCTCATTTTGAGAACTCCAGACTATATTTATAACAATTATTTACGAGCAGCAGCCACTTCAGCTGGTTGCACCACTTGGCCAGTTTTATTCGACCAGCTATTTTTTGTGTAAGTGATGACAGTTGAAATTTCAGAGTTGCTTAATGA
>CAZKWC010000062.1:0-8099 GCA_964556425.1 uncultured Limnohabitans sp. | reverse complement strand
ACCAGCTATTTTTTGTGTAAGTGATGACAGTTGAAATTTCAGAGTTGCTTAATGATGACCATGAAGGCATTGCCTGGTTGTTTTGACCATTCAATAAAACCATAATTTGTTTATTAGCATCTGCATCAAGTACTACAGCTGAACCATCAACCGGTTTAATAGCACCGCCGCCTTTACCATTCGACTGATGGCATGACAAACATTTAGCAGCATAAACTTTTTCACCAGCTTTCATAGCTTCATCTAAGGTCCATACTTTTGTAGGATCATCTAATTTAGCAGCCATTTTCTTTTGCTCAACAGCTACCCATTCGGAATAAGCTTTTTCGCTTAAGACCTTGACATGAATTGGCATATAGGCGTGTTCTTTGCCGCACAACTCTTGGCATTGACCGTAGTAGTCGCCTTCAGCTTCGGCACGGAACCAGGTATCGCGAACAAAACCTGGAATAGCATCTTGCTTAATACCTAAAGAGTTAACCGCAAATGAGTGAATCACATCGTTAGCAGTAGTCACAATACGAATTTTCTTGCCTACAGGAACGACTAAAGGATTATCGACTTTGAATAAATAATCGGTTTCTTTAGCATCTACCACGCCAGAATTGGACATGGCGCGCTGAGATTTATCGAGGTTAGAAATAAAAGCAATGCCCTCACCCTCACCACGTAAATATTCATAACCCCATTTCCACTGCATACCAGTGGCTTTAATGGTTAAGTCCTCGTTAGTGGTATCTTTTTGGGCAACCAATACTTTGGTTGCTGGCAATGCCATAAGAATAACGATTAAAAATGGAACAATTGTCCAGATAATTTCGACCTTTACCGACTCATGAAAAGTTGCCGGTTTGTGACCACGTGATTTACGATGCTTCCAAATGGAATAAAACATCACAGAAAACACAGCTACAAAGATAGCAAGGCAAATTACCATCATCATATCGTGTAACCAACGTTGCTCTTCAGCAATTTTGGTGGCGGCCGGATGTAAATACAGTTGATTGACGGCAGGACCGCCTTTTAAATCGTTAACCGCATAAGCGGCTGTTGCACCCCAAGTTGCAACCCAAAGCCCACCAGTTCGAAGGGCGGTGACTAGACGACGGGGAATGTTATTGATGGCACTCACTTCTAATTTGCTCCATTTAATCATTTTTGGTTGCCTTTTATATTTAATAAAACGCAACAACAAGGAAAATCCATCTCGTTTACTCGTAAGTATTGGAGATTGTAACGTGATTGCGAATATTTTTAAACGAGAATTGATTTAAGTTAAATTAACTGAGTGACTTATATGCTACAACCATTGATAAACTAAGCAACAATTTATAATTAAAAACTTGATTAAATCATAGTGTTAATCAATCAATAACTAGCAATTCAACGGTTTCTTGTCGTTTTTCATTGTTTTTTCCAGTTTAATTCGCCTCGTTTGAGTTTGCCGTTATGATTTACGGTCTTGAAGCCTTTTTTTGATGAATAGTTTTATCAAAAATACAAAAGACTCTCAAAAGCATTGAAAAAATTTATTTTTCACGCTTTACCCTCACATCCTTAATTCTTATTCAACTCAAAGAATGAAAATCAGTCGTCTTCGCTTTAATCATTCTAATGGCTTACCTTATCCAAATGGGTTTAATCAAGCACAAGGTTGTGCCCTTACTATAGGAAACTTTGATGGCTTACATCGTGGCCATCAAATTATGCTTGCCCAATTAAAAGAAAAAGCTAAACAACTTGGACTAAAAACGGCCGTTTTAACCTTTGAACCTCACCCTAGAGATTTTTTTGCCAAGCAAAATGCCAAGCCCGATTTAGCACCCGCCAGAATTGCCACTTTTCGCGACAAAGTGAAGGAATTAGCCAATTTAGGTATTGATCACTGCATTGTTGTGCCTTTTAACGCTTTTTTTGCACAATTAAGCGCACAGGACTTTATTCAAAATATCTTGATTCACCACTTAAACATGAAATTTTTAATGGTGGGTGATGATTTTAAATTTGGTGCAGGAAGAACAGGTGACTTTGATTTATTACAAAAAAACTCAGTGCTTCATGGCTTTCAACTTGATAAATTAGACAGTTTTGAGTTGTCCAATATTAGAGTTTCTAGTTCTGCAGTAAGACAAGCGCTCGCCCAAGGTAATATGCCCTGGGTAGAAGAATTATTAGGACGTCCTTATTGCGTCTCGGGCCACATCGTACATGGCAGAAAATTGGGGCGCGAACTCGGCTTTAGAACTATTAACCAAAGATTTCCACACTGGAAACCGGCTTGTAGCGGAATTTATGCCGTATTAGTGCATGGTATTGACCAGCAACAAGCTCTTGTTGGGGTTGCCAATATGGGAGTCAGGCCATCTTTAGACCCAAATGATGTGAATGGAGGTCGAGTTTTACTCGAAACTCACATATTAGATTGGCCAAGTCATTTAGATTTGAACTTTGGCTACGGTAAAATAGTACGTGTGGAACTACTGCATAAACTTCATGATGAATTGCGCTATGACAGTCTTGAGTCCCTTACCGAAGGCATTCAACGTGACTGTGATGATGCTCGCGCTTTTTTTGCCTCGCGGCATAACTTGATACGCAGACAAACCACCCACGACCGAATTTAAAGCGGTCAAAGTACAACTTTGCTTGGCTAGTTGACTTTGAAATACCGCGCTTATGTGAGTCAAGTTTGTTTTGACTAAAACTGTCAAAGATTGCTAATTTAATTTTCCCCTCATTATGACCGACGCTAAAAAAGACTATCGCAGCACCCTTAATTTACCTGATACCCCGTTTCCAATGCGTGGTGACTTACCTAAACGTGAACCTGCATGGGTTAAAGCCTGGGAGGAAAAGGGTATCTATAAAAAATTACGCGCCTCTCGTGCAGGTGCCGAGAAATTTATTTTGCATGACGGCCCTCCTTATGCCAATGGCAAAATTCATATTGGTCACGCCGTCAACAAAGTTTTAAAAGACATGATTGTAAAAGAGCGTCAACTAGAAGGTTTTGATGCTCAATATATTCCTGGCTGGGATTGCCATGGTTTACCTATTGAAAACGCCATTGAAAAACTCCATGGCCGTAATATTCCCCGAGATGATATGCAAGCCAAAAGTCGTGCTTTTGCTACAGAACAAATCGCTCAGCAAATGGCCGACTTCAAACGCCTTGGTGTTTTAGGTCAGTGGGATCATCCTTACAAAACCATGGACTTTAAAAATGAAGCCGAAGAAATTCGTGCTTTTAAAAAGGTCATGCAACGCGGTTTTGTCTATCGTGGCCTCAAACCAGTTTATTGGTGCTTTGATTGCGCCTCTAGTTTGGCTGAGTTTGAAATCGAATACGCTGATAAAAAATCACAAACACTTGATGTCGGTTTTTTATGTGCCGAGCCACAAAAACTCGCTCAAGCTTTTGGTCAAAGCCAAATAAACAAAGACGCTTTTGTGGTTATTTGGACTACCACTGCTTGGACCATCCCAGCCAATCAAGCTCTTAATATCAACCCCGATTTGCAATATGCATTGGTCGATACCGAGCGTGGTTTATTGGTATTAGCACAGTCTAGAGTAGAAGACTGTATGACACGTTTTGGCTTAACCGGTCAAATTATTGCCACTTGCAAGGGTGAAGCATTAGGTGGTTTAAACTTCCATCATCCACTCTCTCATGTGCATGAAGGTTACAAGCGTTTAAGCCCTGTTTATTTAGCTGAATATGCCACCGATACCGATGGTACGGGTATTGTTCACTCTGCACCTGCTTATGGTTTAGAAGACTTTAACAGCTGTGTTGCACATGGTTTAAGCTATGATGACATCTTAAATCCGGTTCAAGGAAATGGTCAGTATGAGGCGCAGTTGCCCCTGTTTGGTGGACTCAATATTTGGAAGGCTTGCCCTATCATTATTGAAACCCTTGAACAAAATGGTCGCTTGTTTGCCACTACCAATATTGTTCACAGCTATCCGCATTGCTGGAGACACAAAACCCCAGTGATTTACCGAGCAGCGGCCCAATGGTTTATACGTATGGACGAGGGAGAAGGTGTTTTCACTGAAAACAAAGCAGCAAAAAGTTTACGCCAATTAGCCTTAGCCGCCATCGAAGAAACTCAGTTCTTCCCTAAAAATGGTAAAAACCGTTTGCGTGACATGATTAGCAACCGACCTGACTGGTGTATTAGCCGTCAAAGAAGTTGGGGCGTGCCATTGCCGTTTTTCTTGCACATCGACTCAGGTGAGTTGCATCCACGTACGCTTGAAATTTTAGATATTGCCGCTGACACGGTTGAAAAAGGCGGCATTGAGGCTTGGAGTAAAGTCACTGCAGAAGCCATTTTAGGCGCAGCCGATGCCCCTTTCTACACCAAAAGCACAGACATTTTAGAAGTTTGGTTTGACTCAGGAACCACCCATACGACGGTGTTAAAAGGCTCTCATGCCGGTAGTGGTCATAGCTCGGGCCCTGAGGCCGACCTTTACCTAGAGGGTTATGATCAGCATCGTGGCTGGTTCCATAGTTCCTTATTAACGGCTTGTGCTATGTACGACCGTGCACCTTACCGAAACTTGTTAACTCATGGCTTTACCGTCGATGGTAAGGGCTTAAAAATGAGTAAATCGGTGGGCAATGTAGTCGCTCCTCAAGAGGTTTCTGACAAAATGGGCGCAGAAATTGTTCGATTGTGGTGTGCCTCTACCGATTATTCAGGCGACTTAGCCATTGACGATAAGATTTTGGCCCGGGTAGTAGATACCTATAGACGCATTCGCAATACTCTCAAATTTTTATTGGCTAATGTCAATGATTTTGACATTAACAAAGATGCAGTGCCGTTTGAACAAATGCTTGAAATTGACCGCTATGCTTTAAGCCGCGTTGCTCAATTACAAACTGAAATTTTAGAGCATTACAAAGAGTTTGAGTTCCACCCTGTAGTGGCAAAAATTCAAATTTTCTGCAGCGAAGATTTAGGTGCTTTTTATTTAGATGTATTAAAAGATAGGTTATACACCACAGCAGCTCAATCATTGGCACGTCGCAGTGCACAAACAGCACTCTATCAAATCACTCAAAACATGTTGCGTTGGATTGCCCCTTTCTTAAGCTTTACCGCTGAAGAAGCATGGCAAGTGTTTGGCCACTCTGAATCTATTTTCTTAGAGCGTTTTGAAAAATTAGCCCCACCTAATTTAGATTTATTAGCCAAATGGAATCGCATTCGTGAAATTCGTGAATTAGCCAATAAAGAAATCGAAACCTTACGTACTTCAGGTGCTGTCGGTTCTTCTTTGCAAGTGCATTTAACTATTGCAGCTCCTGCTGCTGACTATGCCCTTTTACAAAGCTTGGGTGAGGACATTGCATTTGCCTTTATTACCTCTAGCTTAGACCTAGTACAAGCTGATGAATTAAAAATTCAAACCAGCGTAGCCAAAGGTGTGAAATGTGAGCGTTGCTGGCATTATGAAGAAGATGTAGGCAGCAACCCAGAACACCCCACTATTTGTGGGCGCTGTGCAGGTAATTTAACAGGCTCTGATGAAAAGCGATTACATGTCTAATAACTCCACTAATCCAAGCAATGATGCAAGCCCTTCAAAGGCTTTGACATCATCTGTGTCACTCAAAATATGGCTGGCTATATGTTTGGTTTTGGTGGTGTTGGATCAACTCACCAAACTATGGATAGTCAAACATTTTGAGTTTAGAGACAGTGTTTTTGTAACGAGTTTTTTTAATATTGTAAGAGTGCATAACGAGGGGGCTGCCTTTTCGTTTTTAGCTAATGCCGGTGGTTGGCAAAGATGGTTTTTTACCATCTTGGCCATTGCCGCTATTGTGTTAATTAGCAATATGCTTCGCACGAGTTTAGCAAACAAGCGATTGTCTCTGGCTTTAACTCTTATTCTGTCTGGAGCAATTGGTAATTTAATCGATAGAGTCAGTTATGGTTATGTAGTGGACTTTTTAGATTTCCATCATGCAACTCTCGACTTCTTGTTTTATGCAGGACATTTTCCGGCATTTAACGTTGCAGACAGCGCTATTACAGTTGGCGCTATCGTGTTAATCTGGGATGAACTGAGCAGATCCTTCGGGAAAAAATCACTTAGCTGATTAATGTGACAATTTGATGAAAAAACCAAGTTATTTTAAAAATTTTATAAAAATAACTTGGTAAACACCCAAAAAACCGAAAAAAATACACCCAATTTTCAATTCTTTTCAAAAACACCCAAATAACTAACATTTCTTTTGCTTTTTTCCTTGATAATGACAAATAGTAGATTGTTGACAATCTACTATTTTTATTTTTAAAAGGCAGGTTAATGACCCATTTACTTAATTTATTAGCAGCTATTGCCCTTTTGGTTTGGGGCACACACTTAGTCCGTAAAGGCATATTACAAGTGTTTGGCAGCAAATTAAGATCGGTTTTGGGTGTGGGTATGAAAAATCGTTTTACAGCAATGCTTTCCGGTTTTGCTGTAACTGCTTTGGTGCAATCAAGCACTGCCACGGCTTTAATTGTTTCCTCGTTTGTTGGACAAGGTTTGGTCGGTCTTACACCTGCCTTGGCTGTTATGTTGGGTGCAGACATTGGCACTAGTGTCATGGCTGTTTTATTTTCCCTTGACCTGTCTTGGTTATCCCCTTTATTTATTTTAGTCGGAGTTTTTTTATTTGTTACCCGGCCCGATACTACAGCAGGCCGAGTGGGTCGTGTTTTAATTGGTTTGGGATTAATGCTGTTAGCCCTCAGGCTAGTGACCAACTCTACCGTCGTGTTAACTCAGTCACCAGCGGTTAAAGCCTTATTAGCCACCCTTTCTAGCGACCTGCTTTTAGAGTTGTTGGTGGGTGCGATGTTAGTCGTTTTTTCTTATTCAAGCCTAGCGATTGTTTTACTAACTGCCACTATTGCCGCTTCTGGTGGTGTGCCTATAGAAGTCGCTTTAGGTTTGGTATTAGGCGCTAATTTGGGTAGTGGATTATTGGCCGTCATTACTACCGCCAAATCAGATATAGCCAGCAGGCGTGTGCCCATGGGTAATTTACTGTTTAAGATGGTTGGGGTGTTAATTGCCTTACCTTTGCTTAGCTTCTGGCTACCACTGGCCCAGCAATATACCAAAGACCCAGCCCAGTTAGTCGTTATTTTGCATTTATGTTTTAACTTAATGGTAGGGCTGATTTGTATTACCTTCACTCAATGGTTTGCTCAACTTGCCGAAATTATTTTGCCTGATGTAAAAAGTGCAGAATCTAAAATTGCGAGGCATCATCATCTTGACCCTTCGGCTTTAAGTACCCCCTCGTTGGCCATTTCTTGTGCGGCCAGGGAAGCGATGTATCAGGCTGAAGTAGTGGAAACCATGTTGCGTGGTGTGCTTACCGTTATTAAAAATGATGATTTGCAATTGGCCGAAGAATTACGCAAAATGGATGACACAGTCGATACCTTGTATAGCTCTATTAAATATTATTTAACCAAAATTTCAAGAGAAGCTTTAGGCGACACCGAGAGCAAACGCTGGACTGATATTATTAGTTTTACCATCAATATGGAACATATTGGCGATGTAATAGAACGCATATTACAAGATGTAGAAACTAAAAAAATTAAACCGGGTCGGCATTTTTCTAATGCTGGTATGGCTGAAATTACCGAACTACATAAGCGCCTATTAGATAATTTACGCTTAGGCATGAGTGTTTTTTTAACTGGTAATGTACAAGATGCCCAAACCTTAATCGAAGAAAAAGCAAGATTTAGAGACTTGGAACATCAATTTGCGCAATCGCATCTTGATAGACTAAGCGATGAGACCCTGCAAAGTTTTGAAACTAGTTCCTTGCATATTGATTTGATCAGCGAACTAAAACGTATTAATTCGCATATTTGTTCTATTGCCTATCCAATTTTAGATGAAGCAGGAATATTGGCACATAATCGTATTAAGCCATACGGGAATTAATGACAATTAAAAATTTTGATTATTAGCAGGTATAAGAAACTGAAAAATAGTCAATAAAACAATCACAATAGCATTAGCGAAATTTATGTTTTAAGGCTTCTAATAAAATT